>NZ_BAKK01000053.1 GCF_000614145.1 Bacteroides faecichinchillae JCM 17102 | reverse complement strand
TTTTTAATTGTTAGTTTTTCATTCTTCTACACGAGTGAAAGCATAAGTGATACCAAAGAAATCTGCATCAAATTCATAATCGAACATTTCAAATGTTGAACTAAAGAAATCAGTTGGTATGTAATCGTGGAAATAAATAACGATATTATTATCATCTATCTTATCTAATCCAATAAATACATCACCAAGTACAGTTTTTCTTTTAGAAAAACAACTATTAACTTGTGAGATCATGAAATAAGGGACATCATATTCTAGATCAGCTACCCAATTATAAAGCCCTTTTTCTATATGATCGAATATGATAGTGTGCCCCTGAGGGTTACAGAAAAAGTTTTTCAGATCACCTGTTAAGTGAGGAATTATTTTATCTATTCCGTCATCCTGCGCAAATTCTAAGTAGTCATTTGTTCCGTTGCGTTCAGGCAGGCTGTTTGCCCAGTCTTCTTCAGGTATGTCGATATATATGTAGTTATCTTTATCTTTAATTTCTACAGGTTTCCATTTACCTAGCATATCTGTAAATCTTAACTGATCTAATTTTATATTGTATGATACAAATGACCCTGGATAGTAAAGTTCTGGGTTATCAATAGGTACTTTTAAGTTTAAAATTGCAGTCTTTCCAACAAAATCATCTGCATCTTCTTTTATTTTTATCTTAAAATGAGTGTAGGAAGACCCCGCAGGAATAGTAATGGATGTTATTCCATTCTCCAATTCAAAGTCACCATCTAATTCGGCAGTACTGGCTGGGTCTATTTCCAAAGGCAATACAATGTTCGTAGGAGCTTTGAAACTAGTACCACTATTTTCGCCATTCAACTCTACAAATATGTCGATTTCACTTAATAAGCGAAACTTCGTAGGTTTGAAAGTATACATAATCCGCTCTTTCACTTCTACAGGAATAATCGCTACTTTCTTATCACCCAGTGCATATCCGGTAACCGGATTAATAGAAAGGCGAATTTCTCGATTAGCAGTTAAATTACTTTTGGGAGTTAGAGTCAGAGTAGCGCTTGTCTCTCCTGCTTTGATTATGAATTCTTTAGCAGAGATCTCGTAATCCTCGTCTAGTACTGCTGTTCCTTCTATATTTATAGGAACTTTTAAATCTGATTCAGGAGCGAGTGTTGCTTTTAGTTCTACCGTCAAGTTACCAGTAGAAGGCAGTATGTATATCGAACGACTAAAAGATAATTTCGCAGTGGACGAATCCTCATCACTGCAAGATGCGACTAAAATAGCTAAGATAGCTATTAGTAGAAAGTTACTTAATGTTCTAAATATTATTTTCATTTTTATCGCTTTTATTGGTTAATGGCATTGTTATATTCATCCCACAAAGCTTCAACTTCCTGGCGGTCTTGTGCACTCAAAATACTTCCAGTAGGAATTAGATAGTCATTTGTTTTATCATCTACTTTGGGTGTCAGTTCTTCCGGACTATCACAAGAAAGAAAAAGGGTAAAAGAACAAGTAATGATAAAAATGAATGTATATAAAATTCTTTTCATAATCGTCTATATTTATAAATGAGTAAATTATTTTTCGTACCCTGGGTTTTGGATGATTAATCCGGGAAATAAATTAATATCTGTTTTGGGGATAGGATAAGAATAAAGATATTTTTCTGTAATGAATTTCTTACCATTAGCTGCAATCCAGAATTCGGGACATCCGTTACGCTTTAGTTCAAACCAACGATCACCTTCTACAAACATCTCTTTCCGGCGCTCACAAAGAATAGCAGACATTAGTTTAGTTAAAGGAGTACCAGTCGCATCAGTTGTTATCAGTTGTGGAAAGACTTCGGGCAGATCATTCATGGTGTAAGCTGTATAATCTTGAGTAATTCGTTTGGAACGTAACAGATTTAAATAATTTAATGCTTCTGCCTCTTTATTGGGAAGATGTGCATAAGCTTCAGCTATAATAAGACAAAGCTCCTCACTGCGTAATTTGCTGGTAACAACTTTTGTTACTAATCGTTTTGAATCATAGCTACAGGTTTGACGTATATCATTAGGAGTGATTGCAAATAAGTCTATTAGATTTTTGTCTACTGGACGTTTTCTGATATCTGATTGAGCTGTATTATAATTTAGCGCCCCTATATTGTCATCTTCTGTAAATGAACGGATAATGACATTGTGTGTCTTCTTTTGTTTCTGGTTAATTGCTTCCACAAATTCATTAGCTTCCAGCATAGGATATTTTTCTAATACCTCTTTGGCATAAGTGATAGCATTATTCCAATCTTGTGTCCAAAAGAGTAAACGTGCCAGATAGGCTTTTGCTACTGATGAAGTAAAGAGGAAATCTTCATTAACAACGTTGTAAGAAATAGCTTTCTGAAGTCCTTTCTCTATAAATTCCGCAGTCTCTTTCAAGTTAGCACGTGCAGGCTTGTCTTCCATATTAAACTCATTGACTAATGGTAGGCCTAAAGTCTCAATTGCTGTTTCTGGACGATATGGCTCACAATAGCGTAGCATAAGATTATAATAGCAAATAGATCGGATGCTCCAAGCTGTCCCTAGTAATGTTCTAGCTAATTCAGATTCAGTGTCTTCCATATTACCTATTATCATATTACAATCTTTAATAACAGAATAAAGAGTTTGATAAAAATTTTGATTTTTATTTATAGCACTTCCTACATAAATATTTGTATAACTGTAATTGCTGGCTAGAGTTGCATTCAAATCTTCTGCAAATGTTTCTAAAGTCACTTTTTCTGCAGAACTGGAGATTATGACGTCATCTGCTCCTTTTTCTATTTGATCTAGCCAATAATGGATAATAGTGGAAAAGTCTTCTGCTGTTTTAGGAATAATCTGACCTTTAGGCTGTACATCTAAGTAGTTGCTGCAAGAGGTCAATAATGCGATTAAACTACAATAGATAAATATGAATAGTTTTTTTTTCATTGCTTATTATTTTTTAAAATCCTACATTTACGCTAAACATCACAGAACGACTTATCGGATAAGTAGCACCTGGAGTTTCAGGATCCATGCCTGAATAATTGGTGAACGTGAAGAAGTTATTCAGTGACAAAGAAAAATCTACATTAGAGAGGAAGGACTTACTTATCAATTTTTTAGGTAGTGTGTATCCTAAAATTATATTCTTTATTCTGACATAAGATAAATTGACAAGATAAACTCCTCGTGTAATTTCTGGATGCATTGGGTTGTAATAGCTGAATCCATAAGATACTCCAAATGGATTCCACACACGTGGATATGTACCATCAGTATTGTTATTTGTCCAACGATCTGCCGCTGCTTTAGGAACATTAAGATGTTGCGCAAATAGATCATTTTGAAATACTGGTATAGGCTCATTGTAAGTAAGTTTATCGCTATCATATACGCTACTATATGAAGCAGGTGACTGAATATATTCATATGCCTTAGCACCTGTAGCGAAAGTTCCATTTATACTTAACCGGATACCTTTATATTCGGCTGCTACGTTGAAACCTCCTGTTATAGGAGCTTCATTGGTGCCTAAGTAATATCGGTAATTGTCGGGCTTATTCAAATCAGTAGCTGTATGTATTTCTGCATCAGGTCGCAATTGATAGGTGTAAAGTCCTGTCTCTGGGTCAATGCCAGTGTATTTACCACTATAGATAGCATTAACAGGATAACCTTCCCATAAGTCACTTAATGCCATAGATTTATATGCAGGTTTATATTTTACTACTTTATTTTGATTGTAAGCGAAATTGGCGGAAAGAGACAGACTGAAATCTTTGGTTTTAACAGGAGTCCCATTCAATGTGGCTTCTATTCCTTTATTTGCAATATCGGCAGAATTATATTTTTGTTTGGTAAATCCTGTAGTACTTAGCACCTGTACATTGGTCACAATGTCTTTACTTTTTCTATAATATCCTTCTATAATACCTGTCAGACGTTCGTCGAACATTCCGAAGTCAAGGGCAACTTTTATATCTTGTGTTTTTTCCCAACGTAAATTGGGGTTAGGGGGACTAACTACTTTTCCTATGTGATAGATGTTGTTAGAGACGTTTCGGTAGTCATCATAATAACTGACTATCATTTGAGGACTAACGGTACGGTTAATATTTCCTGTGAATCCAGTTGCTACTCGAAGAGTTAATCTGTTTAATACAGATTTGAAAGAAGTCATAAAGTCCTCTTCACTAATATTCCATGCAGCACCAGCTGCCCAGTTTGGATTAAACTGTTTATCACTACCAAAATTAGAACTTCCGTCAGTTCTGAAAGAAGCATTTACTACATATTTACTTTTGTAATAATAATCTGCGGAAGCATAGAAAGAGGCAAACCTTTGCTCACTCCATGTTTCTCCATTGGAAGCGTCGATAGCAGCCAAGTAAGCTTTTAACTTTTCATATCCTACTCCTGTTGGGTCATCTGGCAGAGGAGTAATTGCATTTCCCGTAATATCATCATATCCGTACCGTTTACTGTATAAACCGTTTGATTTACTTCCGCGAAGTTCTGCACCTGCGATTAGGGAGATGGAATGGTCGCCAAAAGAGCTATCATATGCAAAATGTCCTCGAGCCATATAACTATCATTGTCTACATTACGTTGCAGGATAGAAGCATATTCTTTATTAGTGTTATTGTCTACAGAAAGCCGATTGTCTAAAGCAGATTTGGTGTTTTTACCATAGATTTCTTTTAATCGATTAGTTGAATAAGTGTATGAAGCTAGTCCAACAAAACGTAGACCGTTGATGATTGTATAATCAATTCCTGCACGAACCATTGTTTGTACATTTTTTGTACGTGAAGAAGTTTCGTTCATTTCTCGAAGTACATTAAATCCAGAGTCTGGAATTATCTTCTTTTTTGTTTTATTGTTGTTAAATTCTCCCAAAGCATAATATGTTTCGTCTGCCCGATAACTACCATCTTCATTATATGGACTTTCGTATGGATTAGCGAAATAGGCATATTTAAAAGGATCGAAGCTGTTTAAAGCTGGAGACTTAGAAGATTGGTAGGACATAGTTGCACCGAAATCAATTTTTACCTTCTCATTGGGATTCATTGATAGGTTAGTTGTCAGATTATAACGGTCATAACTGTTATTCTTTAATAGACCTGTATTATTGGTATATGCTAGCGAAGTATAATAGGTGTATTTGTCACCACCACCATTAATTGACAGATTATGAGTAGTGGAAGTGCTATTATGGAACAATTCATTATACCAATCCATATTTGTTTTACTCAATTCATCGATGTAAGCATCTTGTTGATCTTTGGTCCATCCGGTAAATCTTCCTTTGCCAGCACGAATAATACCTACCAAACCAACTACTGGATAATCTGTTTTACCAGCTTCAAAATCTGGAGCTGAGAATTCATCCCATAATCCTTGCTCATACGCCAATTTCTCTCGTGCATTCATCAAAGAAAAACTTCGTTCGGGGGCCATTGTAACAGACACATTGCCCGAATAGTTTATTTTGACTTTTCCTGCTTTTCCTTTTTTGGTAGTAACAACAATTACACCACCGGCCGCCCGCGAACCGTAAATAGCTGCTGCGGAGGCGTCTTTCAGAATAGTAATGCTCTCAATATCACTTGGGTTGATACCGGCTACACCATTCATAAACAAGTCATCAAATTGACCGGATTTTATTTCAGAACTACTGGGCATATCTGAGGTATTTGCCTGCATAGGTACTCCATCTATTACCCATAGCGGTTCACCGTCTCCTGTGAGTGTATTTGTACCTCTGATACGAATCTTTTGAGTGCTTCCCGGCTGTCCGCTTATAGCAGATACAGCCACACCTGCAATTTTACCTTGCATGAGAGCATCTATAGTCGGTTGAGGTTGGTCTTTCAACTGGTCGGCGGTTATCACTCCGACAGAACCAGTCATTTTCTTAAATGTAGTCTGGGTGTATCCGGTGATAACAACCTGATCCAATTCACTTGCTTCAGGTTCCATTATAATTTTGATAAAGTTTGTTGTCCCTTTTATCAGGTGTTCTATATTCTTCATACCGACGTAGGAGAAAACAAGAGTTTTACCTTCTTCTGTTTCCTTAATGGAGAATTTACCGTCCATATCTGTGGTAACACCAACTTGGGGAGCTTCTTTGTAGCGAATAGATACGCCAACTAATGGTTCTCCACTTTCGTCGGTAACAATACCTTTCACTGTTGCTTGAGCATTTGCAAATAATGGTAAAAGAAATGCAAAAAGTAACACTAGTAAAAAAATGGGAATTTTATTCATAATTATATAAATTAGATTTATGTAAATACAAAAATATTGTTATTATCTAACATAAACAAGAAAAATGCTAATATTTATTATAAGATCGTGTGTTTTTGTAGGTGTTATCTCTTTTGCTTCTTTATAAAAATCATTAATGAATGGGTGAATATTTGGATTTAATATAATTTATAGAATTTGATAAAGCTTACGTTGTGTTTATGTATTTAATAAAAAATGTGATAAAACATATTAAGTAGTAGTGAAGTAACAATATTGAATAAGTCGGAAATATACTGATTTGATTCATTTTATCAATGTGATTTCACTTTCAGTCATCGTCATGCTTTGGCGTATCTTTATGATATACAATCTGTTGCATTGCGTCATCCTTTTTTCAGGATCTACGACGAAAGGAATAAGCATACAGAAACATTTTTTATGGAAAATATAGGATGTGCTTCATCGTCATAAAGATCCTTCATTGTATTTTGCTGATTGATAGCGACGTACTGAAAAACATGACAGAGAAAAAAGTGTTTTCGTTTTTGGTGATAAGCATTATTTTCCTAAAAATATTGAGAAGTTTGTTTCTAAACATCATTATGTTTTAAAAAAACATCGAAATGTTTGGAAATAAACTTCCCATAGATTGGAAAAGTATATACTTAGGAATTTATAAAAAAGCGATTGTTTTAATCAGATAGAGTAGTCAATTTATTTATATTGCTTCATTGTTTTTATGGAAAGTAGCAATCAAGTGAGTAAAAAGGAGTGGTTGTTTTTTCAAGTCTATCTTTCCTTCAAATGAAGTACATCTCTTGTTTCCTTGTTGTACAACATTCAGTTGACTCTTATATTTCTTTTAAGCAACTCTAGTACTTCTTTCAACTGACTCTAGTACTTCTTTTATCAGGTTCCTGTACATGCTTTAGGAAGATAATAATAACTGATAGAAAGAATAGAAGGAAACGTATGGACATAAAAAAGGAGCAACGCCTTGCTCCAACCTTTGTTAACCTTAAATCTAATACTATGAAAAACACATTGCAAAGGTACGGACTTTTATGACATTAGCAAATTATCCAAATAAAAAAGTATGTTTTGTAACACGTTTTAAGATATTTCGCCTACTTATTAAGAAAAAACTCTCTTTTTATTAAAGAATTCAACATAAATTTTGAATATTGAAAAGAAGGATTCCGTTGATTCTCTGCTGGAAAACAATTATCTTTGCTCCGATATCTGAATTATTTACCTTAAAAGAAGAAAAGGAGAGAACCGTGAGCGAAGAAGAAATAGTGCTTACCCCTATGATGAAACAGTTTCTGGATTTGAAGGCTAAACATCCGGATGCAGTGATGCTGTTTCGTTGCGGTGACTTTTATGAAACATATTCAACGGATGCTATTGTGGCAGCCGAGATTCTGGGAATAACACTGACAAAACGTGCTAACGGAAAAGGCAAGACAATTGAAATGGCAGGTTTCCCTCATCATGCGCTCGATACTTATTTGCCGAAATTGATTCGTGCCGGAAAGCGTGTTGCCATTTGTGACCAGTTGGAGGACCCGAAACTGACGAAGAAGTTGGTGAAACGTGGTATTACTGAGTTGGTTACTCCTGGGGTCTCTATCAATGATAATGTACTGAATTATAAAGAAAACAATTTCTTGGCTGCCGTTCATTTTGGAAAGGCTTCCTGTGGAGTGGCTTTCCTTGACATATCTACCGGTGAATTTCTTACGGCTGAGGGGCCTTTTGATTATGTGGATAAACTGCTAAATAACTTCGCTCCCAAAGAGGTGCTTTTCGAACGAGGAAAACGTTTGATGTTTGAAGGTAACTTTGGTAACAAGTTCTTTACCTTTGAACTGGATGACTGGGTATTTACAGAGACCACAGCCCGTGAGAAGTTATTGAAACATTTTGAAACGAAGAATCTGAAAGGATTCGGGGTAGAACATCTGAAGAATGGTATTATTGCTTCAGGAGCTATCTTGCAATACCTGACGATGACACAGCATACTCAAATCGGTCATATCACTGCGCTTTCCCGCATCGAAGAGGATAAATATGTTCGTCTGGATAAGTTTACTGTCCGAAGTCTTGAGTTGATTGGCAGTATGAATGATGGGGGGAGCAGTTTGTTAAATGTGATCGATAAAACTATCAGTCCGATGGGAGCTCGTTTGTTGAAGCGTTGGATGGTATTCCCATTGAAAGATGTAAAGCCGATTAATGACCGCTTGAATGTGGTGGAGTATTTTTTTCGACAGCCTGATTTTAAGGAATTAATAGAGGAACAATTACATTTGATTGGCGATTTGGAACGAATCATTTCGAAAGTTGCTGTAGGACGTGTGTCTCCTCGTGAGGTAGTTCAGTTGAAGGTGGCATTGCAGGCCATCGAGCCTATTAAACAGGCATGTATGGAAGCAGATAATGCAAGTCTGAATAGTATTGGTGAACAGTTGAACCTTTGTATATCTATTCGCGACCGGATTGATAAAGAGATTAAAAACGATCCGCCATTGCTGGTCAATAAAGGTGGTGTGATAAAGGATGGCGTTAATGCAGAGTTGGATGATTTGCGCCGTATTTCGTTTACGGGAAAAGATTATCTGTTGCAGATTCAGCAACGGGAGAGTGAACTGACCGGCATTCCTAGTCTGAAAGTGGCTTATAATAATGTGTTCGGCTACTATATTGAAGTCCGTAATATACATAAAGAGAAAGTACCTCAGGAATGGATTCGTAAACAGACTTTGGTCAATGCGGAACGTTATATTACACAGGAACTGAAAGAATATGAAGAAAAGATACTGGGAGCGGAAGATAAGATTCTAGTTTTGGAAACTCAACTTTATACAGACTTAGTACAGGCATTGACAGAATTTATCCCTCAGATACAAATTAATGCAAATCAGATTGCCCGTTTGGATTGTTTGTTGTCATTTGCCAATGTTGCTTGTGAGAATCGTTACATCCGTCCGGTAATTGAAGATAATGAAGTTCTGGATATCCGCCAGGGGCGCCATCCGGTGATTGAAAAACAGCTTCCGATCGGAGAAAAGTATATTGCAAACGATGTGATGTTGGATAATAGTACACAACAGATTATTATTATTACAGGTCCGAACATGGCCGGTAAATCAGCACTCTTGCGACAGACGGCGTTGATTACATTGTTGGCACAAATCGGTTCATTTGTTCCGGCAGAAAGTGCACAGATCGGATTAGTTGACAAGATATTTACCAGAGTAGGAGCCAGTGACAATATTTCAGTGGGTGAGTCTACTTTTATGGTGGAAATGAACGAAGCAGCTGATATATTGAACAATATATCTTCCCGTAGTTTAGTTCTTTTTGATGAGTTAGGTCGTGGTACTTCTACGTATGATGGTATTTCTATTGCTTGGGCGATTGTAGAATATATTCATGAACATCCGAGGGCAAAAGCCCGGACTTTGTTTGCTACGCACTATCATGAATTGAATGAGATGGAGAAATCCTTCAAGCGTATCAAAAATTATAATGTGTCTGTCAAAGAGGTGGATAATAAGGTAATTTTCCTGCGTAAGTTGGAGCGAGGAGGCAGTGAACACTCTTTTGGTATTCATGTAGCAAAAATGGCGGGTATGCCAAAAAGTATTGTGAAGCGGTCGAATGAGATTCTGAAAGAGTTGGAATCGGATAATCGCCAACAAGGAATTGGTGGTAAACCATTGGCTGAAGTTAGTGAAAACCGGGGAGGAATGCAATTGAGCTTTTTCCAATTGGACGATCCGATACTCTGCCAAATTCGTGATGAAATTCTGAATCTGGATGTAAATAATCTAACTCCAATTGAGGCATTGAATAAGCTAAGTGATATTAAGAGGATTATTAGAGGCAAATAAGGGGTATATCCCTTTCATTGTTTAATTCTCCTCTCTCCTCTTCCGGATTTCTATGTTTATATATGCTTTATCTTTCCGACACTTTTTTGCGGTCGTAAAAGAACATAAAATAAATTCCGACAATAATGAACGGAATGCTTAGCCATTGTCCCATGTTGAACATCATATCGTCTTCAAATGATTCCTGATTTTCTTTTACGAATTCGATAAAGAAGCGGAACGTGAAGATATAAGCCAGACAAAGTCCGAAGAAGAAGCCTCGGTGTAATTTCCTATTGTATTTTTTATACAAGAAAATCATGATGAAGAATAGAATCAGGTATGCAATAGCCTCATAGAGTTGTCCCGGATGACGGGGAAGCATATCTACTCGTTCAAAAACGAATGCCCAAGGCATATCTGTCGGCTTACCGATAATTTCAGAGTTCATCAGGTTTGCCAGACGAATGCAGCAGGCAGTGAGTGGGGTAGCAACGGCAATCATGTCCACTACTTCCATGTAATGCATCTTCGTTTTACGGCAATATAACCAGAGTGCAATAATTAAACCGAGTGTTCCACCATGACTGGCGAGTCCTTCATAGCCTGTAAATTTCCATCCTCCACTCGGCAAGAACCGGATTGGAATAAACATTTCTATGAATCTTTTTCCACTGGTCAGATAATGACTTGGATCATAGAACAAACAATGTCCCAGACGGGCACCAATCAGAATACCGAAAAAACAATAGAAGAAGAGAGGATCGAATTTCTTCTCATCTATCTTTTTATCCCGATATTGGTAACGAACAATGAAATAAGCGCAGAAGATTCCTATTGCCCACAAGATTCCATAATAACGGATAGAAATGCCGAACAGGTTGAAAAATTCGGGATTCGGATTCCAATTGATAGATAGTAATAAGGTATTCATTTTGTATATTGGTTTACGGTTTTACAATTAACGTTTAGTAAATTTCTCAGCAACCATGCGGTAAGTAGGGATATCCACTCCTTGTTCTTCTGCAGTTGCAATCATATCGAATAACAAGCCTTGAATTTCGGATTCATGTCCTTTCGCCAAGTCCTTTTGCATGGACGCGGTACTTTCAGGATCGAGCTTGTCGATGACTTTCAGGTTATAACTAATTGGATCTTCCGGAAACTCAACTCCTAGTTTGCGTCCCAATTCGGAACTTTCCTTAGAGAGTCCAATAAATGTATCCCGCACTTTTCCAGGCTTCTGTACTTCGCCCATAGGGACATCATAATAGGCTCCTGTAACAGCCATTGCTGAGATAAACGACCATTTGATAAATGTATCCTGGTTGATATCCGGAGAAATCTCAGCCTTGATGCCACTGTCCTGGAGATCTTTCTGTATCGCTTCCAGAATGCCTGGAGCAACCTTAGTACCTTTATGTGCTCCATAAACCAAACGGAAAATCTTTCCCATTTGAGTGATTTCACCTATACCGGAAACGAAGCCGACAATGTAGATGCAACCATCAAGTACCGTAACACCCGGTACGAGACGCTGGATGCGTGGACCAGTTCCATAGACATTCAGAATAGGGATAACAACCGTATTCTCATGTGAGGCTCTTTTGATAAGTTCAGTAATGGAATCAATGGAATAGCCTTTGACACAAACAAAGATGACATCTACTTTCTCATTAAATTCTTCTGCGGTTGTCGCCGGTATGGCGAGTGTATGTTCTCCTTTTAAGTCTGATTTCAGTTTCAGACCGTTTGTTTGTATGGCTTGCAGATGAGCTCCGCGAGCAATACAAGTAACATCTTTTCCGGCGAGTGATAGAAATCCTGCAATACTGCCACCGACGCCACCGGTTCCTGCGATAAGATATTTCATGATAGATGAAAAATTAAAAATGAAGAATGATGAATTGTGAATAAACCAAGTTCACCACTCCTCATTAAAGTTGTTAAACGTTGAAACGGAAGTGCATGATATCCCCATCTTGCACGATATATTCCTTTCCTTCAATACCCAGCTTTCCGGCTTCTTTCACAGCTGCTTCCGATCCGTAGTTGATAAAATCTTCGTATTTGATTACTTCTGCACGGATAAATCCTTTTTCAAAATCTGTATGAATGACTCCGGCACATTGTGGAGCTTTCCATCCTTTCTCGTAAGTCCATGCACGTACTTCTTGTACTCCTGCTGTAAAGTAAGTTTCGAGGTTTAGCAGTTTGTAGGCTGATTTGATAAGGCGTGCTACGCCCGATTCTTCGAGTCCTACTTCGGCAAGGAACATCTGGCGGTCTTCATATGTTTCAAGCTCGGCAATGTCCGCTTCTGTTTTGGCAGCTACAATCAGAATTTCAGCATTCTCATCTTTCACTGCTTCACGTACCATATCTACATATTTGTTGCCATTCACTGCACTGGCTTCGTCTACATTACATACATACATTACAGGTTTGCTAGTCAGTAGAAACAGTTCGTGTGCAATCTTCTGTTCATCTTTAGTTTCAAAGGTTACAGTACGTGCAGACTTACCTTGTTCGAGAGCCTCTTTGTATTGAACAAGAACATCGTAAGCTTGCTTGGCAGCTTTATCACCACCGGTCTGTGCTTGTTTCTGTACTTTTTGGATGCGGCTTTCGATTGTTTCCAGATCCTTTAGCTGAAGTTCATAGTCGATGATTTCTTTGTCGCGGATTGGATTAATACTTCCGTCTACGTGTGTCACATTGTCGTCATCAAAACAGCGGAGCACATGAATGATGGCGTCTGTCTCGCGGATATTAGCAAGGAACTTATTTCCCAATCCTTCGCCTTTGCTTGCACCTTTCACCAACCCGGCAATGTCTACGATTTCTACTGTAGTAGGAACGATTCGTTGAGGGTGAACCAGTTCTGCTAGCGCATTTAAACGCTCATCGGGAACAGTGATTACACCTACATTCGGTTCGATTGTACAGAAAGGAAAATTTGCCGCCTGTGCTTTTGCATTCGACAAACAGTTGAAAAGTGTCGATTTACCTACGTTCGGTAGTCCGACAATACCACATTGCAATGCCATATTAATCTAAATCTATTAATTATAATCAACTAATTGTATGCTTAGTTGAGATCTATTATTCTTAATAACTTGTATAATTGCACAAAGATAATGCTTACGAACCGAATTTACTCTAATTTTATTGCACAAAATAAATTTGTTTATTAGAAAACCATTTTGAAGTAGTAAAGAATCGTAGTGTGATTTCCGAATTATTGCAGTAGAGTATCTAAAGATTATTTTATCTAGGATTAAATAGTTGTTGGTATGGTATAAAAAAAGAGGATACTCATGGGGAACAAGAGTATCCTCGGTAAAGAGTAAGTTATAAAGTCTGGGCTTTCGCAAGAACAGACTTATACTCTTTGAAGTTTAATTAGGAAGGGTATTGTTCTTGCTAATACCCTTCGTTTTTCCTATCACAGATCAGTATTTCTACCGATTTTGTGTCAGTTCTTACTATTTTCAGTAGACAAAACAGTAATATTACCTTCAGCTTCAATAGTTGCTATTTCAGGGATAGTAATAGTTACTACAGATTTAGCAGACTTATTTAGCTGTAAATCATTACCGCCATTATACCAATCGATTGTAGAACCAGCGATTGTCAGCTTATCACCGAAAGAAGCATCGGCTTTTAATCCATAACCAAAGGTGATATTAGCTTGGTCAAGTTTATAAGTGTCTTTTCCATATGTGGTATAAGCACCCTTTTCATAAACTGTCTTACCGTCTCTATCTTTAATAACTACCAGACTTGCAAGATCTTTGGAGTCATGGTTAGCCATATAAGTTTTCAGGGTCATAGCATCAACTGTAGCGTTGAACGGACGAACGAAACGAACTACGTATTCTTTAACGCATTCCTTACCATTAGATAAGTCAGCTACCATTTCAATATTGTAGTCACGAGAAGTTTCATTCTTAGCAAACGGAGTAGTCAATTTAATCTCCTGATCTTTATAATCTGTACCGGAGATTGAAGCACCAGTCTGATTTGTACCTTTCAAGCGGAAGTAAAGTTTAGTGTGGTTGCCCGGCAATTGATAACCGCTCATGTAATTCTTGAACTGTTCCTTCATTTCACTTACAAGTTTCCATGAGTTGCCTACCATCTTACCCTTAACCTGAACAATGTTAGTACCAATCAGATAATCAGGATTCAGTTCAGGGAATGCTTTTGTATGAACTACGTTGTAAGTAAATGTAATAACTACATTCTTATTCACGAAGTTATTTTTCGCAGTGTATGTAACTTTTGCCGTTCCTTCACCGAGAAGCACTTTAGGAGTCATTTCAATCCATGCCATAGCAGTTTCGGTAGTAGAATTGGATGCATAGGTCCAGCCGCTAGCAGTTACACCTGTCTCTTGAGTTACATTATAAGTTTCATAATAGTTCTGCTGGAATGTTTCCTTAGTCATACCCAATACGTCATAAATTTCAGCATTGGCTCTATCCCATGATAATTCGTATTTATTATAAGGAGTGGCGATAGAAGAATATTCAATATTTCCTAATGCAACAGCAATAGGCAAGTCACCTTTTTCTACAGATTCAACAGCTGTTATTTCTGCTTTAACATAACCACTTGCAACAACAGTGCCATTCACTTTTGCTGTCACAGTAAAGATCGGAGTACGACCAACAGAAGCAGTACCTTGAGCTAACCATGCTTTATCAACGACAACAACACCGTTCTTATCAGGGGCTGTTACAAACTGTTGTTGATTAGTCTTTCCATCACTTCCCAGATATTTTTCTGGTTTAGCATATTCATAAGTAATGTTTTCCACACCAATAGAAGCCAGAGATTTTTCAATTTCTTTAGCCCATGCTTCTGTAATCTTACTTAGATTTAATTCACCTGTATAGATAAATTCTACGTCAGCTGGAACATTAAGTGCAGGTACTGTAGTGGGATAGTAAGATACTGGTGTAGTTGTTGCTTTTCCATCTTTGATCTTAGCAATACCATATTCTTTTAGTTCAGAAGCTTTGACTACTGCATAGTCTGATACAATTTCAGTAGCATCTTCTTTATTAGTTGCTTTCAGAGCAAAAATAGCTTCTTGGTTTGTTTTTAGATAATCCAAAGTCTTTGTTGATTGCAGTTGGAAAATCATGCCACCCTCTTCACCTTTTTTTGCATTCATAATCTTAAGCAAAGATTCATTGTCGCCGGCTACACGAGTTTCTACAACACGATCAATGAAAGACCATTCTACGTTTTTCACATCTGCGTTTTGAGGATTCAAGCGATAAGTAACAAGAGGATTGTTTGATACCAAAAATTCATTCTTCTTACTTGTATTATTATATACCAGAAGAGAATAGAAGTCAATAACTCCCATACCTAGCTTCGTGTCAATCGTTTCAGGTACAAAAGCCAATGAACGAAGAGTATCTGTCAATTTAATCTTAACAGGACCTTCACTTTTATCTACGTTATTAAGAATAAGATAACCATTTTCTGTATCCCAAATGGCAGAAACAGCTTCTTTTCCTTCAGGAATACAAGGGATGGTAGTTACTTCTTTCGTTTCTTTTCCATCAACAGCTTTGGTCATTTTTACCCAAAAACCAGCTTCTGCGCCATCAGTTCCCGGATAATAATAAATAGTAGGTGCAGAAACACCATCATTGCCATCATTACCATCGTTACCTGCTTCACCCTGTATACCACGAGAAGGCAGACCGGAGTCTTTGCCGTCAAAGAACCAGTTCCCATTCTCACCGATAGTAACAACTGTACCGTTGGTTCCGTTCGTACCATCGGTTCCATTAGTTCCGTTCGTACCGTTCTTTAGCTCAAATGTTTTGTTGTCACTCAGTGTTACAGTAACTCCATTAGCAGTAGATGTTACATTTGTAATAACGGCACCCGCATTAATCCGAGCTTTAAGGTCCTCCAAACTTTTTTCAACGGAAGTGATCCGTTGATCCAGACTATCGATGTCGTCATCATAGTCTTTACAAGACGTAAAAGTCCCCATAGAAACCGTCAATAAGGCTCCAAATAGGATAACGCTTAAATACTTTTTGTTCATAATCAAAAAAACGTTTAATTTATAAATTAAAAAAATAAATTCCTTTAATTTGCTAATGCTATTAGCAGTTTTCCCGTTACTTAATAGGTAACGACAAATTTCTCTTGTGACATCCTCCAAGGCGTTTGGACGGATGATTACTGACAAAAAATATAAAAAGATTATTTCCCTCATTCCAGGATATGCTATGAGGGGAAAAAGAATTCTTTGCTTAAATTAGAAGGTTCATAGACTGTTAATACAAAGAATCCGTAGTTTCGTGTATTTTACTCTTTTTTTTAATAGTTTATTAGAAATAATATGGTATTTGTTTGCTTGTTTTCAGAAATATGTCCATATTTGCAGCGTGTTTTATTCCCGTTACCTATTAAGTAACATTTTATATTTCAAGCAATTATAGGGTTGATATATTGTTTTGCAAAAGCAATCACCTGAATATTGGCTTCATCTATTTTCTTATTTCTAAAAGGTTTTAGATAAGTCTCAGTCACCATAATAGATGAATGTCCCATAGCTTCGGAGATAATGCCGGGATGCACTTCGCTGTAATAAGCCATCGTAGCCCATGTATGGCGTGCTGTATAGGAACTTAAATTGGAAGTAAATCCCAAAATCCTTTTAAGTAGGGTTAATTGATAATTGAAGTTACGCAAAGCTAGCTGATATTCTCGATAAGCCACTTCGGTACCTTCATCAGCAGTTATTAAGGAAAACAGATAAGGAGAACTTGGATCAGTATTCATATACCTTCTTACCAATATCATTGCTTCCGGCGTTAATGTAACACTTAACTGTCGTCCGGTTTTCCGACGACGGTAGGTGAGCACGTTTTCCTTCAAATCACTTTTTTTCAGATAAGCCAAATCGACGAATGGTAATCCTCTGAGCATAAACATTAGTACAAATAAGGCGTGCGTCTTTTTCAGATAAGGAGGAGTAGTAAGACCCGATGGTGAATTATCTAATAGCTGTGCCATCTCACCATTGTCCAATGCTCGTTTTCGATCAGCTCGTGTCCCGGTATAGACATATTTGAATAAATGCGGTACATAGTTTGCCATGTGACACCTTATCGCCCTATTATAAACCGCTCTCAAGGTTCGCAGATAAGTCGAGACTGTATTCCAACTACATCCTTTCCTCCGTAGATGTGTTTCAAAACTTTTTATAAACTCAGGAGTAACTTTACGAAATGGAAGGTGGCCATTTCCATGAAATGCAACAAGTGCATTCAAACTACTCTTATACACATGTGCAGTACCATAATTACCACTCGCTTGTAGCTCATTAGCTACTTTCTGCATAAATGAAATCAAATTCCCCATTTTCTTCCTTTTGATTTTAATAATTCCCCTAACTGCCACGATATCACAATACTTTGTTTTCCGATTTGCATTCAGAAAAACTTGAATAAAATTACACCTGAATGATATCATGCCAAGGGATTATTTCCCATTATTTGGCACTATTGCCGCTTCCAATTACTAAAATTTTCCGTAATTTGTTTATTTGCTACAGTACTTTTTCATGAATATTATCAATTAATTATATACAAAAGATGCCCTATTTATGGGGATTTCAGTAAAAAGTAATATCAGATCCGGTTCATTAAAGCAGATTGTTTAGATGTGTTGATTTTGCCAATATAACGTAATCAGCCTATTACAGGTAAATAATGTACCTGTATAAAGAGTTATGTAGGTAAGATTTTATAATTCGAAACAGCTTCTAAACTATTCAGGGCAAATCTGCATGGTGTTGTGGATAAAAAGTTCTTCCTTTTCAGGATTGCAAAACTGTATGCCTATCCCCACTAAATTTCTACTGCCCCTAAGTAACTCTTTTTCCTGTTGAGTTTGATAAAAAGTTTTGTATATTCATATTAGAAGCTGTTTGAAATTTATTCAGATGGAATTTGAGAACTATTTATGATGTCTTTTTCAGTTTACACTCGTTACAAAATCAAGTAAAAAGGACCAAAAAGAACATCTAAAGATGCTGGTTTTCTATTGTTATAATCAGTCTTTTCCCATCAATATGTATAAGATCAACTATTCTTCAAATAAATTGCTATATTTTCATTTTCCTCTTCCGTATTTATCTGTTTCCCTATCAGAGTATATGTTATATATACTATCATTTACCCAAAAATTATATCGGCCAAGAATAGTGGGGGTATAAACTTTAAACTCTTTATTCCATAGGATTCCTCGGACCGTATCGGGTATTTGAACAGGATGTTTCGGAACATAAAAGATAGAATCATAGAACAAGTCATATAATTTGTGCGCATATTTTTGCGGAGGTGTGTTTTCTAAAATAATAGGTCCTTTTGCGGTAGATAAGCCAAAGGCCATTTCTCCATGCGGATCAATTGAATATAATCCGGAAGAGATCTTATGAAAGCTGTCATATACCCGTATATTTATATTCTTTGGATGCAAAGGCATGGAGTGTTTCCCATTTTTCATTATAAAGCTACCGTATAAATCCGGGTCTAATCCCACCAGAAGCGCAGAGTCTGATTTATTGAATATTGATATGTCAATTGATATCATATCCGGAGAAGAGAATCTTTCAATTTTCCCACTATCTCCATGAACATAAAAAAAGTCTGATACCATATCTATTACGGCCGAGTCCTGCTCTCCTCCATAAAAATATCTTAGTTGTGGGTATTTATAGTCCTTAACCTTATTATCAATTTGTTTAAAAGTGGATTTGTTTGACCGCTTGTCTTTCATATATACCCATACCCGTGTATCTTCCCCCTCATATTCCGGCAGATCACGTTCTGATTTAATGCCTAATATTTCACATATTTTCTTTTCGTCCATCGCTTTCTTCCCTTGTGAATAGAAAAGGATGTATTTGTCTTTATATTTTAATGCGTTTGTCGGTAAAATGAATTGACCATCATTATCATCTCTGCCTACATAAAACCAGAATCCGGAAAGAAGACTTTTAGGCCATATAAGACACACATGGGCTTTCCACGCATCAAATTGATAAACTTTTAGCGTTTTCCTACAGTCCGGATATATTGCCTTATCCACATTAGTTAGCCCATATATATTTGTAACAGAGTTTTCGTTATTATTTGTTCCTAATATATAGGTTTCTTTATCATTTATATAACCACCTTTTAAAGTCCATTCAACATTTGTATTATCTGTTGCAAATAAAAAAATATTGGCAGCATCAGAAATGGAATGGGTTGAAGAAAATTCCATTCGGTCCCAGAGAGTTCGACCAGTTTGAGACTTAACGAATCCGTCCAATACAGATTTATCAGACACTTGGATACTTTTCCAGCTCGGATCTAGTTGTGTGGCTTTTGGACCGTTAATTCCGCTTGCATACAAAACGTCTACTGCGCTATTCGTTTTTCGCATCAGATAAATATATCCATTTCTGTTTACTACATAATCATCTTTCCCATTCGGATCAATTCTTATTATCGGGTTATTTTTACAGTAAGTATACAAGCTTCAATTGGCATATTTTTCTCCTGACGGGTCTACCCCATGCCATCTCCCTATCACCGCATCATACTGCCTTGCTCCGTAATCATACCAATCCAGCCCATTGGTCCTGTCCAGTTCCTTGCCATTATACTTATAAGGCTGAACATTGGTCGATCTGGTGAAGACTCCTCCGAATGGATAGTAATGATTGACCTCTTCCACCTTTCCTGTTTTATCCACTACCACCCTGTTGTTTCCCTGATGATCCTGCATAAAATAGTGGAGTTTGGCATCCGCCGGAGTCAGATAGCCGTCTGCTGTCAGCACCTTGGTCAATACTCCATTTTCATAGATCGCGTTGTTGCAGTAATCGGTGGTGAGGGTAGTGCTGCCTGTGACGCGCGTAGTCCGTATCTGGACAATCCCAGGATGTTTCCCTGCTTGTCATAACCGGTCACTTGCTCGTTGAAGCGGTTCAGGTTGGATACAAGGGTCGCTCCTTCTCCATAGACGGCGTTCTTCAACCGGGAAAGTCCGTCATACGTGAACTTATAACCTCGGAAAATTGTCTCGGTTCCAGCTTTCCACTTCATACTGCTGATATTTCCATTGTAACAGGGTGTTGCCGTTCCATCGGTATAATGTACGTCTGTGTAAAATACCTGACATTGTAATACATTTCCTTTAAAGTTGTAAACGGTATTGATATAGCTCAGTGGTTTTTGCGGATGATTAGTTGTTTTCCATCTTAGTTTATTATAAATATCTCCATCTTAGAAAATGGGGCTGTCCAAAAAGTCGGATAGCCCCTTACTGTTACTTACAATTTAAAAGTAAAAGAATGAAATTGCCATTATTCCCTGATAAAAGAGGTAATAATTTCAAGTTTATTGAATGATACTTCTTTGTCGACTTACAAATTGTAAGTTAAAAAAGTAAGGAACTGACTTTTCGGACACCCTCATACAATTTAAAAATTATAGTCAGATCAAATATATATGTGAAATAAATACCCTGACATAGATTGATTAATTTTCTAGTCAACTTATATCAGGGTAATATTATAGTAAATTTTTAATAAAACATAAAAGCATCTCTTATGTTTTATTTATTTCTATAATTCTAACGAATTTGACCAACTATGACATTTTCCAGCTTTAATTGTTGAATCTTCCATTACATAAAGTACTAAGTCTTCACTTGGAATTGAATATGTCCAATCTTCATAATCGCCAGTTTTTTCTTGGTCTTTATATTCATCGCGAAAAACAAGTAACGTTAGTCCGTCATCTACTTCTATAAATAAATTAAGAAATTCATCTATTTCAATGTTTGACACTTTTTTATTCTCAAAAAGTCGAATGGTTTGTGCTACTAAACCGGTAACAGCTGTAACATCATCTTCTGCGGTTGCTATTAATTTTCCATTTTTCTGAACTTCCCAATAGCAGTATGTCATCACACTATTTCCATTGTCAAACGTCATGAGAATGATAGAACAATTGCCTCCACCAGAACTGCTATATACGATGTTGCAACCTATATTTTTTTTTAATTCTGTAATAAAATCCATACTATTTAAATAATTCAATTATTAATTCTTCTATTTCGTGATAACCATAGCCTTGACCTCCGATTTCTCTGTGCAAAATTTTAACTTGGTCATCTTCTAATCCATATTTTTTAGCCAAAGTTTTAACTTGTTTATTTTGTCTTGTATGATCACCAGGCATTTTCCCTTTAGGATGGCCCATTTTAACTTTTCCCCCTCTAAATCCTTTTCCAGGCAGTGGTGGAAAACCTATTTTAGGAGCTATTCCGGTAATTCTTCCTTGTAAGTTTACATTCCAAGTAAAAATACCATCAAAATATTTAGTTCCTTCCAAGAAATGATTTGCTTTTAATATAAAACCATCTAAAGGTTCATAAACGAATGCTCCTTTATATCCTATACCTGAAAATGTAACAGGTTTTATATTAGCATCAAAACTGACTCCTATTATATTGATTTCTCCATTTACAATTTCTCCATAACTGCTATAGAACTTTTTCGTTTCATCATTATAAACTAAGTCGTCTATGAAATCTACATCTGTAGCATGTTTCCAGTTACTAAAATCAAATTGTTTACTTCCAGTAGCCACAGCATTAATAAAAGCAAAAATCTGGTCTCTGTCACTTGTACTCCAATAATCTTTTCCATTCGGATCAATTCGACCAATAGGTTCATTATTACAGTAATTATATGGGCTTCGGCAATAATATTTCTCACTCATCGGATCCATCACGTGCCATCTCCCTATCGCCGCATCATACTGCCTTGCTCCGTAATCATACCAATCCAGCCCATTGGTCCTGTCCAGTTCCTTGCCGTTATACTTATAAGGCTGAACATTCGTCGAGCCGGTGAACACCCCTCCGAAAGGATAGTAATGATTGACTTCTTCCACCTTTCCGGTTTTATCCACTACCACCCGGTTGTTGCCCTGATGATCCTGTATAAAATAGTGGAGTTTGGCATCCGCCGGAGTCAGATAACCGTCTGCTGTCAGCACCTTGGTCAGCACTCCATTTTCATAGATCGCGTTGTTGCAGTAATCGGTGGTGAGGGTAGTGCTGCCTGTGACGCGCGTAGTCCGTATCTTTGTTCCGTCTGCTGCATACAAGTACGAAATACTTTTTCCACTTTCAAACTGTACCTTCTCAGGCAAATCTAGACAATTTAATTGAATTCCCGTAATTTTCTTGTTTAAATCTTTAGTCAGGTTGCCATTCTCATCGTACGTATACTCCGTATCCGCATTGGCACTGTCCAATTGAGTTTCGTCTTCGGAAAAATTTAAAGTAAGCATCTTTTATATGGTTTCGTCACCACAAAGATGCTTACTTTTTTATTTTGCATAAAACACAAAAAATCACCGAGAGAAGTATAGTTAGATTTCTATTATTTTCAATAAAACTGACCAGCTGTAGTATTATCTACTTTTATCGTTCTTTTCAATATTAAGCATAATATTTACTAAAAAACAGCATTTGTATTATGGTTTTATAGAAAAGTATTAACTATCTATTGTTGACATTATTCTGATATTAATTATCTATTTATAAAAGCAGTTAATATCAGAATAGACCTTAAATTAACTTTCCTTCTTTACCTCCTCGTTCTAAGTCTCCAATCGTTATTTTTTTCTTTATTTTTTTCTTTCGCTTTAGAAGTAAGTCTAATATTATTGTCAATATCCGATCTCCTTCAGAATCAAAGTACTCTTCAAAATTAAACTTGGATATATTAACATTAAATTTTTTGCTAAATAAAAGAATAAACTCATAGGCATCATCTCCTTTAAGTTTTAAATCTTTTACAAGGTCTGTTTCATGACTAAATTGACCATTCCATCGTTCTTCTTCCACAAATTCAATAATTTGTTGGCAGATATCATTTTTATTTATTGTTTTCATTCAAACCATTTATAATCATTATTTCCATACCAAGTACTTGGTCCATATTTTTCCCCTAAACTAAACGAAGTAGTAGTGATAGTTATTCCCCATCCTAAATAAGGTACAAATCTACCAATAGCTCGACCAATAGTATTGGTACCTACTTTCTTTGCAATTTGTGTTCCTGTTTTTTTCCCAAATACACTTGTAAAGCGCTGTGGTAAAGTTTTTGACAATGTATAGGAAGCTATCGAAGAACCTGGTTTTGAACCTAATGCTCCAATAGGTTTTAATGCTCGAATAGGCTGTCCTAAAAGAATTAAAGAAGGACCTATTAAATGCTTCCAATTATTACTGAATCCCATTATTTGTTGGTTGCTATGATAATTATTTTGTATAAAAGAACTGTATTGGTTTACTTCATGAAGCATTTTTATTTTTTGGGATTCGGTAATATCCCATTCTCCCTGTCTATTTAGAATAGCATTCACTTCTGATAATAATATACTTCCATCACTCAATCTACCTCCTGTACCTTTATATTCCTCATAAATAAAATTATTTAGTTGATTTTTTGAAACAGTTCCGTACATATCATTTTCGATTTGAATCATATTTAGAAATCTTGATATATCTTTCTTATCATTAGTAGACCATCCTGAAGAAGTTTGGAACCATAAACCATTAGGGTCTATATATAATATAGGATTATTTCCGCAATAATTGTATGTACTTAATGAGAAATACTTTTCCGCCATCGGGTCCACCCCATGCCATCTCCCTATCACCGCATCATACTGCCTTGCTCCGTAATCATACCAATCCAGCCCATTGGTCCTGTCCAGTTCTTTGCCATTATACTTATAAGGCTGAACATTCGTCGAGCCGGTGAACACCCC
>NZ_BAKK01000054.1 GCF_000614145.1 Bacteroides faecichinchillae JCM 17102 | reverse complement strand
CCCCTAAGAACCCCTCTGCGAAAGCGAGCAAAATAATCAATTACAAACAAAGGAAGAAGCTATGGCAACAAAATCAAGCATACATATCAAGCCTTGCAACATCGCATCGAGCGAGGCGCACAACCGAAGGACTGCCGAGTATATGCGTAATATCGGGGAATCCAGAATCTATGTCGTTCCCGAACTTTCCACCGATAACGAACAGTGGATAAATCCCGACTTCGGCACTCCCGAACTGCGAACTCATTATGACAATATCAAGCAAATGGTCAAGGAAAAGACCGGACGTGCCATGCAGGAAAAGGAAAGGGAACGCAAGGGAAAGAATGGAAAGATTATCAAGGTGGCGGGATGTTCACCCATCCGTGAAGGAGTATTGCTCATCAGACCGGACACCACGCTGGCTGATGTACGCAAATTCGGTGAAGAGTGTCAAAGACGCTGGGGCATCACTCCACTACAAATTTTCCTGCACAAAGACGAAGGGCATTGGCTGAACGGTCAGCCGGAAGCGGAAGACAAAGAGAGCTTCCAAGTCGGTAACAGATGGTTCAAACCAAATTATCATGCTCATGTCGTATTCGATGGATGAACCATGAAACCGGAAAGAGTCGAAAGCTCAATGACGAGGATATGGCAACCATGCAGACCCTTGCTTCCGATATTCTCCTGATGGAACGTGGGCAGGCAAAAGCTGTTACAGGTAAAGAGCATCTGGAACGAAATGACTTCATCATTGAGAAGCAGAAAACCGAACTGCAACGTATAGAGGAAACCAAGCGACACAAGGAACAACAAGTAAGCCTTGCTGAACAGGAACTAAGACAGGTAAAAGCAGAGATACGCACCGACAAGCTCAAAAGTGCAGCCACCGATGTAGCCGCTGCCATAACCAGCGGTGTCGGTTCTCTTTTCGGCAGCGGTAAATTGAAAGATTTGGAACAATCTAACGAGAATTTACGTCATGAAATTGCCAAACGTGACAAGGGCATTGATGAATTAAAAGTTAAGATGCAACAAATGCAGGAACAGCACGGCAAGCAGATTCGTAACCTGCAAGGAATACATAATCAAGAGCTTGAAGCCAAAGACAAGGAAATATCCCGATTGAACACCATTCTTGAAAAGGCATTCAACTGGTTTCCATTACTCAAAGAAATGTTGAGAATGGAAAGACTATGTTATGCCATCGGATTTACCAAAGATATGATAAACAGTCTTTTGACAAAAAAGGAAGCTATCAGATGCAATGGTAGGATTTATTCCGAAGAACACAGACGTAAGTTTGACATCAAGAATGACATTTTTAAGGTTGAGAAAAATTCGGTTGATGAGAATAAATTGGAACTGACCATAAACAGGCAACCAATCGGAGAATGGTTTAAGAAACAGTTTAATAAACCAAAACATAATTTGCATAAACCAATAGAAGAATCCCAAAAGAGTAAAGGATTCAGAATATAAGCGAAAAAGTACAGACTATAGTGGGAAAAGTCCGCATTTTTTATAATTTTTGCAAAAACAATAAAATACGAAAGTTTGTCATTTCCTTCCTTTAAAATTAAAGGTGGGAAACTTTAATATATTTAAAACCAACAAAACATGAAAGGTGATAAAAGCATATGTAAAGTTATTTCTTATATAAAAGAAACAAAAACGTTTGTTGTGCAGGAAATTGTATCATCCATTCAGGGTTTTCTACCCTTAACTAGTGACCCTTTTAATAATAAGGCTAAAATCTTTAGCGCATTAAAGACTGGAAATACTATACCTCTGATTTGCATTAAGACAATTGAAGGAAAACCTGTATATTCTGCAAATTTGCATGCGTTAGATGCAAAACAAGAAGATAATAGTGTTTCTATTTCTATTTCTTTTTCTCCTAATGACGAATCTTTCAATTCCTCTGTATTTGATACTATGTTCAATTTACTTGGTGATATAATAGACAATGATTTCAAATTTAGTCTTGCCAAACAACTCATAGTAGCAAATAAAGAGCTTCGAATACGACCTTCTTTATATAAAGAAATTTTCTATAAATGCACTGGGAAATATGGTATGCAATTATGGAAGGAAAATTTATTACCATTTACCACAAATACTACTATATCTAACCTTTGGAAAAATGGGAACGATACTGAGCGTCAACAGATTCTTGAGAAACTAGGTATTTCACTTCCAGAGCCTGAAATTAAAGAGATAACAAAAGAAATAAAAGTACGCGTTGGTTCTGTTGTACCTTTATTTGAGAATATTGCAGAGTATATTATTACAAAAATCAACAATGCGACTAACAATATAAAAATTGCTGTGGCTTGGTTTACCAATTTTGACTTGTTCAATTGTGTTAAGTCTGCTTTAAATAGGGGGATTCATATTACGCTTGTAACAAATAATGATTTAATTAATAATGGTGGCTATTGTTTAAACTTTGATGAACTAATTAAATCCGGCTTAAAATTGCATCTCGTTGAATATCCTGAGCTGCTACACTATAAGTTCTGCATAATAGACGACAAAACCATTATGACAGGTTCATACAATTGGACATTCTACGCTGAAGAAATAAATAAAGAAGATGTTGTAGTTATAGAAGATTTGCCAGAAGTAACTTCTTATTTTGTTAATGTATTTAATTCTTTAACTGAACAATATAGGTTGGTCGATAAAATGCCTGATACAGTACCTGACAGACCTCAATATGATAGAAGTTCATTTAAACAATATATTAGTGAAGAGCTTGTGTTAAGAGCCAAAAGAAACATTGGAGATAAAAAAGACACCCTTAGAAAAGCAAAGACATTATCTCCAGAGAATGATAATGTCATACGAGCAATTTCAGAATTTGAGTCCACAATTGACAATTCGCAACAATCCATCAAGATATTGACCAAGTTGCAACTCAATCTGCAATTACAGAACGTATGCAAAACCGTGAAAAACTTCAAAATCAACGAATTAATATTAGTGAACAAGTATCAAATCTTCGTATTCAAAGAACTGTTGTTGAACAACAAAGAGAAAGTTTTAGGCAGGAGATAAAGCAACAATTATTTTCTGCTCAAGATGAAGAGCAAAGAATCGAAATTCAAAAAAGAAAAATTCAAAAAGAAAACTGAATTAAATACTCAAATTGAAGAAATCAACAATAATCAAAAAGCTGCTGAAGCAGAAATAGCTACAGTCAATAGTCAAATTCAAAATATCAATTCAGAAATTGCTATTATTGGCAAAACTTCAACTATTGAAAGCATCGGTGGTCGTGGAGGTTTGAAAATAACTCTTAAATGGGCAACTACTGACGATCTTGATCTACATGTTTTTGACCCAAGTAGTCAAGAGATTTATTATAGCCAAAAAACTCAAACGTGTCAAGGAGTAATAGGAAGACTTGATGTAGATGCCAATGCTGGTTCTCCTTATACGGTCTCCCCTGTTGAAAATATATATTGGGAAGGTACAGCTCCTATAGGAAAATATAAAGTTATGGTAGTATTATACAGCAAAAGAAGTTCATTGTCAGCCATACCTTTTACAGTAACAATTTATCCAGACAAGGGAATATCTAAGGTATTTACTAAAGAAATTTCTTCCCCTAAAGAAAATGTTTCAATCGTGGAGTTTAACTACTCAGATAATGGCATTGAGTATCTATAACCCCATAACATTGTCTACGATTTTATGTAAATGAGAACGGAATCCGATTATAAGTTCTTCCTTTATCAGGATTCTGTTTTCATGAGCAATCCCCTCTCAAAAAAACAAAAAGTACTACTATACCATTATTGGTAAGCAGTACTTTTTGGTTATATTTTAAACATCCTCACTAGCGAGTATCTCTTACATCTTTTATTCTGACTATGGTTTCTTATAAAAAGTACCATCATATCCACCCCAATCTAAAATTCCCTCATCGTACTTATAAAGATATGGATTATATCGAAAAAACATAAAAAATTTAGTGCCTTTAATTTTCCATAATTTACTAGAAACTTTTTCTGACACTTCTACTTCATATATATCACTACTCAAACGGCGATATTTTTGAAAGTATCTACCATTTTCTTCAATATCAGCATCATCCTCATCTTCAACTTCTATATATACACCTTTTACATCATGATTATCCCACTTTTTATATTCAGGTTCCTGAGCTAATAATTGCAAAGGAAACCACAACATAAATAACATGGACAAAAAACTAATAATATTACTTACTGCTTTCATTTGTGTTATCATTTAAAAGATATTAAAAACACCCAATTTTACATTTTTGGGTGTAAAATTGGGTGTATACTCTGTAACTCGCTGATTTTCAACATTTATTGCGGAGAGACAGGGATTCGAACCCCGGGTACCTCGCAGTACAACGGTTTTCAAGACCGCCGCAATCGACCACTCTGCCACCTCTCCAAAACTCTTTTATCAGAAGTACGTTCCGTTGAAAGCGGTGCAAAGGTACGAATCATTTTTAAATCTGCAAACATTCTGATATTTTTTTCGCGAATTAATCGTATTTTTGCAGCCTATTACAAGTAAGAAAAATATGATATATCCTCAGAATTTTGAGCAAAAGATAGGATTCGACCAAATAAGACAACTATTGAAAGAGAAGTGTCTCAGCACTTTAGGCGAAGAGCGAGTGTCAGAAATGACTTTTTCTGATCAATACGATGAAGTAGAAGAGAAGTTAAATCAGGTAACTGAATTTGTGCGCATCATTCAGGAAGAAGACGGATTTCCGGATCAGTTTTTTTTCGATGTCCGACCTTCACTAAAACGGGTACGGATAGAAGGTATGTATTTAGACGAACAAGAATTGTTTGATCTTCGCCGTTCATTAGAAACGATCAGGGATATTGTGCGCTTTTTACAACGAAATGATGAAGAAGAAAATGATTGCCCCTATCCTAGCCTGAAAAAGCTAGCAGGAGATATCGCTGTATTCCCACAACTTATCGGAAAGATAGACGGTATTCTTAATAAATACGGCAAAATTAAAGATAATGCTTCCACTGAGTTGGCACGTATTCGTAGAGAACTTGCTAGTACAATGGGAAGTATTTCACGTTCGCTGAACAGTATCCTTCGCAGTGCGCAATCCGAAGGCTATGTAGATAAAGACGTAACTCCCACAATGCGTGACGGGCGTTTGGTAATCCCTGTAGCACCCGGACTTAAACGAAAAATCAAGGGAATCGTACATGACGAGTCTGCCAGTGGAAAGACTGTATTTATTGAACCGGCTGAAGTAGTAGAAGCCAATAATCGTATTCGTGAACTAGAAGGAGATGAACGACGTGAAATCATTCGTATTTTGATTGAGTTCTCCAACATACTACGCCCTTCCATTCCGGAAATTCTTCAATCGTATGAATTCCTGGCAGAAATTGATTTCATTCGTGCTAAAAGCCATTTTGCAATACAAACCAATGGTTTAAAACCTGCATTAGAGAATGAACAATTACTGGATTGGACAATGGCTGTACATCCATTACTACAAATTTCATTAGCCAAACATGGTAAAAAGGTAGTTCCTCTGGATATAGAACTCAATCAGAAACAACGTATCCTTATCATTTCCGGTCCGAATGCCGGAGGTAAATCCGTATGTTTGAAAACGGTTGGATTATTACAGTATATGCTCCAATGCGGAATGCTGATTCCAATGCACGAACGTAGTCACACAGGGATGTTTAGCAGCATTTTTATTGATATTGGTGACGAGCAGTCTATCGAAGATGACCTGAGTACTTACTCCTCGCATCTGACCAATATGAAAATCATGATGAAAAGTTGCAACGAACGTAGTCTGATTCTAATCGATGAATTCGGAGGAGGTACTGAGCCGCAAATCGGAGGGGCCATTGCAGAAGCTGTACTCAAACGTTTTAATCAGAAAGGAACATTCGGTGTAATTACTACTCATTATCAGAATCTGAAACATTTCGCCGAAGACCATGAAGGAGTAGTCAACGGGGCAATGTTATATGACCGCCATTTAATGCAAGCTTTATTCCAACTGCAAATCGGAAATCCAGGAAGTTCTTTCGCTGTTGAAATTGCCCGAAAAATCGGTTTGCCGGAAGATGTCATTGCAGATGCTTCAGAGATTGTGGGAAGCGAATATATTAATGCGGATAAATATCTGCAGGATATCGTACGCGATAAACGTTATTGGGAAGGCAAACGCCAGACAATACGCCAACGGGAAAAGCACATGGAAGAAACGATTGCCCGTTATCAGACAGAAATGGAAGAATTGCAAAAATCACGTAAAGAGATTATCCGTCAAGCAAAAGAAGAAGCTGAACGGCTGCTGCAGGAATCAAATGCCCGTATTGAAAATACGATCCGTATAATAAAAGAAGCACAGGCTGAAAAAGAAAAGACTCGTCTGGTACGTCAGGAACTAACGGATTTCCGTACTTCTCTAGACTCGTTCTCTTCTAAAGAGCAGGAAGAAAAGATTGCACAGAAGATGAAAAAGCTAAAGGAAAAACAGGAGCGAAAGAAAAATAAGAAAAATGATCCTAAAACAGTTTCTTCTTCACCTGTAACTCCTAAAATAGTTCCTATCACAGTCGGCGAGAATGTAAAAATCAAAGGTCAAACCAGTATCGGACAGGTAATGGAAATCAACGGCAAAAATGCAGTCGTCGCTTTTGGAAGTATAAAGACCACTGTAAAATCAGACCGATTAGAACGTTCCAAGGCTGCTCCGCCAACAGAAGGAATTGCCAAAAGTACATTTGTCAGTACACAAACACATGATCAAATGTATGAAAAGAAACTCAGTTTCAAGCAAGATATCGATGTTCGTGGAATGAGAGGAGATGAAGCTTTACAAGCTGTCACCTATTTTATTGACGATGCGATATTAGTAGGCATGGGTCGTGTTCGTATTCTTCATGGAACAGGAACGGGAATCCTTCGTACACTTATCCGCCAATATTTATCCACCGTACCAGGAGTACGTCATTATGCAGACGAACACGTCCAATTCGGAGGAGCAGGAATTACTGTTGTCGATTTCGAATAATTATTTGTAAACAAATCCTATAAATTACTTGTTCTCATTTAGAAAACCACTACTTTTGTTTGTGGTTTTCTAAAACGAGAATAAAGCATGAAGAATAACCTGTTAAGCGAAAAGCTTATTTATACTGGAGATAGCGTTACCCCTACCCATATTCATCTCTGTACGTATAATGCCACTGAAATGCAAGAAGTTTCCGGTGACACTTTTCAATCTGTCAAAAATACATTAGATAACGAGAAAATAAACTGGCTACAAGTACATGGAATGAAAAATACAGAAACAATCCGTGAGATATGCAGTCATTTCGAAATAGATTTCCTCGTCCTGCAAGATATATTGAATGCAAATCATCCGACCAAAATAGAAGAATATGAAAAGCATATTGTTCTAATTGCTAAGCTGTTTTACCCCAATGAACATAAAGATGAAAACGAATTGGACGGACTACTTCAACAACAAGTTTGCCTCGTTTTAGGAAATAATTATGTGCTCACTTTTCTTGAAAAAGAAACAGATTTTTTTGATGATGTCAGTTCTGCTTTGCGCAATGATGTATTAAAAATACGTAGTCGCCAAAGTGACTACCTACTCAGTGTCCTATTAAACAGCGTTATGGGTAACTACATTTACACTATTTCCTCTATCGACGATTCTTTGGAAGATTTAGAAGAAGAGCTGTTAACCATCACAAATGGAGACGACATTGGTATTCAGATACAATCTCTTCGGCGACAATATATGTTGATGAAAAAAGTGATTCTTCCACTAAAGGCACAATATGTAAAACTCTTAAGGGCAGATAATTTACTCATTCATAAAATAAACCGCGCTTTTTATAATGATGTAAACGACCACTTGCAATTCGTACTGCAAACCATTGAAATCTGTCGGGAAACATTGTCTTCATTAGTCGATCTTTACATCTCGAATAACGACCTACGCATGAATGATATCATGAAACGTCTGACTGTGGTATCTACTATTTTCATTCCTCTTACCTTTTTAGTGGGAGTTTGGGGAATGAACTACAAATGGATGCCTGAACTCGATTGGCGATACGGATATTTATTTGCCTGGTGTCTTATGTTTATTATCGGTATTGCCGTATATTTGTACTTTCGAAAAAAGAAATGGTATTAATTATGCACTTTATATATGAAATCAATCAAAGAACTATATAGAATAGGGACGGGTCCTTCCAGTAGCCATACTATGGGACCTCGTAAAGCAGCTGAAATGTTCTTGGAACATCATCCGAACGCAACGTCTTTTAAAGTAACACTCTACGGAAGTCTAGCTGCCACCGGAAAAGGACACATGACAGATGTAGCTATTATAGATACACTACAGCCCACTGCTCCCGTAGAAATTATTTGGCAACCAAAAGTCTTTTTGCCATTCCATCCCAATGGAATGACCTTTTCTGCAATAGATTCCCAAAACAAAACGCTGGAGAGTTGGACAGTTTATAGCATCGGAGGGGGTGCATTAGCTGAGAATAATAACAGTCCGACTATTGAAAGCCCCGAAGTTTACGATATGAACAATATGACTGAAATATTAGGTTGGTGTGAACGTACCGGAAAAAGTTATTGGGAATATGTAAAGGAATGTGAGGACGAAGATATTTGGGATTATTTGGCAGAAGTATGGAACACCATGAAAGATGCCATTCACCGTGGCCTAGAAGCAGAAGGAGTATTGCCCGGGCCACTGAACTTACGGAGAAAAGCCTCAACCTATTATATACGTGCTACCGGATTCAAACAATCCCTTCAATCACGAGGTCTTGTATTCGCCTATGCTTTAGCAGTCAGCGAGGAAAATGCTTCCGGAGGCAAAATAGTGACAGCTCCTACTTGTGGTTCTTGCGGTGTAATGCCGGCTGTACTTTATCATTTGCAGAAAAGTCGCGAATTCAGTGATATGCGTATTCTACGTGCACTTGCTACCGCAGGACTGATTGGGAATATCGTCAAATTCAATGCTTCTATCTCTGGTGCCGAAGTCGGTTGTCAGGGAGAAGTCGGTGTTGCCTGTGCAATGGCTTCCGCAGCCGCCAATCAGTTATTTGGAGGAAGTCCGGCACAAATCGAGTATGCAGCAGAAATGGGGCTGGAACATCATTTAGGAATGACATGCGATCCTGTATGCGGTTTAGTACAGATTCCTTGTATCGAACGAAATGCTTATGCTGCTGCCCGGGCATTAGACGCAAATCTTTACTCTGCTTTTACTGATGGAATGCACCGCGTATCGTTCGACAAAGTAGTACAAGTCATGAAACAGACCGGCCATGATCTGCCTTCACTCTACAAAGAAACAAGTGAAGGAGGTTTAGCTAAAGACTATCAACAAATGTAATCTGTTATTCAATTAGTTAGACAATATCTTTTGTAGAAACATTACTTGTTGGTTGATAATCCCAATGGTGATCTATAGTTTGTCTCTAGACATCCTTATATAGGATTCTACCGCAGACTTTATATCATTTTTCTTCACTGGGTCAGATATAAATTCATAAAGAGGATAGCTTTCTTTCCAATTTATTCGGGTAAGCTGTGTCTCTACGCCCAGTGTTTCATCTCCCCATTCTTGGATATCTTTGTATGTAGGTATACCATCCTCCAAATCATACTTAAAAGACATGATTCCATCCTCTAGATATAATTGTACATATAGATCTTTGTTTGACTTATTTAGATTGAATTCTTCATCAGTCTGTATGTTGCTTGATGGCGCCAAAAAACCAATCTTGGATAAAAGTGTATTGAACTCATGTTTTACAATATACTCCTTATTTGTGAAATACTCTTCCTCCTCTATTGCTGATCTATATATTAATTTATATCGTCCACCAAGACTAATATCCATTAGCACATGAGTCCCATACTTTTCTACTACCTTATCAGCCGGATACTTATCTAAATCTTCCAGAAAGTCTTTAGATAAGAATTCCAACATGCTGCTAACTTGATCGTTTATATGAATATGCTTGCTATGTTGCAGGATCTCCATACTTGCAAAAGAGTACTGATCGGAATGGGAATACTTACTCTGGAGATATTGGTGATTGGCAAAATTTCCGATAAAATATAAATATGTATTTAGTGTACTGGTTTCATCCTCATGACTAAAGCTATCTGTTACCTTCGAACTGCTCATTATATCTTTTAAATAATCAGAAAAAGTACTTCCATAGTAGTATGTAGCATGACCATAAGAAGTAGTTCCCTTAATTATCCGTTCAGGCTTGATTTCTTTATAACCTGCAATATTCAATACTTGTTTCCTTATAGATTGTGAAGACAGATATTCGCCTGTTACATCATATCCATATCCGAGTGCATTACATTCTTCATTAATACTTCCTATATATTCCCTATAATAGGCTTCGGCGGGATCTTTGTCCTCAATTACAAATTGTTCTGTCTCATGTTCATCTCCGGTTCCAATGATAGTATCCGATTTTTCACAAGAGTATAACCCGAATGCCAGACTTATTACCCAAAGATACTTTTTTGTATTCATAGCGTCTAGTTTTGATTGATTCACAAAGATAATATATAAAATCAATTAGAATAATAAAAGTGAATAGATAATGCAGGTAAAGCCGATTTTTTCTTTCACCTACTTTATTCTATCTATTTCTTTCAGACAGGATTTTATAAGAAATTAATCTTTTAGGTACCCAAACTTTCCCTGATTAAAATCATCAAAAGCTTGTATAATTTCACGCTTAGTATTCATCACAAAAGGTCCATGCGCAACAATTGGTTCATTCAGAGGTTCTCCACTCATCACAAGCACCACAGCCTCTTCGATCGCTTCAATCTCAAAGCTTTCTCCCCTATTCTCGAAAAGAACAAAATGATCTACAGGAGCTTCTTCATTCTTATTAATAAAGATACCTCCCTTAATTACCAATAGTGCAGTATTATAATTTGCCGGAAAAATAAATTCCGCCTTTCCTCCCTTATTCAACCGGGCATTCATTAGATTTACCGGACTAAATGTACTCGCAGGTCCTTTTTTCCCTTCATATTCTCCGGCTACTACTTCTACGAAACCAGCATTTCCCGGTAGCTCCACTTTTACCATTTCGGAATTATGAATAGCCTGATAACGTGGATGTCCCATCTTAAACCTTGCCGGAAGATTTATCCAAAGTTGTACCATTTGAAATAATCCACCTTGTTCACTCCATTCTTTCTCATGGAATTCTTTATGAAGTACTCCGCTGGCAGCAGTCATCCATTGCACATCTCCCTCACCAATAATCCCCCCTCCTCCATAGCTATCATGATGTTCTACTTTACCTTTATAGGCAATAGTAACAGTTTCAAAACCTCTGTGCGGATGCACTCCCACACCCATAGGTTTAGGAGCTGGTGCAAACTCATACTCTGAATTATAGTCCAACAGGATAAATGGATCCATGCGTTCTCTCTCCAAATGGAAGCGACTGGGAATGAAATTATGTACTCTGAATCCATCTCCTACCCAATGTACTTCACCCGGTGTCATCACAAATTCTACATTTTTTTGTGCCATAATAAACGTCCTTTCTTACTATTAGTAACTATTTGAAGAGACTATTAACACACAGACGAATAGTTTTGTTTTAATAGAACGTTTATACAAGTAAAATCCAATCAAAGATTCTGCTTTATTATGTGGATATTTATTCTTTATATTAAGAACTTGTTAAAACAGGTTTTGTGAGGGCTAATTCAATGATTAACATCATTTGAAGAATGAGGGGTTATGTTGATTTATAGTGTGCGTTAATTAACAGAAAAGAGTATTCCACATCTAATTCATTATTACACCGTTATGAATCCAAACTCCTGGAAGGGAATAAATGAATATACAAGTTCTATAAATTAAGAATATCCTTTTTCTATTTCTCATTAATAAGGAATAGAAAAAAGGATATTCTACTAAATTGATATTACTTTATAAACTCTCGATCTCTGTTTCTGATAATTGAGTACTTTGTATGATAATATCAGTGGAAAGCCCCAACTTTTTCATATTACGAGCAACCTCCAGAACCCCTTCAACACGTCCTTCAACACGTCCTTCTGCACGTCCTTCTGCACGTCCTTCTGCACGTCCTTCCAGTTTCGCTCCGTCCAATACATCATTTTGAATCATGATAGCACTCAAGTGTTCATCATAAGCTTGCCGTTCCACCTTTGACATATTATAATATATAAGTTTCTCACGAGCTTCTTTTAGTCCCGGAGCTTTAGTATCAGAACGGATACAACCTGTTTTCAGATATTCTACCCACTCTTCCAGAGGAGTAACAGCTACTTTATTGAACTCATTCACCCGGATGAGGAAATACTCGGGAAAAACTTCGGCAGGGAGTTTATGCACCAGTGCATCTTTCTCTTTGGTAGTCACTTCAAGGCGGTCGCTCGTGTGTACTCCGATGAAGTTGTTCTGACCATGGTACAAATAATCATCCCCTTTGCCAATATCAAAGTATAAGATGCTGATTGAATAAATCTTTTTCACTTCATAATAGCGTGCACCAAGCGAGATATGTTCGGTGATGGCTTTTGCCACTCCATAGAGAATACGCTCAAGATAGTAAAGCTCGCGTGTGTTCTGAACTTCAATGATAATGATTTCATCCTTATCATTTTTGGCTTTGATATCTACACGATTGAATTTATCATCAGCCATTTGCTGGTTACTTTCACTTTCCAGTATTTCGATGATTTTCACCGCTTCGCCTAAAAGCACGGTGAGGAAACCTTCTAATACATCGAAATTAGCCTTCTGACGAAGCAATCTTTTGATGGCCCAGTCGAAACGAATATATTTGTCCGTTTGTTCCATATCACTTTCTTTTTTTAGTTATGGCAAAGTTACAATTTCTTTCGCAGACAAAAAAGGCTAAATGCCTAATATTCATTATAACAATTTGAACAACTGATAACAGAGCAATAGATTAGTTCATTTTTGCACCAGTTTGAGCAAATTCTGATTCTTGATTGTTATTCATCAATAAGGATAAACTATACATTAAATAATCAATCACATGGAGAAAAACATTTTTATGTTGGATAATGATCAGCTCAAAACGATTGCTCATTCATTCCGGGAAAAAGTTGAAGAGGGATTAAATGCTGATAATATGGAAATACAATGTATTCCTACGTTTATCACCCCTAAGGCCAAAGGTATCAATGGTAAAGCGCTGGTTCTTGACTTAGGAGGAACTAACTACAGAGTAGCAATTGTTGATTTCGGTAAAGGAACACCAACCATTCACCCAAACAATGGTTGGAAAAAGGATATGTCGGTTATGAAATCACCGGGATTTACACGTGAGGAACTGTTCAGAGAGTTGAGCGATATGATTGTAGGAATAAAGCGTGAAGAAGAAATGCCTATTGGTTATTGTTTTTCTTACCCTACCAAATCTGTACTTGGAGGAGATGCTAAATTATTACGATGGACAAAAGGAGTAGACATTCAAGAGATGATCGGACAATTTATAGGTAAACCCCTTCTCGATTATCTGAATAAAAAAAATAAAATCAAATTTACAGGTATTAAAGTACTGAATGATACCATAGCCAGTTTATTTGCCGGTCTTACCGATAGAAGCTATGACGCTTATATCGCTTAATAGTCGGTACAGGCACAAATATGGCGACTTTTATTCCGGCTGAAAAGATTAAGAAACTAAAACCGGCATACAATGTACAAGGGCTGATTCCAGTAAACTTAGAATCAGGTAATTTTCACCCTCCATTCCTAACTACAGTAGATGATACAGTCGATACAATTTTCGGTAATTTAGGAAAACAACGTTTTGAAAAAGCGGTGTCCGGCATGTATCTGGGAGATATTCTGAAAGCAACGTTTCCTTTGGATGAATTCGAAGAGAAATTCGATGCACAAAAGCTGACTGCTATCATGAATTATCCGGATATCCATAAAGAAGTATATGTACAAGTAGCACATTGGATTTATAATAGGTCTGCACAATTAGTTGCAGCCTCACTTGCAGGTCTGATCCTATTGTTGAAATCATATAATGAAAATACACGAAAGATTTGTCTAGTTGCCGAAGGTAGTCTCTTTTGGAGTGAAAATAGGAAAGATAAAAATTATAATATTCTTGTAATGGAAAAACTACAGGAGCTTCTCGATGAATTTGGATTGAAGGACATAGAAGTGCATATCAACAATATGAATAACGCAAATCTAATAGGAACCGGTTTTGCAGCTCTTGCTTGATTAGGGTAACATCCTGCTTAAGACTTCCTCAAAGACTATTTCTCCATTATTTATTTTAAAGTCCGAACCTGAAAAAGCTCGGACTTTTTATTTGTTTCGCAATTTACATTTTAAAGTATTATAATACAAACAATACAATATACTTTTATTACTATCCAGGCAGAGCCGGAGGCCAATTGGTATCATCCCCATTACTAATATCCTTATCATGAATCAGTCCACCATCTTGAGTAAAGTACAATGCATGGCGTTGCTCTCCTTGTTTTACCTGAACAACAGATTCCATCGGACTTTGTGGGAACGTCAATACATACACATCTGTCACTACCCAGGAATTATAGCTAGAATTCATAAAAGCCGTATAGACTGCGGGTACTAATTGGTTAATGTCATCTAATTCAACTTCCGTCATAAGCCAATTGGCATTTGCATCAAACCAGACATCTAACTCGTCACCACTCAACCAACAGTCAGCTACATAATAAACGCCTTTCATTTCCCATTCTATATTCTGAGCACTCGGATATAATTGCTTTAAAGCTTCCACAATATTGGAAGGTGGTACGAGCGTATCATCATTCTCATCATCGTCACTACACGCACTGAATGAAAAGGCAACCAGCATACATACTATCGCCCATGTGCTATATTTAAATCTCAACATAATTCCATCCTCGGTTTAGGTTATCGTATTTGCTTAATCGTCCGCTTTCACGAACTTTCCTTTCTTATCAAACTTAAAAGACACGCCCGTAGACAATTCTATTTCATATCCCTTACGGTCACGCTCTACTTTCTGCACACCTTCGTTAGCAAAATTGTGTGCTTTCAAATAATTAGTAACAAATGCAGGTACTACACTTACAGGAAGCTTTCCTTTCTTCACACTTACTTCTTCCCAATTCCCTTTACTATCGAAATCAATTTCAGTACCATCCATCAACAATACTTCATATTTTGTAGCCTCCAACATATCTTTATCAATCTTAATATGTGCTACCTGAGGCTTAGTAAAATGTTGATTAATAAAATTTCGTGCTGGAAGTGGCAACTGATTCATGTCTTTTGTTATCACATCACCGGCAAATGAAAACTGTATAGCTACAATAGCCAATACAAGCAAAGATAAAATTTTCTTCATAATCGTTATTTTTTAGTGTTAATACTATACCAAAATGGTTTATACTGCAAATAACGATACAGATTCTAGAAAGATTTGGGAATAATAAGGGGAAATATTCTTTTTTGGTTTCTTTAACTTTCGTCATTAAAGACCTAAATATAAGAATCCGAATGCCTAACTAGATAGCAATTTGCATATTACATCAACAAGCAGTTCTTAATCTTAAGTTATTAAAAGGGCTAATTCTTGGGTATTTCTTCACTATAATCTTCTTCTAGTAAATCCACCTTTTCAACGGTCATTTTACCATCAGCAGTTATTGTAATAGAAAGTGGAATATAGTAATCTGTTTGCGGATAACATACACTTGCCGCATAAACAAAACCTTGCGGGGTGGTCTTATCATATACAATCCCCTCAAGCATTGATTTTGATAAAAAATCTGCATCTACTATAGAAGAAAAATCATTTTTCGTAAATGCCTTATCAAATACAGTTGTACCTCCGCGTGTCAAACGTACCAAAATTTTATTATCAACGTACGTATCTCCCATTTCATTCTTTACATGAGGTAAACTTTCATCAGGAGTACGATAAACATAAGAACGATAGTCTTTATCCTTATACTTGATATCGACTTCTATTTTAGAAGTCTGCATACGCTGTATTCCATGGACATCCACACTATCCTGCAACGCCATATTTGAACTTTTATCCGCATTTCCACTCTTACCACCGCAAGCAACCAACGCAACAAACATTGGTAGCATAAGCAGATAAATAAACTTTTTCATCTTCAAATTATCTATTTATAATTTATAAGGCAAAGGAACAAAAAGAAGGGGAGATTTACAAGTATAACTTACTTTTTCCTTCTTTTGTAATCAAGAAAACAGAATGATTCTGAAATACACAAAACATTATATAAGTATCATTCATCAGATAGCTTTCCAGAAAGCCTGAAAATCGCGATATTTACCGTAGCAGACTAATTCATCGCCTTCATGTACCTTCTCGTCTGCCGGAAGTTCATTTTTCACATGAAGCTCCATCAAAGAAACACCTAAACAATTGGTTACTTTATCCGCACGTTTCAACCCGATCAGTTTCAAATGAAATTCCTCATCCAGATTCAATTCATTCACAAAATATCCCACAAACTTTTCCGGAACTGTGAATTTAACAACATAATATTCCGGATCTATACGAAAAGCTTCCATATTGGCTCCAAAATCGAGTACTTGCACCAAGCTACGTGCAGCGTCCTCTTCCGGAGTAAGGATTTTCTCCAAACTAAAAGCTTCAAGCACTGACCGATGTACGGCATCTATGGCACGAGCATATATATGAGGTACTTTTTTCTGTTTCAGTAATGCTACCACACGTATGGAAGCTCCAAAATTTTCTCCAATTGCAACGATAACAATGTCCACACTATTCAATGGAAGTACAGACAATGCCTGTTCATCCGTAGCATCAATGATAAAAGCTGTAGCAATCTTATCCTTTATTGAATCTACCCGACTTTCACTAATATCTGCACCAATAACTTCATGTCCCAATGCCGACAATTCTTCAGCTAACACATGACCATAGTTTCCTAAACCAATAATAATGTATTTCATACCTTTAGTTTATTATAATGTTATCACTCGGATAACGATATTTTGTATTTTTTTTCTGTTTGATAATTCCCAACATTAATGTTATTAGCCCTACACGACCGATAAACATTAACAAAGCTACCAATAACTTACTTGCATCACATAAAGTAGGAGTCAAATTCAAGCTGGACCCAACGGTGCTAAGAGCGGATACACATTCAAAAGTTAATGCCATCACCGAAGTTCCCGGTTCAAGTATACTTAAAATAAATATAAAGAGAAACAAAACTCCTAACGACATAACCACTGTTGCATTAGAACGACGGATAGAATCATAAGATAGTTCCCGACCAAATACTTCTACACGTTCCGATCCCTTTATAACAGCAACCAGATTTAATACGACCACAGCAAAAGCATTCACTTTCACACCACCGGCAGTAGATTGAGCTCCACCTCCGACCCACATCAAAGCCAGATAAACCAACAAAGACTGTACGCTCAACGTAGCTAAATCGACACTGTTAAATCCTGCCGTTCGCGGACAAGATGCATTAAAAAAGGCTTGTGTCCATTTATCTGCAACAGACATCCCTGCAAAAGAACCGTTCCATTCAAAAAATGCAATAGCCAATGTACCGAACACAAGTAACAAGAACGTCATAATCAAAACAATCTTTGTGTTAAGATCATAAAGATGATGCATCTTATATCTTGCTAACTTACGCGTTTTCAGGAAATACCAAAAACGGCCTAAGTGATAAATAATGATATCTTTAAAATTAACCAGAATCGGGAAACCGATTCCTCCCAAAATAATCAAGAATGAAACGGAAATATATAGCCAATTATGATTCGTCATCAACATCGGATTACCCAGATTACCCGGTAAAGTAGAAAAGCCGGCATTACAGAAAGCAGAAATCGAGTGAAAAGCAGAGAAAGCTAATTCTTCCTGAAAATCCATTCCCAATGTACCATGAATACTAAACCAGATGGATATCATCCCTACTCCTTCAATGACCAACGTAAATCCTAAGATATATAATAAAGTAGATAGCAAAGAACCTATTGAGTTAGAGCTAACCATATCGCGCACTACAAGCTGATTATACAAAGAAGTATTCCCCATAAAGAACATGGCAAAGAAACTTGTCAGTGTCATTACACCCAATCCTCCAACTTGGATAAGAAGAATAATGACCACAAACCCTCCCGGAGTAAACGTAGATGATACATCTACCGGAACAAGTCCTGTCACACATACTGCACTAGTAGCCGTAAATAAAGAATCTACCCAAGTAATACCATTTACTGTACAGCGAGGAAGCATTAGCAGCCCTGTACCCACCAAAATGATTGCCAAAAAACTGACAGCCAGAATCAAAGAAGGATTTGTACGCCGTCCTAGTAAGCGAACTAACCCATTGGATAAATTCAAAAAAGAAAAAATCAATAATAATACCAGGTGATAAAACTTTCCATCCAGAAATTGCCAGAATTGCAGAATTGCCCCTTCTTCTTCGGGGCGATGAAAGATGACCGGAATCAAAGTCAGATATAGCAACCAACTCATAACCCACGCCAACCTTCGGAACTTCTTCCTTGTGTCTCTATATTCTAATAAAATATGTAAAGTTACATCTACCAAGAATACAACCCAGACAATCTTATAGAGAACTTGAATCTGCTGTACTTCTCCGATTGAAAGTGGAAAACCATGTTCATAAACAACTCCGGCTATCAGCAAAAGTGACGCCAAATATGTCAATGCTTCTATCAACCCTAACAGAAAACGTATATAAGGTTTCAGCAATTTGTTCTGATATAATAAAAACTTATGATAAATCTTCATATCATTTTATTTTCTATGTCGTGCAAACTTAACTAAAATAACAAACAAAACCGATTCTTTGTTGACATAATTATCTACATCTTAAAAATTTTATCTACATTTGGCAACGGAAAACTAAAAAACCACAATATTATGAGTGATAAAAAAAAGAGGTACATCCTGCCGGAAGAGGAAATTCCACATTATTGGTATAATATTCAGGCTGACATGATAAACAAACCCATGCCACCATTGCATCCTGCAACTAAACAACCGCTAAAAGCTGAAGACATGTATCCTATCTTCGCAGAGGAGTTGTGTCGTCAAGAGTTGAACCAGACTGATGCATGGATTGAAATCCCAGAAGAAGTACGTGAAATGTATAAATATTATCGTAGCACTCCACTTGTACGTGCTTACGGTCTGGAAAAAGCATTGGGAACTCCTGCACATATTTATTTTAAAAATGAGAGTGTTAGCCCGATTGGTTCTCATAAATTGAATTCAGCATTAGCACAAGCTTATTATTGCAAAAAAGAAGGTGTAACCAATATTACCACAGAGACGGGTGCCGGACAATGGGGAGCAGCCCTTTCATATGCTGCAAAAGTGTTTGGCTTGGAAGCTGCTGTTTACCAGGTTAAAATCAGTTATGAACAAAAACCATATCGCCGTAGTATCATGCAGACATTCGGAGCCCAAGTTACTCCTTCCCCATCGATGTCTACACGTGCCGGAAAAAATATTCTGACTGCCCATCCTAACTACCAAGGGTCATTAGGAACTGCTATCTCAGAAGCTATTGAATTGGCTCAACAAACTCCAAACTGTAAATATACACTTGGATCCGTACTCAGCCACGTCACACTGCATCAAACCATTATTGGTCTGGAAGCTGAGAAACAGATGGAAATGGCCGGCGAATATCCGGATGTAGTGATCGGATGTTTCGGAGGTGGATCCAATTTCGGAGGAATCTCCTTCCCATTCATGCGTCATAATATATTGGATGGTAAGAAAACCCGTTTCGTTGCTGCCGAACCCGCTTCCTGCCCTAAGCTGACAAGAGGTAAATTCCAATACGATTTTGGTGATGAAGCCGGATATACTCCACTACTTCCGATGTTCACTTTAGGACATAATTTTGCTCCGGCACATATTCATGCCGGTGGTCTTCGTTATCATGGCGCAGGCGTCATTGTTTCTCAATTATTAAAAGACAAATTGATGGAAGCAGTTGATATTCAACAATTGGAATCATTCGAAGCCGGTTGCCTGTTTGCACAAGTGGAAGGCATTATTCCTGCTCCGGAATCTTGCCATGCTATTGCTGCTGCTATTCGTGAAGCAAATGCTTGCAAAGAAAAAGGTGAAGAAAAAGTAATCCTGTTCAACTTATCCGGTCATGGACTGATTGACATGGCATCATACGACAAGTATCTTGCCGGAGATCTGATAAACTATTCTCTTACAGATGAAGATATTCAGCAGAATCTTGATGAGATAGGTGATCTAGCCAAATAAAAGACTCTCTTTCAGAGCTTAAAAGAATGGCCTCTACTACAATTTGTAATAGAGGTCATTTTATATTCAAGAATCCTGAAGTTAATTTCCATTTATTTTCCTTTATTCTATCCCCTCCTAACAAAAAACATCATTTTCTCTATCAACCTATCACCATCCTTCCGAATCAGCCTGTTTAACGGCAATTCAGAGGTGATAGGTTGCTTTATGAACCTATCACCCGATCTATCACCTATCACCATTACTCAAAATAGATATTGTCCCTAATCTATTAACTATATTACTTGACTGCTAAAGTATTAATAGATAAATTCCTCTCTATTAAGACCAAATTTCCTCCTCTTTAATAGAAAAGTTTTTTTCTATTTGATATAAACTATAAACATAAGTTTTGGTTGTATAAATGCAAGTTCCGTTTATATAATCAAAAGTTCCGTTTATATAAACGGAACTTGCGTTTATAGATTATTCTATAATAAGAAAAGGTTTACTATTAAAGAAAAGGAAGTTTGGTCTTAATAGAGAGAAACATATTTATTAATAGCCTGTGGAAGAAGAAGTAATCAATCACGAAACAATCAATCGGCACGAAATTTGTTACTATGATAACTCCAACTTAATTGATAAAAAAATGATGGGAAATAAAAAAATAGGAGCGCATGTAAGCGCGTCCGGCGGTGTGGAATTCGCCCCGATCAATGCACATGAGATAGGAGCAAATGCTTTTGCCTTATTCACAAAAAACCAGCGTCAATGGGTGAGTAAGCCTTTAACCGAGGAAAGTATCCGACTTTTCAAGGAAAATTGTGAGAAATACGGTTTCCAACCGGAGTATATCCTTCCACACGACAGTTACCTCATCAATCTGGGACATCCCGAAGAAGAAGGGTTAGAGAAAAGTCGTGCAGCATTCCTAGATGAGATGCAACGTTGCGAACAACTCGGGTTGAAATTACTCAACTTCCATCCCGGGAGTAATCTTAAAAAGATCTCTGTAGAAGACTGCCTGTCACGTATCGCGGAAAGTATCAATTTGGCATTGGCAAAAACCAAGGGGGTAACTGCTGTAATTGAAAACACAGCCGGTCAAGGTAGTAATTTAGGAAATGAATTTTGGCAATTAAAGTATATCATTGACCAGGTGGAGGATAAAAGTCGTGTCGGAGTCTGTCTGGATACTTGCCACACATTTACCGCTGGATATGACTTTTTGACCGATTATGATAAAGTTTTCGATGAGTTTGATAAAGAAGTAGGTTTCAATTATCTTCGTGGTATGCACCTGAACGATTCAAAAAAAGGATTAGGTACGCGTGTAGACCGTCATGACAGCATTGGCGAAGGGCTGATTGGTAAAACATTCTTCGAGAAACTGATGAAAGATCCGAGATTCGACAATATGCCGCTTATACTCGAAACACCGAACGAGACAAAATGGAAGGAAGAAATAGCATGGTTGAGAAGCGTTGAATAAACGCTTCTCTGTATTATCTTTGCCATCAGGCATATTCACCAACATAAGACAAGTATTAATACTACCTTTTGTTGTTTCATATTCATTATGATATCCTTTTTGATTTCAAAAAAATCACCATACTATGTTTCTAAACATACACACAGATTGACAACATCTCAAAAAATGTTTATATTTGTATATCGTTATCATTAGAGGTAGCAAAAAAGATAAAGTTCGTTCTTCGAAATGCTTTGTTTATCGTGGTTTCAGAAGATTTCAATTAGAAGTATCGCTACAGGATAGAGTACATGTAAATAAGATATTTACTGAACACGACTACAAAAACATTTAAAAAGCAAACTATAAACAACTGAAAATAAGCCGGAAAC
>NZ_BAKK01000055.1 GCF_000614145.1 Bacteroides faecichinchillae JCM 17102 | reverse complement strand
CAGAGAATAAAATTCTAATATATTATAAAGAAAGAAACTGTTTTGAAGGAAAGCTTTATAGGTTTCAGGGAAGAATTAAATGCTGAAATATGGAATGTTACCGAAGAATCTATTTTAGATGGATTGTTGTAATATAAATGGAACGTACAAGATTGATAAATGATTACCGACTATGTGCAAATAGATAAACGCTTCCATTGGATTATTAGCATGATTGGTAATATTCGAATTAAATTATTAATTTTGTGACTTTCTGATATGATTGTATATCAGAAAAGTCCTTATAACATTTATATTATGAAAAGAAAAGTATTATTGAGTATTTTATGTACAATTCTTTCTTTGTCAGCATTAGCGCAAACAAAGATTATTGCACACCGAGGTTACTGGGAAGCGGAAAACTCAGCTCAAAATTCCTTAAGTTCACTTTACAAGGCAAATGAAATAGGTTGCTATGGCTCTGAATTTGATGTTTGGAGAACTCAGGATGGCGTTTTGGTTGTTTATCACGATGGTGAAATAAATTCTATGAACATAGAGAAAACTCCCTATGAAAAAATTAAAGATTGCAAATTGTCTAATGGGGAAATATTGCCTACTCTTGAACAATATCTGATACATGCCAAAAATTGCTCGGATTTGCAATTGATTCTAGAGATCAAGTCATCTACTCCAGGAGAAGAATGGACGAAAGCGTTGGTTGATGAAGTCGTTAAAACTGTAGAAAAACATAAGTTAGCCAATCGGACAGATTATATTGCTTTTAGTAAGGAAGTTTGTCAGGAATTGGTGAGAATACGTCCAAGTGCAAGAGTGTATTATTTAAGTGGTAATGCTTCTCCTATTGAATTGAAAGAATGGGGAATGACAGGAGCTGATTACTATTTTACCGGATTTACCAATAATCTGAATTTAGTCAATGATATGCACAGCCAGGGACTTCAGGTGAATGTATGGACAGTAGATGACCCTGTGATGATGAAACGCTTGATTGGTATGGGAGTGGATTATATCACAACAGACAAACCCTTGCTCCTCAAACAAATGATAAAAGAGTATGCGGATAAATATACTCCCATAGACTATCCTCAAGTAGATTTGTCCACTTTCAAAAAAGACAAGAAAGGATATATTACGATATTCGACGGTACTTCCTTTAATGGATGGAGGAGTTATGCTTCTGAAACTCTGGCTGACAAGTGGGTGTTAGACGATGGCGCGATGAAATTCGACAGCAAAAAACAAGGAAAAGGTGGAGAAATTATCTTTGCCCATCGATTTAAAAATTTTGAACTGGAACTGGAATGGAAAATATCTGAGGGAGGAAATTCCGGTATTATGTATATGATTCAGGAAATCCCCGGTCAATTTGGGGTAGCTTCTTCTCCCGAATATCAGTTGCTGGATAACGAAAATCACCCTGATGCCAAAGCGGGTAAAGATGGTAATCGGAAAGCCGGCTCTTTGTATGACATGATTCCTGCTAATCCTCAAAATGCCAAACCTTTTGGTGAATGGAATAAGACTAAAATAGTGGTGAACAACGGACAAGTCACTCACTATCAAAACGGTGAGAAAGTAGTGGAATATACAGTGGGAACTCCGGAATGGATTAAAATGCTGGATAATAGTAAATTTAGTGTGAGTGGATGGACAGATGCTTATTACCTGATGAGTAATTTTGGTGGCATCAAGCGTGAAGGTTACATTGGATTTCAGGATCATGGCAACGATGTATGGCTGCGTAATATTAAAATAAAAGTACTGGATTAATGATGAATCGTATTTTTGTATTTACAATTATCTTGTTCTGCTTGTCATCCTGTTCGTCCTCTCAAAAGGTAACGACAGAACAGGCAGTAGCAGAAGGTTATGCTCCCAAAGGAAGTATCCGGGATATGGTGTTGATTTATGATGGGGGAACTCACCGAAGAGAAGTATGGAATGAGGAACTGTTTCAGCCATACGTTTATGCTCCTCGTCAAAATGCTAAAGGAGGTGATTGGCTGTTTGATGGTTTTCTTTTTTTGGAAATCTTTGATGGCAATCGTTGCGGATTTGCTTCCGGTTATCGTCCAACCCCTGCTACAAAAGAGGATTGGATTATGTTAATCGACAAATATTTTACTCCGGGAAGAAGTATTTGTGCATTAAATGATTGCATAGAGAATGCAAAGTCTGTCTGCGGAAAGCTTCCTAAAAAGAGAAAAATAGTTTTATCATTACCGGAACCTATTCCAAATCAAAAGAATTGGGGTGAACTGGATGGAAAGAAACTTGATTTCTCAAAAGATGAAGACCGCATATCTGCCTGTAAATGGTATATTGATTTTATCACAGAACGATTTAAAAAGGTTCATCTTAAGAATGTTGAATTGGCAGGATTTTATTGGCTAGCAGAGGAAGCGACTCATACGCGGACATTTGTGAAACATATTGCCGACTATATTCATGAAGATAAACAGTCTTTTTATTGGATTCCTTACTTCAAATCTGATGGATATACCACATGGAAAGAGTTAGGTTTCGATAAGGCATATTTGCAACCGAATCATTTTTTCAATTCAAACATTCCGGATTCTCGCATAGATGATGCATGTAAGTTAGCACGTCAATATGGAATGTCGATGGAGTGTGAATTCGATGAAAGGGCGTTGAATGATAAAGCTCCCCGTATGCATGCATATATAGATGGATTTGAACGCAATCATGTTTTCGAAAATACGGATGTTGCCTATTATCAAGGAGGAAGTGCTTTTTATGCATTAAAAAATGGTTCGGAAAAAGATGTAGCGCTATATTATCGATTGGCAAATATTATCATTAAAAGGCAAAAAGCACGTCGATAAATTGTTTGGGCTATATTTTTTTATATTTAGAGTGTTGGGAGTGAGTCTTTAGTAGTTGAAAACCATTTTGAGTCATCGTCATATTTTTGCATAAACCTCTAAAATACAATCTATTGCATTGCGTCATCTTTTTTTATAGGACTTGCGGATATAATTTTTTATTTGCATACGCAACTTGACAAAGGAAAATAGTCTTAAAAAAGATGACGCATTTTATCATTCTGAATGATAGCGAGATAGAGAGAAATATGACGATGACTCAAAATGGTTTTCATTTACCAAACAGGCCTGTGTTAATAGAAAAAAGATGCTAATGTTTGTTTTCAACTATCCCAATGATTGAAAAAAACATTGGAATAAACCAAAATAAACTTCCCATAGATTTTAGATAAACTAATCGCTGTTTTTCAAGCACATCTTTCAAGTGATTCTTGTACTAGACCTATCTAATTCATGTACTTGACTTACCCGATCCTTGTACATCTTCTGAGTAACTCTAATACATCATTCGGATAACTCTAGTACTTCTTTCAAGTAACTCTAATACATCTTTTTGATCATCTTTTTATCTTTATTTTGTGAATAAGTCTTTTAACGGCCAATCCATAATCGTAGAAATATACGGTATGAGTGACATTGCCATTTTCGTTTGCCCCTTGTAATTAGGATGCCATACAGCACCTAAATCCGTCGTATTATTATAGAGTCCTTCTGGGAAAACAAACAAATATACTTGCGGATCATTCAAATCCTGGCGCAAGTGTTCCATATATCCTATAATTTGTCTTTGCGCTATAGACGGACTGATACAAAGAATGGGGACATTGCCGTAATAAGTGCGTAATCTACTAATCAATAACTTGTAAGCGTGGATAAACTCTTCTTCCAACGGATATAAATCCGTAGAAAAGTCGTTACTTCCTAAATTAATAACAACTAAGTCCGGCTTATATACTTTAAAATCCCACTTCTTCTCTAAGTTAATATCAAAAGTATTCAGCATTCGATCTTTCATTGTTACTGCCGATACTCTCACAGAGTCTCCATAATTTCGTACGACTCCTCTTCCCGAATGTGCAATGAAAGTATAATCCGTATTAAAATAACGGGATATAATAGCGGCGTATGATAAATTACAATTTTCAGTTTCCGCTTTGTAAGGTTCACTGCGGTCCTTACCTTCTGTTCCGAAGCCACAAGTCAGAGAGTTACCTATAAACTCGATATGCCTGAGCGGAATATTCATTTCTCTCTTCAACTGACCTGCCTGAGGTAATACAAACTGGTGAATAGTCGTTTGTCCCCATTCGCCTTCTGTACGTTTCTGAATGAGAATACGGTGAAATCCCTTATCAATTCCAGATATAAAATTGATCAATGTATCTTTGCCAGATACTTTTACTACCTTATGCAAAAGACTATCCACAAATACATTATAGTAATTGATTCCTGTATCTGAAAGCCGGATAGACAATTCCCCTCCCGAAAGCATGGTACGGAGATAAGTTCCGGTCCAGTCAAATGATACGGACCCATCTCCTTGTATTTCCGTACGACCGACGTATGAGATGTTTGAATTATTTCCTTTTAGACAAACTTTGCCTTGTGCATTCGTTTCCTGAAGCATACAAAAAGCAACCGATAAAACAGTAAGAATTATTTTCTTCATTGAACTTTTTTCTTTTTTATAAGTTTCTGAATGACAGGACATACTAAATCTGCATATCGCATCATTCCCAGATCTGTAAAATGGATACCATCGACTGTCGCTTCCCCGTCGTCACCCAACATTTTGTCAGAATGTATCAGATATATATTTTTCTCTCCTTTCTTTTTCAGAAGGGTAAAAATCTCATTCAAAGTCTGATTCTTCCTCTGCACTTCACGCGCAATATTCCGGTCGAACAGCGAATGAGTAAAAATAGGATCTTCTATAAAAACAATAGGCGTATCAAGATGTTTCTTACGGATAATGTTATAGAATGTCTCCATTCGTTCTTGCATTTGTTCAACAGAAGCGTTGGGTACAAAATCCAGCACAAAGACGCTGGCATCCACTTCTGCCATGATCTTGGCGACTTCCAAGTCAAGTAAAGCGTTTCCACTAAACCCGAGATTGATACATTCTCGATTCAGTCTTCGTGAAATGATATTAGTATGTGCCATTCCGGGGCGATTGGCACAGCCACCTTGTAAGATACTGGTTCCGTAAAAAGCAACAGGCTTCGTCCGGACCGGAGCATCTACAGCGGGTTGTGTAATACTTGAAAGCGAGTCTACTCCGATAAATAACGAAACTAGTCCGTCATAAAGCGGCAGGTAGAGCATATACTCTCTTTCTTCGGGTTGCATATGGGCAATAATTGTAGCTTGGGTCGTTTTTCCAGTAGGGCGACCGCTATTAACAAAACGCCACTTGCCATCTTTTTGCAGACAATACAGATCGAGTCCTTTTACACCCACATCCGTCATATGATTCATGTGGTTATTACCGAGAGTTTCCCATTTAGCCGCAATCTGCGTTGAGTTACTACGAAAACGTATCGCCATTCCGGCAGAATTACGGCTTAAGCTCCACAAAGGAGCACGTGAAATATTCTTTAAAGAATCCGGGAACCGTTCGTACCGAGTTCCGGTTGCTCCGGCAGCCTTACCTAATAGAGGAAAATGGGTAGCATCATGATATACGATCTGAGTATATGCATGGCACATCATCAATAACATTGCAAAAATGCAGATTCTTCTTTTCATTTCGATATGGTATTATAAATTTAAGTTCTCCAAAAACATCTAATTCTGGTAAAGAACATGGTTATTACTACTGCTAACATTGTCAGAAGCACTCCCCGCAAGAATCCCATCCAAGCGTTGGAGTTAAAATAAACCAGTAGTGAAGCTATTCCTGTCAGATTAGCTACGGGCATTACCAATAGATCAACTACTACGTATGCCATCATCGGATTCTGTCCGGGCATCACCAGAAATCGAGTGCTTTTTACACAGCGAAAATAGTCACATATTATATTCAGTAACAACAATCCCATGAAAGCTAAACCGGAAGTAAGGAACAGATAACTGAATGTAGCCGGATCTTTTTTTATTCCCCCCTGAAACGGTTCAAAACACAGACCGAGTATGATTAAAAAAGTTCCAGCAATAAAGAGCTTCCTCCACAGTTCTATAAAACCGGTTCCTTTTCGTAATAAAAAGATCCCACCTGTCAGCGACATGCTATTTACTATCAGATTCGGGATTGTTGCATGTGTGTAAAGTCCTGCCAAATTTACAATAATTAAAGCTAATGTCAAAAGAATCATTCCTATAGCTTGCCAAATATTTGCAGAACTTATAGTAGAGACCGTACCGGACTTTAACCAATCCCTTAAATATTCGCCTGCCATACTTCCCGGGATGACAATGAAAAGATATTGCAAGTATTCAAAATGGTAAGCCCAAGGTAGTGGAGTATAGTTAAAGACTGCTTGTGTCCAGGAACCTTCGACTCGGCTACTCAATAATATAGCCATCAGAATGGGAATTACACCGATCCTGATCCATCGGTGATTTATCGTAAAAATATAAATAACGGAACCGAATACGGCCATATTCGCCAGTAATAATATAATAATATTACTGAATGCCACATCGAAGACTCTTTCGTGTGCATAGCGGGTAGTTACCATCATGATTACAGCTATTCCGTAAGCTACTATTTTAATGCAAAGATGTGCCCAGGAAGGCATTTTAACAGGAATACGGATAAACATTGGAAACAATACGGCAAAGCAGAGTATCGCCAACAACCAGGAACGCATATCTTGCGGATCACTCAAGATATGCGGATAAAAATGCTGAATAAAGATAGCAAAGAAAGTTAGCTGAATTCCTCGTTTGATAGCTTCATATACTAATTGTATTTTAGAAACTCCTTTTTCTATTCTTTTTCCTATTGAAAAAGGGAAAGCAGCCCCCATTGCAAACAGAAAGAAGGGGAATACAAGGTCTACCCATGTAATTCCTGTCAGACTTGCGTCAAACGTTCTTTCGGGAGGAGGAGTTTGAGCGTGGTACATCCATCCGGGTAAAATATTCCATGCCACAGTTGCCGAAAGTACCATTGTAATAATGGCATATCCCCGGAGAGCATCTAAAGCATAGGCTCTTTTTTCCATCTCTATTTAGAAACTGTTTGTATATACTTTTTGCCAAAACGGTCGGTTACTTTAATTTCAATGCGGGCATTTTTATTTTGAGGAGTGGCACGAAACAGATGTTGGGTGGCTTTTGGAGCAATCCAGGTGTAAACCATCTTTTCCTTATCTGCACATACGACTGAAGCATATGGATCCAAACCTGTATATTTAACCATATCTCCCATTCGTTTACCGTCTTCCAGCCATTCTACTTTCCATAGTTTATCCCAGTTCCATACATTTGCTATAATATCTGATGGATAATCTTTGGACGAACCTACGGGATAAGTACGAAATTGATGTTCTCTAGGGAAACCGGAACTTTTATAATACCACTTCACATCCTTTCCATCTACTTCATACACGCCATATCCACGCGGAGTTCCGTCCAGACAAATATCAGCTTTCCACCAAGTACCACAAACTGCTGCTGTATTGTGTTCCATCAAATTGTTGTTGAATACTACATTTAGATTATAGTGAGTATGTCCGGTGATGAGATGAGCCTTATAGGGTTTCAACATTTCATGAAGTGCTCCGGCGTTTACCATTTGATCACCGATCATAGCATAATTATACAAAAATGCTTCTTGTTTTTCTGTCTGACGGGAAGGTATGTGCATGATAAAGAAAACAAGTGAACCTTCGGGGACAAAAGATAAATCTTGTTCAAGCCAGGAAAATGTTTTTTCATCCAGATAGCCCATGTAGAAATAATCTCGTCCGATAAAGAAATTATTGTCTACTACCACATAATGAGCATTTCCTTTATTGAATGAATAGTAAGAAGGGCCGAAATGCTCTTCAAATGTTTTGTAAGACGTTTCGTGCGTCCGTCCGTCATAGTTCATGTCATGATTACCCATTGTCCGGTAAATAGGAATATCCAACTGTTTTACTCGTTCCAGATAATCAGGATACAGAGCAGGATGATCTCCCACAATATCTCCACAATCAACTCCGAAAATATCGGTGGGAGCATAAGACGAGAGAAGTTGTTTGCAATCGTTTACCACATTCTGATAGATTTTTAATTCCTCTTTTGTGGTCACTTGTATATCAGCCTGAACGATAAAAACATGAGAAGTGTCATCCTTAGGATTCTTGTTTAAATCAAAATTATAGTTCTGCTTTTTAGAGTAGTCTACGGGAATATAGAATGAAGGAATGGTGCCGTTTCTATCAGTTAGATAGCCGGAAGGTGTGCATATATATACAAAACGGCTTTCTCCTAAAGTCGGGATAGTATATTTCCCGGAAGCATCTGTTTGTACACAACGATATCCGTCGGTGACCATTACTCCTTGAACTCCTTTACCGTCACAAGTTACTTTCCCTTTAAGAATTTTGACCGGATTGGCAGCCTGAGTGGAGAAGCTCAGGCAGATACCGATTAAAAAGATGAAAAAGATGCGTAATCTATTTATTTTCATGATACATATTTTTTATTTTATAGATTTATCGTATTGAATGTTTGTTCATCATTGTAATCTATTATATTCAAAGATTTCAATAATTTACATAGATTGTTTCATTTCCTGTGTATAGACTTTTCCGCAATGATCGGTTACTTCCACTTTAATATTGGAATCTTCTATTTGAGGAATCGCATAGAACAAATGTTCAGTAACACCAGCTCCTAGATATTTATGTTTGAAAGTGGAACTGTTTTTCTCACAGTAATTGTAAATTGCAGGATCATAACCGGAATAACGGGTCATTTCCCCTCTGTCAATACCATTTTCATACCACTTAACTTTCCAGGTTGAATCGTAGTTCCAGACATTCGCTACAATTGCATCTTTTTTATCACGACTGGCACCTACCGGATAAAGTTCAAACTGATAGTTTCTGTCTTTTCCCACACTCTTATAATACCAAGTAACTTCACCCTCATCAAATTCATAGACCGCATATCCTCCCGGAGTTCCGTCGCAAGCCCATGGCGCTTGCCAGAATAGTGTGGATAATGGAGCGTGTACATGCTCGTAAAGATTGTCAGCCAGAACATAATTCTCATTGTAGTGTTCGTGTCCCGACATAATATGTGCATTATATGGTTTAAGCAATTCGTAAAGAGAAGAACGATTATTCATTACTTTCATTGCCGATTCTTTACCCCATTCTTTATTGCGGGCTTCTCTTGAATAAGTCGGAATATGTATAGCTACTACCACTGTACTTCCCGGAGTCACTTGCTTCAAGTCTTGTTCTAGCCATTGAAGTTGTTGTTCGGTCAGATAACCTGCATATAGATAACTTTTTGCCAGGAAGAAAATATCATCTAATATAACGTAATGCACATTTCCTCTGTTGAATGAATAATAGGTGGGACCAAAATAAGATTTATAGGTGCTACGGGCATATTCGTTGGAACGGACATTCAAATCTAAATCATGATTTCCGATTACATAGAAGAAAGGAATTTTTGTTTCCGAGATCGCATTAATCATCGGTGAGAAATAGCTTGGCTTTTTATTGATATCGCCAATAATATCTCCGCACACAATTCCGTAGGCCGGTAGTCCGGGATAACTGGTTGCTAATAAATCTTTAACATCCTGTGAAGCCTGACGCACTTGCGGCATTTCTTCATCAAAATAGACTTGAGGGTCTGCCCATACGACCAATATGTGTTTCTTATTATCTTCCTTTGACCGGATTAATTCAAAATCCATACGCACTTTTTTTGATGTCTTAGCAGGAACTTTCTGAAAGAAAGCCGGCACTTTATCTTTCATTGGCACCTCAAATCCGTCAGGAAGAGTGATATAAATATATTCCACCTCAGAAGTACTTGTCATGGAGTACTTTCCTTGCTTGTCGGTTATAACGATTTGTGTTCCATCGGTCACAGGCACATTAGCTATGCCTTTGCCTGCGGATGATACTTGCCCGTAATAACATACAGGATTCACTGCTGCCTGTATATTAGAGACCAACAGTCCCCATTGAAGTACACATAAAAATAATACTAGTTTCTGTTTCATTTTCCAATCCTTTCTATTTTTATCAGACGTGTAAGCGGTTTGTTAATTTTATGCTATTCCACAGAAAAACGACTCCGTCATTCGATTTGAATGACGGAATCTGTTGTGTACTAGTGAGAGATAGCAAGATGGAAAAAGTATAGAATATAGAAAGTACTTTTTTCATTACTATATCTTTTATTCAACCGGTGTGAGGATAGCTGCCCAACCGCCACCTTTAGCCATTGTTATATTGATAATTTCTCCTTTGCTTACTGTTACTTCTTCTGTTTTAAAATCCGAGGCATGGACATTGGCGTTTATTCCGTCTTTGAAAACTTCCATTTTATATTTCGGCGTATTTAGAAAATCCAGTTTCACTTCAACTGTACGTGCATTCCAGTCAGTCAATCCTGCCAAATACCAATTCTTGCCATTTCTGCGGGCAATAACCAGTTGCTCTCCGATTTTAGCTGTGATTGCTTTGGTGTCCTCCCAAGTAGTCGGTATGCGTGAGATAAAGGAAGCAAATTCGGGAGCTCTATAGTAATTTGATGGAGAATCTGCCAACATTTGCAACGGACTTTCGTACACAATATAAAGTGCAGCTTGGTGTGCACGAGTGCCTAAACTGACAGGATGTACAAAGTTGATATAAAAATCTTCAGCAGTTGCATTACCTACTGCACCGGGAGTATAATCCATTGGACCGGCCGCCATTCTTGTAAATGGAAGAATCAGGTCGTGTACCGGATTAATATCTCTCGAATCCTTATCATGTTCCATACCTAAGACTCCTTCGAAAGTCATTACGTTCGGATACTTTTTCTGTAACCCTGAAGGTTTGAAAGAACCATGAAAATCAACTAACAATTTACGATCCATAGCTGCTTTTCCTACTCTTTCGTAGAAATTAACCATATATTGATCAGAACGTTGCATGAAATCAACTTTGATACCTTTGATTCCCCATTTCTCGTATATGTCCAGAATACCTTCCAAGTCTTTATCGAGCGGATTCCACAAAGTCCATAATACTAGGCCTACATTTCTCTCTTTCCCGTAACGTACTAGTTCTTGTATATCCAACTCGGGAATTGCCTCTTTGATATTCCAAGTTCCTGCTGACCAACCTTCATCTAAAAGGACATATTCAATACCATACTTCGAAGCAAAATCAATGAAGTACTTATAGGTATCGGTATTTACTCCAGCTTTAAAATCTACTCCATATACGTTAAGAGTGCTCCACCAGTCCCAGGATATTTTACCCGGTTTTATCCATTTTGTATCATTTGTAACAGAAGGAGAGGCTAGTTGATAAGCTAAATTGTTTTCCACCACCGCTTTATCATCTTCATTAATCATCAACACTCGCCAAGGATAAGTTCTTGTCCCTTGAGTAGCAGCAATATAGGAAGCCTTCTCAAGGAGAACTTCATCACGATCTGCTCCTTTTTTCAACTCACTCTTTAACACAACAGGAGGAAATTCCCCCGTAAGAGTCCGGTTCCGGTCGCCCGTCAGGAATAAGTTGGGATAATCAAAAAGATCGGATTCCATTATCACTACTTTTGTTCCTTTGGGGGTAGAAAGGTAAATGGGAAGATATCCTTTCATCTCTTTGGTTAGAGAGTTCAGGTTTAATTCATCGAAAATAGCTTCGCAATGAGTGATATATTCCTGATTCTTCTCACGAGGCCAGTATGCTTTGCAACCGTCTATCCAGTTTTGCTGAACAGTTTCACTATTTACATATACTTGGGGGGATTTGAATGTTGTTTCGAACCGATAAGCCGCTCCATTATTGTATACCCTGAATACTACGGCATATCCACCTTTGCAAGTTAAAGTCAGCTGATTATATTGATCTCTGATAATCCGCTGTTTAGTTGGAACAACAGCTGTTTGTTCCGAATCGACTTTGATTGTCTTAGCTTTTATCACCGAAGGATTTACTCCTGGTTGTACTGATTGTCCCTTAATATTCATTTGCATCACACTGGGATTCAAAATCTGCTCTCCGTTGTAATCAATGCTCCAGCTTAGCTGTGTGTCAGCTGTTACCGTTACTTTGATTTTTCCATCCGGTGAATTGACAAGGTAGTTCTTAGCTTGAATGACCACGCATGTGCACAAGATACATAATAGTGTAAGTGTTCTTTTCATCATTTTTCTACTCGATTAATGCCCTCCTTAATTGCAGACCATGAATTTTTATTGATTACATGAGATATCTCAAAAACCATCAGACCATCTGTGTGTTTCATACACAAATAAACTGCGTCAGATGTTGCTTTATTATCGTATGAATAGGCCGGAATGGAACCATATACTTTACAATCTCCTTTTGTATAGTTGTCATAGGTATTGACGAAGTTTTCTACAGACCAAACAGATCCCGGATTTTCTGAAATCCAGACTGCATCTGCATAAGCACCTAAAACAAAGACATCCAATTGATCTGCAAATCCAGTTTTACTATAGTCTGCTGTATATATGGAACTGGCAGCGGGAGAATATGATTTGCTAGCCCAGTTTTGTCCGACACTGTAGCGTGAACCCCAATCGGCTGATGCCCACAAATGAAGCTCTATACCAGGATTGATAGCTTTAATTTTAGAACTGATATTAGTGATCAGATTGGTTATGGTCATTGAACGGAATTCAATCCATTTATTATACAAACGTCCGATACCTCCTGTAGAGGTAATTATATCATTTCTGGTAGTTACGGTTTCACCGCTATAGGTTTGAAAGGCTTGGATTGTTGCATCACTAAAACCATAGTTACCACCATACCAACGACAGTAGTCTAAGCTGAAACCTTTCAACTTGGGATATTTGGTTACTATTTCTTCTATGATAGAAATAACATAAGTTTGTACTTCCGGTAAACATGGATTTAGCATGGCGGCATCTACGTCCGTCTGATTACGAATATCGACAAGATTATTCGGATCGCTGTTTTTCATTTCTACTTGGGTTTTTCCATCCCATCGGGAATCGTCATAAATGATTCCTTGTTTATCTTTCGTATAACCGAATCCCATTGCCGATATGGAAGCAATTACATCAATATCCAAACGTTCCGCTTCTTCAAGCCAAAAGCTAAGGTAATCCCAATCCCTGGTAACAGTTTCTGTTCCCCATTTTTCTAATTTAGGCAAAATATCACTATCGTATAACGCATAACCGATACCGGGCTTTACATCCAAATAGATTTCATTGAAACCTGTATCTTTTATTTTCTCCATATAAGAAGTGATAGCAGATTTCGTTGCAAAACGGCTAAAGTTAGCATGTGCATCAATCCAGATAGCTTTAGGCTTATTGGTTTTGTTACCGGAATTACCCGGTTCCAAGGGGATCTCTTTTCCATCATTGTTGTCTGTGTTATTCTCTTCCGTATTACAAGCGACGGCAAAGAAACTTAAAGCAAGCAATAAAAAGTACTTTTTCATGATTTTCGATTAATTTGATTTATTAATTGCATAGGAAATCGTTTGCTAAGTATAAGTAGTAAATCGGTTAAGTATAAGTTATAAATTAGTTGATATTCCCCAATTTCCTCTTTCTGTCATTCAGACAACCGTAGGGAGGTAGAGTCTATTCTCTGAAGTATACTGAAAGAGAAGATTCTTCGCTCTACTTTAGATGACAAATTGTTGATTGTTTGGAAGAATAACAAATTCTATCTATAAACTACTACTGACAAATAGAACTTAATTTTTTCAGGCACGTAATTACACGTTTTTAAGTATACGAAAAACCGTATTTTTCGTGTAATCAGTGCCTAAAATTAAGATCTAATGGTTTGATTCATGAGTCATAAGGTATTACTCAAAACAAGTCATTTTGTACGTGTAGAGTCCGAGGCGACCAAACCATACTGCCAAGTAAGCTTCTTCGTTGTCTTCATCCCAATACCAGTCTACCCATGCACCAAAGCTCCAAGCACGATTTATTCCGTAAGCGATGTTCAGATTCTCATGTGCCAATGTTTGCAGATCAGAACTCAACACAGCAGCTGCGTGCCACCAAGCTGTACCACTAGTAACGACTACATAACTCTTACCATTAATAGGTAATGCAGAAACTACAGGAGCACGACCACCTCCACGAGCAACAGTGAATCCGGTTCCTACCCACCAAGTTTGCAAAGTGTTTTGCCAAAGTGCAGGCATTACATTCAGTGTTGAGCCTGCATACGAATTAACATAGCAATGAACACTGTTCGCAGCATTTGCTGTGCCTTCAGCATCCCCTACGACATAAGTTGGCTGATCTGAATCATCCAATGGTGAAATCATTTGGAATTGACTACAATCATTACTTGCATAACCTGTTTTAATTGTAGAATATTCAGAAGCTAAACGTCCTCCGGATACTTTTATTCGATAGTGTGTACCGTCTTTGTCACGTGGGGCAAGTGCTGTGATCCAAGCATTTCCCGTAATATCTCCGGCTACCTGGAAGTTATTTGAAAGGTCACTAGTAGATGGAGCCATACTTATACCAATCTTACCCACAGATACAGGTACATCTGTTGGCTTAATCCAATAGAAAAACTCAGTCTCATTGCCCGTTACGACAACCCCCACACATCTTCCTTTATAATCAGAAGTTATCATTTTCAAGTCAGCTAGTGAGATAGAACCTAAATTCAGAGTACCGGCGGCACTTAAAGTTGTTTTATCAACGACTTTAATGCCAAGTTCCGAATTGCCGGTAGCTATATAACCTCGTGACAGCAATACAATATAGTTACCACAATAAGCATGGTACATTTGTAAATCACCATATTGTTTACTATCCGGTAGGTTGAAGTTATTTACTTCTCCCGGATACCCTAACTCAACAAAGCTCTTTTTTGTTCCGATTTCGGCATAACTAAATCCTGAGCCGTAGGGCATTTTATCTGAAACAGTCCAAGTTACGGTATATTCTTTCGTTGTAGATTTGTCTTCCGATACAACTGTATATTTTACTCCTCCTTCCTGAGCAAAATTCTGAGGTTCGGTCGGGTCGGGAGTAACAGTAGCTCCTTTGGAAAGATAAAACACAGGAACAGCGGATTTCAACTCTTCAGCAGCGTCAAGATAAGGAGAGACTTTGATCTTAATATCATTTTCGCCAATTGCAGAATTGAATACTGTCCCACTTGTACCTGTTACCTTGAAAGAGATCATGATATTAGCTTCACGACCCAATTTTTCACTTAAGCTCTCTTCACAAGATCCCAAGAATAGGTACAACCTAATATGGCTCCCAATATAATTTTTGAATTTAATATTTTCATTTTACAGTGTATTAAATATGATTCTCATTATTCATAATAGCCTCTGACACGATATCGGCGAGTTGTACCAACACCGGATTTCACAGAGATAATAATTCCTTCTCCTGTAATATCATGTTTACCAGTCAGAGAGGGGGTGATAAATTCATCATACGTAACTGTTGCTACCAGATAAACACTAGCTAAGTTACATCCTCTTCCAAAGATTTAGGAATGGCAAACAGGATCAGACCATAACCACCCTCAATATCTTCTTGAGTAAATTCACCAGACATTAATTCATCGTTTTGGTTATACTCATATATTTCTCCTCTGAATTCACCACTACCATGAGATGCTTTACAAATCATTTGTGAAATAGTGTTCGTTCTATGCACAAATTCGTCATCGGCTTTAGCGCAACTTTGCAATAAAGTAGTTAGCATAAAGACGCTTAACATCCATACTCCAATTTTATTTATAACTTTCATATCGAATATCTTTTAGTCTTTTATTAATTACCAATAAGGATTGTTCTCGCATAGTTTATTGTTAGCAGTTTCCGCAGTAGGCAAAGAGAAATAATAATATTTCTCAAGGAAGACGCGAGGAGTTCCCCCATCACATTCTACTTTCTCATAAGTGAAAGTATCATCTGCAGATTTTTTGATTTTTACACCATGCGCATTTTTCCCGTTAATCACATTTTCTGCCAGTTTCCAACGACGTAAATCCCAATAACGGAAACCTTCGCCAGCTAATTCTACGCAACGCTCTTTGCGTAATAATGCCATAAATGAGTCTTCATCAGGAGCGTCCGTGGTTGTTTTATCCAATAATCCAACCCGGTTTCTAACTTCATTCAATGCACCGAGAGCTTCTGTTTTATATTTGTTATAATCCAATTGCGCATAAGCTTCTGCTTTGTTTAATAGAACTTCTGCATAGCGGAGAACTGCATCGTATTGCCAGCTATGGTCATTGACAAAAGTGGTATTATTTTCTTGTAGATATTTACGCAAATAATATCCTGTACAGGTATGTCCGTTGGTAGAACCGCTTTGCGTGAATGCACTGAATCCGTCAGTTCCATCAACATATGTTTGGATAGTTCTGCCTTCCCAATCGCAACCATTGTACATAATAGTTGCATGAAAACGTGGTTCACGATCTGTATACGGATCTGCATGGTTTTCTGCATAGGTATTCCAGTCGAAAGTTGTGCCGTCTTTAAATTCATAAAGGTCAGCCAGTTCGGCTGTCGGCACATGTTCCGCATACACTTGAGTGGTATAAACAGCATTATCACCAAACGGACGATTGTAGCGATCGTAATTATGTGTGACACTTCCTTTCTGGTAATACAGAGCGAATAATATTTCTTTAGAATTGTCTTGTCCGCCGTCTACCTGAAATAATTTTGCATAATCATCAACCAAATCACCGCCTTGTCTTTTTACTTCTTCTGCAGCGTCGATTGCCACTTGCCATTGTCCGGCAAAGAGGGCTATGCGTGAAACAAGCCCATACGCAGTTTTCTGTGTAGCTCGTCCGGTCCATGAAGAATCCCATTCTTTGGGCAAATGCTTGCCGGCCCATAATAATTCATTGATTACATAGTCCCAACTTTCAGCTTCGGTTAAACGTTTACGATGGATATCAGCTTCATAAGAACCATCATCCACGCCATTAGTACCCGAAGTCTCTGTACGGAGTACTATACCACCATATACACGAATCAGACGGTAGTATGAGAAGGCGCGACAGAGACGTACTTCCGCACGACGGATATCACACCAGTCTTCACCATATTTAGGTGCGCCATATCGAGTGATTTCATCTAATAATACATTGGCACGACGAATACGTTCGTACACATCACTCCAACATTCGAATGCTCCCGCACTACCTGTTGTAAAAGCATTGGTTTGTAATAAAGCCTTGTTATAATGATGGTTATACTGGTCCCATGCAGTAGATTTCATTAAATCAGAGTAGCTGTCATAGAATACCGAACGACTGTTTGCTACTTGAGAAACATCGGTAAACGTTTTGTATGCAGCGGTAATATACATTTCTGCGGCACTCTCTGTATTCCAAACAGCCAAGTCGGACAACACAGTTGTGTCATTCAGGTCCAATACATCACATGAAGCTATTCCTAAACTTAGAGCTACAGCACCTATTAAAGTTTTAAGTGTTCTTTTTTTCATTTTTATCTCCTCCTTACGTTAGAAAGTTACATTAAGCCTAAACTAAAAGTCCTCTGTTGCGGGTAATATCCGTTACTTACTGACGGGCTTTCAGGATCGACGTATTTAAAATGACTCAATGTAAGCAAGTTAGTACCTGCCAAGTATATGTTTACACGAGTAAATGGAGTCTTTTTCAATAAGTAATCGGGTAAATAATATCCAATATTCATATTCTTCAATCGTAAATATTCACCATTGACAACCCACCACGATGAACGCCAGGCATTGTTTCCATTAGGAATAGTTGTCAGACGAGGATATTTGGCATTGGTATTCTCCGGAGTCCATGCACCTTCGATGAGGTAAGAAGGTGAGTTACCACCTGTACCAAACGGACTAGTGTAGGATGTAGCGGCTGTTACTCCCGTATCATATACTCCTGACAACTCATAATCACAATGTGTTACTCCTTGCCAAAGCATATTCATGTAGAAGTTTTTGTAGTTTAATTCCATATTCAATGAGAAATTGATTTCCGGTACACCACCATAACCTATTTTCACGTAGTCATATTGCTGATTAATAATACCGTCACCATTTACATCACGATATTTTAAGTCACCTAGATTAATTGTTCCGGATGGTGCTGCCGGATAGTTTTCCAACTCTTCCTTGCTCTGGAATAATCCTAGCGCCTGATAACCATAACGTGCGTTCATTGATTGTCCCAATACACCACGATAGTTAGGATAATTGTCTGTTACTGCTTTCTCCAAAACGCGATTGCGGGCAAAGGAGAAATTTCCTGTCAATTTATAATTCCAGTCCTTATTGATACGGTTATTATGTATTAAAGTAAGTTCGAAACCTCTGTTGTCTACTTTTCCTGAATTCTGATAGCTTGGATAATAACCTCCCAATGAAGTAGGATAGCTACCACTTTTACTTTCCAGAATGTCTTCGGTCAATTGATAGAATACATCAAATTCTACAGCTAATTTCTGATTCAGAAGATTGAAATCTATACCTAAATTATAACTTTTAGTAGTAGACCATGTTAAATTACGATAGATATACGGATTCTTAGAGTAGAACTGTGCTATAGCGCTATTTCCTAAAACCATACTATTATTGGCTACTGCAAACGTGGAGTTATACAAATAGGGAGTTACATTATCATTACCGGATTCACCATAGCTTGCGCGGACTTTGAAGAAATCTATAAAAGGAAGAGCCTTCTTGAAGAAATTTTCTTCAGACATAATCCAGCCAACTGAAACTGATGGAAAGAATCCCCAACGGTTCTCCGGTGCGAAGACATATGATCCGTCATAACGGAAAGCAAACTCAGCCAGATATTTTTGATTATATGCATAGTTTAGACGACCTGCCCATGAAGCTTGTCCTGTATATGAGTGTGACCCAGTTACCGGAGTCTCAGGGAAAGTAGTACCCAAAGTCAAATCAACCGGATCATCACTATAATAGCCTAATTTTGTTCCGGTCATTGTATTGGTAGAGTTCTTTTGCGCTTCATAGAAGAACAGCGCGCTGACATGATGTTTGTCAAAATCACGAGAATAATCTACCTGTGGACGGAATAACCAAGTATCTCCCCATGAAGCGGATTTAGTATATCCTCCACCTTCAGTGAAACCACTGGCCCCTGCTACTCCTTCATCAAATGTCTTATTTATATAATACACTTGATAATAACGGTCATAGCCGGAATCTGCGGAGTTACTGTAATTATAGGCTGCAAATACGGAGGCTTTCAATCCTTTCAATGCATTGGTCAGACCTGAAAAGTTATATTCTAATTTATAATTAGAATCCAATACCCAACGAGTTTGACGTTATATCCTGATTCCGTTAAAGCTGCATAACCGTTTACATAATAACTACCTCCCATCCATGCAGTAGGTAGTCCATTATATTCGGATTTTATGACTGGCACAGAGTTTATAGCTTGTCTAACCGGGTCGAATTCTGCCTGATTGCCTATTGCAGTACCTGGCCAATCTCTATCTAAGCGATACCCGGAGATATTCGTTGTGAATTTAAGGTTTTTAGCTACCTGAATATCTAAATTTGCACGTATATTATAACGAGTAAAGCTCGTATTCTTTAAAGTACCTTCCTGATCCATATAACCAAGGCTGGCAAAATACTTTGTTTTTTCGGTACCTCCGGATGCTGAAACATTATGTTGCTGAGTAAGGCCGGTTCTGAATATTTTATCCAGCCAATCTGTTTCACCCCAAATACTATTAGGATCGTTACTTAATACTTTGTTTTGAATATCTGCTGTCCAAAGCGGAGTAAGCCCATCCATTTCACGAGCCTTGTTATGCCAGTACATGTAATCTCTGGCATTTAAAAACTCTGGCATTGCAGTGTTCTGAGTCATGGTGAATGATGCGTCATAGGCAATTTTTGCTGGTCCATCGCCACCGGATTTGGTGGTGATCAGGATAACTCCGTTTGCGCCCTGCACACCATAAATAGCAGCCGAAGCGTCTTTTAAAACAGAAATACTCTCGATATCATTTGGATTCACATAGTCAATCGGACGAGGTACACCATCTACAATCACCATCGGAGCGTTATCACTAAACGCATTCATACCGCGTACATAAAGAGCAGTTCCATCTGCACCGGGTTTACCGGAGGATTGGATACTGGTCAATCCGGAAACCTTACCAGTAAGTAAGTTGGATACATTTTGCATCGGAGCTTTCAGCAGTTCCTTTGCACTTACTGATGAAACGGATCCCGTCAGATGTCCTCTCTTTTGAGTACCATATCCTACGACTACGACTTCGTCCAATGCTTTGGAATCTTCAATTAAGGTAACTCTGATCTCTGAACGACCTTGTAATGCGACTTCTTGGGTTTGATATCCGATAAACGAGAATACCAGTGTTGAATTCGGATCTGAAACATTCAAAATAAACTGTCCGTCAATGTTGGTAATAGTACCATTGGACGAGTTCCCCTTTTGGCTAACATTAGCACCGATTAACGGTTCTTTGTTAGAGTCATACACTGTTCCTTTCACATTTATAGTATTCTGTGCCTGAATGCCTAAAGCTGAAAATGAACAGATCAATAAGGCTAAAAGCCTTATACTCCATTTGACTTGTTTTTTCATATTAAATATTAGTATTAATAAAACAAAAAGTAATTTATTTCATTTGTCTTTCTTTATTGTTGTGTTTCAGCACGTTCAATGCCTTCCTTTATTCCATCCCACAAGTCCATTTCTATTACTTGTACGATATCAAAAACCATTAAACCTGCTGATTTTTCGAGACAGATGTTGACTGCGTCAGCTATATTTGTTTTATGATTTAAGGCATAAATGGTTCCAAATACACTACAGTCATTACCAATTAACTTTTGTGCACGAGCTATCCCATATTCTATAGATTCAGGATCACTCATTCCATAAATTCTTTCTAAATAGGTTCCACATAGGAACGTGTCGAGATATGGAGCAAAACCAGTCTCATTGTAGGCCTCTGATCCCCAAGGATAATTGAGTGAAAAATCAGATTTCGGGCTTGCCCAGTTCTGTCCTTGTCCATAAATCGCATGAATCCAGGAAGCAGCCCAATATTCCAGTTTTATTTTGTTGTTAATAGCATGAATATTATCACGTACTTCTTTGACAAAACTGGATATTACATGAGAACGGAATGCCCACCATTCTTTGTAGTAGATACCGGGATTCTTTGTTCCATCTACATTCCATGTATATACGTCTTGGGGGAAATTCTTCACCTTTTTGCCTAAATATCGTTCAAATGCTTTGTGAGTCTCTTTAGAAAAGTCGCTGTTATCGGCCGGATATCTGCAATAGTCCAATGCGTAAGCGTCCACATCATAATTCTTCACTATTTCTCTGACGATACTTAAAGCGTATTTACGGACGTCTTTGCGTGCAGGATTCAAAAAAGCACCCACTTTTTGTTTGTCATCTCTGATATCAAACATTTGTCCATTGGGAAAATATTCCAAACATGTTTTTCCATCCCACCGTTTATCTTTGTAAACCAAACCCTCACTTGTTCCGGGATGTCCTGCAGTAAACATGGCTGTAGAAACGGTTACTTTCAATCCAAGACGATGAGCTTCATCTATAAAATATTGCAGGTAATCCCAATCTCTGTGAACGACTTTACCCTTGACAGTGGTAAGTGGAGGAAGAATTTTGCTTTTGTATAAAACTTCTCCATAGATTGGTTTTACATCTACTACTACCTGATTGAATCCTACAGACTTTGCTTTTTCTAAATAATAAGAGATGGAGTCTTTGGAAGCAAAACGTTTAAAGTTGGCTTCTGCGTCAAACCAAAGATATTTTGGTTTTTCTTTACTGAACGTTTTTGCAAATGAATAATTTGTAGTAAAGAATAATATAAAAAATGCTATAATGGATTTGTTCAACATTGTTCAAGAGTTATATAGGTTTTTATGACTTCTTCTTTA
>NZ_BAKK01000056.1 GCF_000614145.1 Bacteroides faecichinchillae JCM 17102 | reverse complement strand
AGGTATGAGGATAAATAAATATATAATTTTTTCACTTATGGTATTACAAGCAGTGGCAACTCAGGCAATCCCTTTAAGAAAATATCTTCATGAAGGATGGGAATTTCGACAGGTAAGAGGAGTAAATTGGTATCCTGCAACCGTTCCCGGGGGTGTTCATACTGATTTGATGGATAACCAACTGATTGATGATCCTTTTTTCCGTTTGAATGAACGTGGAATGCAATGGATTGATAAAGAAGATTGGATATATCGTACTTTATTTGACGTAGATCCGGCTATGATGTCCAAGAAAAACATTATTCTTGATTTTGAAGGATTGGATACGTATGCGGACGTAACGTTAAATGGCAAAAAGATACTTACTGCCGATAATATGTTTCGTGAATGGAGAGTGGATGTAAAAGAATTATTGAAGTCTCAGGGTAATCAATTGCAAATCTATTTCCATTCTCCGATAAAAATTGCAATGCCGAAATGGGAAGCTGTTCCGTTTCAATATCGTAGTTCGAACGATCAGTCTGAAAATGGTGGATTGTTTGACAGGAAGGTTGGAGTATTTGTACGTAAAGCTGGTTATCATTTCGGTTGGGATTGGGGACCTCGGTTGGTGACTTCCGGTATTTGGCGTTCAGTGGTTTTGGAAGCTTGGGAGGATGCACGTATTACTGATGTCTTCTATGAACAACAGGAAGTAACAAGTCGGGCTGCAACGGTTCATGCTACAGTAGAAATATATGCTGATAAAGATATGCAGGTAGTAGTGGCTATTGATAATTGTACGGACAATTATCAATTAGACCAAAAGGCTGTCACTGTGCAAAAAGGAGTAAATAAGGTTCCTTTGTCCTTTACTATCAAACAACCGAAATTATGGTGGACAAATGGGTTAGGGGAAGCCTTTTTATATTCTTTTTCTGTAGTGATTAATGCTGATGGACATGAGATTGACCGGTTGGATAGAAAAATCGGACTTCGTTCGTTGAAAGTAGTCACAAAGCCTGATGAACAGGGAGAAAGTTTTTATTTTGAATTGAATGGTCAGCCGATTTTTGCTAAAGGTGCAAATTATATTCCATGTGATAATTTCCTGACGCGGGTGACAGACTCTATTTATGATAAAACGATTCAGGATGCGGTAAAAGCAAATATGAATATGCTTCGTGTATGGGGAGGAGGTATCTATGAGAATGATATTTTCTATGACTTATGTGATAAATATGGTATTCTTGTGTGGCAGGATTTTATGTTTGCATGCAGTGTCTATCCTTCGGAAGGGGAGCTGTTAGAGAATATACGCCAAGAGGCGATTGATAATGTCCGCCGTTTGAGAAACCATAGTTGCATAGCATTGTGGTGTGGAAATAACGAATGTTGGATGCTTGGTTCAACTGGAATTGGAAACGCACTTATGACAAGCAAAATCCGGAATGGTCTAAAATTATTTGGAATCAATTTAAGGAGTTGTATTTTGTAACTTTACCGAAGGTGGTAGAAGAGTATCATCCGGGAGCCTGTTATCGGAAGTCGTCTCCTTATTCAGATGATGAAGGGACTCGGAATCATAAGGTCGGAGATATGCATTATTGGGAAGTTTGGCAAGGTTTAAAACCTCTTTCTCAGTTTATGAAAGAACGAAGCCGTTTTTTTAGTGAGTACGGTTTTCAATCGTTTCCGGATTTTGAATCGATTAAAAGATATGCCCCGAAACAGGAAGATTGGGAACTTACCTCGGAAGTAATGATGTCGCACCAGCGCGGAGGAGTATCAGCCAATAAACGTATTAATGATTTCTTACTAAAAGAATACAAAGCACCGAAAGATTTTCGTACTTTTGTTTACATGAGCCAGCTTTTGCAAGCAGATGCGATTAAGATGGCAATGGAGGCACACCGCAGAGATATGCCGTATTGCATGGGATCATTGGTGTGGCAGCATAATGATTGTTGGCCTGTGGCTTCCTGGTCGAGCCGAGACTATTATGGACGTTGGAAAGCACAACATTATTTCACCGTAAAGTCTTTTGATGATATCTTGATTTCTCCTGTAAAGGATGAAAGCAGATTGAAGATATATGCCGTTTCTGATCGTTTAAAGCGTACTTCGGGAGTATTGACTGTTAAAAGTATCCGGTTGGATGGGCAGATAATAGAAGAGAAACAACAAAAAATTAATGTACAGGCTAATACCAGTAAGGTAGTTTGGGAAGCAGATCTGGCTACTTTATTAGGTAATACAGAGGAGGGAAATGCAGTTGTTTATATGACTTATCAGGATAAGTTAGGCAAGAAATACACAAATATTTATTTTCCGGCAAAACAGCAACAGATGTGTTATCCGAAGGTTGTTTTCTCTACTAATATAGTTCCTATGGAGGGTGGCTATGAAGTAACATTGCGTTCCGATGTTTTTGCCAGAGGGGTTTATTTGACTATAGAAGGGGATACGGATCATTTTATTTCAGACAACTATTTTGATTTAATGCCTCAGGAAGATGTCAAGCTGAAAGTTTATACAAAGTTGAGCTTGTCTGAATTTGAACAGAATTTGAAAGTAGCTTCTTTCTCGGATATGTATAATTAGAAATGATGATTATGTGTAGGAATATTTTAATATTTATATTTTCTCTCTTTTGTATTTCGTGTGCAAAAGCAGAAACTCTTTATACAAAGCAGAATTTACCGATAAAGCCGAAAGGTAAAGTAAATGTAGAGTTGGCATTGAAGAATGCTGTACATCAATATCTCTATATGAGGGATGAATTGAGTGGGGCGGCCGCTTTTCCAAAGACTTATGACGCCAATAAAAAACTGTTGGAAACTAGTGATTCCGAATGGTGGTGTAGTGGTTTTTATTCCGGAACATTATTTTATCTTTATGAGGCAACCGGTAATGATGATTTGTATCAAGAGGGTGTTCGGATGTTGAAATTGCTGGAGTCTGAACAATATAATTCAGATACCCATGATGTTGGTTTTATGATGTATTGTAGTTTTGGGAATGCAAATCGTATTGCTCCTCAACCGAATTATAAAGATATCCTGGTGAATAGCGCCCGTTCACTGATGACACGTTTTAGTCCGATTGTCGGATGTATTAAATCTCATAATCGTAAACCGAATGATTATATTGTAATTATAGACAATATAATGAATCTGGAATTATTGTTTTGGGCGGCTGAAACGACTGGAGATTTGTCATTTTATGACGTAGCTGTGAAACATGCAGATACTACTATCAAAAATCATTTCCGACCGGATAACAGTCTCTATCATGGATTGAATTATGATCCCAAAACGGGGAAAATCAAACAATACCAGGCTGGACAAGGAGCTTCCAATAAGTCAGCTTGGGCGCGTGGACAGGCATGGGGACTTTATGGCTTTACAATGATGTATCGCTTTACAAAAGATGAGAAATATCTGGAACAGGCAGTGAAAGTCGCTGATTTTATGCTGAATCATCCCAATATGCCAAAAGATTTGATTCCTTATTGGGATTTCAATGCTCCGAATATTCCTAAAGATCTGCGTGATGCGTCTGCGGCGGCAATAACTAGTTCCGGGTTACTTGAATTATGTTTATACGTGAAAGGAGAAAAGCAACAGATTTATTTGAATGCTGCCGAAAATATATTGAAGGTCCTTGCTTCACCAACATATACGGCTTCTGAGAATACGAATGGTGGATTTATTCTGAAACATTCGGTTGGTAATATGCCGGCTAAGAAAGAGATAGATGTTCCATTGAGCTATACAGATTATTATTATGTGGAGGCATTGTGTAGATATAAAGCGTTACAAGATGATAAAAAGAATGGATTATGAACAAAAGTAAAGTGAAAGGATTGTTGGTCATACTAGGGTTATTGCCTGTTATTCTAAGTGCAAAGACAATAGATATAACGAAATTTGGAGCTAAGGGAGATGGGAAAAAAGATAATACAGAGTTTTTGCAGAAAGCAATTGATGAGTGCTTCACAGAAGGGGGCGGTGTTGTATCTGTACCTTCTGGTATTTATTTGATTCGTCCGGTTGAACTGAAGTCAAATGTTAATTTACATCTGGAACAGGGAGCTTTATTGTTGGGAAGTACCCGTTTGGCGGATTATGATTCTGCATTTCCTATGGAGGGCGGTACCATGAATCAGTCGTCTGGTTTGATCTATGCTTGTGGTCAGGAGAATATTGCTGTTACAGGAACTGGTATTATCGATGGACAGGGAGGAAGTTCAACTTTTCAATTCGGTAATGACGCTGACGGAGGTCCTAAACGGCCTAAATTGATTTACTTTGTGGAATGTAAAACAATACAGGTAACTGATATTACTTTACGTAACTCGGCATATTGGGTACAACATTATGAAAAATGTGAGGATGTTGTTATTCGTGGTTTGAAAGTATTCAGCCATTGTAACTATAATAATGACGGATTGGATATTGATGCAAAGAATGCGGTTATATCTGACTGTTATATTGATGTGGAAGATGATGCCATTTGTTTTAAAAGTGATCATCCGGAACTTTGTGAGAATATTACAGTTACGAATTGCGTGACTGCCAGCAATTGCAATGCTATAAAATTTGGAACCTCTTCTTTAGGAGGATTCCGTAATATTTCGGTATCCAATTGTGTTGTCCGTCATGCTAAGGAAGATAATATTCGTCATTGGAGTAAACAGTTGAAACATATCACTGCGGATATAACGGTTATTTCAGGAATTGCCATTGAAATGGTAGACGGGGGCGTTATTGATGGAATAACAATTTCTAATATTTCCATGAGAGATGTACAGACCCCGATTTTTATTCGTCTGGGAGATCGGAGACGTACTTTCAGCAAACAGATCGGGTCATTGAAAAATATTAATATCAGTAACATTGTTTCTACTGCCGAGAGTTTGATCGCTTGTTCTATCACAGGAGTGAAAGAGGCTAAAGTGGAAAATGTGTCTATCAATAATGTACAGATTACCTACCCGGGAGGTGGAACAAGGGATATGATAACCCGAATTGTACCGGAAGTGGAGCAATCCTATCCGGAAAATAGAATGTTTGGTCATACACTACCTAGTGCCGGTTTTTATGTTCGCCATGCAAAAAACATCTATTTTAATAATGTGCGTTTTTCTAGTCTTGTTTCTGATGAACGTCCTTTGTTTTTCTTTGATGATGTGGTAGGAGTCGAATTGAACCAATGTAAAGGTATGAAGCCGACGGATGCGAAATTTATTCGTACCGTAAATAGTTCCGGTATCTCGGCAGATGGAAAATGGTTGAATCAGTGAACCTATTATTGAAATGAGAAGATTAATTCTGTTTGTTCCGATTATACTTTTTTGCGCTAGTCTGAGGGGATCAGAAGTTCAGAAAGAAATAGATAAATTGACTTTCAGGCTGGTGGAGAAACAGTTGGAGGTGAAAGTTGATAAAAAGGCAATTGCGCGTTACCTGGATATGATGCAGCCGGATGGTAGTTTTATTGGAATTGATTATGTAACAGTTACAAATAACTTTAGAGCCGGTCCGCATCTTAAGTATCTTAAAGCTATGGCTGTAGCTTACCGAAAGAAGGGTAGTGGATATACCGGTTCTAAAGAATTATACCGTAAGCTTGTATCCGGACTTGATTATTGGTTGAAAATGCGTCCTGTTTCTAAAAACTGGTGGTTCAATGATATAGGGGCTCCACAAGATTATATGGTTCCATTGATTTTATTGAAAGATGAAATGAGTAAGGATAAGCTTTTGTATTATTCTTCCTATTTAGAAGATAAAACAGGGAATAAAGCGCATCGGGGAAAGAACCGTACATGGGTATCAAATATAACTATTCACAAAGGTTGCATTGAAGATGACATTGAATTAATTCGCATAGGATTTCATTCTATTGCATCCACAATCCGGATTGTCTCCCGTCAAGGTGACGAAGGAATAAAAATTGATGGCAGCTTTCACCAACACCGTCCGCAATTATACTCAGGAGGCTATGGAATGTCTTATGTCAATGATTTGGCTGATTTCTTTTTATTGGCTAGAGGGACTTCTTTTGAAGAGCTTTTTAATGTTGATAAATTGAAGATTGTTAGAGAATTGATGCTTAATGGAGAACGCCTTTTTGGTTATCGTGGTACGTTTGAACATGGTGCTAATGGGCGGGGAATCACTCGTAAGAATGGGATATTTAATATCTTTGCCAGTACTTTGGATAAGATGGCACTGATAGATCCGTCATATACCAAAGAATATCAGTTGTGGAAAAAGCATTTGAAAGGCAGTCCTTTTCCCGTTCCGGGGAATAAGTTTTTCTGGAAATCGGATATTATGGTTCAGCATGGGAAGAATTATTATCTTTCGGCTAAGGTCGTTTCCAAGCGGACAAACGGTACGGAAATGCTTAATGATGAGAATCTTAAAGGATATAATTTACCTTTGGGAGCAACTCAAATTCTTACTTCCGGTGAGGAATATAAGAATATATATCCTTTGTGGAATTGGTGTATGCTTCCGGGTACAACGGCTATACAGCAAGCAGATTCTGCTATACTAAGAGGATATTTGTTTGGAACCAATGAATTTGCGGGTGGAGTCAGTAACGGGAAGAATGGAGTGATTGCTTATGAACATGATTATCGGGGGGTGAAGGCTAAGAAGGCTTATTTTTTCATGAATGATGTGGTACTTTGTTTAGGAGCCGGTATTGAATCTTCAGCACCTGAAGAGGTTTTTACTACGGTCAATCAGTGTTTTTTCACAGGTAGTATGACGGTGAATGATGGTAGTAAGGAGTGGAAATATAAAAGTGGACAGGAGATGAATAATCCTAAATGGGTTTATCATGACCGGATCGGTTATTTGTTTTTGGATGAGACGAAACGGAATGTGTGTAGCCGGATACAGACAGGAGCTTGGAAAGAAGTCAATCTCTCAGCTAGTTCAGAAAGATTATCAGGGGATATTTTCAATTTATGGGTTGATCATGGAACTAAAGTTAGCGACGGGCATTATGGATATATGCTTGTTCCTGATTGTACATTGAAGAACTTCCGTTCTTTTGTGAAGAACCATACGTATGAGATTGTTTCGAATACTCGCTTCATACAAACTGTAAAATTGAAAAAGGAACAAATTTATGCGGTTGTATTTTATACGCCGGGAACGGTTGTACTGGATGATGGGATAACGCTTTGTGCTGATAAGAAAGCAGTCGTATATATTGAAAAGCAAGGTGAAGAATTTAAAGTATGGGCTGCTGATCCATTGTATAGTCAGAAGGAAGTGACACTCACATTAAACGGTAAAGATATATTGCTAACTTTTCCAGCGGGTAATTATGTTGGAAATACGGCGTCAAGGTACTGATTGGGAAAATCACGTATTGTGAAAAAGATCATTCTTGACGGCGTGAGGATATGAAAAAAGTTCGATTTCTTAGATAAGTAGTACGGGATAAGATTTCAGAGGATTTAAAAAAATAGTATAAATGTATAGTGTATATATGAAGAGAACGTCTTTAGGTAATACTAAAGACGTTCTTGGTTTATCTGTTCAAATTGAACGATTTTATTAAGGTAGTAGATATACCATCAAGTCTACATTGGTAATTGTGCTATTATTTCTTTTGAACATACAGGTAATTTACCTTCTTTACCCATATTTACAAAAACTGTAGCACATAATACAGTCCATTGGTCGCCATAAGTCATTGTACTATTATGATTATAGCCTAGACAATGTCCATATTCGTGAAACATGGCTTGACGCGGATAATTGTGTGGGTGAGCATTGGGAGGAGTTGCATCAAAATAAACTCCGGTATAACAATAATTTGCCAATCCATACGTAGTACCACCACCAAGTCCACCAACACCAGAAACACACCCGAGCACAAGCCCGCCATGATTGCGGATTTTTTGACGCAAAACATCTAAATTGATCGGATTTCCACCATTATCTTTCAGTTTTCCTTCATAAGTGTTCATTTCCGTATTAAATTCTTCAGAAGAGAACATAAAGGCCATATTGATAGCTAGTGCTACTCCATGTCGGCACAACAGTGGATTCATGTGCCGCCAATATGCATGGCCGGCATCGGCCGAATAAGAAGAAAAACGTATAAACCAATGGCTGTCTATCTGTTCCATTTTTTTAATAAATGGGTCATCTGTTTGGATTACAAGAGTTACGTCATCATTAGAAAGTTCGGGTTGTGCAGGTACTACCACTTTCCGGCCATTACTTGTGGTGAATGTTCGTTCAGAGTCCACTACGGGCAAGGGAAACGAAGCTTCCATGAAAGGATATATCTGCTCGAAATGTGCCAATTTGAAAAATTCTGTACTGATTTTATTGAAACGACACATGACCGTTACATTCTGGATGCTGACAGGAGAAAAGAATTTAACTAGGAGCTTATGTTCATTTGAGATGGATAATTGCAACGGAGCATTTGCATAGAAAGAACGACGTTCACTGTTATAAAAAATCGCACGTGGCTCGTCGGCAAGAAACATGGTATCAGTTTGGAAACGTTCGAAATCTTCCTCACGTACATAAAGGAAACCTTCTTGATTTTCCGGGTGAAGATAGTCAATACTGATATGTGTTACTCGTCCGGCTTCAATTTTACAATTGGTAAAACGGTATTTACGCTCGAATAGTTTCCCGTCACTGCGTTCTGACTCGATGGTTACAAAGCCGGAAAGAGCATCCTTGCTCGGCAGCGAATAGAATGAACATTTCTCAGTGATGTCATAGGAGACAACTTCCTTCCCTCCAATATATTGTCCATCTGCATTTAAAGTGGTATATATTCCTTCAGTATCATCGAACGTAACATCAATTTTACGGATAAATCTCCACATATATTCGGATGACAGTTTCAAATCGATATCCACTCTTCCTACACAACGCTCCAAAGTTACCAGTTCTGATACTCCATTTTGCTCTCTGTCGATATGGAGTTCTATTTTCTTGTAAAAGTAAAGAGCATCCAAAGGCATTTTTTCTGTTGAGCTCATCAACCAATCATCGGATAAGAGTGTGGGGGTATTAACTGTCTCCGTTGCATTTTCTTCCGTACTGGTAGTGGCAAGGAATACGAGAGTATAGTCACCCTGTTCCAATCCTTCGATGGTTAGTTTTGAGAAGTCGTTCTCCAATTTCTGATATAAGGGTTTTATGATCTTTCCTTCTTTGTCGGCAACGGCATACCACATATGGGTAATTCTTTCTGGTTCACTTCCGCGTGATTGTACTGCAAGAACATCATTTTTTTGTAAACCAAACAAGAACGTTACTTGTCCGGTACCGGGAGATACACGATCAACCTCCTGTTCGAAATCGCTCGAACAGGAAGCAAGTGTCAATACCCAAAGTAATAACATTGTGATTTGTGCAATCTTCATACTTAGTTTTCTTTATTTCTTTATGCAACGTACAGAGGCGAATGCTTCCATTTGTAATTGTTGCTTTTTAATATGAGTCGTCTCTTTTCCTTCAAAGGGCAACCAGTAAGCCCATGCATATCCACCTGGACAGCCGTTGCGCTCACTTGTCCATAAAACGGCCCTTTTTCCAAAATTAGGATTGTTGGATGTACTTTTATCTCCTTTCTGACCGGCTAAAGGAATTATTAGATAACGTTTAGTGTCTTCCGAAGTAAATTTCACATAGTGTTGAGTTCCCGTTACACCGGTTGGTGTTAATAATTTTCCTTCTCCTTCATGAAGCGTAGCGATAATTGTTTCTCCATTTCCAGCCTTATATGTTCCGGGAATTTCCTGTTCTGAGGGAAGTAGAGAATGTATTTCGGCAATAGTTGGTACTCGATATCCTTCTGGACATGGCATGTGAGTATCGTGTGTCCAAGGTGTATCTGCTGTTTGATTACCTAGATTGTTAGAAGGTCTATATCCTTGCCATGGTATGTACATATATAAACGTCCCGATTGGAACAAACCACCCACAGTGTTAATCCAACTTGTGCGGTACATGTCTTCAACTGTACTTCCATCCAATGGATAAATTTGGTCATCAAGGTCGCGACTACGTGCGTTGAATGCCATCCATACATTTCCACCGATTTCTACGGTTTCAATCTGCTTGTCGCTCGGAGCTACACGAATTTCCACATAGTCATATGTCCCCTGAAGTAAGGAATTCTTTAGGTGTACCAAGACTGTATAACCCAGACGTCCATTACCTTGTGCATCCACCGATACATTGAATGCTGACATGATACCTTCCTCTTCTTCCGATGTAGACATACTTCCTATTTTTGTCCCGTTACCGTCACCTTCCGTATAAGATATGTCGATACGAGTGTCGTTCATAAATGCTAATGTCATGTTATCTACACCTGTAGCAGGTACATCTAGAATATTATTTTCATAATCCACTTTTACTCCTTCTGGGATCTTTGAATGTGAAGCATTGATCAGGATACGGTTATTTGTATCGGGTTTTCCAATAATTGTTTCTCCTTCTTCCCATGGCTTGATTTTAAAACTTCCTTCTATTGTAGCGCCTACATTGAGTACCGTTAATTCGTATACTTTATTGCGTTTAACAACAGGTAATTCCACTTTCAGTCTGATGGGAATTTCGCCATATGTTCCACGTAGAATGATATGGACAGGGCGTGTGCTCTCAAAAAGGCGAAAAATTTCTTTTTGCTCACCGTTGAAGTCGGAAGCTAACTCTTTCCGATAGTTTACTGTTTTATTTGATGCCTGTTCGTTTTCAAGGAACAGAAAAGTTTCGGCTGGAGCATCTTCTACGATAATTTCTTTGATTTTCGTCTTACTGTCGGCTGTTGTATTTAGGTCGATGCGGGCTACACCATGTTTCATGACTACATCTACATTGGAACTTCCGCGTGTTACAACTCCACTTTCTAGTTCAACAACCGCAGTCATAAAGTTCGGTGCGGAATTGTCATGCAATCCTTCCCCAATGGCAGTATTAAGAAATTCTTCTTCAGTGGTAGCTTTTTCTTTAACTGGTATATCCAATCCTGTTAGGAAGTAGAGTCGTGATCCGCTTACCGCAGAGATTTCAGATTGTTCATTTTTTCCTGGATTCAACAAATCTGTTTTGTAAAGCCCTCCGTCACTGAACTGGAAAACAGATACATCCTTGAGTTCTTCAGAAGATTCCTCTCCTGACATCGTAATACCTTTTAATACAACTGAATAAGTTTGTTGAACAACTTCCCCTTCTGTTTGCTCATCGTTCGAGCAGGCGCCTGAAAGTAATGTTCCCAATAGAATGGGAATAATGGTTTTTCTGCTAGAATAATTCATGTTTTTATATATAATATTAAAATAATAGAAAACTATATTTGGTGCGTTTTCTGAAAGCGGCGACAAAAATACTACTTTTTACTTATTGACAAAACTAAATTAGCTATTGATTGTGATTTGCATTAATTAGTTGTACTGTAGAATCTGTGATAATTTGCATAATAGGGGGAATAAAACAAATTCCCCTTGAAATATACTTATTTCAAGGGGAAGGATATTAATTTTTTTGTGGTGCCACCAGGAATCGAACCGGGGACACAAGGATTTTCAGTCCTTTGCTCTACCAACTGAGCTATGGCACCTTTCTTGTTTGCGGTTGCAAAGGTAGTGAAACTTTTGGATTCTGCAAGGATTTTGGAAATAAAAAACACTGATAAAAAGTTAGTTCGCTTATTATCAGTGTTATATGAGAATAAATATTTTAGTTATTTACTACGACAATTTATTTTTCTTCTTTCAAAGGATTCCATCCTTGAGCTTTCAGCTCAAATTCTTGTCCGTCGCGGGTAATTAGTGCGCAACCAAGTTCTGGTTTCGTGATATGGCCGATAAGGCGGACACCTTCCATTTGTGATACCTTCTCGTGATCGGCAATAGGAACAGTGAAGAGAAGTTCGTAATCTTCGCCACCATTCATTGCGCAAGTTGTCAGGTTCATATTGAACTCTTCCGCCATGACAGCAGTCTGATAGTCAATAGGAATATGTTCCTCGTACACACGACAGCCGGTGTTGCTTTGCGTACAGATATGCATCAATTCCGAAGAAAGCCCGTCGGAAATATCCATCATAGATGTTGGTACAATGTTGGTGGCGGCTAATTTCTCGATAATGTCTTTGCGGGCTTCCGGTTTCAATTGGCGTTCCAAAAGATATTCTTTACCCGTAAAATCGGGTTGGATATCTTTCTCACCTTTTAGAACCGTTTTCTCACGTTCCAGTAATTGCAGTCCCATGTAGGCAGCACCCAAATCACCGCTTACACAAATTAAATCTGTCTCTTTGGCACCGTTGCGATAAACAACTTTATCTTTATCCGCTTCACCGATACAAGTAATGCTGATGGCAAGTCCTGTAAGAGAAGAACTGGTGTCTCCACCTATTACATCCACATGATATTGCTGACAAGCCAAGCGAATACCTGCATAAAGTTCTTCCATGTCTTCTACGCTGAAACGTTTAGACAGAGCAAGAGATACGGTAATTTGACGGGGCGTGCCGTTCATCGCATAAATATCAGAGAAATTGACGACTGCTGCCTTATATCCCAGATGTTTCAGAGGAACATAAGTGAGATCAAAGTGCACACCTTCCATCAATAAGTCCGTAGTCACCAGAATTTCCTTTTCCGAAGGATAGGAGAGGACGGCGGCGTCGTCGCCCACACCATATTTACTTGATTCGTTTTCCAGTTTGATACCCTCGGTCAGACGTTTGATTAATCCAAACTCTCCGAGAGTGGCTATTTCAGTTCTCATAAATATCCTTTAGCTTTTTATGCACGATTAATAAGTTCACGCATGATGGTAGTCATTTTCGGTTGTGCAGCATCAGCGGCTTTCTGAACCTCTTCGTGCGTTACTTCTACGATTTTTCCTTCCACTCCCAAGTCGGTAATTACAGAAATACCGAACACCTTGATTCCGCAATGATTGGCAACAATCACTTCGGGGACTGTAGACATACCTACCGCATCAGCACCAAGAATATGGAACAGCTTGTATTCGGACGGAGTCTCAAAAGTAGGACCTTGAGTACCTATATATACGCCATGCTGTACTTTAATTCCCTTTTCTTTAGCAATCTCGTTCGCTTTACGAATTAATTCTTTATCATAAGCCTCGCTCATATCTGGGAAACGGGGACCATACGGAATATTTTTACCACGTAACGGATGTTCGGGGAAATAATTGATATGATCGGTAATAATCATCAGATCTCCGATCTCAAAAGCGGCGTTTGTTCCACCGCTGGCGTTAGAAACAAACAGCGTCTTGATACCCAATTCACGCATTACACGTACCGGAAAAGTGACTTCCTTCATTGAATATCCTTCGTAATAGTGGAAACGACCTTGCATTGCCATAATATCCTTATTACCCAACTTACCGAAAATCAGCTTACCACTATGACCTTCGACCGTTGATACCGGAAAGTTAGGAATATCTGAATACTTTATTTCATACTTCTCGGTGATCTCGTTTGCTAAACTCCCAAGTCCGGTTCCCAAAATGATGGCAGTTTCAGGACTTGTGTGCATCTTCTCTTTAAGATAAGCTGCGGTTTCTTGTATTTTCTCTAACATAATTAATAATATGTTGGTTAAATTTATCTTGTTGATTTTGTAATATCTCAATTTCAATAGGCAAGGCATAGATGAACGGTTTCAGTCCTTCATTCACTGCAGGATGATGGAGTAGCCGGGTTGCATCCTTTTCTGTGGTAATGATAATCCGTTGCTCACTTTTCAGCTTTTTAAATCGTTCCTTGACGAGCTGTATATCCCGGTGACTGAAATCATGATGATCACCAAATGAGAGCAGATCAATATTCTGCGTAAACTCCTTTAATCTTTCAAGAATTGGGGTGGGGGAAGCAATGCCCGTTACCAGTAATATGTTTGCATCAGTCAATGAAGACAAAGGAACTTCTTTGTTGCTTGAATCTTTCGTTACCGAATCTGAATCATTTTGAGAGAAAACAGGTCGTAAATTTCCATAACGGAACGATGAAAAGAATAATTGCTGATATGGATACAGGTTTAACCGTTTAGTAATGATGTTGTAGTCAATCGGTTTAATATCTTGCGGACATTTAGTGACAATGACAATCTGAGCTCGGTTTTTTCCATTGATCGATTCCCGTAGCCGTCCCGCCGGGAGCAATGTATCGTCACAGAATAGACGATGATAGTCTGTCAGCAGAATACTTAATCCAGGTTTGACATAACGATGTTGGAAAGCGTCATCAAGTAGAATAACATCTACTGTTGGTTCTTTTAAATGAAGTAATTTTTCAATGCCATGACAGCGATTCTCATCAACAGCTAGTGTGACAGACGGGAATTTGGTATGCATCTGATAAGGCTCATCACCAATTGTCTTTACCGTACTTTGTGGAGTAGCAAGTACATAACCGCTCGTACGCCGTTTGTACCCTCTGCTGAGTATAGCTACCTGATAATTATCACGAAGCAGCTTTATCAGATACTCAGTATGAGGAGTTTTCCCTGTTCCGCCTACGGCCAGATTGCCGACGCAAATAACAGGGATATTAAAACTTTTCGACTGGAATACTCCCCAGTCAAACAGTTTATTTCTCATTGCTACCACTGACTTGTAAATCCACGAAACAGGGTAGAGCCATTTATGTATCTTGACAACGTGCTCGCTCATGTAAAATACAGTTTACTTAATGTTCAACTCAAACGGAATACGTGCCTGAAGCATGGACTTCTCTTTCAGATTTTTCAGCAGACCGAATTGTTGATAATATTCTCCTAAATTACTTTGCAATATTTGTGATTCCACATAATTCGTAGGCTTTACTCCGAATAGAGAAGACAGGAAGTCCAGTTTAGACGGGTAAGAAACAACCGTATAGTTTTCAATTCCTGCTTTATTAACTGCGATTTCCAATGCATCGTCAATACCTCCAAGTATGTCTACCAACCCGAGTTCTTGAGCAGTTTCACCTGTCCAGACACGTCCTTCGGCAATCTTCTCAATTGCTTCTTTCGTCATGTGACGTCCTTCGGCACAGCGGGCAATAAACGTATTATATCCTTGAGTTACCATCATTTGCATCAACGACTTCTCCTCTTCATTAAAAGGACGCATGATATTTCCGAAGTCAGCAAACTTGTTTGTTTTTACAACATCATAAGTCAGTCCAATTTTCTCAGTCAATCCTTTTACATTTGGAACCATACCGAAAATACCGATAGAACCGGTGAGTGTCGTTGGCTCTGCAACAATAGTATCGGCCACACAAGAAATGTAATAACCGCCGGAAGCAGCATAGTCACCCATAGAAACAATAACCGGTTTCTCCTCTTTCAACTCTTTTACAGCATGCCATATTTGTTCGGAGGCAAACGCACTGCCACCTGGAGAATTAACCCGTAAAACGACAGCTCTTACATCATTATCTTCCTTTAGTTTACGTAAATCCCGAATAACTTTCGGTCCGATAATACCTTCTTCTGATGCTACCGATCCGGATGTGTCGGTGATTTCTCCGGATGCATAATACACTGCAACGATATCATTGCTTATATCTTTGGGCGTATTTTCCCTGATATTCATCATTTCGCTCAAACTTAATGTAGGAAGATTATCGTCTTTATCAATACTTACTAGCTTTTTAAGATAGTTGCGTACATCATTCCGGTAGATCAAAGTATCAGCAAGTCCGCATTTTACACTTTCTTCGGCAGGATAGAACATAAGCATACGATCGGCATAAGCATTCAGACTATCAACGGGAAGTTGTCGGGAATCAGAAACTCCTGTAAGCACTTGTCCCCAGATAGAATTGATGAAAGCGGTTACCTGTTCACGATTGGCAGGGCTCATCTCCGTAGAAATAAACGGTTCAACTGCCGACTTATAAGTTCCTACCTTAAATATTTGCATATCTACTCCAATTTTTTGAAGCAAATCTTTATAGAAGAGTGGGGTGGAGGCAATGCCACGCCATTCGATCATTCCTTTTGGATTAAGCATTATTTTGTCTGCTACACTTGATAAGTAATAAAGTCCCTGTGTATAGTTATCACCATAAGCTATGATGAACTTTCCACTTTCTTTAAAGTCGAGTAGCGCATTGCGGATCTCTTGCAGAGATGCGTATGAAGTGGCTAAGGAACTGACTTGCAAATAGATTCCTTGGATATTATCATTCTCCTTTGCTTTTTGGATAGAAGTAAGAATATCATCCAGACCATATATATTGGTATCATTATCAAATAATTGAGATAACAGATCAATCGGATTTTCCTGTATACGTTCAACGAGCGTACCGTTTAAATCGAGCATCATCACAGAATTCTGTTTGACTGTAGTTTCAGTTTCAGAGGTGAATACGATACTGAATAACGTCACCATACCAATTATAAAGAATACAATGCCCGACAGAATTATGCCGGTCATGGTAGCAAGTGTAAATTTTAAGAAATCTTTCATTGTACTTATTGTTTTTGAGGCAACTAGCCTTTAAGCTAACAAAGATAAATAATTGAGTTGATATTTGTCTCATAAGTCACATGAAATTTTGCATTGTCATAAAGAAGAGATACTATTCCATTGGATAAAAAGAATCATTCTCGGAATAAAAAAGTATATTTGCAAATAAAAATATTATGAAAAGACTCACTTCCGTTATTTTGTTAATTCTGATTGTCTTGGTGGCGCAAGCGCAAACTGCTCGTGAAGAAATTAAAGCCAACCGACAACTTTCTGCAAATAATTATTATGCTTATCCTACGCCTACTGTTAAGCAGAAAGCAGCCCCTAAAGGATATGAACCCTTCTATATCAGTACTTATGCACGTCATGGCTCACGTTATCTGATCGATCCAAATGATTATCTCTTTCCAAAACAGGTGCTATTAAAAGCAGACTCTTTGAATAAACTTACTGCAAAAGGAAAAAGTACCCTGAATATTGTGCTGAAAATAGCAGAAATGGCAGATGGAAGATTAGGGGAGCTAACTGCGTTGGGAGCTCGCCAGCATAGAGGTATTGCAAAACGTATGTTTGCCAACTTCCCCCAGATCTTTGCCGATAGTACGGAGGTAGATGCGCGTTCTACTGTCGTGATTCGTTGTATCTTGTCCATGACTGCTGAATGCCTTCAGTTACAAGCTATGAATCCGAATCTTCGGATTAAAAATGATGCCAGCTATCATGATATGTTTTATATGAATCATAAGGATAAGAATCTGGATAAACTGGTTAAATCCGAAGAGGTCAAGAAAATCATTCATGATTTTGAGGTGAATCATGTACATCCGTCCCGTTTGATGAAGGTATTGTTTACCGATGAGGAATATGTAAGAAATAATGTAGATGCAGCACGACTGATGAGACGTTTGTTTGATATAGCTGCTAATATGCAAAGTCATGACACAGATATGGAGTTATATTCTTTGTTCAACGATGACGAATGCTATGATTTATGGAGCTGTAATAATGTGAATTGGTTCCTGAATTCCGGCTGTTCTCCTCTGACTCAGTGTCTGATGCCTTATCGGGAAGCAGAATTGTTGCGGAATATTCTGGATACTGCTGATGATGCCTTGAAAGATGGAAAACGAAGAGCTACCTTACGTTTCGGGCACGAATCTTGTGTACTTCCTTTTGTAGCCTTGCTGGAATTAAATCATTATGGACAATCTTATTTCGATATCGAAAAACTATCTGAGCAATGGCGAGCTTACGAAGTATTCCCAATGGCTTGCAATGTGCAATTTGTATTCTTTCATAAGAAAGGTAATGCAGACATTCTAGTGAAAGTCTTGTTGAATGAATGTGAAATGAAGTTACCGATGGAAAGTGATTTGGCTCCTTATTATCATTGGAAGGATGTTTCCGCTTATTATCGAACCAAATTAGCAAAGTATAATTAATTAAATATGATATTTTTCATGAAAAGAAATCTTTCTCTGATTATTGCTGCTTTGGCAGGTTTATTTTTCTATACCTCTTGTTCTCCGACAGATGATACGGAAACGAAAGATTATACTCAGTACGTAAATACCTTTATTGGCGCTGCTGATAACGGGCATACTTTCCCCGGGGCGTGTTATCCTTTCGGAATGATACAAACTAGTCCTGTCACAGGAGCTGTTGGATGGAGATATTGTTCGGAATATACTTATCAGGACTCGTTGATTTGGGGATTTACGCAAACTCATTTGAATGGAACGGGGTGTATGGATTTAGGCGATATTCTGGTAATGCCAGTGACAGGTAATCGTGTTCGTGCATGGGACACTTATCGTAGCCATTTTTTGAAAGATAAAGAGTCGGCAACTCCCGGATATTATACCGTAGAGCTTTCTGATTCTCAGGTTAAGGCAGAATTGACTGCTTCTGTCCATACAGCACTTCATCGTTATACCTATAATAAGGCTGATTCTGCATCTGTGTTGATTGATTTGCAGCATGGACCGGCTTGGAATGAAGATCAGTATCATTCACAAGTAAAAAAATGTGAAGTAAATTGGGAAGATGCTCAAACATTAACCGGACATGTAAACAATGCTGTATGGGTGAATCAGGATTATTTCTTCGTGATGAAATTTAGTCGTCCGGTCGTGGATACACTTTATCTGCCAATGAGAGAAACAGAAAAAGGTAAGCGCATCATTGCTACTTTCGATATGAAACCGGGAGATGAGTTACTGATGAAAGTGGCTCTTTCCACTACCAGTGTGGACGGCGCAAAGAAGAATCTTGAAGCCGAAATTCCCGCTTGGGACTTTGAAGGGGTGAGAACTGCCGCTCATAACGAATGGAATAATTATTTGAGCCGAATCGAAGTAGACGGAACGGATGATGAGAAAACAAACTTTTATACTTGTTTCTATCATGCTCTGATTCAACCAAACCAGATTTCGGATATAGACGGAATGTATCGGAATGCTGCTGATTCTGTGGTGAAGGCTGGTGCAGGTGCTTTTTATTCGACTTTTTCTCTATGGGATACGTATCGTGCTGCTCATCCTTTCTATACGTTGATTGTTCCTGAACGTGTAGATGGTTTTGTTAATTCATTGATAGAGCAGGGGGAAGTGCAAGGTTTCTTGCCTATCTGGGCATTGTGGGGCAAAGAAAATTATTGTATGATTGGTAATCATGGAGTTTCTGTTATTGCTGAGGCTTACCGCAAGGGGTTCCGTGGTTTTGATGCAGAACGAGCTTTCAATATTATAAAGAAGACACAAATGGAATCGCATCCATTAAAATCAAATTGGGAAAATTATACGAAGTACGGTTATTTCCCGACAGACCTGACAAAGGCTGAATCGGTATCTTCTACTTTGGAATCTGTATATGATGACTATGCTGCAGCTGATATGGCTCGCCGTATGGGAAAAGAAGAGGAGGCCGCATACTTTGCGAAACGTGCCGATTATTATAAAAACTTGTTTGATTCGGAAACGAAGTTTATGCGTCCCCGTAAGGCGGACGGTACATGGAAGTCTCCTTTCAATCCGAGTGATATCGGGCATGCCGAAAGTAGTGGTGGTGATTATACGGAAGGAAATGCCTGGCAATATACCTGGCATGTCCAGCACGATGTTCCGGGGTTGATTGCTCTCTTTGGTGGAGAAGCACCTTTCCTGAATAAATTGGATTCTGTGTTTACTGTGAAGTTGGAAACTACTCAGGCGGATGTAACAGGATTGATCGGACAATATGCACATGGCAATGAACCCAGCCATCATGTTACGTATTTGTATGCATTGGCAGGACGCCCGGAACGTACACAAGAGTTAATTCGTGAAATATTTGATACTCAGTATCGTAATCAACCGGACGGACTTTGTGGTAATGATGACTGTGGTCAGATGTCTGCTTGGTATATGTTCAGTGCAATGGGTTTTTATCCGGTAGACCCTGTGAGTGGGGAATATGTGTTTGGTGCTCCGCAGTTGCCGAAGATGGTTTTGTATTTAGCGGACGGAAAAAATTTCACCGTAATCGCAGAGAATTTATCAAAAGAACATAAGTATGTGGAGAGTGTGACATTGAATGGTGAGCCTTATACAAAGAAAACTATTTCTCACGAAGATATATTGAAAGGGGGAACGTTGGTGTATAAGATGAAGTAAAAGAATAATTGAGGAACTTGCTGAAAGACCGTATGCTTTTGTAAAGAGCTACGGTCTTTTTTGTGGAATAAATGAAATCAGCTGGAGTTTAAGAAAGCTTTGTTTATTCTACTCTCTCTTGGAGATTTTTTTTGATGTTTTACCGTCACTGTCACATGAGCGTCGATGGATCATTGATAATGAGCGTGTAATTGTGTGATGGAAATGTGTGATGGCACTGTGACGGCAAAATTACCGTCACCAAATCTATAACGGACCTGGCATTCACGAATGTTTTTCTAAAGTTTCGGGAAGTGTCATCAAGTCAGTTGTGGGTATGAATAGTCTATGTCTCAACTATTAATAGTCTACTTCTCAGCCATTAATATCCTATTAATCAACTATTAACAGCTTATATTTCAGGATTAATGTCATGAATATAAGTCATTTATAACAAAAAATACTAATAACATTCACGCTTTTGAAACTACGGTATTAGGTAACTTTCATTCCCACATCTATACCTTTTGATAGTTTCATTAAGTTACCCCTCATAGTTCCAAT
>NZ_BAKK01000057.1 GCF_000614145.1 Bacteroides faecichinchillae JCM 17102 | reverse complement strand
AGTATACTTATGACAAGAATGGGAATCTGATTAAAGATTTAAACAAGAATATTAGTAGTATCGGATATAATCTTTTAAATTTGCCTGATGAGGTAACCTTTGCGAATGGTAACAGTATCCGGTATGAGTATGCAGCCGACGGAACGAAGCTTCGTACGGTACATAAGATGGGTGCTGCTACTTTGACAACGGATTACTGTGGAAATGTGGTCTATGAGAACGGTGTATTGAAGATGCTCCTGAATGAAGCGGCTATGTGAGTTTCCCTGATAGGAAGTTCCATTTCTATTTGAAGGATCATCAGGGGAATGTAAGGGTTGTGGCGGACAAGATGGTAATGTGGAGGAGACGAATGCGTATTATCCGTTTGGGGGGACGTTTACTTCGACAATCGGTGTTCAGCCTTACAAGTATAACGGTAAGGAGTTGGATACGAGGAATGGGCTGAACTGGTATGATTATGGGGCCAGACATTATGATGCGGCGATAGGAAGGTGGCATGTGGTGGATCCATCTGCAGAGAAATACAACAATGTAAATTCATATGCTTATTGTAATAATAATCCGATAAAAAACATAGATATAGATGGACGGGACTGGTACATGAACGAATCAACAGGAGATTTATATTTCCATCGGGATTCAGTCGGACGACAGATGACATATAATGAACAAACTTATATTCATATTGGTGATAATAATATGTTTGGAAGTATGAAAGATATTTTATCGAAATTATATAATTTTGAAGAGTCTGCTTCTTTAGCTCAAAAGCATGGATATAGTATTAATCCAATACAACAATTAAAATCCGAAAAGTCTAGAGAACAATCTTATCCAACGGGGAAAAATAACATAGTGATTGTTACTGGTGAAATTGATCTTATTAATGAGAAATATGGAATATTTCCGATTGATAAAAATAAAATGATAGGAATTAAAACTGATCCACTAATACAGAGAAAGTATAGTGCCTTAGATATGATAGATGTACTTTTAACAGGAGGAAAAAAAACAGAATATATAGAAAGAAATTATATATCATATAGAGTGTCAAAAACAAGTGATAATGTCTATAGTACTGTTGGAGCTGTTTTTAATGAAATGGAAACAATAATGACGGGTAAGCAAGATTATCGAACAATTAATGTTTATAATAATTGGAATCATTATTACAATGCTACAGAAGGAAAAGGAAAGTTGTTAATATATAAATAATAGTTTATGAAAATAATAAGTTTAGTACTAATAGAATTGTTTTTTATTCAATACAATTGTTTTTCACAGGAGTATCCTGATGAAAAAACAGTTCAAGGTTATAAAGAAATCATTAGTCTATATCCAGAAGATTTAGTGTCTCATTTTCCGAAAGAAATTGCTCATAAAAAAGTGCTTATAACAGCTTTTAAGTATCCGAAAATACAGGAATTGAGTTATATTCATATTATGTTGATTTTAAATGATACAGGAATTGAGACATTAAAAAAAGATGCTTTACTCGAGGCTAAAGCTATTTATCATTTTACAGACTCTTGTTTAATGATTATTCCTTATAATTATGAAGAGAATAGTACCATAATTAATACTGATTCGATTCGATATTGTCAGAATTCGAATATGCTTCCTATTTCCAATATCAGAACTTGGGGTGATTTCGTACCTGATTTTTATAAAAATGCGATCATTTTTATATTTAATGCAGAAAAAGGTTGCTTTCTTAAGAATGATTATCTTTCTAAATCAGGAGTTGGTTTACCAAATGGGTGGCAACATGGATATAGCAAAGGAATAGTAATATTTAAAAATTATGTAATGTATTGGCTCGATGTTTGGTAGTGCTTTGATTTAACCTCAATTTCGTTTTACCCTGATATAGATTGTCTAATAACAGATAATATATATCAGGGTATGCTTTATCTATGATAATTTATCTTATCTGTAAAAAGTGCTAACCTTACTCCTAATTTGGTATGTGACAATAGTCTGGAGGTTAAGGACAATACTAATCAGGTGCTGGAGTATACCTATGACAAAAACGATAATCCGATTAAAGATTTAAACAAGAATATTGACAATAATCGATATAATCTTTTAAATTTGCCTAATCGATAACCTTTGCGAATGTAACAGTGTGCAGTATGACTATGTGGTGGACGGAACGAAGCTGCGTAGCGTACATAAAACCGGTGCTACTACTTTAACAACGGATTACTGTGGAAATGCGGTCTATGAGAACGGGGTGTTGAGGATGTTGCTCAATGAGGCTGGGTATGTGAGTTTCCCGGATAGGAAGTACCATTTCTATTTGAAGGATCATCAGGGGAATACCCGGGTTGTGGCAGACAAGGATGGCAATGTGGAGGAGACGAATGCTTATTATCCGTTTGGAGGGACGTTTACTTCGACAATCGGTGTTCAGCCTTACAAGTATAACGGTAAGGAGTTGGATACGAGGAATGGGCTTGGTTGGTATGATTATGGGGCGAGACATTATGATGCGGCGATAGGGAGATTTATGAAGATGAGGATGTGTCAAAAAACTCTTTATAACAAAATCATCCCTGCTACAACTATGTGTGACATGGGTAATTTCCATATTTCAGGTATTTTAACACGTTCTCTTATCTCCTTATCAATATGGGCTAATAATCTGGTGAATAACATTGACGTGAATGGAGATAGTATTTGGTTTACGTCTTAACATAACAAAAAGGGAGATTTAGAAGGCATAACGATGCATGTTACAGGTAAAGTATTGAATGATTCTAATGAAAGAATTGATATGGAGTCAACCGTAAAAAATATCACTAAGGCTATGAAAAGAGCATTTAAAGGTGATATTGGTGACATATCCTTTAGTTCAGATATACAATTATCAAGTGTAAAAAACATGAATGAAGTATCAGATAATGATCATTTATTTGTTTTAACAGATAAAATAAGTTAGATTGAGAAAGGAGAGGTTTATGGAGCTTCAAATTATATAGGTGGGAAAGTTGCATTTATTAATGCGGCCTTTTTTTCGGGTACATATGATGAATTGTTAGGCAGTAGGAATTATGGTTCTTACACAGCAACACATGAATTTGGACATTTAGCAGGTTTACAACATGGTGCATTTGGTCCTGGCAATCTCATGAGAAAAAATGGAATGTTCTATGGAACAACAGCTTCACAACTGAACGAAATACACAGTAATTGGAAAAATTAACAACTAAACCTTGGCACAAATAGTTTTTTAGCTCCACATGGAGCAAAACGTCCTAATGTAGGTAATGCAATATTTATAGTTAAACCATGGTAATATGAAAAATGTAAAGAATAAAATCCGTAAATTTATAATTGTTACTTGCGCATGTATCATAGCAATGATATGCAGAGGAGGATATTGGTATTATAAATATGAAGGTATGAATGTACCTCTTATCATATCAACTCAATATTCATCTTTACCAACTGATATCAAGGTATACATAGATGGCAATATTGTTTTTAAAGATAAGTCTTTGCAAAAACTATATGAATTTCAAGATGTTCATACTTCATGTGGAATTCATCAATTAAAAATAATTGTTGATGGGAAAGAATTTATTGAGTATTTCTTAGTTTTTCCTGTTCGATGGGTATACATTCAGATTCAAAAAGATAATGATGAAAATTATAAGAATAATAAGGATTGGTTTTATGTGAAATTTAGTTCCGGTACTGTTGGTTTAATGTAATCTAACGTGAATTCTAAGACTTCGGCAAGTATCTTCTCCTTTTTTTATTGTTAATAATTGTAATATCAATTTATAGTTGTGTTACTCTTATATGTTTGCAGTTGTACAAAAGGCGTCCCTCTTTTTACTACTGCAAACATTCTCTGTATCAATTAAATCTAATAGCCCGTCATTGATAAAGTTTACACCGATGGCGTTTTTTTTAAAAGAAGCAATATGCTTCAATAACCGACAAAGCGTTCGCAATGAAATTGTTGAAAGAATAGTGCTGGAGTGCTCAATCGTTATTCGATCCACCCTTTCATTCTATTTTAGTAATTCAATATCTCACGTTACAACATTAATCTTTGAAATGATAATTGTATGGATTCTGTATAAAAGAATACCGATGTCTGGGAACAGGTAACGGATCTTGTAATCTCAGATTCCATACCAAAGCCTCCTGAAGTAACTCTGATTGTTTAGCTACATATTTTTTGTTATCAAACAGATTACTGATTTCAGATGGATCTTTTTTCAGATTATACAATTCACCTCTTCCATAATTATCCAAAATCAGCTTCCAATCTCCTTTGCGCACCATGCGTTGAGTTCCGCTTTGTGTCCAGGTATTCAGTTCATCAAAGTGAGCTATCTTATTCGGCGTAAAAGCACCTTCTTTTTGAAATGACAAAGGCTCTTCCCGAGTAAAGTCTTCTCCTCCGAATCCTTGTTCTACTATCATACTTGAAAACTCTCTTTTCGGATAACTTTTTCCTGTAAGCATAGGCCATAAACTACGTCCCTGCACTCCCACCGGAATATCGGCTCCAATAGCAGTACAAAGAGTCGGGAAAATATCAGCAATAGAAACATGAGCTTCCATTGGCTTTTGTTGTTTAGAAATACCTGCGCCAGCCCACACCATCGGAATACGTGTCAAAGACTCAGGAGTTCCGGCTCCTTTACGGATCAGTCCATATTCACCACAATAGTCACCATGGTCAGAAAGAATAATGAAAATTGTGTTTTCATATTTCCCCTCTGCTTTCAGAGTTTCAATCAATCGCTTCACCTGATCATCTATCAGTCGTATCATTCCCATATAATTACCTCTTAATCTGGGAAGATCTTTTTGCAAGTCAGGGCAAGAATCGTCTTCCAATTCCGCTAATATCTGATATTTTTCACTTTTACGCGCTAAATCCTTACGACCGGTACGGGGTTGAGGTAATTTCTTCGGTGCAAACATCGAATAATAGGGTTCACATACTTGATACGGATTATGAGGTTCCGGGAAAGATACCCAAATAAAAAAAGGATTTTCTTGTGTCTTGATCCAGTCCAATGCTTCATTTACAATTGTAACAGGCTGTTGTTGTTCCAAAGGAATCGGAGAAGGTTCCAACCATTGTCCGCGTGCATCCTTATCGAGGAAGTTGGCCAGTTTCTTTTCGCCTTCTGTCTTGTTCTTCACAGACTTCCCCCAATGTCCGTATTCAATCCAATGATCCATATCGGTTGGTTTCAGATAAGAATGATTCTTGCCGACAAGCGCTGTTTTATATCCTTTTTCTTTAAACACATGAACCATATCTTTTCGATAATATACATCCAATACATTATGATTGGTACGTACGTGGGTAGCCGACGGGAAACGTCCCGTAAACATAGAGCAGCGAGCAGGAGAACTCGCAGGTGCCACAGTATAAGCTTTATCAAACCAAGTGTTTTGATGAGCTAACGAATCAACATAAGGTGTTATGTCCATTGGGAAGCCCTCTCTTCCACAAAGATCAGCACGTTGCTGGTCAGTCATAATCAATACGACATTCGGAGTTTTCGTCTGTTGCGCGATAGCAGAAATACTGACAGAAGCTACCGCTACTACCAGAGAAAAAGATATATTGTTCATATACAATTTACCAATAACTTAGTGAGATTATTTATTCTGCCCCGGATAAGGTTCTACCATGCAACGCTTCGCCCATGCTTCATAAGCTTTTACCATTTCTGTTACCTTTTCAGGGTATTTGTTAGCAAGATTGTGTTGTTCACTACGATCCTCATTCAGGTTATACAATTCCCATTTCGCTTTTTCTCCAGGGCGGACAATCTTCCAGCATCATTGGAAAGAAAAGCGCGTTCATTGAAATGTTCAAAACCAAGGTAGTCATGTCCTTCACGATGACCGCTCTTAAAGATAGGCAGAAGGCTCTTACCTTCCATTGGTATAATATCATGACCTTTATACTTTTCCGGATAGCTTGCATCTGCCAAATCAATACAAGTTGCCATAATATCCATTACATGACCGATTTCAGATGTCATTCCACCCACATTTTTTTTGATTCCTTTTGGCCAATGTGCAATCATAGGAGTACAAATACCACCTTCATAAGACTTAGCTTTCCAAAAACGGAAAGGAGTATTGGCTACATTGGCCCAACGAGCTCCTAACGACGCATAGGTAGTTTCCGGACCAGGCAATACTTCTTTGTTATGTGGATATACCATCACCTCTCCTTTGCGAGTCATATCAGGACGGTCATTTTCACCCGGGGAATAATTCTGGCAGAGCTCATTACTACATCCATTATCGGAAAGAAATAAGATCAATGTGTTATCCAACTGTCCGGTACGTTCTAAAGCCTCAATCACTTGACCAATTCCTTGGTCCATACGATCAATCATTGCTGCATGGACCGCCATGGCACGAGCATCCCACTCTGCAGTCGGATTGTTTTCCCACTTATCTAGAAATTGACGATCAGATAAGAAGTTATCCATTCCAGGAAATATTCCCAATTGTTTTTGCCGTTCGTAACGAGCATTACGAATGGCTTCCCAACCTACTTTATAAGTATCTTTATACTTCTCAATATCTTCAGGCAAAGCATGAAGTGGCCAGTGAGGTGCCGTATAAGCCAGATACATAAAAAAAGGTTTGTTTTCTTTTGCATATTCGTTCACTTCTTTCACAGCACGGTCCGAAAGAGCCTGAGTGATATAATATCCATCCGGTACTTCTTTTATAGGTTCTTCACCTTCTACCAGGCTAAACGGATCAAAGTAATCCACCACTCCATAAATGGTTCCATAATGAGTGTCAAAACCTCGATTCACCGGATAATGGCATAAGTCAGAGAAAGTATCATGAAATACATGATGTGCCAACCATTCCCGTTGGTCTTTACGCAAGGGGGTTTCGGCAATATGCCATTTACCTACCATACTGGTGGTATATCCTACTCCTTTCAGAACTTCCGCAATGGTGACTGCATTACGCGAAAGTGTACCCCGATATCCCGGTAAATTGTCATCAAACGTCATACGACCAATACCCGCCTGATGTTGGTAAAGTCCGGTTAATAAAGAAGCACGAGTCGGGCAACTACGACTAGCATTATAGAAATGATTGAAACGAACACCTTGCTGTGCCAGCTTGTCCAAATTGGGAGTATGAATCTCACTACCATAACATCCTAAATCAGAATAACCTAAATCATCCGCAAGAATCACTAGAATATTCGGACGCTTGTCGGTCCTCTTATTTTTGTCTTTTGCGACGGAATTTCCGGCTAGTGTCAGTGCGGCCGGTAGAAGTAATAATTTAGAATTCATAAATATTAGATATTTAATTTATTATCAATAGTACAAATATAGGCATTACACCTTGCATAATACAAAAATTACTATTCAATAAAGGAAAAATACAGACCATTATATATTCCAAATGCATTGTACCGGATAAGTCCACTCTTGAATTTATTCAGTACAATGCAAAATATTCTTTTTAATTACAGCTTCTATTTTTAAGAAACTTATTTATTCCTTGTAGGTCGTGGTCCCATATAAGAACGTTTCATTCCACCAAAGTCCAAAACAATCTTTTGAATAACCGTTCCTGCATCTCCGCAAATAATTTTTACCGTATGTTTACCAGGCTTATCTATATGCAGAGTGGTTTTATTGATTCTACAATTTTTCAATACGCTTTCATACCAAAGTTGTGCATACTCAAAAGAAGAAGTGGATGGATTCATCACAGGACCTTCGTCGATACATACACCATATTTTGTTTCGACATTCGTTGCTTCATGTCCAGCATATCCTCTGTCTTTACATAGAACGAATGTTGGCAGGACATACGTATAAACATCTACAGAACCTTGTTCGAAAGTGTAAAAATCATATTCTAATCGTGGGGTACTACGTCCTGCTGTCCGCTGTGGTGGAGCCACTGGGTTACCTAATTGGATAGCTGTATTTTCAACCCCCAGATTAGGAATTGTTATCATCTTGATATCTTTATTCTCCACTTTGCGATGAAAACTTGCTGCATCTATTGAGACATAGCCGTTATGTTCAACGAACAGGGTATCCATCTCCGCCAGCGAAGGTGAGGAAGGATTGAATACTGAAACGTAAACATTTTCTTTTTCGCCGTTGGCAGACGAGATTTCTAATGTCCCCAACACTCTTTCGCCTACAGGTACTTTTGTCCAATCGATTGATACATCAATACGTTCTTCAGTAGCTGTCTCACCAGTTTTCTTATTCAATACAATCCAATCGTTTGAAACATTTGCCTGCCATTTTAACGGTGCCGTACCTTTATTGAAAACGTCTACATAATATGAACGGCGTAAGTAGGTATTAAAAGCTGGTAATGAGTGGAAACTTTTCAATCCTTTTAATATATCTTCCTCTTCCGCCATCACTCCTAAAGAAGCATTATTTTCCAATGAAACTGTGCGCAATTCCGGAAGTTTGAAATAAGAGGAGGCAAAACCTTGTTTCATGGTCATCATATGGTTCCATTTACCACCTAACAAAGAGTTATATCCGTCCGTAATTATTTGCAGACTATCATAACATACCTTTGTCTTATTTGCCAAGAATTCGGTAGCCGCTCTCTGCTGAATGGAATACCAACGATTTTTCTGACCATTCAAAACCATCTGATTAAGTAACTCACAGCCTTTTACCGGATAATATAGCAACTGATAGAAACAGGCTTTTTGGTGGTCATCCGACAATTGATTCAGTATCTTCTCAACAATAGACCCAATACGTGTATATTCGGCCAGGCGAATATCTGCTTCCCGGTAATTTGTAAATGAGAAGTCGGTATCTGTATTCCGTTCATTCCCATGTTTGTCTGTTGCCCATTGATAGCCCCACCCCATAAACTCCGGTTTACGCTCAAAGGCTAACTTGTAGAAAGAGTTAATCACATCTTGATATTCTTCCCGATATTCATCTCCTAACATACCACACAACCATTCGGTACGGTAATTGGCTGCTCTTTCAAAATTGAAGGCGTTGATATCAAAAGCCATTGTCAGAAAATAGTCTACTGCAAATTCGCAGGATTTAATATCACCGGCATTAAGTAACCAGATACGGTCGGCTGTCATATCATAAGCTTTACGTAGCTCTTCATACATTAAAGTAGGTGAAACTGTATTCATCCAAAGGTGATCATGAGGTTTACCTAGATAAGAAGAATGGTAATATACGCCGGAACGTCCGGAACGCTTCTGTTCTTTCGGACTACTCAAACGCTTCATATAGCCGTAATTGTCATCCGGCCAGATAATAGTCACATCATCCGGAAGTTCCAACCCCTCATCATATACATCCAATACTTCCTTGTAAGGGGTAAAAGCTTGAGGAATATCTTCTGCACGTTTGCCAATGAGATCGACCAGCATTTGTCTCTGTGCCATTAGTGCTTCCTGAAGCATCTTCTTTCTATCGGACATATCATTGCTGGCATTCATTGCTTTATCATGCAATCCACGTAAAGCCAATGTATATACATTTTCAAAAGGAGCACATTCTTCAACACGTGATTTCAAGACTTTATCTACACCTGTTTTGTTATTGATATAGTCCCATTCACCCATTTTATCACGTTTCCATTCACTAGCTGTATTAAACAGCAATGGTTCGCAATGTGACGATCCCATGACAATAGCAAAACTATCCGCTACTAATCTGTTTTCCGGAATCCGATGAAATGCCATCGACGCATCGTGCATGGCGGGACATAAGTAATTGGCTTGAAGACGTAATAACAACTCACAAACCTTTGCATATGTTTTGGGTCCGAAGTTTCCACGTTCTTTTTCAAAATTCTCTTTTGACCATTTATAAAGTCCCCAATCTTCGTCATTGATAAAGATACCTCTGAACTTTACTGTCGGTTCGTTCGAAATATACTTATTGACGTTTACATTCAACTGTTTAAGTTGTTTTACCGGAGCATCGGCCCACCAATACCAAGGAGAGACACCTATCGCTCTGGAAATAGAAAGAAGTCCATAAGCTGTACCACGTCTGTCACTACCAGCAATTACAATTGCATTTTTGACACCCGGTACAGGATTGCTAACCTTCTCTATCAAATATCTTTCCCATCCCCCTGCTATGGATGTAGTGTCAATCTTATTTCGAGCAGCTAATTTGTTGATCCATTCACTTTCACCAATAGTACCTACAATAATAGCGTAACGTGCTGATACATCACCCGGTTCCTTTTCTGCAACCTCCAATGTCTGACCCGTCACACGATTAACATCTTCTACAAATAAAGAAACACTCTTACGTACCACTATTTCATCTTTTCCATCAAAACAAACAACAGCCTTTGAGGATGGCGAAACAATAGGAAAACTATTTTTCCCTGCCCCTTTATTCAATAACACTTGCGCTTCTGCTGAAATACAACAACAGCAAAAGAGTCCTAACAACAAAGATTTGGTTTTCATAAAAAATTAATTTATGTATCAATGATACAAATGAAAATAAAAATAAATAGAAACAGGATAAAATATAAACCGATGATTGAGAAATTAGGATCAAATGCTCAATCTCATTCTACTAAGCAACAAAATGTACTCAAAATACAACAATATCGCCTATAACTCAATGACTGTCTTCAAATGAAAACGATCAATTAATAATGCACGCAGTTCTTCATCAGCAACAAATAGACTGGTAGAAAATATTTCTCCAATAGCTCCATTAGTTGTCACTACCGCTAATTGCTTACAACCTTCTACCAATTTACCACTGTGAGGAGAAATTAAATGTTTGCGCTCAGCAGAGTCATTTCCTGAAGTTGTGAGACATTCATCAAATAATATCAAAGCATTATTCTCACTGTCTTTTCCTATATGAAGTCGCTTGTCAAAATCAACTTTCCACCCTTTACCATTAGGATGGTTTCCTATTGCCAATATCGAACTATTTCCTATATTTATTAATGCATTTCTTATTGCATAACTTTCCAATATCTCTCTAATCCGCTCCAAAGCATATCCTTTTAGGAAACCGGATAAATTTATGGTTGTTCCCTTTTTCTGAAAAAATACAGTCTGGTCTTCGGCAGACAATTGTACCGATTGTATCGTATTTCGGGTATAATGTTCAGAATGGACAGTGACATCAAAACAACCCAAAGTTTTCCTGTGATATTCCAGACATAAATAAATCATTTCATAAAGAGATGAACTGAGTTTCACAGGATGTAAAGAGGCTGTTTGGTTGATCTGTGCAAGTTCGCTATCCGCATCATAATAATTGGCAGTCTTTTCTAATTGCCGCAATATATCCTGTATAGTTGCAATGACCAACAATAATTTATCTTCTGAGTACTGACTGGATAAAATAATATCTACCCGGGTATGCATAGACGGAAACCAAGCATAGAGTAAACCGTCACCATCAGAAGATTGTCTATATAAATGCTGAAAAGAACGACACATGACAAGGGCTTTGTGTAAAATGTCCACCTTTCTTCAAAAGCAAGGTGGACATTTTATTTCTTATTTCAGTTCTTTAATCTTCACATTCTTGAACCATACTTCATCTCCATGATCTTGCAGAAGAATATTTCCTTCTTCAAAATTTCCGAAGTTCGGCCAGTTTTTATATTTACTGTAAGCCACCAATGCATTCCACATATCATTGTTACGATCGTATTCGATAAGCTTAACGCCATTCAACCAATGTTCAACATGGTTATCTTTTACAATAATAGTAGCCGTATTAAACTCTCCTTTTTTAAAAGGTTTTTCAACCGGAGCCGGAATCAGGTCATACAGTGAACCAAGTTTTCTGTTACCCTTCACACCTAGTTTAGCGTCAGGATGTTTGTCGTCATCAAGAATCTGGAATTCGCAACCAATGGCGGAACCTTCTCCTTTATTCATATCCGGATTAACGAAGTATTTAATTCCACTATTAGCACCTTCAGTAATCTTGAAATCTACAGTTAAGATAAAATTCTTATATTTACGTGTAGTCACGATATCACCACCATTAGCTGATTCCGCTCCACCACTCTTCATCACTTTCAGGATACCATCTTCAATTTTCCAACCTTTTTCCGGGAAAGTAGAAAGTTTTGCTCCTCTCCATCCATTAGTAGTCTTACCATCCCACAGCAATACCCAACCGTCTTTGGCTTCACTCGGAGAAATAGTATTAGCTATCGCATTTACTTCTGATGCAACCTTATTGTCGTTTTTGCAACCAGTGAAGCAAAGAGCGACAAATACTAACAACATCCATTGGATGTGCCAAACATTACTTTTTGTCTTCTTTTTCATAATACATTTTTTTTAAGATAAATAATATTAATTGTTACGTTTATTGAGCAAATCGTGCTTGTACTTTAATAGATCATTGTTATTAAAATAAAAGTCAGTCATATAAAAGATTACATCTATTGTGTTTTTACTGGGAAGATAGCTTAAATTTTAACCACATAGTTATAATCATCCGTTTCAGTTTCTGTGCATCTTACAAAGATTTCTATATCACCTCCTTCTTTTGTAGTACAGAACGAATATCTTTCCAGCTGACAGTCTTTCCTTCATCAGCAGCATTACCGATTGCATGTACTTTCAAAGCAATAAATCCTTCAGAAGTCTTATCATCCCAGAGGTTAGCACAAAGTACCCCATTCATCCAAGTACGAATCGAATTTCCAACAGCTTCAATACGAACTTTGTTCCAAGCATTGTTTTTAAAAGCTGTTTACGTACACGGATTCTTAGTTTAAGGATACAGCCAACTACAACGTGCTTCATCATAAATACCACCTGAGCATGCACTTTTAGATGGATTGATTTCGAATTGATAACCATGTACGCATCCTTTCTGGTAATCTTTTGTACTTTCACTACGAAGTCGTACACCAGAGTTCAAACCATCATCTACTTTGAAATCAAATTCAAGAATAAAATCTCCATAGTTTTTTGTCGTAGCAAGAAATGTGTTATTGGTTCCCATTTTAGAAATATCTACAATGGCACCATCTACAACTTTATACTCAACTGTACCGTTCAGCCTCTTCCACCCTTTCAGGTTCTTACCATTAAAAAGAGGTTCCCAATTCTGTGCTGTCAAAGAAGCGGCACAGAACAAAAGTAAAGTCAATAAAATATTCTTTTTCATATACAATCTTTTCTAATTTGTAGAATTAACACTAATCCTGTTGGTACTAAATTTGGTTGTTATTATCTATATATGTATTTTTCGTGTACGCAAACGATATTATAGAAATTAATACCCTTATTTGTGGCGCCAAAGTTAAGAAAGAAAATTCATTTAAAACGCAATATTCTGACCAACAAAGGAAAAAATCTATTCAAACTAACTAAAAACAGGGAGAAAATATCCATCACCTGATATTTCTCCCTATTATTCTATAAAAAAGTAGTGATTTACGTTTCTACGTTTATTTTCCTTTTAGGAAAATATTCTGTAGTCTTACATTATATCCCCCTATTTGAAAATGAGTGCAGCAACTATTTTATCTGTATCGACTTGAAAAATGATTTCTTTAGATACACTCAGCATCAAAAAGAAATATACATCATCAAAATAAGCCGAATGAATAGCTACTTTAGTCACAGTATCTCTTAAATCCAAGGTGATGGCATCAGCTAGGCATTCTTGAGGATTTTACGACAACTGTACTTTCCCCAGTATTTGTACTTCTTGAAAAAACGTTTCACAGAAGTATACAGAGAAATGTCCATCAGAAAACTCAATGAGATACCATCCGGATACTCTTTGACAAACTGTGCAAACTTAATTAACTATAGGAAATTATATCAGTCTATTTTCAATAAGTTCTTTACATTATCGCACACAGATACTGCTACTTTTGAGTCGGCACATCCATAATAAAGATATAATTTCTTTTTAAAGTAAGCCAATCCTTCGATAAAGACTGTTCCATCCTTGTATTGGCCGCTTTTCTCAAAAGAAGCTTCGGGAACAAAGAAAGGTTTATCCAAACGATCTAAAAGTTTATAAGGATCTTTGTTGTCAAATAGCATTTGTCCGGCACAATAAGCACCTCCTGGATAGTTTGGATCTCCGCTTCTTTTATCATTTTTACCATTATACATTAAAACAATACCATACTTCGTCCGAATAGCCGGAGGACCACATTCTGTCATCTGACTGTCAAAGTATCCTTTACGTGGTCTAGCCAGTTTCTTTAATTGATTATTCTCATCCAATACCGGATACCAATCTACCAGATTTTCAGACGTGGCAGCATAAACAGCATATTCTCCCCAATACATAAAATATTTACCATCTACTTTATCAATGACTATTTTCCCATCATTCACTTTTGTAAGAATAGAAGCCGATTTACTTGCAATCTTAGCAAACCGACCATTATAAGCTTTTTCAAAAGCAAGCCCATGTTTGGTCCAGTTCTTCAAATCTCTGGAGGTAGCAACGGCAAGGCGGGGAGTTTGACGGTTCCACGCTGTATAAAGCATTACATACAATCCATCTTTAGTCATCGCTACACGAGGGTCTTCACAACCACCCGGACACTCAATACTTTTAAATTCATCTTCAGCAGGAAAGAGTACTGGTGCCTTCAATCTTGATATTGTTATTCCGTCTGTACTTTCGGCATATCCAATACGGGATGTTCTTTTTCCTATCCCCTGTGCAGAGTTGTCTTCTGCCCGATAGAGTACAACGATCTTTCCATCTTTTACAGTAGCTGCCGGATTAAAAGTATCACTTTCTTCCCATTTGATTTTCTGTTTTTGCATTGGACAATCAAAAGCTGTCGGTTGTGGGGAAATGACCGGATTACCTTTCTCAGGGCGCAAAAATGGACCTATTACCCACTTTTTAGATTGTTTTTCACTTGAAACAGCTGAAGAAGGCAACGTGGAGAATCCACATAAGAATAGTCCTATTGCCAAACAAGTTAAGAGTCTTAATTTCATTTTGTCTTTTAGTTTATCAATAAATAAAATTACGCTTTTGGATTCGCTTATATATCTAATTAAACTTTCATAAGCGCATCCAATCGTTTCATTATAAATAGCTTATTTTGAGCATATTCATAGTCTATTATTGGCTATTAATAGTTGAATTATAGAGTATTAATAACTGAGATGTATACTATTAATAGTTAAGATATAGACCATTAATACTCCACAAACAGTTTAATAATACCCCACCAGGATTTCAGAGAATCACTGACGTATGTTGAATATTTCTTTCAACGCTTCTCCTCTTAAAGTCTTTCCTGAAATTGCTTTCAGTTTAAAGCCACAAAGTTTCTCCCAGTTTCTTAGTGTAGCCTCATCAACCACCTTTTGTAAGTCGGCATCCCATTCGTTCAAATACCCTCTTAATCCCAGATATTGCACCATAGGAAAATCTTTATCTTCCGGGCGTACATCACGATAATAGATCAACGTTGCCTTTTCTCTGATAAGGATGTCTTGCAAAATAGCTATATCAACCGCACGTACTGAGGTCTTCCGATCTATAGCAAGAGAAGCTGTAATTCCTGCTGCCTGTCCTAATGCCATCCAGCAAGGTTCCATACGTAATGTAGAAAAGCCGATGTGTGAACCAGATACAGGTACTGGCAATAACAGGTTATCCACCTTGCGGGGCAGAATTACACCTAAAGGAACTGTATATACAGCAGTAGGATAGCTAATAAATCCATCCAAGTGGACTCGTCCAGTTTCCCGCTTACGGGCAGCATGTGAATCAAGTGCATAATGACTGGCGGTCACACTGCCTGAATGCAGGGGCGGACGTTTACCCGGTGACACTGGCAACGCATCTTTGGCCGTAAAAAAATACACCCCTTCAAATCGGCGGCCTTCACGGACATATACTTGACGAGGAAAATATCCATTATCCTCATACTCATCTTTCGCAAGTCCCCACTGTGATATCTCTTTGCGAAAATGTTCAGGGAGCTCGCTGTCATTCTGTGCAAACCAGAACAACCCTAATGTATAATCCCTTAGACGTTCAGCAAATTTATCTCTCCATTCCCAAGAGGAAGTAGGCCAAGGCCAATTTTCTTCGGGAAGATCAGTAGAAAGGAATGCAGCATGTTGGTTATTCCCGTCTGCCTTTCGGTTGGGGAGTTTAACTAAGCTACTCAGTTTCCAGATTCCCCAGCTGTCTCCAGGTAATTTACTACGGTTTCCTCCAGCTATGTGACGGCGATTTTCTTCCATCATTTCGTCTGTCACTTCTGCCATCACACGCTGCGTATTTCGCCCAGTCCATACATCTTCTATGAGTGATACGTATTCTTTCCGATTATAAGATTTCGGTTTGGGGAAAGCAATACGTTTCGCAGGATCATCAGTCAGGCAAAGTCGATAATTATATGCCTGTACTGCGTTATCCGCCTGTCCCGTACTACCTTCTGCAGGTAAGCTTTTCCAGTATTCATAAGTACGTCCGGCTCCCGGTTCTCCAAATTCCTCACGACTCTCCCTACCTACGCGGAATGGAACCCCGGCAGCAGCACCTAAATCTCCTTCATAAGTAGCGTCTATAAAGATTTTACCGAAGTATGTTTCGTTCTGTCCTGTTTCCCGGTTCAATATGCGGATACTTTCGATACGTCCGTCTCTAAGTGAGATATTTTTGTCTTCCGCATCAAACTGCCGCAGCAAAAACACATTGATCTTGTCTTTGTGTTCTTCCAACATCTGTTTGTAGACATGGGCTGCAACTAAAGGTTCAAAATGAAAGCCATCACTACAGTCTTTCACCTGTTGTGATTTATCTCCATATCGGTCGATATAGTATTGTTTTACTCTTGATGTAAACTCTGAGAATAACCCTGTAGTTGCTTGACGAGTAGCAATATCCGTTGCCCCCAATCCATTGACCGGAAGGCCACCCACATGCTGGTACGTTCCAGGATTACTGAAGTTTTACCTTCTCGGGCGGCGGCAATTGCCGCCATTATACCCCCGGGATTTCCACCGACAATTACCAGGTCATAGCTATTCTGAGCAGATATTCCCCAGCTGAGTAGTAATAAGATACTAAGTGTGTAGAGTCTTCTCACTTTATACGCTTGTTTTAATTTTTATTCTAAATTACTATTCTTGTCCCTATTATTTCAGTTTATACTCTTGGCTCTCTGTATTCCATCCCTTCAGAACCAACATTACACCTTCTCCTAGTTTCTCCTTACCCGTCTCAATGGTTACCACCTTATTCTCTTTAGGCATCAACGTAAAGAAGTTATCCGTATAGAATGATGGACGGATCGGACTCATTTTCGAATTCAAGAATTGCAGCTGATTGAAGAAAGCAATGCGGTTGGAGCTGTTCTTCAGAACCACATCCACAAAGTAACGGTTTCCCTCTTCCCTAACCTTATATGACAGCTTCACTCTGGCAGACTTGAGATCACCCAATTGTTTGAAACCGGAGGTGGCAGGTCCTGTCAACGTGGTCTTTCCCTCATATTTATCCTTAGAACGCCAGTAGAAGTTCGAAGAAACTTCTTTCCCCTTTTCATCCTTCAGGGTCAGCTTGATAAAATGAACCTGGGATATATTCTCTGGGAAACGGATCGTCAGTACATCATTCGCGACTCCGTCCTCAGGAAGATTCACTATAGCAGATTCTTCCAATACTTTCCGACTGTCGATATCATAGACCTGTGCCACTACTTTATAGTCATTGAAATCCCGGTAAAAGTCATTCACTACCGATACGGTATTTTTCAAGTAATCAAACTGTGCATGCAACGGCTCCAACGAGTTGGCTGTATGATAAAGCGATGCCGTCGGCTCCAAAGACCAGTCCCACATACGGGAAGCCACCTGACGCATCGAGCAGTTATGATACCAGAACAGTAGACCCGAACAAAAACGGTCACCGTAATCCAGCTTGTTGTAGTTCCATACCTCCCAGATGCTCTTAGAGTTAATGGCACCCAACAATTGTCCTTTGCGGGCAAACTCATCAATAGATGAAGATTCACCGTATTGATTGACTAGATCTGTATAAAGGGTAGTCATCAAATGGAAACCATTCCCGTCCAGATAATCCCACACCTTCTTGTTAATAGGCCAGAGGTCTTTCTCATCCATCATCTCACGAAGGATTTCTACCGTAGGAAGTGTCGGGGCTCCATACTCAGGATTAAAGCCATCTACACGACTGCCGCGGGGAGAAGCCGTATTTTCATAATGTTGCATCGGGTTCACTTGTTTATAAGGGCTTCCGTCGTGTACACCGGCACACTCGGATTGCATCTGGTAACCTCTGGTACCATCCAGTTCCATCAACAATTCAGGAGTACCTGTCACCTCGGAGCTTTCATTGGATGCCACGTAATAGGCCAGTGAAGGATGGTTACGGATACGTTTTACCGTCGAAGTAACATTGGCCAAATACGAACCTTTATCCTGGGGATGTTTCGTATCACCTGTCATCCAGAATTCCTGCCATACCAACAAACCTAATTCGTCACACAACTGGAAGAAATAATCAGATTCGGCAATGCCGCCTCCCCACATTCTCACCAGATTTACACCGGACTGGCGGGTATACCTCAGTTCGGCATAGGTACGTTCATCAGAAGTTCGCAGCATGGCTTCCGGAATCCAATTGGTTCCGCGGATAAACAAGCGTTTGCCATTGACATAAAATACGCGGGATTTATCGGGTGTGTTTGTATCGGAAGTGATTTCACGTATACCGAATCTTGTTTTTACAGAGTCACAGACTACTCCGTCAACGGATACAGTCAGTTTTAAATCATACAGGTTCTGGGGCCCTTTATTAACAGGCCACCACAAACGGGGTGAGTTGATCACCAGTTTGGGAAATTCTTCGGGAGTGAAGGTCAGCACCTTTTCCTCTCCACGCAGAATTCGGAGTGATTTCTCAAAAGTAATGTTTTCACCAAGGATTTCGCCTTTTACTGTGCAGTTTATTCCGCTGTAGCTGTTCGAGGGATTAACTACTTCCACCGACACAGACTCGCGTGCCTGGTCATAGCCGGGCTTCCGCAGTTCGGATTTGACGAAGGGGTGGCGAAGGGCTACTTTGCCTGTTGTATAAAGGGATATGTTTCTCCAAATACCGGTGTTACGGTCACGAATACCGTCCATGAAGGTAAAATCCCATCCCACTGTCATCAGCATGGTGGTGTTCAGACCGATATTGCCGTTTCCACCATTATGGAATTCACCTACGGCTCCCCATGTTTTGGGCTTGGCGCTACCGGGAACATCGACGGGATATACTTTAATGGCGAGCGCGTTTTTCTTGCCTATCTTGACGAATTCCGACACGTTGATGTAATCCTGCATAAACATGCCATGAATAGTACTGAGCAGATTTCCATTCACCCATACTTCCGCCCGGTAGTTAATTCCGTCGAGTTGAAGCCAGATGGTTTTTCCCTTGAAGGATTCGGGGACAGTGAATTCTGTGCGAAACCAGTAGGTGTAGAAATCGCGTCCTGTTTCCGAGATGTCGGGAATCAGCTTAGATTCCAGCTTGTTGTTGATTCCGTAATAGGGTTCGGGGTATTTCTTGTTGTATACCAGGGAGTTCAGGACAGTTCCCGGAACGATGGCTGGCATCCACTCTGAAGTCTGGAGATCCGGTTGGGAGATTGTCTCGCCGGATGCGTTCACATCGCCTGCTTTAATCATTTTCCATTGATAGTTTCCTCCATGGGTGATCTCTGAATCAAGCAGGAGACGTTCAGGAGAATGGGAGCTATTGGTATGGCTCTGACCTGAAACAAATGGTGAACATAAGAAAATTAGGAATAGGAGAAAGAGATGTTTTAATATCTTGTACATGTTTAATTTCTTGTTTTTAATAATTAATTAAGTTATTCGACTTACTTTTCCAGTAGTGCAACCGTACACCACAGATAAGGAGCTTGTCCATGATAATCCCCCGTATTGCGGGGACGGTCATAGTAGTACTGCTTACTATTTTTTTTGTTTGTTCCGACACATACTTCTCTCACAGCTCCCTTATCATTAATATAGGACACCAAAGCCATCCATGCTTTACGGGCAGCAGGACCGTATACCTCTGCATCCAGCCAGCCATTCTTCACACCTACAATAAAAGCAAAAGTAAACATGGCAGATCCGGAAGTCTCGGCCCAGCAATCAGGCTGGTCAATCAATTGGTTCCACATACCGCTTGAGGTTTGGTAATCCAGCAGGCTTTTCATCATGGTGTGATATCCCTGCATAATA
>NZ_BAKK01000058.1 GCF_000614145.1 Bacteroides faecichinchillae JCM 17102 | reverse complement strand
AAAAAAATATGGAGAACCGAAAGATCATTTTGAATTCTTTTCTAAACCTTATTATGAAGGAGATGGATATGAATTACAAGCTTTAAAAAATGATAAATGTACATATGCAACATATTTTAAATTAAAAGAAGGATATATTTCTGTAGCAATAAGTAGTCCGGGATGTATTGAGATATCATATGAAGATTCCTTAAATAATGCCTTAAAAAATAAAGAAAAAGACAGTGATATATTAAATGATATTTAATTATTACCGCTATTTTCTCAAAAAGTAACTATTTGATTATTATATAAATAAGAAGTATCCTCAAAACCTTTTAACTAAATAATCATGAGTAACTGGAGTGATAAACAAGAAGTGAAGAAAGAGCGTAAGGAGAAAGATAAAACCAGACGTGAAAAACTGGCTGGTTACTTTTTCAACCTTTCACAGCTTACTTTTGTTGCATTAGTATTAGGTGGTGTAACTCCTTTATATACCAATATTGAAATAGGAATAAACTGGTATGTATTGATAGCTGGAGTTGTACTGACTGTAATTTTAGCTAATATAGGAAATTTAATTTTAAAATAGGATCGTTATGGAAATGTTAGGAGCAATATTCACAGTAGGCATAGTAGTAGCCGGAGCTTTTTTAGCATGGTTGAAAACCAAATCAGGGAAAAAATGGCTTGCAAATTTATGATACATGCATAGTCTAAATTAGCATAAGATATTAAAGCTATATGAATATAAAAAGAAATTGTATATTTCTTCTTGATAAAGAGAAAGGTAAACCAGACGCTAAACTACGTTATCGTATTAAGTGGAACGGGAATACTGTAGCTTTTAATATTGGTTATCGCATTGATATAGATAAATGGATACCTGACGCCCAACGGTGCAAGAATAATACTACCAACGGACCTAAAAAAGTACATTCTTCAATTATAAATAGAGAGATACAGCGTTTTGAGGATATTTCGGAAGAAGTATTTTATATGTTTGAGCAAGAAAATATTATCCCATCTGCCGAAGAGTTTCGAAAGGAAATGAATATTAAACTAGGGAAGATAGTAGAAAAAGATAAGAATTTCTTTGATTGCTATACCGAGTTTATTATTAGTGAGGGAAAGGATAAAAGTTGGACTGAAGCGACATATAAGAAGCATAGGACAATAAAGAAGCACATGAGGAATTTTGCTCCAAAGCTAGAATTTTCCGATCTTACTGAAAAGGGTTTGCAAATGCTTGTTGATTATCTTCTCAACTTAAAAAACGAAGATACAGGAGAGGTAAAATTAAGAAATACGACTATAAAGAAAGATATAAATATCTTGAAATGGTTTTTAAGATGGGCTACAGCAAAAGGATATAATAAGGAGACATCTTTTATAGACTTTAACCCAAAATTGAAAATCGTCCCTAAGAAAATTATATTTTTGGACTGGAATGAACTTATGAAGGTATACAATACTCCGATACCTGAGTCAAAGAATTACTTGAAAAGAGTAAAGGATAAGTTCTTATTTTGTTGTTTTACGTCATTACGGTACTCCGATATGGAAAATTTGAAATGGGCAGATGTTTTCGACGATTATATTGAGATCACTTCTATAAAAACTAATGACCCGTTGAAAATAGAACTCAACAAATATTCAAAGGAGATTCTTGGTAGATACGAAAAAGTAGACAAATATGTTTTCCCTAGAATCTCAAATCAGAAGATGAATAATTATATGAAGGAGTTGGGGGAGATCTGTGAAATTAACACAATGGAAACTATCATATACTATCAAGGGAACAATCGGATTGAAGATACGGTACCTAAATATGAACTCCTTACGACTCACACTGGAAGGAGGACATTTATATGTAACGCAATTATGCTAGGTATTTCTCCAAATATTGTTATGAAGTGGACAGGTCATGCCGATTATAATGCTATGCGCCCTTACATTGATATTGCAGACCGGGCAAAAAAAGAAGCTATGAATCTATTTAATAAATAGTCCCTAGGTTAAAAAGTAGGGACTAAAAAAGGGACTCTTTATAAATGTATACCAACTTTATAAAATGAATATTTCATATAAAATTTCTATTTAACATTTAATGAAACGTATGTAATCCTATAAAAATCTTTATTCATGGTCCCTCCAGCTCCACTTTCAGGCTAATTATTAGTCGATTTTTTAAAAAACAAGGTGTTGTCGAGGTTATTCTTTTGCAACACCCTGTTTACTTTATATGAGTAAAGAGTAATTTTAAACTAAATAGTGCCGACAAAGATCTCTACTTATCAAGATAATTTTCCCTGTACAATCGTATCATTTATTCTGATTATGTCCGGTATCTGACAGTATGAGACTGGGATAGATTTCCTCATAAGATTTTGTCTTAAGTATTTTCTTGGGCTAGAAAGCTCTTCAACCTGGAAAGTAATTCCCTTTTGAGCATATATAGTAACGCTACAAAACATGAATAAGTAGAAAACTTGTTTTCTCATGATCCTATTTTTGAGGTTTTTAAATAATAGAAGTGATGTAGCATTACCATCTGTCCCCGTTTATAGTGAGTTTGGTGTTAGAGAACAGCTTTTTAATACGCATCTTTCCTGCAATACTAATTTCTCCGGATAATATTAATTCTTTGATCTTTACTTTAGATAGTTCGTCCGGTATGTTGATACCATCAACAAACTGTACTTCTAATCTGTTTACAGTGAATTCTCCAATTCTGTCTATTGAGAGTGCTAGAAGTTCAGATAATATAGCTGGAGGGAATTCTCTCACTCTTAGGCAAATACCACTGCCAAGAGTAGAACTTTCATTTTGAGCATCTGTCTTTAGTTTATGTATTAATTCGGTATTTTGAGTCTCTTTCTTTCTGACCATCCAACCCATTTGAGGTCTTAAAGCAAAATTATCCTTATTCTGTTTCAAACCTATAAAACCTGACCAAACTTCCAATTCTGTTTCTTCGGTTAAGCTATGACCTACTTCTAGGAATTTCACATCGACTTTTACAAATTCGTTAGGTAGGCTATCTCCTCCTTTAATTTGCTTTAAATCATTCCTTATTCCATTCCATATTTATCATAAGGGAAGAATTTAACAATCCATCCGTCAATTATTTCAGGACTTCCGCATCCTTTAGAATGAGACTTAAACATATTACACCAGAATTTCTTGTTAACTTTCCCTTTTGAGGTTTTTACAAATTCCTCCAAAACCGGTTCTAGTTCAGAAATCCACCATCCAAGTTTATATTCTTTTAGTTCTCTGGCTTTAGCCAATACCTTTTCCCAGTCTTCTGGTGTTCCTTCAAGAGTAATTTCCGGGATTCCACAAACAATGTATATAACAATAAACTCAAAATAGGGCTTCATTGTTTCCATGATTGTTATCTCAGAAGCGATTTTCTCTAATGAAGTTGTTGTTGAGAAATTGCAAGTTAGCAATTCAACCAGGTTGCCTTTGACATTTTTCTTTATTTGTTCGGTAAATTGAGAGAAAATCTCTCCCCACACAAGAGTCGAATCATTCAGTGACTTCTTTGATTGTGCGATTAAAGATTGCTTGCCTGAGAAATCGATAAGATAGCTTCTCATTTCTTCTTTATTTGCATTGATATGCTGTGCAAATCCCTGACCTGATTAACAACCATATCATATCTGGAGATAGGATAAAGGGCCTATGTTCTGCATAGGCAAGGTGCATACCCTTAAAAAAAGCACTATTGCCAGCATCTACTAAATTATTGGGAGCTTCATTTTTTGCGATAATATTATAAGGGTATTTGTTATTTACTGCTACAGAGCGAGCGTCTATACCGGCATCGGATAATATTATTTTTCGGTAAAGAGTTTCATCAGATATTGTCGGGAGTAAGCTTGCAGGTTTTGAAAGTTTCTCAACTTCAAAAGTAATTCCATTTTGAGCATACATATTGGTAATGCAACTAAGAATTAGAATACCGACTAGTAGTGTTCTCATAATAGTAATTTTTTATTTGTATTAGACTTCCGGCTATAAAGTAGTATTATTTATAGTGGTGTTTTACAAATATAATATTATTAAAAATATAATTGAATATAAAAGCTGGAATATTTTTAGATATTCTTGCTCATTTAATCAATTATTGATAATTTACGGCACTTTTGATGCACTTTTCATCTTTTTTGATAATGTATTGAAAGTATATTCATTGAAAATGATTTATTCAAAGTTGTTGTATAATATAAATTTAAAAAGTATGGAAAACACAGACGATCCTGATAAATATTTAAAGATAATAAGAAAAGTTGGTGTCATTATATTAATTATGATGACTCTTGCAAGCCTTTGGAGATTAATTATCAAGCAAGATGACTATGGTCTTTATGTAATCTTGGGATTATGCTTATTGACTGGAAAGCTTAAATTTAGCAATATTTAGTTACGTTTGGCAGTTGTGATAGTGAGAATTATTTTAATTGTCTCCGCATTTCTTGTAGTTTTTAATAATCATTTTTTTGTATAAATATATAAAAGTCAAATTTAAGTAGAAATATGAAACGACTGTTTATCTTATTTTTTGTTATATTTAGTAGTTGTGCTATGTCGGCAAATATATCCTATCAAGTATATAGTTTGACTTGTGAACAATTGAAAAATCCTATTGGTATAGATACACAGACACCCTGTTTTAGTTGGAAACTGCAGAGTACTCAACGTAGTACACAGCAATCTGCTTATCAAATATTGGTAGCGGACTCGGAAGAACTACTAAAAGAAGATAAGGGTAATGTCTGGAATAGTGGAAAAGTCCATACTGATGCTTCTGTATTGATTCCTTTTGCAGGGAAGAAATTAGCATCTGCCACAACTTATTATTGGAAGGTGCGTTCTTGGAATGAAAAGAAGGAATGTTCCGGATGGAGTGAGCCGGCAACCTTTATAACGGGGCTGATGAACGAACAGGATTGGGGCAAAGCGAAATGGATTGCTTTAGAAAAAGATGGGAAGTTGGTGATTCCTGCTATTCATGCTCCTTTGGTGCAAAATGAATTGAAAGATGAAATGGTAGGAAGGTATCGATTGCCCCAGTTCAGGAAAGTATTTCCAGTTTCTAAAGAGATAAAACAAGCGTTGGCTTATGTGACCGGTCTGGGACATTTTGATTTCTTTTTGAATGGAAAGAAGGTAGGTGATCATTTTCTGGATCCGGGATGGACAAAATATGATAAAGAAGCCTTATATGTAACGTTTGATGTTACGGATGAACTAAAAAATGGGGATAATGTAATTGGCATGATGTTAGGAAATGGATTTTATAATATTCCTCGTGATCGATATTATAAATTGCTAGGTTCTTTCGGAGCTCCTAAAATGAGATTAAAACTATGCATATGTTATGTTGATGGTTCCACAGAAGAGATAACAAGTGATCAATCATGGCATGTGGCAGTTAGTCCTATTACTTATTCTAGTATTTATGGTGGAGAAGATTATGATGCTACTTTAGAACAAAATGGCTGGAGGGATGTGTCGTCTTTTAATGATAGTCATTGGCAGGAAGCGATAGAGGTGGAACAGGACATAAAGCTAAAGAGTCAGATTGGGACGCATTTGACTGTGAGAGAGAGTGTACCGGTCATTACTTGTTATAAGAACGATAAAGGATATTGGGTGTATGATTTAGGGCAGAACTTTTCTGGAATTATCCGGGTTAAAGTAAAAGGTAACAAAAAACAGGCTGTTATTTTTCGGCCTGGTGAACTACAGAATGCTGATAAAACAGTCAATCAGAGAGCTACAGGTGCCCCTTTTTATTTTAAATATATAACTAAAGGTGAAGGGGAAATAGAAAATTGGCAACCACAATTTAGTTATTACGGTTTTCGTTATGTACAAGTGGAAGGAGCAATTCCTGTAGGAAAAGAAAATCCCGATCATTTACCGGAGATTGTGGAGCTGGAAGGGCTGCATACTTGTAATGTAGCTCCGGAAATAGGTTCTTTTTCTTGTTCGAAGCCAATGTTCAATCAAATTTATAATTTGATAGATTGGGCGATACGTAGCAATATGGCAAGTGTATTGACGGATTGTCCTCATCGTGAGAAATTGGGGTGGCTGGAACAAGATCATCTGATGCAATATTCTATGCAATACCGATATAATCTGGTATCACTTTACGCTAAAATAATGGATGATATGGCAGCCTCTCAATTGGAAAACGGAGCTATACCAACCATTGCTCCGGAATACGTACGTTTTGCAGATGGTTTTGAAGACACTCCTGAATGGGGTTGCTCTTTCATTATTTGTCCTTGGTATATATATCAATGGTATGGAGATAAGCGTTTGATTATCAAACATTATCCGGCTATGAAAAGATATCTGGAGTATTTAGGTACACGTGCCCACAATCATATTATTGCTTATGGATTGGGAGACTGGTTTGATATTGGTCCTAAAAGTCCGGGCTATGCGCAATTAACATCAAATGGAGTGACAGCAACTGCTATTTATTACTATAATACAATGATGTTGAAGGAAATGGCTAAATTATTGGGAAAAGAAGATGATGAGAAATCTTTTGCGACATTGGCTGAAAATATTAAAAAAGCATATAATGATACATTCTTTCATCCGGAAGATGGAACTTATGATAGAAACAGCCAAACTGCCAGTGCTATCAGCTTATACATGGACTTAGTAACATCGGAAAATAAGACAAGAGTACTGGATAATCTTGTTAAAGATATTGTCGGACGTGATTATGCTTTGACTGCGGGTGATGTTGGTTATCGTTATGTATTGCGTGCATTAGAGAATAATGGCAAATCGGATTTGATTTTCAAAATGAACAGTAAGTATGATGTGCCGGGATATGGCTGGCAGTTGGCCCATGGTGCAACAGCTTTGACAGAATCATGGCAAGCTTATGAGAATGTATCTAATAATCATCTTATGTTAGGTCATTTAATGGAATGGTTATTTGGTGGGGTGGGAGGTATTCGTCAAAATGAAAATTCAATAGCTTATAAAACGGTATTCATTGACCCGCAAATTGTCGGAGATGTAAAAGGGGCTAAAACTTCCTACGAATCTCCTTATGGACGGATTGATTGTGAATGGAAAAAAGATGATAAAGTATATACTTTACAAGTGAGTATTCCTGTTAATAGTAAAGCTATCGTTTGTTTACCCACAACTGATGTGAACATGATTAAAGAATTTGGCAGACCTATAACACAACAAAAAGGTATTACATTGGTTGAAACTGTAAATGGTAAGACGAAATGGGCGATTGGTTCAGGATCATATTTGTTTGAAGTTTTTATAGGTAAATAACTTCTGGGTTTAAAATAGAAATTGAATAGATTCTATCGCTTTGCATTTAATCTCAACAATGAATAAATAGCAGTAAAAAAGATGTTTTATTTATTCGGAAATTTGTAGTAAGTTTGCTCTGCTAACTGAATAGAGAATGGCTTTGCGAAAGATCATACATATAGATATGGATGCATTCTACGCTTCTGTAGAGCAGCGTGATCATCCGGAACTTCGTGGAAAACCTTTAGCTGTAGGACATGCCGAAGAGCGGGGAGTTGTAGCTGCTGCCAGCTATGAAGCACGTCGTTATGGCGTTCGTTCTGCTATGTCCTCTCAGAAAGCAAAGCGTCTTTGCCCGCAACTGATATTCGTCCCGGTAGAATGGATGTTTATAAATCCATTTCCCGTCAGATTCATGAAATCTTCCATGAGTACACAGATATCATTGAACCTCTTTCGTTGGATGAGGCTTTCCTGGATGTGACGGAGAATAAGAAGGATATCTCTTTGGCTGTTGATATTGCAAAAGAAATTAAACTTCGTATTCGGGAACAGTTGAATCTGATTGCATCCGCGGGAGTATCTTATAATAAGTTTCTGGCTAAGATTGCCTCTGATTATCGTAAGCCGAACGGACTTTGTACAATCCATCCGGAACAGGCACTTGATTTTATAGCTCGCCTTCCTATCGAATCTTTTTGGGGAGTAGGACCTGTTACTGCCAAGAAAATGCATCTGCTTGGAATTAGTAATGGACTGCAACTTCGGAAATGCTCATTGGAGATGCTAACTGCTCACTTTGGCAAGGTTGGTGCACTTTATTATGAATGTTCTCGCGGAATTGATGAACGACCAGTTGAGTCTATTCGTATCCGAAAATCCATCGGTTGTGAGCGGACCTTAGAAAAGGATATTTCTACACGCTCTTCCGTTATCATTGAACTCTATCATGTGGCAGTGGAATTGATCGAACGTCTTCACCGAAAAGAGTTTAAAGGAAATACTCTGACATTGAAAATCAAGTTCCACGATTTTAACCAGATTACACGAAGCATTACTCAATCACAGGAATTGACGACTTTGGATCTTATTCTTCCTCTTGCCAAAGAATTGATGAAAAGTGTTGAATATGAACAACACCCTATCCGTCTCATCGGACTTTCTGTTTCTAATCCGAAAGAAGAAGCGGATGACCGGCACAGGGCTTGGGAACAGTTGAGTTTTGAATTTAGTGACTGGGACTAAAAATGAAGGGGCTGTTTCTCTCTGATAGAGGTACTTTTGCATGAGACAGAAGTTCTGTCTCTATAAATTAGACCTTCTGTTATTCTGTCTACACTTTTTTATCATCAGGTTCACATGATTTGTTTACCTCGTTTTCAATTAGATATACTATCTTTGTATTACTTAAATGAATAAAACACCTTGAATCGAATGAAACATCTACTTTGTATTTTTTTAGTAATAGCCTTGGGAAATATCTCCTTTAAGGCGAATGCGTATACTGAACGCAATATGCTGCAAAAAGCAGCGGATGAAACTACGCTGAAAAATGTATTAGTAATGCAACAGGCATGGGTACCTTATCCGGCCTATACGGACCGTACCGCATGGGATACACTGATGGGACCCAACAAACAACGTCTGATTGAGGCTGGAGAAAAACTTCTAAATTATAAGTGGCAACTAATTCCTGCCACTGCCTATCTGGAATATGAACGTACGGGAGATCGTAAGGTGATGGAAAATCCATATGGAGCTAATACACAAGCTCTGAATACGCTAATGCTTGCTGAACTTGCCGAAGGAAAAGGACGTTTCATTGATCAACTGCTTAATGGAGCATATATGAGTTGCGAAATGAACTCATGGGTTTTGTCTGCTCATCTGCCTTACCAAAGTAGTAAGCGTTCGTTACCTGATTTTCGTGAGCAGGTAATCGACCTAGGTTCGGGTGGTTACGGTGCTTTGATGGCATGGATACACTTTTTCTTTCATAAATCTTTCGACAAAATTAATCCTGTCGTTTCTTTGCAGATGCGTGCAGCAATCAAAGAACGTATTTTAGATCCGTATATGGATAATGATAAGTTATGGTGGATGGCTTTCCATTGGAAACCGGGACAAATCATAAATAATTGGAATCCTTGGTGCAACTCTAATGTATTGCAATGTTTCCTTTTAATGGAGAATGATAAAAACCGTTTGGCTAAAGCGGTATATCGCACCATGCAATCTGTTGATAAATTTATCAACTTTGTGAAATCTGATGGTGCCTGTGAAGAAGGAACTTCTTATTGGGGACATGCAGCGGGTAAACTTTACGATTACCTGCAAATCCTTTCCGAAGGTACCGGAGGTAAACTATCTTTGTTCGCTGAACCTATGATTCGTCGCATGGGTGAGTATATGTCCCGTTCTTATGTTGGCAATGGATGGGTGGTAAACTTTGCGGATGCTTCAGCGCAAGGAGGGGAGATCCTTTATTAATCTATCGTTATGGTAAGGCTGTGAAGAGTGACGAAATGATGCATTTTGCTGCCTATCTGTTGAATGGTAAAAAGCCTTATGCAACAATGGGAAATGATGCATTCCGTTCTCTTCAATCATTACTTTGTTATAACGATTTGGAACGAGTAATTCCAAAACACGATATACCGGATGTAACTTGGTATTCTGAAACTGAATTCTGCTATATGCATAATAAGGATGGCTTGTTTTTAGCAACGAAAGGTGGTTTTAATAATGAAAGCCATAATCATAACGATGTGGGTACATTCTCCTTATTTGTGAATACGACTCCTGTATTTATTGATGCAGGTGTAGGTACATATACGAAGAAAACATTTAGCAGTGACCGCTATACTATCTGGACAATGCAAAGTGATTATCATAATCTACCTGTCATTAATGGCATTTCGCAAAAATTTGGTCAGCGGTATAAAGCAATGAATACTACCTGCAACGAAAAGAAATATACTTTTTCTACAGATATTGCAGGAGCATATCCGACTACAGCGAAAGTTAAAAGTTGGATACGTTCTTATACTTTGGATGGACGTAAGTTGACAATTACCGATAATTATGTATTAAATGAGTTACTTGTCGCAAATCAGATTAATTTTCTTACATGGGGAAAAGTTACGTTCTTCAGCGGGTAAAGTCTGCATTGAAGTCAAGGGAGAAAAAGTAGAATTGGATTATCCTTCTCAATTTAAAGCTGAACTGGAAAGAATCAAACTAGACGATTCCCGTCTTTCTAATGTTTGGGGAAAAGAGATTTATCGTATTACATTAAAAACTGAAGTGAAGAAGGCGACAGGAAGTTATAAGTTTGTAATTCAACAAATGAAATAAAGAATTGAATGGAATTTATTGTTGGTAAAGTAGTATATCCATTAATGGTCAATATGCTCTTTGTTATACAGAGCATAGCGAATCATCTATTCTTTGTTTTAATATCAATAGGAAGGATAGTGATGGAAATGGTCCCTCAATGGCTCAAAACGAAACCTAGATCTTCCGTAAAATTTATTGGCTGATTCATATTTCTATTAATACTATTTTCATTAAAAGGTCTTGAATTCTTTTATTAAACAGGCTCATAATAATGTATTATAAAAAAAGCGGAAAAACCATAAGGTTCTTCCGCTTTTAAAATTGTATAATATAGTGTGTGTTTATTTACATGGTAGGCTGCTGATTCAGCAGTTTTTGAAGTTTACCATTCAAGGCTTGGCACATTGCACCGTTTCCCATTGCTTGATAACGTTTAATACGGTACTGTAACATCATTACTTTTTCATTTGCATTCTTTTTCATAATTTGTTTCCTCTTTTTTTGCCCTTCACGTTTTGAAGAGCGGTTTTACATTTTGTTTTCTTTATTAACGCTACAAAGGTACGAAATGTTTTTGAAATATATGCTGTATAACATAAAATGTTTCTTTTTCGTCTGATTTTTCTTCTTATAAGGAGGATAAATACAGAGATATTACAAACCTGTTACATACAAACAAGGTTACTTGCAATTACTTTAAGAAAAAATCTTGTACCTTTGTACGTAAGTACCCTCATACTTTTATATATATGAAATACATAAGCATGAAAACACAGATTCAACTTCTGTTTGTACCGATATTGTCGGTAATGATAGTATCTTGTAGTGAACCTCACTTTCTGAAAGAAGAAACTTATCGGAATCAAGTCATTCAAGATTTTGAGCAGAAACAACAAGCTCTTCCTAACGGAGATCTATTTGCTATATTTTCTAATAAAGATTTAACGGTTTCCGAACGGGAAGCCTCATGTTTTTATATGCTTATATGCCAATAGGTGATGTAACCGATTATCCGGGAATTTATTATCTGGAAAATTTCCGTTTGTCTGAGCGAACTCGTGGAGAAATGCCTTGGGGAAAAGTGGTTCCTGATAAGTTATACCGCCATTTTGTACTTCCTATTCGGGTGAATAATGAGAATCTGGATGATTCCCGTAAATTATTTTATGGAGAATTAAAGGATCGGGTAAAGAATTTATCTATGAAGGAGGCTATTCTTGAAGTGAATCATTGGTGCCACGAGAAAGTTGTATATCGTCCAAGTGATGCCCGTACCAGTTCTCCGTTAGCTTCGGTAAAGACGGCTTATGGACGTTGTGGTGAGGAATCTACTTTTACGGTGGCTGCACTTCGGGCAGTTGGGATTCCTGCAAGGCAAGTGTATACTCCCCGTTGGGCGCATACAGATGATAATCATGCTTGGGTAGAGGCTTGGCAGATGGTCAATGGTACTTTTTCGGAGCTTGCGAACCGGAAGCTGTATTGAATCTGGGATGGTTTAATGCACCTGCTAGTCGGGGAATGTTGATGCATACCAAGGTCTTCGGACGTTATAACGGACCGGAAGAAATTATGCTTGAAACACCGAACTATACTGAAATAAATGTAATAGATAACTATGCTCCGACTGCGAAGGCGTTAGTAACGGTTACTGATACAGACGGTAAACCGGTAGTGGGAGTTAAAGTAGACTTTAAAGTTTATAATTATGCGGAATTCTATACTGTTGCTACAAAATATACCGATACTAACGGGCAAACTTCATTAACAGCAGGTAAAGGAGATATGTTAGTATGGGCTTCTAAAGATGGTCAATTTGGATATAGTAAGTTATCTTTCGGAAAAGAAGATGCGCTTGTTCTTGCGTTAGATAAAAAAGAAGGAGAAGCATATACTCTTGATTTGGATATTGTCCCTCCTGTAGAAGGAGCCAATCTTCCGGAAGTCACTCCTGAACAACGGGCAGCGAATGATCTCCGTTTAGCGAAAGAGGACTCAATCCGTAATGCTTATGTGGGTACCATGATGACAGAAGAACGCGCAAAAGCTGCTCTTTCTACTTTTAAACTAAATGAGTCTGAAATCGATAAGATGGTTAAAATGTTAGTAGCTTCACGCGGTAATTACCAAACGTTAATCGATTTCTTGAAAAATGCTGCCGGTGAAGGAAAAGAGGATCTTGCGATAGAATTGTTACGAGTTCTTTCTGCTAAAGATTGGAGAGATGTTTCAATTGAGGTATTGAAGGATCATTATCAGAATGCCCCCGATCCACAGAAAGTAAGTCTGGGTACAAGTGTGGAAATTATTAACCCACGTGTAGCAAATGAAATGTTGACTCCTTACCGTAATTTTCTACGTAATGCGATTCCACAGTCGGATGCAGAAACTTTTGTGAAAGATCCTACTCGTTTAGTGGAATGGTGTAAGAAGGAAATTAAGATAGATAATGATTTGAATTCACAACGTATTCCTATTTCTCCGGAAGGAGTGTGGAAAGCGCGTGTAGCAGATGAAAAATCACGTGATATATTCTTTGTAGCAATGGCACGTACATTAGGCATTCCGGCATGGATCGATGAAGTGACAGGTAAAGTACAGTATGTGGATATGAATCCTTTTATGGAAAATGGAAAGCAAATAAATTTAAAAGAAGGACGGACATTAGACGTAAATTTCAATGCAAGTACTCCTGTTCAAGCTTCTACCGGATTGTTGTATGCTACTTATCATCCTATTCCTTCTTTATCTGATCCTAAGTATTATTCCCATTTTACTCTTTCTAAATATAAGGATGGAACGTTCCGACTTTTGAATTATGATGAAGGTGATGTGGATATGGGGGGAGGTGCTACCTGGTCAAATCTTTTGAAGAAAGGTATAAGATTGGATGCTGGTTACTATATGCTTGTTTCAGGAACGCGTATGGCTAGCGGAGCGGTGCTATCCCAGGTTAGCTTTTTCAATGTAGAGCCGGAAAAAACAACTACAGTGGATTTGGTAATGCGTGAAAGTAAAGATCAAGTTCAGGTAATCGGAAACTTTAATTCAGAGTCATTATATCACCCTATAGGAACTGAAAGTGGAAACAACCTGACTAGTGAAAGATGTGGAACTGTTCAGGGAGACACTAAGGAGGTGATATCACAAAGTATTCTTCAGGCTTGTGGACGCGGATATTTTGTTGTCGCTGTGCTAGGAGTGGGGCAGGAACCTACCAATCACGCTTTGAGAGATATTGCCGCGTTAGGTAGTGAATTTGAAAAATGGGGTAGAAAGATGGTATTTCTTTTCCCTTCCGAAGAACAATATAAAAAGTTTCGTCCTGCTGAATTTCAAGGATTACCTTCTACTATAATATATGGTATCGACATTGATAACAGTATCCAGAAACAGATTGCTGAATCTATGAAATTATCCAATCAAACTATTCTTCCGATGTTTATCATTGCTGACACATTTAATCGAGTAGTTTTTGTTTCACAAGGATATACGATTGGGTTGGGAGAGCAGTTGATGAAGGTGATTCATGGATTATAACCGACTAAAAAAGAGGTATTGTTGGCGGTTATATTATGTACTTCATTAAGCAGGAAATTATAATCCCGTGATTGGTATTGCTGTTAGTTGTGTACCTACCACTGCAAAGGTAGCTCAGAAAATTATAAGCAAAGATAATCCGGAGTCATTTGTTCTGGGAGATGCTTTGGGAGCTAATATTTCAGGAGTAATAACTTCGGCTATCATTACTGGTATTTACATAACGATTATTCCTTATCTATAGCCTTGTATAAGGCTTGAATCGTATCCATAACTCTTTGGGCGGTCGTTACATTTCGTTCGTATTCGTTGATATGTACAGTGCCGCCCATAGATACTGATTCATTTTTATAATTCATATCACTTTTGATTGTTTGACGGGCTGAGAAATGGAATTCTTCAATTCCTGTTTCTTGGGCAATATGGGAAATATTCTTCTCATTTACTCCACACCCCGCAAGTAAAATGATTCTTCCTGCTGCTTGTATCCGTAGTTCTTTGAGGAGAGAAATACCAAGTTCAGCCGTAGATTGTTGTCCTGAGGTTAAGATGCGATTACAGCCTAATTCTATTATTTGTTCTAAAGCCTTCTGGGAATTACGACATACATCGAAGGCGCGGTGGAAAGTAACAGATAACCCTTTAGAAGCTTGCATTAATTGTTGCATTGCCGGAAGATCGATTTCCCCCTCAGCTGTCAAACAACCAAATACAACTCCATCTGCTCCTATCTTTCCAGCCATCTCTATGTCCATTAACATCGTTTTTATTTCAATGGGAGAATAAAGAAAATCTCCTCCCCGGGGACGGATAATAACATGTAGACGAGTTCTTGTCAGTAATTCACGCGCAATGGAGATTTCTCCATAAGAAGGAGTTGTTCCTCCTTCTGGAATACCAGCGCATAACTCTACTCGGTCGGCTCCACCGGCTTGTGCAGCCAAACAGCTCTCAATTGAGTTGGCACAGACTTCAATTTGATACTTTTTCATGAATGATACTAGTATTTAACGATGAGATCAGATATTAAAAAAGGGCGAATTTCTTCGCCCTTGTATCAATCTTCTTTTGAATGTTTTTATTTAGCGAAGCTTACCGCACGTGTCTCACGAATTACAGTGATTTTCACTTGTCCCGGATAAGTCATTTCATCTTGGATTTTCTTAGCGATTTCACCGGATAAGCTTTCTGTTTGTTTATCGTCGATCTTATCAGCACCAACGATTACACGAAGTTCGCGTCCAGCTTGGATAGCATAAGTCTTGGTTACACCTGTATATGACATAGCCAATTGTTCCAGATCATTCAAACGTTTGATGTATGCTTCCACGATTTCACGACGAGCACCCGGACGAGCACCAGAGATAGCATCACATACCTGTACGATAGGAGCTAACAAGCTAGTCATTTCCGTTTCATCATGGTGAGCACCGATTGCATTACAAATATCTGGTTTTTCTTTATACTTCTCAGCCAATTTCATACCGAGCAATGCGTGTGGCAATTCCGGTTCTTCATCAGGCACTTTACCAATATCGTGCAACAGTCCGGCACGTTTTGCTTTTTTCGGATTCAGACCTAGTTCAGAAGCCATAACAGCACAGAGATTGGCTGTTTCACGAGCATGTTGCAGCAGGTTCTGACCATAAGAAGAACGATATTTCATCTTACCGATGATACGGATTAATTCAGGATGCAAACCATGGATACCCAAGTCGATTGTCGTACGTTTACCTGTTTCAATGATTTCTTCTTCCACCTGTTTGCGCACCTTGCTACTACCTCTTCGATACGTGCCGGATGGATACGTCCGTCAGTCACAAGCTGATGGAGTGCCAAACGGGCAACTTCACGACGAACCGGGTCAAAGGCAGAAAGTACGATAGCTTCCGGAGTATCGTCTACTACGATTTCAACACCGGTAGCAGCTTCCAATGCACGGATATTACGCCCTTCACGACCGATAATACGTCCCTTAATTTCATCTGATTCAATATGGAATACAGTTACAGAGTTTTCGATAGCAGTTTCAGTAGCTACTCGTTGGATAGACTGAATCACAATACGTTTTGCTTCCTTGCTGGCAGTCAGTTTTGCATCATCCATTATATCGTTAATGTATGACTGTGCCTGGGTTTTAGCCTCCTCTTTCAGAGATTCTACCAAGCGTTCTTTAGCTTCTTCAGCAGACAAACCGGAAATAGTTTCCAATTTCTCGATTTCCTGATGTTGCAATTTATCCAGTTCTTCTTTTTTCTTATCTACAATGACAAGCTGAGCTTCCAGGTTTTCCTTTACAGCTTCAGCCTCCATTTTCTTACGTTGAATTTCTTCCTGGCGCTGGTTAAGGACCATTTCACGTTGTTTCAACTTGTTCTCAGCTTGTTGAATCTTCTGGTTACGCAGTGCCACTTCTTTTTCCAAATCAGCTTTCTTGTTCAGGAATTTTTCCTTCACTTCCAGTAATTTGTTTTTCTTAATTACTTCCGCTTCTGTCTCTGCTTCTTTCAGGACATTATCGTATTTGGATTTCAAACCGTATCTAAACAGTACATACGACAGGACTCCTCCTACGATGAAGCAAGCAATTGCTGTTGATATTGTTGCTATCATTCTACATTATAATTTAAATATATAAATAAAAACGCACCGCCAAACATCAGAACAATAGAATGTTCGGATATTATACAGTGCGTGGTTGTTTTCTCTTATCAGCGAACGACTGGGGTTTCTTATTCCTCTTTGAAATAATTTTCCAGTAATTCATTTAATTCTTGTACCTTTTCCGTAAACGGACTAGTATCATTACGTTGCTTCAATTGCAGTTTCTCCAACGAAAACTGATAGGCCACCATGGCAATAATTTTTTCCGGTTCAAGATTCTTATAATATTCCCGGTACGCATTAAGCCTGATGTTTACCTGTTTAGCAGCTTCCCGTACCATTTCTTCTTCCTCTCGGTTGATAGTAAGCGGATAGTTGGAATCTGCTATTTGCAGGTTTATCTTTATTTTATCGTTCATACATCTTCTTTTTATTCATTTAATAAAGCGATGCATTTATCGACTTCACGCACTAATTTTGACAATCGCAGTTTCGTCTCTTTCACGTCACTGCCGTTAAGGCTGATTGCCGTAGCTGTTTTTAGGTTTGTGTAGCTGACTTCTAATTCATCATATTGAGCTTGTACTTTCTCGTTCCTCAGTTTTTCAATCTCAAGAAGTCTTTTCAACTCGGCATTTTCACGTTTGATTTCATCATGCAAAAAAATCAAATGCCGTAGCTGCGTTTCAAAGGTACTCAATAACTTTTTATCTTCTTCTGTCATCACTACACCAAAATTGTACACAAAAATACGATTAACTCTGATATTACAAAAACTTTTTTAGAGAAAATGTTCTTTTTTGCTTAAAAATAGCCGGAAGCAATGAAGAAAGGGGGAGATGGATATATCTTATCATACAGTAAGTCGTGTATATACTCTAATTTAAATTAATGTATATCTTATATAAGTTTATAGTTATTCTTTTTCGTTCCACAGTTGTTATCTTTTTGCTCCATAGTGATCATGAATCGAGATGTTATCTTTTGTCTTTTAATTCATTTCCACAGGACTCAAAATAGCTATTGTGTTTTTTAGTGGTATTGAACTTTTGAATCGTTTCAATAGTGATGAAATTTGTATGTGGTTATAGGCTGTCGTTGATAAATTAATTAGAAAAGTGAAATGTTACTTTTTAGAGGGGAATTTAACCTTTTATATCATATTTAGCTTGAATTTATGTGCTTTTGAATCAAAATTTTCCTTTATTGAATAATAGTTTTCCCATTTCATCGATAAATTGCGGTATGTTTGCAAACGAACTAACAGACCAAATTTTAAACATAAACATTTGTATTTACTAACCATGAAAAAGTGTTATTTATTATCTCTTTTTGCAGTTTCGTTGATTGGAACGACCTGCATTCAATGTACTTCTCCAAAAAATAAAAAAGTGGCGGATGAGCTTCCTCAGAAGAGTGAGTTATTTATGAAACTGCCGGATTTCTGTCCGACACCGGATGGCATGGCAATTGCCCCCAATGGAGATTTAATTCTGGCATGTCCGAACTTTGCCGACATTACTCATCCTGCTTGTTTGATGCGTATTACTAAAGATGGCAAGATCTCTAAATGGTTGGATGTACCTGTATTGGAAGAAACCGGATGGGCTTCTCCGATGGGACTTGCATTTAATGAAGAGGGAGATCTGTTTATTAGCGATAACCAAGGTTGGAGCGGAGCAGAGAAATCGCGGAATAAAGGACGTATTCTTCGTTTGAAGTTTGACAATGATCAATTAGTGGAAACTATCACAGTAGCTTCCGGTATGGAGCATCCTAACGGTATCCGTATTCGTAACGGAAAATTGTATGTTACTCAAAGTTCTTTGTCACAGATTAAAGACCCCTCTGGTTTACTTGTTAGTGGGGTATATTGCTTTGATATGAACGATCGTGACATTGTTGTAACAAACACAAGCGAAGACAAAAATCTGCTTACGGCAGTTATCACTCAAAATCCTGAAGTGCAATACGGTTTGGATGGAATCGTTTTTGATGAAGCGGGAGACTTGTATGTTGGGAATTTCGGTGACGGTGCAATTCATCGTATCAAGATGGATGCTGAGGGAAAAGTTATTAGTAATGATGTATGGGCACAAGATACCACACAATTACGAACTACAGACGGTATGTGTATGGATGATAAAGGCAACATCTGGGTTGCGGATTTCTCAGCAAATGCCGTTGCTCGTGTAGATAAGAATGGAAAAATCCAACGTATTGCCCAAAGTCCTGATTGCGACGGAAGCGAAGGTGGATTGGATCAACCAGGTGAACCGATTGTGTGGAATGGTCAGATAATTGTATCTTGTTTCGATCTTGTAACTGGACCCGATAAAGTGAATACAAAACACGACAAGCCTTTCACTTTGGCAAAACTAGCATTAGAATAAATAAAATTATCACAAGCCAAAAACACGTAAT
>NZ_BAKK01000059.1 GCF_000614145.1 Bacteroides faecichinchillae JCM 17102 | reverse complement strand
GATGATCTATTTTATCCTGTAAAACGACAGTATCCATCTTTTTAAACGGCAGGGGCTTTGACTGATTCCACATAACCGATAGGCATATCGACACAGGCACAGCCCAGCATATCCAAGCGAACGGCAATTTTACTTTTACCATCCATAGTCACAAGTTCACCGACAAGACCAGCCAAAGGACCTTTGATCACACGAACTTCTTCACCGCGAGCCAAAGGAGTGCTGTTCATGTGAACGGCTTCCTCTGAATAGTCGAGCATGAAACGGAAACGGGCCATCTGATCATCTGGAATGACCGTAGGAGTGCTTTCACCGCGCATCACCATATAGCGGCTGACAGTGGAAAGAGTCAGAACTTCCATGCGTTCTTTGGGGGTGACATGAACAAAGACCATCATGGGAAGAAGAACCGCTTCTACTTTTTTACGACGGTCACTCCATTGATGGATTTCCTGCTGGACAGGAATAAAACTGTCAATCCCCATTTTTCCTAAACGCTCGGCAACCTTCTTCTCGTGGTGCATACGAACCATTGCAACATACCAACGTTTAGGGTGTGCTACGCCTTCCCCTGTCCCATAAATAGGCCCAGCAATTAATGTTTTCTTTTCTAATGAAATCATGTTTTTTTACCCCATTATGTTCTGTTACTTTTTAGGTAACAGAAGAATAAGGTAACGTACATGATCTGAGTAAAAAAGAAAAACATGGACAAATAAAGGAAGCGAAGAATACCAGACTTTGGCGAATGAGCGTATTTCTTTGAGTATAAGTCAAATAAAGCACAAGGCATGAAGTCCAATTTATTTCATGCCCAGATATATTTTTTACTTATCTGTTGGAAGAAAAGAAAAAAAACGTTTTTTATTTGTTTGCTATTTACTATTTTGTCTATCTTTGTGCCGAATTCATATCTGTTACCTAAAAAGTAACACACACTATTTACTACTATATATCAGCATATTGTCTTTTTATTCTTAGTCACAATATAATTTTTAACGTAACATAAATTCATGCGATTCACTTCTGTGCGTTCTTCAAGTTCAAAACCTTTAAGATAAGTTTGTGTCGTTTTAATGGAAGTATGCCCTAAAGACTCACTGATCATTTCAATAGGCACACCACGATACTTTGCCGTAGTTGCCCAAGAATGGCGAATGGTGTAGGATGTCACAGGACAGCGCAAACGCAATGTACGAGCCAAGCTCTTCAGATTGTTATTGAAATTACGCAAAGCGGACTGATATTCACGATAACTGCTCCAGTCCAGACGCTTCTTGTCACCACGGAGAATGCTGAAAAGATAGTTCGGACAATTGGAAGATGGAGGAAGACGATTGCGAAGAAGAAGAATCATCTCTTTGGCAGTATCCAGAACTTCCACACACATAGGAGTACGGGTCTTGATACGGTTATAATGCAGAATATTCTGTTCCAAAGAGGTTTTCTCCAAATGGGCAAAGTCAGCGAAAGACATACCACAAAACTGGAACATAAGGGCAGCAATATTCTGAGTACGACGCAAACGCTCCGAACCGGGATCTTCATATAAAAGGCGGTGAAGTTCGGAAACAGGCAAAGCTTTTTTCTGGCGAATATCAACTCCTGTATAAACATCATGAAACAGGCGAGGAACATAACGAGCCTTTCCCGACTCCACTCCACGATTATAGATACTACGCAACATACGCATATACGTAGAAATTGTATTAGGTTTCAAACCTTGTTCGTAAAGGTAACGGCTATAACTACGTAAATATTCACGCGTGACCCGGCAGAAAGGCACATTCGAAGTGCCATTAAATCGGACAAATGAACGCAAGGCATGCTGATAAATGTGTGCTGTTGCAAAACGTCCTTCTTTTCGCAAACACCCAATATAAGCATTTGCACATACAGTAAATCCATTTTTTTCCATCATTTTCTTGGTTTAATTCATTATTACATGGAGAATTATAGCTGATTAGTAAGCACAAACAGACAAATTTAGTTAAATTATATTTCTAGGATTACAAGTATTTTCATTGACAACCAAGATTACTCCAACGCGCGCATCATACTTTATAACATAAAAACAAATATATAATTACAAAAAGAGAAATACGTTCCAATTGTTATTTTTGAAAAAACAGGATATTACCTTTAGTTTTGCGACCGGCTTTTAAGAAATGATCGGTTTCTCGGCGAGAAACCGATCGTTCCTTTTAAAGGAACGGCGTCTTGGTTTTAAACCCAAATACGACATTTGTAACATATTGAATTTCAACTTCTTACAATATCAGAATTCCGTCCCGACAACCATGGGAATTTTCTCAACAGACAAAACGGAATTCGTAGCCGAAAGCGGCTATTTAATCATAATCAATATTTACAAATTAAAAGAAAAATCCCATGGTTACAACAACGTTTACCATTAAGCCTTATTTGGCTAAGTTCATGTATGTCAAATACGGATGTCCGGTACACCTCACACACATCCATCCGGTGTATCACTGCTTGCAACAACTATCTGTCCCACATCCCCAAAATGTTTCCTGGAAGGAAACCGGGAACGTCCGCTTCATACTTCCCAGCCCACGATACGGAAAATCTCCTGAAAAGTATAACTATATCGGAAAAGATAGTGCATTTATCATCGAAAAAGCAATAGAAGTAGAGATAAAAATGGAATTTTACGAAGTTCTGTTGGAGAATAAATGTAGAAATGGAATAAGATTCAAAAAGTCAATGGAAATGTTCGTCGAACATTACCAGCTGGAAGAACTGATTGAAGAAGAAAGTCTGATGAGGGCATTTCAGAGATGGAGAAAAATGATAAAAGACAAAAAATCATAACTATTAGCACCTTTCCAGTAGAGCATGAATATTAAAAAACTCCATGCTCTACTACTAATCCGAGATTACATTTAACAATCTCGATCATATGTTTATATGCTGAATTTTGACTTGATAACTCATTAAAAATCTTCAATGATTGATTATAATTTCCACATGCCTTTTGCGACTGTCCAATATCAGTATAAAGTTTACCCAGATAAAAATAAATATAGGCAATTTGTGCTGTATATGAAGTATATTTTTTATCAGAATCCCTCAATATTTCAGTCTCCATATCAATATAGTTTTTCAGAGTATGCTCATACATATTTATAGCAGTTGATATACGTTCATTATATTTTTGCATATCAGGAGTGGCAGATTCTTTCGCACCTTGTGAGCAAGTATTCAATCTTTCTGCTATCTTTTCCGCTTGATACCAATAAAGTTTTCCCAACGAGAGATACGTACCCGCCAATTCAGGCAAATAACTTTCTGGTTTTTGATCGGCCAGTTTTTTCCTTATTTCTAAAGACTCCAGCAATAGAGCTTCACTATCCGTCCATCCATTTTCCGCACATAAATCACCTAAATTATAGAGGCATTTAGCAATACTAGGAGCATATTTCCCAGGATTTAGCTTTTCCAATTCACGATAGACTCTTAACGCATAATAGATAAATACACGTGCCCTACGATGCTTACGAGTATCATTCTTATAAAAGCAACCGAGATTCATCCATGCCATCGCTATATCGGCTTTATACTTTTTCCTCTTGTCTTCACATAAATCTTCATACTGATCTCTAATCTCCTGATTCAGTTTTTCTCCTTCTTCTTTCTTACCATTTTGATAGTGAAGTACACTCAAATTACTTTTAACAAGGAAGATATAATGGTCATAATCATTGTCCGGATAATGATTGGATAACACTGTATACAGCAAAAGAGCCTTCTGATAACTTGCTTCTGCTTCCTGATATTGTCCCAATCGATTATGTAGATTACCCACCAGATTGAAACTTCGGGCAATAAGAGATAAGTTTTGCGACGGAAAAAGCAAATTTATATATTCCAGATGAAAACTATTCAGATACTTATTCTCAGGTAAAGATAAATAACGTTCAATAGCCCGCTTGTAAAAATCCAAAGATTTTTTAAAGCGATTATTTTTATCAAGAAAACGCGCATACTTATATGTAATATAAGCACACTCGTCTTCCGGAAGACATTCTTCAGCCACCTGGATAGCACGCTCTCTTATATTACACGCTTCCCTGAAACGATTTGGATTAGAAAGATCTATCAAACGACTTTTAGCACATAGCAGCAGCTCTTCAACATTATTCCTTATCAATTTCTGTGCATCTTCCATAACAAGCTTAGCCTGCTTGTACTTATCAATATTATGATCTCCTTCTTTATTTATATCATCTACATTCAATAATCGAGTTACCTCTTTGTCATTACCTTGTTCTAAAAGGAATGCAACTTTTTGCAACCGTTGGCTGGTAGATTCTGCTGCTAATTTATTTAGTTGATAAACAATATTTAAAAGCAGTTTATTTTGTTGTTCCAAGTCTTCTTGTGACTGGTTGATACAGTTTAAAATATGCTTTTGCTTATATTGCTTTTCTGTCAACGTTTGAGTTAGCATCTCTACATAGTCTTTAGCGTCTTCCCACGCTTCGCGGTAATCATCTTTAGGAACTCCCGGATGTTCTAGATCTTCATACCTGCTAAGTCGGGTATTTTTCTCTTCTATCTTATTTTGTAATTCTGTAATCTCCCGATTAATTTCAGATAGCGATTCACGATATTCTTCCAGCACTTTCTTCAGCCTGATAACTTCACTATTATTAGCGGAAAAAGACAGATGCTCAATGTTCCCAATACATGTGTTACCTAACATAATGTTGGAATCTCTTATCTCCATATTACTTATGCCATCCAAATAAGGTAACAATCTATTTCCTTCTTTATTCTGAAGGGCTTTGAGAAGCCTCTGAGCACTCATATTAACGTCCAAACACAATTCGGAAGAATGATTATAAGCTGGAGGAATAAAGAAATTATATCTCTGCCCTATAATAGCTTTTAGCTTTTGAAGTCTTCTTTCTTCTTCCTCCCCTTCATTCAGCTTTTTCTGGAAAACATAAATATTGGGAAATCCTTGCTTCTGTTGGTTTTTTCGAGCTTCATAAAGTTCTTCAATCGTATAACGTCCTGCTTTACGATGAAATAATGCAATAAACAATTGACTTGTCTTTACTTTCTGGTCATATCGATACTGAGAAGGTATTCCATTATATCCATTGTCGAAATGTTCCCATATTTCTAATTTGAATATAATTTTTCCATCATAGACATCATTCAGCTTTTGAATCAATTCTGTTACCGCTTCACGGTCCTGCTTTAATTCTTCACTGGAAGCTAAAAATACCCGAACAATAATTGGAGTCTGCATAAGAACTTATTTCTGTTAATGCTCAAAAATACTAATAATTTTCTTTGAAACAATATATAATAAAGATTATAAAAGTAATAATAATCAGTTAGAAACCATTGCCCAACAGATATCGGATATTAAAGAATACATATCCGTCAAGGAAGCGGTTGCCATGTTCGGAATGGAATGCCTTTTTCTAAGCAGACTTGAAAGTCTTGTAGAGAAAGAAAAGCATGTTCCCCTAGTTTACAGGTATTCTCGGATTGCCGAAAGAAATTATCAGAGATTTCTTTTGTTACACACAAAGGCATGAATCGCAAAGTCTTATGGATTCTCTGAAAGACGTGGCAATGATTCCATTCAACTTCAACCACAAAGAAAATCACATGTGGTATATCTATTTACTTATCAGACTGTATCTTTATATGCCTTTCTTCTCCAGATGGATAGAAAAGGCAAGCAATAAGACTAACAGACCTTCCTGTTTATTTGGATTATATCTCTATTCATTTCTTATATACGTGAATATATAGCAAATATGCTTTTCGACCGAAGCGGATATGTATTTGGTACTGATACATGGAACGAATTCAGTATGTTCTATTATTTTGCCGGATTTAACAGTTATCTGTTATTGGGACATTATATAAAACAAAGAAATAATTGGAGTGTACTAAAAACATTCCTTATTCGTACAATCATGTTTGCTATCGGTTATTATGTCACTTATACAGGATATTGATATTCTATTTAATAGAAAAATTTTGCTCTTATATATGGTTCACGAGTCTTGCCTAAAACGTTTACGTGCTAATATAGCTAAAGCCAATACGACACACAATCCTATTCCCCAAATCCACAATCCTTCTCCGCTACCTTCAGTCTTACCATAAGAGTGTAAGCCACTTAAATAGTAATTTACTCCAAACCAAGTCATTAAGACTGAAAGTATAGAGACCACAGAAAGCAGATTGAAGCACCAATCCGTTTTACCTTTCAGTAGCGGCACAAAACGTAAATGAAGAACCAGCGCATAAACAACAATTGATATCAACGCCCATGTTTCTTTCGGGTCCCAGCCCCAGTATCTTCCCCAAGAGACATTAGCCCAGATAGCTCCTAAAAATGTCCCTGCAGTCATAAAGAACAGACCGAGAATCATTGCCATTTCATTCAACAATGTCAATTCACGAATACGAAATCGAAGTCTTAACTGATTGGCAGTTGTAAGTAAACTCATTAAGATCAGATTGAATAGTCCTGTTAAAGCACAAAGTGCAAAAAATACGTACCCAATCATGATAACAGCTACGTGTGACATCAGCCAATACGACTGAAGCACCGGAACTAGAGGAGTTATTTCCGGATTCAGATGATTTAATCCGGCTACGAAGAGCATGATTCCTCCTAATAGTCCAGCCAAAGCAGGAAGAATAGGAAAACGACGAGCAAACAGCAATCCGCAACCAACTAACATCCATGAAGTACATACCATCGATTCATAGGCATTCGCCCAAGGGGCATGACCGGAGATATACCAACGCAACAAGACGCCGGTTGTATGTGTCAAAAAAGCTACTACCAGAAGAGCAATCAAGGGAATATTTAATTTTCTACCCCATTTAAAGTCCGTTATCATCTCTCCACACGCAATAAACAGTAGTATCCCGCCTAAAATCAGATAAGCCAAACGACACCAGAAAAACAGATCCAACTGATTATAAAGAAGTTCTGCTTATTTTTTGGTTATCAATAACGGGAGTTTTACTTTTTGCTTGCTGAAAGATTTGAATCATATCCACCACCTTATCCGCTTCTTTCCAGTCATTGGAACGCACTCCATGATTCAACTCATAGAGATACCAATCCATGATTTTAGAAACAAACAAAGAGTCTTTTCCTTGAAAAACATTCAGCTGTCGCCGGCTGAATACCATTTACCCTGTGCATTGTTTTCGTCCGGGAAAAGAGGTAATAGCTGATGCTGCATAATCTGGTAGACAATATTCACGGATTCATCCAGTTTCAATAAGTCCAAATCCAGACGTTTACGCTCTGCCGCTGATTTTAAATAGATTGCATTCACTTCATCAGCCAATACATAATTTCCGTTTTTGTCAAACACATCTTGCCATGCCACGTATTTTCCATCTCTTCCGAAACGTTTTAAGATCTCCTTATTATCTACTTTGATAAAAGGGACTTTGCCCCATTCATCGGGGAAAGATAATAGATTCAAAAAGAACTGGTCTGAAGTAAAACCATTCAGTTTCTCCGCCCCATATAGTTTGCGTAGAATAGCGGACGTATAACTATTCACCGGTTCTAAACGACCATTCGGATTGAGTACTACCAACTGTCCGAACTTCTCAGCATGTAAAGAAGAAACACTTGGAGATTGTGCCCCCAACGTTTGCGCCCCGAATATACCACCGGATAATCCTAGAAGAAGAAACAAACAGAAAGGCACATTCTTTTTCATCTCGCTCAACTCTCTACGCAAACGCCCAAAACGAGAATTCTGACTAAACAATGTAAGCATAAAACCTACAAATAATAAGAAGTAACCCGTATACGTCAGCTGCATACCAGGACGGTCATAACTCACAGACAAAACTGTTCCCAGTTCATCCCGATCAAATGAGGATTGAAATAACCGGTAACCATTCACTTCTATCACCTTATTCATACGCACAGTAGCAGTGAAAGAAAACTCGTTTTCCTGCTTTATTACCAAATCACTCTCGTATGACATCGGACTGTGTGACCCTGGATAACGTTCCAGCCTAAAATCATTGAGCTTAACAGAAAAGGGCAGGGAGGAATTTCCAGTCCCTGCCCCATCATCTCTCATCATGTAATTCACCGTTTCCCCCTCACGGATATGCATAACCCCTGTTACGCCCACATAATGAGAGGCAGCTGCCCCCAACCACATAAAAATAAAAGCTCCATGAAAAGCTAAACTACCTTTATTGATTCTTTTGAAATAGCTTCCCTGAAGAAACATACTCAACAAATTGACAGCCTGCAATAATTGTAACAAAATAAACCAAGAGGCATAATAAAAATACTCCCTGGCTACAGCAGGACCGTATGAGTTCTCCACAAAAGTAGCAATTGCCAATATCACTGCATAAAGTCCCGCTAATACATACATCAGAACAGGTGAGGCTATCAAACGAATCAGTTTCATTAGTTTTATGTTATAAATAAGCAATACCTTCAATTTCTACCAGTAGCTCTTCTCTGCATACATCGGCATAAAGATATGCAATAGGAACATCCGAACAAAGTTTATCCAAATCTTTTTTCACTACATGCACATCCGTTTCATTTTTCAGATACACACGAAGAAGCTCCAATTTGCCGGAATGTTCGGGCAGATTCTTCCTTCCCTCTTCCAAACCAATCAAATGCTGGATGTTTTCAAGTGTAATCTCTGTTTGTAAAAGCACATTCCTATCCATGATACTATCTTCACCACGAATAGCAGCTGTTCCTGAGATATAAATCATTTTCAGGCTTTGATCGGTGAGTAACTTTCCCCTTTCAAATTTAGGAGTTTCTTTCTCTGAATCGATACGGTGACTTATCAATACGTTGTCTGAGTAGTCATGGGCTGCTCTTTGCCAATCATTGTCCAAAGGCACAATATCAATATTTCCCTTAACAGCATTGAAGTCTATCTGTACACCACCATATTGTGTTCCGATTCCCGTAGCTGCCGGATATCCATATAACCATTCCGAAGAAGCATAGAATCTGGAACGCACGTCATTAAAATCTTGGTAACACTGATTTCCATGAATCAAATCTGTAATACGTTCCAGATAGTTCCACTGACGGACAATATCTCCGAAATTCATCTCTTCCGCCTTAAGAATCTCTTCTGCTTTGCAAAATGCCTGCTCTGATTGTTCACAAATCGGCAGGCTCAAGTCATCCGCACAAAGCCCTCCTGCTATAATTTCTAAATAATTAGCCGCTTTTATACGGAGGTAACGCCCCCATGCGGTTTCCTGTTCTTCTATCACTACCGCCTCATCAGCAGTTTTCTCCAACGAATGTACTTCCAGAACCAACTCTCCCGCCAAAGGTTTCTGCGCAACGAGCGAAACCAATGGACGCAGAGCAATGAAATGCTTGTCCACCCATTGTTCAAGAAAATTCCGTTGAAGTTGATATTCCTGATTATTCGAACAGAGCGTAAAGAAGATAAGACGAATTACATTTTCCTGACGAACGGCAGATTCCAGTAGTTCCTCCGCCATCCGCTGCCAGGATTTATTTTCCGCAGTATATAGCTCACATTTTATTCGATGATACACCATTATGACATACAGAAATTAATGATAAGTTGTTACACCTTCCGGTTTATCAACACTATATACAGAAGACATCGTCTGCAATCCCGGATGATTTTCCAAAGAGTAAAGTACGTTCTTCTGGCGATCTACCAACAACATATGTACTTTATCTTTCGGATTTACGTGTCCGGTCCAATTAGTTATCAAGAAACGTCCGTCAGAGAAGTATTGGAAACCTCCCAAGAATTTAAGTGGTTTACCGGGAATATCTGCATTGGATATTTCCCAAATTGTTTTTCCTTGGGGAGTTACTTCAATCAGACGGGGATTCTGGTCTTTGTCCGCTACAGCAATCAACGTATTTCCATTAGGAAGGCGGGTCAATGAATGAGGACCACCGGGGACTGACAGTTCCCATACGACTTTACCATTCGCATCATATTCCTTCACGCATTGATCTCCATAATGTGCCACCAAGAAATGACCATTATCCAAGCGGCGAGCATTACGCATAAATGCAAATCCTCCATCCTTCACTCCTTTTGGCAAGATGCAAACCTCTTTTACAATTTTCCCTTTCGGAGAAATTTCCAACATCCGTCCTGTGGCACACTCACCTACGAATGTATTACCGTTCTTCAAACGTTGGCAAGCAAAAACCGGGCTTTGTGACTGATAATAAAATACTGTATCATTCTGACGAGTCATTTCAAGCACTCCATGTCCGGTAGTAAAAAGAATATTACCATTAGGCAAGACCCATAAATCATTGGTATCCGGAGCTTTGTGCTGCCAGACAATCTGTTCGTTCTCCATCACAAACACAATGCCTTGTGAATAATCAGCTCCAACAAATGTCTTTGTCTGCGCAATCAACGATACCGAGAAAAAAGATAAAACAAATGCAATAGTATATCGAATCATAATTAGTTTGTTCTATATTATAGTGATAATATGTATTCTTCCAACTCCTCCAATTCCTGATCGGTTACAGGTTTCTTCGGGCCATGGACCTTCAACATATCTTTCATTGAATAACATCGACCATCATAAAGATAAGGAGCTGTACGCCAGCACTCATTCAAGGCAGGAACGTCCATTTTCAATCCTTTATCCGGTCCGGTAGTCCATCCCACCTGATACTGTTTCATATCCGTATAGTACTCTCCGGAATGACAACTAGCACAGTTCTCTTCGAAGATTTTCTTTCCTTTCTTCGCTTTCTTAGAAAGCTTACCGTTTTGCAGATAAGGACTTGACAATGGTTTCAATGACTTGAGATATTCATCGATTGCCTCATAAACTTCCTCCTCTCCCTCACCAAACAAAATATACTTTACTCCCGAGCGTACAGCTGTTTCAGCATCTTTACGGATGCCCGTCACCATACAAGGAGGTGTCTGATGAGAAAGTAACAATGTTTTTGTATTCTTCGGATTACCCATACCATCGTTCAGCAAATCCCAGTTGAGGCCGTCCATACGTGCATCATTCGGATGACAGGTCGCGCAACTTTGCCAATTTTGGAAACAAAGTGTGGCATCATGAAAATACATATCACCTTTACCTACTTTAGTAAATGCCAACGGAGCACCCAAAACTTCCGTTCTCACATTCTTACCATTCAAGTCCATAGAAACCAATTCCGAAGTATAATAATTGGCTGTATAAATGTTGTTATCAGTAGCCACCACCGAACGAGGACCTTTTCCTTTAGTCGAAATAAAGTCACGAATACCATATAAGAATCCGGCATCATTCGGAATGTTGCCCCATGACTTCATGGAAGGAGTCACCATTTCTCCCTGTTTCGCTTTTGCAAGACGTTCGTGCAAAGCAATCCGGTCGATTCGAACTAATTCCTGACTACCAGAGGCTGCAACAATGATTTGTTTATCGTCTGGAGTAACAATAACCGCCCATGGGTTGGCCGCTCCTTTTTGAGGAGTATCCAACATTACAGAAGTTAATAGTTTCTTCGCTTTCAGATCAATAATGGATAAGGTATTTGTAGCCATCCATCCTCTATCCAATTGATTGGTAGGCAACTGGTAACGAGCAATCAGATGAGTAACATACGCATATTGACGTTTTTTATCCATTGCTATAGACTTGACGTCCGTTGAACCGTTGGGTAGCATGATCCGACTCTCTACCTTCTTTGAAAGTACATCTACGATATCCAATTGCACAGCAATGGGATAAGCAGTAGAAGCCATTTCCGGTAGATTGTTTCCTATCAACAAACAAGAATCTCCGGCAAAAGAAGCCATTGCTACCGGTTCGCGACCAATAGCAATTTTATTTATTATTTTACGGTTAAACGGGTTTATTTCCCAAAGTTCATTGTTAAACCGCTGAGTCACCCAAAGTGATTTCGATAATGGATTATATAATATATCCGATGGAGTTGCTCCACTCTCTTGTTTTGAAAGTATAGATAGTTTTTTTCCATCCAATTCGTACATCATGCCGGAATTGCCATCACAAACCACCCACAGCTTTCCAGATGGATCTTGTGTCATTGCATTCACCGGAGAAGAGAAAGTAACTCTCTGTTCGATGTCCTGCCCATCGGACGACATTTTTAACAATTCACTTCCCGCTCTATTCGTCACGAATAAGGATTTTCCATTATCAGCCAGAAACAGGTGATCCGGTGAAATAGTACCAGTGGTTTCTATACCACTGGTGCAAAGAAGTATAGAAGCTACGACACTAACAGGTATCAAAATCTTTTTCATTTTTTCTGTTCTTTAGTTTGAAGAGATTGAATGTATTGACGGATATTCTCTTGGTCTTCCGCACGAGCAGCTTCCCGTTTCTTATCATAACGATCATAAAACTCGCGATCTTTATCCGACCAATTGTTCGCTTCACGGTAATCTCCGATCTGAGGAACAAGCAAGTCAATCCAAAGAGAAACCTTACGTATTTCCTGCGGAGTCAGTTTCGTTCCACCATGACCGTTTTCCAGACGCTTAATCAGATTACTCTTATTAGATCCCGCAAAATAAGGCGGTAACAAGGTAGGCTCGGACAAAGAACTGATCCAGTTCACTTCCGGATTATGTGGATCACCTCTCCAAGCCCGGTCGTCTCCATCAGGGCGAGCATGAGTCAGACTTAAATAAGAATCTGTATATTTTCTCTTACTCTGGTGATCTACCACTTTCAACTCTCCTTTCAAACTCATAGGTTGTTTTACTCCGTCATGGCAAGAGATACAATGTTTGTCCCAGATTGGTTGAATCTCTTTCAGATAGCTGAAGTTACGTTCTCCCATTTCATCTTCCGGTTCCAATGCTTGATGCCTTTATTCATAGCCATGGATACAGCATGTCCAGACACAGGTACAGTATTCTTATGTTCGTGACATCCGACACAACTCTGTACTTCATTGGGTTGAAGAGTAGACCAGCTACGCATAGTCTGCACTACACGTCCGTTCGCATCCAAAGCCTGAAAATACAAAGGTCTGCGTGCAGGAACTTTAAAGAATGCGGAACCATCGGGATATACTTCCGTCACACCCAGCACTCTCTTCACATCCCATGCCGCATTTCCTACTCCGGTAGGTGTACTGGCTAAAGCTCCTCCCCCTTTATCCTGACCATTCACTTCGCCTACACCCGCTGCACGAAATTGAATCTCGACAACACGCAACTGCTTAATAGTTCCGGGCTCTACACCTTTCAAGCCATTACCTTCATAGATATTCTGCATGTAATATACCCCGTCCTTCTTTGTATAGTCTACTGTAGATGAACGACGGAAAGGACGTTCACGAGGAGCAACCAATATCGGTTGATTGCAAGAAATTTCAGGATCGGAAACTAGTAATTCTCGCTCTCCATCAACATTCATCCAGTAAATACCAAACATCATTGGATGTCCGACATAATATCCCAGCGGAGTATAAGAAATTAGAAATTCTGTTTCGTTCAATGGAAACGGATGTTGGAACTGATCGGTAAATTGTCCGTAACTATCAATACGTTCAGCTTCCGGTTTACGAACGGGAGCGACAAACATCACACCTTCATTCTCATCACGACCAGCTTCGGGGTCAATAATACCCAACTTACCATGTTGCGGGTTGTGATGTCCCATAAAAGTAGCCATTACCTTACGAGTACCGGGTATTTGGCGAGTATGTGCCACCGTTGTCGGGAACCAACTGTTTACCCCATAATATTCTGCCTGTCCGGTTCCATCAGGATTCATTTGAAATAATGGTTGTGTCCAAACCTGCCCACGGTCATTATAATCCCATCGGGTATAAACCACACGACCATCATCAAGTAATGTAGGAGTTACTGTATGCACCTGATCAAACCCTATCTGACGCATATAACGTCCTTCCCGGTCACAAAGATACAAATTGCTGACTTCGGTAAACCAACAGTCTACAGCACTTCCGCTACGAGTAGAATTAAACATTATATTTTCATCCGGCAAATAAATTCCTTCAATATCAGCATGTCCTTTCCCTGAAGTTATTTGCTTCACTTCACGTGTCTTCAAATCCATTTCATACAAATGAAAATCATCTTCCTTTGCAGACTTCTTCCAAGCAAAAAGCAAGTGCTGACCATCAAAATGAAGATTCGGATCACGATAGACTCCATCCTCATCTGACAATAAATTCTCTTCTTTTGCCCAAATGCCATTCATTTTAATCTTTGACAATGAACCACCTGCAATGTAATTACATTCGGCACGTGCATCCGACAATCCTTCGGTATATGCAAAGAACGAAGGTCTCAACGTTCTGAATTTCGTAAAGACAATCTCTGGTTGGTCGGTTGTGAAAGAAGCCAAACGCTTTGCACGTCTCTTTTCACAAGCTTTCAGGTAAGATTGAAATGCTATTTCAATGCTTTCATGAGTCTCGGCCACGTTAGTTGCAAGATTTAATTCACCCAATCGACGAGACAGTTGCTGACTGAAAGATCCCTTAAACCAATTTACATTTCTTCCGTCCTGTAACCACCAGTCATAATATACCGGATAATTTTTCATCAATATTCGATGAGCTTCCTTTATCTTATTCTCAAGTTCTTCTTTATGATCCTCCTTTTGCTTTATCACCTGAATCTCTGCAAATTGCTTCTGCATCTCATTGATAAAACTTTTCGCGTCCATAGGTTGAAAAGAGGTATTTTTGGTTTGCCAGGCAACGATGGTGAATAGCGCACAACACGCTACTCCCCATTTCAATAACCTTATTATTTTTGATTTTATCATATTAATATCTTATGTTATCTCTGAAATAGATATTACATTCCACGTTTCAACTCTTTATATGCTTCTACAATTGCAATACCACTTGAGGTTCCGATACGAGTAGCACCCACCTGAATCAATGCTAACGCGGTATCCAAATCACGAATACCACCGGCTGCTTTTACACCAATAGTCGGACCTACAACACGACGCATTAATGCCACATCATGTACATTCGCTCCTGCTGTTCCGAATCCGGTAGAAGTTTTCACGAAATCAACACCCGCTTCTTTAGCAATACGGCATACGGTTTCTTTTTCTTCATCTGTCAAGTAACAAGTTTCAAGAATCACTTTACAAATAACGCCGGCAGGTTTACAAATAGAAACCATGTCTTCGATTTCCTTCTTAACGATTTCAGTCTGGCCTTTCTGCAAAGCACGTACATTGATAACTGTATCTATTTCCGTAGCACCTTTAGTTATAGCATCACGAGTCTCAAATGCTTTACACTCTACAGTGTTCTGTCCCAAAGGAAAACCAATGGCTGCTCCAACGCGTACACCCGAACCTTCCAACAGTTTCACACAAGTTTCCACTTCAGCAGGATTGATAGCCACCATTGCAAATTTATACTGACGTGCTTCTGCACAAAGTTTTTCAATATTCTCTGCATTTCCAAAAGGTTTCAGGAAAGTGTGGTCGATCATTCCGGCTAACTGTTCTACTGATAAATTCGCAATTACTTCGTTTATATTTTTCTTTTCCATTGTTTTAATTCGTTTAATTTAGTTATTCTAATTGATTATTTAAAAAGTTAATACGCATTTCAAGACTTCACCGCGTTTTACAGCTGCAAAGGCTTCCTCTATTTCTTCAATCTTGAAACGATGCGTGATAAAGTCATTTGCTGAAAGTTTACCTTCTTTAATCCACTGCGCCAAAGTTGTCATAGCGGCTTTCTCTTCCGAACGAGTAGGCCATTGGTGCATATGCAAGTCGAAGTTATAAGGTGCTTTTGATAAATCGAATGTCGGATTCTTTGTCATTACCCCATACACACACACATCACCGCCCATCTTTACCAAAGGCAATACGGAATTAACCACTACATCCAGACCTACTGCATCAATAACAGCATCATACGAACGTCCTGCTGATGCAATAAATTCAGGAGTACTAATTTCAGCCGGTGTATATCCATTATCAGCTCCCATCTTACGAGCCACTTCCAGCTTGGAAGGAAGCATATCGACAATATCAACCTGTCCCAGTCCGAACAGCTTACCCAGTTTTACGAAACTTAATCCTACCGGACCTGAACCCACTACCATGACTTTTTTCCCCGGAGCCAGATTGAAATCTTTGAACGCTCCCAAAACTTCACGCCATGTACAAGAGATTACTGCTTCTTCCGGCTGCACATGTTCGGGAACTGAATTCTGAATTTCAAAACTGTCCCAACATCCTTGTTCAGGTGTAGCTAACCCTTCTTCTTTCAGAACTTCAAAATCGTTCACTACCACATATTCGCTGAAACCACCCCAGCCACTATCTATACCTTGAGCACCAAAATCAGAGATCAGTCCACCGATAGCACGATCACCCACTTTGAAGTTACGTACTTTCTCACCTACAGCTACTACGATTCCGGCATTTTCATGTCCTAAAGCCAAAGGATAAGTATCTACTCCGGGAAATTTTCCGGCAATCAATTTACTATCTGTTGCATTGCATAAAGCAACCATTTCTGTTTTCACCAAAGCCTGATAGGTATTGATTGCAGGAGTTTCCACCTGTCGTATTTCTATTTTACCGGGAGCCGGCACAATTACTGTTTTCATTGTTGTCATTTTCAGTTATTATCAATTATAGTTTAGTTTTCGCTATCTCGCTATACATTCCACATAAAGCATGATAAGCTTCATCAAAAACAGGCATCCAAGTTTCGTACTTCTTCACATTCTCCTGAATCGGTTGAACTGTTTGTTCGATACGGACAAAACGATCGATTACGGAAAAATCTTTAAAGACTCCCGCACCGATACCTGCCAGAATAGCTGCTCCCATTGAGGTTGCTTCTTCCAGATAGTTAGGTACACGAATCTCAGCCTGATATATATCCGCCATCATCTGACGCCAAACAACATTTTGAGCACATCCGCCAATAACCGTAACCTGATCAATAGGAACATGTTTACGGAAGATATTGACGATAAATCCGAGATTGAGAGTAATACCTTCCATCACAGCACGCAACATATCTCCATGCTTATGTCCTAATGTCAAACCAATAAATGCTCCTTTGGCATCCACATTCCAACGAGGAGTCCGTTCACCCAGCATATAGGGTAAGAACAAAAGTTTATTGGCTCCAATCGGAGATGAAAGTATCTGCTCGTCAATCAGTTCAAATACACTGCGTCCCGATTGAGCAGCCAGTGCCCGTTCGTTTTGACAAAGTTCGTTGATCATCCAGTTGTAAGAAGATCCTGCAGCTTGCATCGTTCCCGACGGGTGTAACATACCCGGTACGACATGCGCCCAATTCATGGTACGACGTTGTTCATCCACAATCGGTTTTTTAACTGTAAGAGCCACCCATGAGGAAGAACCTAAATAGTTGTACGCACTTCCCGGAGCCACACAACCAACGCCTACTCCAGCACAGCTACCATCTCCACCACCACATATAACAGGTGTTCCTACCAGTAATCCGGTTTCCTTAGCAGCTTGAGCTGTAACCTCACCAATCACGTCAATGGATGATCGGACTTCCGGAAAGAGAGAAAGGTCGAGTTCTGCAGCTTCTATAATTTCTTCACTCCACTGCCAGCAGTTCAGATCATATGCATTCGTACCCGAAGCATCCGAAGGATCGGTAGCAATAGTGCCACACAAACGGAAGTTAATATAATCCTTTGCATTCAGGACTTTAGCAGTCTGCGCAAAAACCTCTGGTTCATTACGCTTTACCCACATCAGTTTTTCGATTGAGTACGAAGCGCTGATTCTATGCCCTGTAATCTCATAAAAATGAAGCGGATCAATCTTTTCAGAAAGCATAGCTTCTTCTTCCTGAGAACGCTGGTCACAATAGAGCATGTGCGGACGAAGCGGGATCCCGTTTTTGTCCACGCAAAGACAGCCCATCATTTGTCCGCTAAGCGCCACTCCTACAATATCATTGGGAGATACAAGTTCCAAAAGAGCTTGTGTTGTATCCACAATGGCTTTCCACCAATGGTGCGGATTTTGTTCCGCCCGATTGCCAGTAGCATAATCCGTAGGGTAAGCGGCTGTACGAGAAGCTATCAGTAAGCCCGATTCATCGAACAATGTCGCTTTGTTGCCACTAGTACCCAAGTCATGTGCTAATATATACATATTTATATTTTTCTTTATTTTAGTAAATAAAATTAGAGTGCGGCATTCGTATAACCGGTAAGTCCTACGAAGATTCCTCCGACAATACCACCCAGGATAATTACTATCCAACGAGGGAATGCTTCTTTCAGCAACCCGACACGCGTACCTTTCGGTGCACAAAGCACATCAGACAAAATGAATCCCATTGCAATCGCCCATCCCATGTCTACCCAAGGAGCACTACCACGATTACCTTGATGAATCATACTGAATTGCATAGGCAAGCCGTTTGCATCATTCAATAGTCCGGTTGAGAAACCGAATCCGGGTAGTTTATGATTAACCAGCCAGAAAGTACCTATGATAACGGCAGCTGCCATAAATCCGCCTATCGGACCGAAGTCTTTCACCAGTTTAGGCCAGCTCATCAATACAGTGAATGTTACGGCAAAAGCGCCGAAAATAGAGGTGATGATTCCTGCATGATACATGCCGAACCATTCATTATAGGTTTGTAACCATTCGCTCATTGTTCTTTCCTCCTTAGTTTATCTTTCGAGCACAATCGCACGAACGGATTTTCCATACTAATATTCCTGCCAAGGCTCCTCCTATCAGACAGCAAATTAATGTTGGCACAGCATATAGGAAGTTGGAAATGTCACCTTGAAAACGAACAATTCCCCATGCTATACCGGCAGAGCCGATACACCATCCCTGATCCAGCCAGATTTTTCCCGGAGGATTCAATATAGCACCATTATAATGATTCATATACCACATGATACCAATAATCAGTGTCGCTGCTATCCATCCCCCCATCAGACCATACGATTTCCAGAGTTCCGGCCATATACCGAATGCGAATCCGCCACAAATGGCAGATCCTGCAAACGTCGATAAATATTTTTTCATACTACT
>NZ_BAKK01000060.1 GCF_000614145.1 Bacteroides faecichinchillae JCM 17102 | reverse complement strand
AGCGGTTCGGGAACAGGACCTGATGACTGTATGCCTCAGGATTTGTTTTTAGAACTTAATGATAGGGGGGGGAACCTCGGAAGTTTATGTATGCGGTTGGGGATGGACATTACCTGGCGTAACAATCTATGGCTTTTGCGGTTGTGGCTGTGGAGTTATTTTAGGAGAACAAGCCTTATTTCGGGCAAGAGAATATGAAGGAACTCCCTATCTTTTGGGAGATACGTCTAAAGCAGGTATGGATTGCAGTGGTTTGATTACGGTTACATTTCAATTGTCTGGACGTTGGCATACAAGTGAAGAATTGGAGCCTTACGGATTTGACAAAATTGCTGCAACTAAAGATAGTCTTTTATCTGTGGCAAAATGTGGTGATGTGTTGGTTTGGAAAAGTAATCATACAGTTATCTATGTTGGAGGAGAAAGAATTTACCATGCCCACTCTAGCGGTGTCAGTGAAACCGGTGATTTAATGAGGTATTGGGTCAAAACTTTCGGATCTCCTGCAGTCTATAGAAAAAAGTAAAGATAATACAATATAAATGTCCGTAAACGTTTATTCATTAAATAAGTAGACACGCTCTACACATATTGCTCCGGTCATGAAGTTTAATAGCGAAACGATGTATGCGCGTGGTCCTAAGCCTAAATACCGCTATGCGCATTTACATGAAGGACATGTGGAGGTAGAGACTGTAGACTACCAATTTGCGGGTGTTTTCATCAAGGAGCAGATCCGTCAGCCCCGTTTAAAATTAAAGGCGAAGGATGAAGATGGAACCTCCTTATATGAAGAGGATGATATCAGGAAAGAAATAGAGGAGTTAAATAAAAATTACGATGTATGGGAACAGACATGGAAGGAAGTCAAGGCATTTATAGAAAACAATGATTTGCAAGATTTCACCATGCAGGTATGCGTTGATTTCCAATATTTATTTTGCCGAAATAGGGATCAGCATGGGGCGCGTAAATTCAGCATGAGAACCTAAAATTGTAGAAATACGTCCATTGAAATATGTTCATTGCCGTTTGGAGGAGAGAGATGAAAAGGGCATCATTAATTATGTATATTATTCCAAATTGTGGGGTGATGATGCAACATTAAAAGAGCAGAATGCTAAGAAAGGCATCATTGGAATTCCAGCTTTAGATATCCGTCAAGAGATACGTCAACTTCGTGCCTGTACTACAAACCGTCCGTTTTCTGAACGTGTGTTCCGGTACTGTCTTCCTTATCATGCACCAACGTAGACAAGGAATATTATTCTGACCCGAAATTATCAGTTTTAACATGTTAATGAATGGTAATAGAAAAGGCAGCTAATTAGCTGCCTTTATTGTTTTAGTCCCTATTGGGGCTTCTGTATGTCGTAACTGACTGATTATTAGAGTAGTTAGTAGTGGGTACGAGAATCGAACTCGTATTACATGCGTGAGAGGCATGTGTCCTAACCGTTAGACGAACCCACCGTTTTTTTAGATTTGAAAAGAGCCAAGTCCATAAAACTTAGCTCTTTTTCATTTTTGAAATTTAGCGGAAGCTGGGGGATTCGAACCCCCGGTACAGTTACCCGTACGTCAGTTTAGCAAACTGGTGGTTTCAGCCACTCACCCAAACTTCCTTGAACCTGCATTCTCTCTCAAATGCGGTGCAAATATAGGGGGAACTTTTGGACTACGCAAATCTTTTAGCAATATTTTTTTTACCTAATTTTTAAGAAATGAGTTAAACTGCTATGTTTCAAATGTTAAACGAATGATTTTTTTTTATTGTCTTTGATGATTTTATGATAGAGAAAAGAGGAAAAGAAAATTTAATAATTTCTTTGAAGAAAGAGTATAAAAAAAGGCTATCTATCCCAGACAGCCAATCTTTTTTGTTAACCTTAAATCTAATACTATGAAAAACACATTGCAAATATACTGAATATTATGGATTTTGCAAATAATATAGGCCAGAAAGACTTGATTTGTAACATTAATTATGTATAAAGTGCATTATTCTATTTTTATTAAGTTTTTAAAGGTGCATGTTTTTGCTATATATAATATTTTTCACATATCTGTAGCGTGAAGAACTCTGATTCATTTAGTTATCTGAGAAGTTAAAAGTAAGGAGAAGGGGAATTTACCTAATCGGATAGGTGAATTCCTCCTAACAAGTAGGAGATTTCAATTTCAAAAGGAATTTTCATTTTTTACTTTTGTTCCATCAAGAAAGACAAAAGTTAGGAACAACAAGAAAAATAAAGGAATATGAAAACGAACTTATTGAAATACTTAAAGTTGGCTTTAATAGCTGTATTAATGGTTAATTTGACTTCATGTGAAATAGAAATTGATAGTTTTTATGATGATGATAGCATTGGAAATTATTACTATAATCGCTCTATTGATCTAACTAGTCGTACTTGGGTGAGTTTTTATCAGGATGTAGATGGTAATTACTGTTGTCAGGAACTGGATTATTATATGGATCGTACAGGAGTAGATATATTCGAGTGGAATATCCAGATGGATACGTAGAGACTTTTGAATATAGTTTTCGTTGGAACTGGGAAAACAATGCACAAACTTCTATTCGTATGAGTTATGGGCCAGGTGATGTTTCTTTCTTGGATGATATATATATTGGAGGAAATAGACTAAGTGGTTATTTGGACGGACGAAATAATTTTGTAGAATATCAAGGTAAAAGATAGATTAATCAGATAAAAGTAGGATATTCAGCTAGGATGGACTATATGTATTGAGGGCATAATAGGGACGTGAAATGAGAATTTAAAAGTTTTGAATAGAACTAAATATTTTTTATCTTTGCGCCCTATTAGTACGTTTAACGCATGGATTGGTTATATACTCTGTTTATTGAACATTCTGCTTTACAGGCAGTTGTCGTACTTTCATTGATTTCTGCCATTGGTCTAGGCTTGGGAAGAGTGCATTTCTGGGGAGTTTCTCTAGGGGTCACTTTTGTTTTTTTTATGGGTATTTTGGCAGGACATCTCGGACTTTCTGTTGATTCTCAAATGTTAAATTATGCAGAAAGTTTTGGATTGGTTATTTTCGTTTATTCTTTAGGACTTCAGGTGGGTCCCGGTTTTTTCAGTTCATTCCGAAAAGGAGGGATAACGCTAAATATGTTAGCATTAGGAGTTGTTTTGTTAGGAACTTTGCTGACTGTACTTGCGAGTTATACAACAGGTGTATCGCTTCCTGATATGATAGGTATTCTTTGTGGTGCAACAACAAATACTCCTGCACTTGGAGCTGCACAACAGACATTGAAACAGATGGGAATGGATAGTAGTACTCCTGCTTTAGGATGTGCAGTAGCTTATCCGTTGGGAGTTGTTGGTGTGATTCTTGCTGTGTTATTAATTCGTAAAGTTCTTGTTCGTAAAGAAGATTTGGAAGTAAAAGAGAAGGATGATGCGAACAAAACTTATATTGCAGCGTTTCAAGTACATAATCCTGCTATTTTTAATAAAAGTATTAAAGATATAGCTCATATGAGTTATCCTAAGTTTGTTATTTCTCGTTTGTGGCGAGATGGACATGTCAGCATTCCTACTTCTGAGAAAGTATTGAAAGAAGGGGATCGTTTACTTGTCGTTACTTCGGAAAAAGATGCTTTAGCTTTGACTGTACTTTTTGGTGAACAGGAAAATACGGATTGGAACAAAGAGGACATTGATTGGAATGCGATTGACAGTGAATTGATTTCACAGCGTATTGTGGTGACACGCCCTGAATTAAATGGGAAAAAACTGGGTTCACTCCGGCTAAGGAATCACTATGGTATTAATATTAGTCGTGTTTATCGTTCAGGTGTACAGTTGCTTGCAACACCAGAGCTGGTGCTTCAATTGGGTGATCGTTTAACGGTAGTAGGAGAGGCGGCAGCAATTCAAAATGTGGAAAAAGTATTAGGAAATGCTATAAAGAGCTTGAAAGAACCTAATCTGGTCGTAGTATTTATTGGTATTGTACTTGGGTTGGCGTTAGGAGCTATTCCTTTCTCTATTCCGGGAGTCAGTACTCCCGTGAAGTTGGGATTGGCAGGAGGACCGATAATTGTAGGTATCCTTTTAGGTACTTTCGGCCCTCGGATACATATGATAACTTATACCACACGAAGTGCTAATTTAATGTTACGTGCATTGGGGCTTTCTATGTATCTGGCTTGTCTTGGATTGGATGCGGGAGCACATTTCTTTGATACTGTGTTCCGTCCGGAAGGATTGTTATGGATTGCTTTAGGGGCTGGTCTGACAATTATTCCGACTGTAATAATAGGGCTTGTTGCTTTTAAAATGATGAAGATTGATTTCGGTACGGTGTCTGGCATGTTGTGTGGTAGTATGGCTAATCCGATGGCGCTAAACTATGCAAATGATACGATACCCGGAGATAATCCTTCGGTAGCATATGCAACGGTGTATCCATTATGTATGTTTTTAAGAGTCATTATTGCTCAAGTCCTTTTAATGTTCTTGCTTGGTTGAGAAATAAGTGTTGAAAATATAATAATTATAAATTATAAAACTCTAAAATAGAATGACTGCTCAAAGTAATATAACTCCTGAAAGTATTGTGGCTGATTTACGCTATTTACAACTACTTTCCCGTAGTTTCCCTACAATTGCGGACGCAAGTACGGAGGTTATCAATTTGGAGGCTATATTGAATCTTCCTAAAGGTACTGAACATTTCTTGACGGATATACATGGTGAATATGAAGCTTTCCAACATGTTTTAAAGAATGCTTCCGGAGCAGTGAAGCGCAAGGTTAATGAGATTTTTGGCAATACTTTGCGTGAATCGGAAAAGAAGGAAATTTGTACATTAATCTATTATCCAGAAGAAAAACTTCAGTTGGTGAAGGCTTGTGAGAAGGATCTGGATGATTGGTATTTGATAACTTTGAATCAATTGGTGAAAGTCTGTCAGAATGTTTCTTCCAAATATACTCGTTCAAAGGTGCGTAAGTCATTGCCAGCAGATTTTTCTTATATAATTCAGGAATTGTTGCATGAGTCTTCTATTGAACCGAATAAACATGCGTATATCAATGTGATTATTAGTACGATTATCTCCACGAAACGTGCAGACGCTTTTATTATTGCTATGTGTAATCTAATTCAACGTCTGACTATTGATTCTTTGCATATTGTAGGGGATATCTATGATCGTGGACCAGGGGCGCATATTATTATGGATACATTGTGTAATTATCATAATTTTGATATTCAGTGGGGAAATCACGATATATTGTGGATGGGAGCTGCTTCGGGTAATGATAGTTGCATAGCAAATGTGATCCGTATGTCAATGCGTTATGGCAATTTATCTACTCTTGAAGATGGTTACGGAATTAATCTTCTTCCGTTGGCTACTTTTGCTATGGATACTTATGCCGATGATCCATGTGCTATTTTTATGCCGAAAATGAATTATGCAGATGCTCATTATAATGAGAAAACTTTGCGTTTGATTACTCAGATGCATAAGGCTATCACTATTATTCAATTTAAATTAGAAGCTGCAATTATCGATCGTCGCCCGGAGTTCGGTATGGGAAATCGAAAATTGTTAGATAAGATAGATTTTGAACGAGGAGTTTTTGTATATGAAGGAAAAGAATATGCTTTACGTGATACGAATTTTCCAACTATCGATCCTACTGATCCTTATCGCTTGACTGAGGAAGAACGTGAGTTGGTAGATAAAATTCACTACTCGTTTATGAATAGTGAGAAATTGAAGAAACATATGCGTTGTTTATTTACATATGGCGGTATGTATTTAGTATGTAATTCCAATCTTTTGTATCATGCTTCTGTCCCTTTAAATGAAGATGGTAGTTTTAAACATGTTAAAATACGTGGTAAAGAATATTGGGGACGTAAATTGCTGGATAAAGCTGACCAATTAATCCGTACTGCTTACTTTGATGAAGAAGGTGAGGATGATAAAGCTTTTGCTATGGATTATATATGGTATATGTGGTGTGGTCCTGATGCTCCTTTGTTCGACAAGGACAAAATGGCTACTTTTGAACGTTATTTTCTAGAAGATAAGGAATTACATAAAGAGAAAAAAGGGTACTATTATACATTGCGTAATCAGGAAGATATTTGCAATAAGATCTTGTCTGAATTTGGAGCTTTAGGACCTCATTCTCATATTATTAATGGTCATGTACCTGTAAAGACTACTCAGGGGGAACAACCAATGAAAGCCAATGGAAAACTATTTGTTATTGATGGTGGGTTTTCGAAAGCTTATCAGCCTGAAACTGGAATAGCCGGATATACTCTTGTATATCATTCTCATGGCCTACAGTTAGTGCAACATGAACCGTTTGAGTCAAGGCAAAAAGCAATTGAAGAGGCGCTTGATATTAAATCTACGAACTTTGTTCTTGAGTTTAATTCCCAGCGAATGATGGTGAAAGATACAGATAAGGGAAAGGAACTTATAACACAGATTCAGGATTTGAAGAAGTTACTTGTAGCTTATCGAATCGGTTTAATTAAAGAAAAGGTTTGAGGTTATATTAAGGATATATTTATTATTATAGATATATCCTGTTTAATTAGACTAGGTTTTGCTTTTATTTTTTCATGAGAATAAACTTTAATTTCATATCCAGCACTGCATGGGGCAGGGTTAATTTCATTTCCCGTTTAGCACGGATGATATATTTTTCTTTTCTATATTTTATGCTAAAGGTCGTGAGATGAGACTCTAGAAAAGGATAAGTCCAACTTCTACAATCGTTTTTTTATCAAAGTTGTGGGATTTATTGTAATAACGAGTCCATCCATATCCTCCGGTTGCAAAGACTCCAAGTTTCTCAGTGATTTGATATTCTACATTAATGCGTGTTTGTAAAGCGTAGAGGCGTTTAGAGATTACTTCATTTTTATTCTTAAACGTTTCTATATGTTCGTATCCCAAATCTCCACTGATTGATAGTTTTGGGGTAACAGGCAATGATAGACCGGCACGATAAGAAGCGCTAGCTGAGATCTTATCATTCAAATTTAGATTGTATGTTCCAAGTCCTAATATAGTATAGAATAACTTATTCTTGAAGCGTACTCCTATATTTCCAAGTGTCGTATTTCCGCCATATATTAGCATTTGGACTTTTGTTTCAGGATTCATATTTACCAATCCAAGTTGGAAGCCTTTTATTGTTTTTTGATAATAGTTAATTAGGCCAAGTTGGACTCCATGGACCTGGGTTGCATAGTTACATAATCCAATTTGCATTCCATTTAATGAATTAGCAGTTATATTAGCAATACCTGCAATTTGTATTCCATTCATGTTTTTACCCGTTACGTTTAGGAGTCCGGAAGCCATCATACCACTGAGATCTTCTCTGGTTATGTTTGCCAGTCCGGAAAGTTGTAGTCCTGAGGCTGTTTCTCCTGTAACATTCATAAATCCGCTCATCATTATTCCTGTTGTATTATCTCCTCCAATACTTGTGAGACCTGAAATAATTACACCTTTAGCACCATTGCCTGTGATATTGACCAAACCAGAAGCAGAGAGACCTGCCAGATTGTTTCCACTGATATTACTAATACCAGATAATTGAAGTCCTTGCATACTACCACCCACTATGTTAGCTAGTCCGGAAATTTGCATCCCATTCATCTCTTTACGAGTCACCCCTCCTAAGACATTTATTCCTATACCATTAAGACGGTTTATAGTCGATAGGAAACCTAGATTTACATAGCTAGTTTGAGTACTGTCTAGAGATTGGGTACTAATACCTTTCCAAACAGAGAGATTAATACCTGCACACTTATTCTGTGCTTGTAAACAAACGGCAGCCATTAAAATAGCTGCCGTACATATTGCTTTTTTGATTTCCATATTATCCTTTAGCTTCCTGATATAAGTAACGTTTGATGCTCTTCTTAGGAGTCTTTTCAAATTCTTCAGGATATATTTTCATTTTAAATATCTGACTGTAAGCAGGTAGTGTTTCGTTTAACACTAGTCGATTTTCTTCCATTACTCGTTCGATATCTTCATTTTTTAAACCATTGGCAAATGCTTCATCAAAATCCGGATAAACTAAGCCTACCAATTTCTCATTTTGCTGGACGATAATACTTTCAGCTACATAGGCAGATTGTTAAGTTTATCTTCAATCTCTTCAGGATAGATATTTTGTCCACTAGCACTGAGTAACATGTTTTTGCTGCGTCCTTTGATTGTAACATTACCTTCGGCATCCATTAAGGCGAGGTCACCTGTATGTAACCAACCATCTTTGTCTATTACTTGGCGAGTTGCTTCTTCATTTTTATAGTAGCCTAACATTACATTAGGACCTTTACATACTATTTCACCTACAATATTTTCAGGATCAGAAGAGAGTACTTGTACGTCCATACGTTGCGCTGCTTTTCCACAAGACCCTGGTTTGAACTTAGTCCAATCTTCATAACATATAATCGGACCACATTCTGTCATTCCATAACCTACAGTATAAGGGAAGTCAATCATTCTCAAAAATTGTTCTACTTCTTGGTTGAAAGCTGCGCCACCTACAATTACAGCAGCAAAATTTCCTCCGAATCCTTTGATCATCTCCTCGCGGACAGTTGCTTTGATTTTATCATTAATAAAAGGTACTTTAAGTAATAACTTCATAGCGGGAGTTTCCAATTTTGGAAGTACATTTTTCTTGATAATTTTTTCGATAATCAGAGGAACAGCAACAATTAGTCTTGGCTTTACTTCTGCAAAAGCTTGAAAAATGATTTTGGGGCTAGGCATACGGGTAAGGAAATAAATCTGGCATCCCACAGCAAATTCATATAAGAATTCAAAGGCTAAACCATACATATGTGCCATTGGTAACATAGATACAATTTTATCGCCAGCTTGTAGCGGCAATGCTTCAAAAGCAAACTTTGTATTTGACCATAGGCTACGATAGGGGAGCATAACGCCTTTTGAGTAGCTGGTTGTTCCAGAAGTATAATTGATAACAGCCAGTTCTTCTGGTTGATCTTTATGATATTCAATATGTTCTGTTCTGAAATTCTTTGGGTATTTCTTGCCAAATAATTCGTTTAGGTGTTCTCGTGCATGTGTCAGGCGTTCGCTACGTGAAACTAGTAAAGTAAAATCGTTCATCATCAAAATACCTTCTAATAGTGGCATTGCTGATTCATTTAGATTTTCCCAGACCATATCTCCAACAAATAATAACTTAGCTTCGGAGTGATTGACGATGTTGTGTACATTGTCTGCTTTAAATTCATGGAGAATGGGGACGATAACTGCTCCATAGGTTAATGTAGCTAGAAAAGTAACCCCCCAATGAGAACTATTTCTTCCGCAAACAGCTATTTTATCTCCTTTGCGGATTCCACTTTCTTCAAAGATAATATGGAGTTTTTCTATTTTGCGAGCTACGTCTTTATACTGTAGAGTGGCTCCCTTGTAATCAGTCAAGGCATCCAAGTCCCAATTGTCTTTTATACTATTCTCAATGTAAGCTATAAAACTTTGTTCCATTGTTTTTTGCACATTTGGTATTAATTTGTGCAAATATAATAATTAAATTAAGAATGAAGCATTATAAGTGAAGATTTTTTGGGGAGAGAGAATTTTGGGAGGTAAAGGATGTTTATAAAAAGAAAAATGAAGAATAGGGTTTAATAACAGTTAAATCCAATCCTTCATTTTTCTTTGTTCTTTTATTGTAGGTACCATTCATACATTTTCTGTATACCTTCTTCTATTTCAATTTTGTGATGCCATCCTAAAGCATGGAGTTTAGACGGGTCGGTTAGCTTACGCATTGTGCCATCTGGTTTACTTCTGTCGAAGGTTAATTTTCCATTATAACCAACTGTGTCAATGATTCGTTCAGCTAATTGGCGGATCGAGATCTCTTTTCCGGTTCCAATGTTGATATGGCAGTTGCGGATGTCTTTATCACCTTCTTTATAAGTGTTTTTGAAATCCACGTGTTCCATGACAAATACACTGGCGTCGGCCATTTCTTCACTCCAAAGGAACTCACGCAAAGGAGTACCTGTACCCCATAGTGTGACTTCCATTTCATTAATACCATATTTGCGGAGAATAGCAAGAATCTCTTCTTTTGAACTATTACCATTGATTCCTTCTACAGGTCGTAGATTCAAGTCTTTACGAACAGCCTCCCAATTACATTCTTTCAGGCAATGTGCCAGATGAATTTTGCGAATCATGGCAGGAAGTACATGACTACGTTCTAAATCAAAGTTATCATTTGGACCATACAGATTGGTTGGCATAACTGCAATATAATTTGTACCATATTGCAAGTTGAAACTTTCACACATCTTCAATCCTGCTATTTTGGCTATTGCATATGGTTCATTAGTATATTCTAATGGAGATGTCAGTAAAACCTCTTCTTTCATTGGTTGCTCGGCGTCACGAGGATATATACATGTACTACCAAGAAATAGAAGCTTCTTTACGTTGTGTCGGAAACTTTCCCCGATTATGTTTTGCTGGATTTGTAGGTTTTTATAAATAAAGTCAGCGCGATAAATACTATTTGCCATTATGCCACCTACGAAGGCAGCAGCAAGAAACACATATTCTGGTTCTTCTTTATCAAAGAATTGGCAGACAGCAATACTGTCCAAAAGATCAAGTTCTTTGTGAGTACAGCCAACAAGATTTGTATATCCTTTGTCTTGCAAATTTTTCCAAATAGCAGAACCTACTAGACCGCAGTGTCCTGCTACATATATTTTGGCATTCTTTTCCATATATAGTCGTGTTAATGTTTGGTGACAATCATGCGTCTCACTTTCTCCATATCGTGACGAGTCATGATACTTACCAATTCTTCGAATGATGTTTTACGTGGATTCCAACCTAGCAATGTTTTGGCTTTTGTTGGATCACCCAATAATTGTTCCACTTCTGCAGGGCGGAAATACTTAGGATCAATTTCAACTAATATATTTCCTGTAGCAATGTCAATACCTTTTTCATCAGTACCTTCACCTTCCCATCGGAGTTCAATTCCCACTTCTTTGAAAGCAAGAGTTGCAAATTCACGTACAGTATGCATTTCTCCTGTAGCAATTACAAAATCTTCTGGGGTATCATGTTGGAGAATTAGCCACATACATTCAACATAATCTTTAGCATATCCCCAGTCACGACGTGCATCCAGATTACCTAAATATAATTTGTCTTGCTCTCCTTGTGCTATACGTGCAGCTGCCAATGTGATTTTACGTGTTACGAATGTTTCTCCACGACGTTCACTTTCGTGATTGAATAATATACCATTAACAGCAAACATTCCATAACTTTCACGATAATTCTTAGTTATCCAGAAGCCGTATTGTTTTGCTACTCCATATGGACTACGTGGATAGAAGGGGGTTGTTTCTTTTTGTGGAATTTCTTGTACTTTACCAAATAATTCGGAGGTAGAAGCTTGATAAATACGAGTTTTCTTTTCTAATCCCAGAATGCGTACTGCTTCAAGCATACGTAATGTGCCAATAGCATCAGCTTCTGCTGTATATTCGGGAACATCGAATGATACTTTTACATGACTTTGGGCTGCAAGATTGTATATCTCATCTGGTTGCACTTGTTGGATGATGCGGATAAGAGAACTGGAATCGGTCATATCACCATAATGTAAATTGATAGTACGTTTCTGTTTCATGTCACGTACCCATTCGTCAAAATATAAATGTTCTATACGACCAGTATTGAATGAAGAAGAACGGCGAAGAATGCCATGAACTTCATAACCTTTTTGCAAAAGAAACTCAGCAAGGTAAGAACCGTCTTGTCCGGTGATGCCTGATATTAGGGCTGTTTTCATACACTATATATGTTTTTATTTGAAATACGGATACAAATGTCGGCAATTTTTGCTGCATACGCAAAAAACTCATTCGATTTTATTTTTAGTGGTATTCTTTCCCATGACTTTATCAATTATTAATGCGATAGCACCGTCACCAGTTACATTGCATGCTGTACCAAAACTGTCCATGGCAATATATAGTGCAATCATTAGTGCCTGAGCTGATTCGTCGAAACCTAGCATAGATTGTAAGATGCCTAATGAAGCCATAATAGCTCCGCCAGGAACACCAGGTGCGGCTATCATAGTAATTCCTAACATGAAAATGAATCCGGCAAATAAAGGGAAGTCGAATGAAATGCCCTGCATAATCATTAATGCTAGAGCACAAGCTACTATTTTGAGTGTACTACCAGAGAGGTGGATGGTTGCGCAAAGTGGAATTACGAATCCGGCAATGTCAGCAGATACGCCGTTCTTTTTTGTTTGCTCTATTGTCACAGATGGTAGCAGCAGAAGATTGCGTTCCTAAAGCTGTGAAGTAAGCAGGCATCATTTTTCTAAGTAACTTGAATGGGTTTTTCCGAACAAAAAGTGCGGCAATGGAATATTGGAAAATTAATAGGAAGATGTGGAGTATGAATATAACTCCAATAATTTTGATAAAGACCATTAGAATGGAATATACTTGTCCTGAATGGGTCATGTTTAGAAATATTCCGAAAATATAAAGTGGTAATAATGGCAATATTACTGCACTAATCATACGCACAATGATTTCTTGAAAATCACGTGCTACATTTTTTAATGCATCACTCTTTAATGAGGCTAGACCTAAACCAAGAGTAAAAGAAAGAATTAATGCTGTCATTACATTCATTAATGGAGGAATGGATACAGAGAAGTAGGGTACAATACCTTGCGCTTCACTAACTTCCTCTAGTGGTACACCTGTATCAATAAGAGAAGGGAAGATTGTGACTCCTGTAAAATAAGAGAGAAAACCGGAGAATAATGTGGCGCCATAAGCTATCAGTGCTGTAATAAGCAACATTTTGCCTGCGCCTTTTCCGATGTCGGCAATTGCTATAGTGACTAGTCCTACGATTATTAGTGGGATAGAGAAATTAAGGAATTCGTTAAAAATGTCATTAAAGGTAACAAATATACGCACTAATGGTGTTGGGAATATAGTACCGATGGCAATACCTAAGATGATAGCAATAATTATGCGTGGCAATAAATCGATTTTAAACTTCTTCATTCTAGATTCTTTTATGAATTACAAAAGTAATGTTTTAATCTAAAAATTGCGAACAAATATTCTTATGAATTGTTATTTACATAAATAATATTTTTAAATTATACAAGTTATGGCAAATCAGAATAAAACAGATATTGGATTGATCGGTTTGGCTGTGATGGGTGAGAATCTTGCCTTGAACATGGAGAATAAGGGGTGGCATGTATCGGTTTACAACCGTACTGTTCCAGGAGTAGAAGAGGGGGTTGTGGAACGTTTTGTAAATGGACGTGCTAAGGGTAAAAATATCGAAGGATATACAGATATAAAAGCATTTGTAGAATCAATAGCGATCCCTCGTAAAATTATGATGATGGTTCGTGCTGGTAAACCTGTGGATGAATTAATGGAACAACTTTTTCCACTACTTTCTCCTGGCGATATATTGATAGATGGTGGCAATTCTAATTATGAAGATACTAATCGTCGTGTTAAGCTCGCCGAATCAAAAGGTTTTCTGTTTATAGGTAGTGGCGTATCTGGTGGTGAAGAAGGGGCTCTAAATGGTGCTTCTATTATGCCTGGTGGTTCAGAAAAAGCATGGTTGGAGGTGAAGCCTATTTTACAAAGTATCGCAGCAAAAGCACCGGATGGTACTCCTTGTTGCGAATGGGTAGGTCCTGCGGGGGCAGGGCATTTTGTAAAAATGATCCATAATGGAATTGAATACGGAGACATGCAACTTATTGCAGAAGCCTATTGGGTAATGAAGAATTTGCTTGATTTGAATAATGAAGAAATGGCAGATGTCTTTGAAAATTGGAATGAAGGGAAACTCCGTAGTTATCTGATAGAAATTACTTCTAATATTCTGAGGCATAAAGATAAAGCAGGAGGTTATCTTATTGATAAAATCCTGGATACGGCGGGACAGAAAGGAACAGGTAAATGGTCGGTTATTAATGCAATGGAACTTGGTATGCCATTGGGATTAATTGCTACAGCTGTTTTCGAACGTAGTCTTTCTGCACAGAAAGATTTACGACACTTAGCTAGTAGGCAATTTTTACATTCGCATGTAATGTCTGTTTGTAATAAAGTTGAATTTGTAAAAGAAATATTTTCTGCACTTTATGCTTCAAAACTTGTTTCATATGCACAAGGTTTTGCAGTTTTACAGCGTGCATCCGATACTTTTGACTGGCAACTAAATCTCGCATCGATTGCTCGTATGTGGCGAGGAGGATGTATTATTCGTAGTATTTTTCTTAATGATATAGCCGCTGCTTTTGAAGCTGCTAATAAGCCGGAACATTTGTTGTTAGCTCCATATTTCCAGCAAGAAATTAAAACATTGATTCCTGGATGGAAAAAACTTGTAGCAGAGGCTATGAAAGAAGAATTACCTGTTCCGGCATTTTCTTCTGCGTTGAATTATTTTTATTCTTTGATCTCTGTTGAATTACCGGCCAATTTGGTACAAGCGCAACGTGACTATTTTGGTGCACATACTTTCGAACGTAAAGATGAACTTCGAGGACAGTTCTTTCATGAGAACTGGACGGGACATGGAGGTGATACGAAGTCAGGAACATATAATGTATAAGGTTTAAAGTATATAAGTTAAGATATGGATAAATTTGCAATGATTATTTTCGGGGCTTCGGGAGATTTAACAAAACGTAAACTGATGCCTGCATTGTATTCATTATTTAGGGATAAAAGACTTACCGGAGAATTTACTATTTTAGGTGTTGGACGTACAGTTTTTACTGATGAGGGCTATCGTTCTTATATCCTTGAGGAATTACAACATTTTGTCAAGCCGGAAGAACAGGATATGGAGCTTATGATTTCATTTGTTACTTATTTATTTTATTTGCCAATGGATCCGGCGGAGGTAGAAGGGTATTCATTATTACGTCAGCATCTGATAGAATTAACAGGTGATATTAATCCTAATAATTTGTTGTTCTATCTGGCTACTCCACCTTCACTTTATGGAGTTGTACCTCTACATCTGAAGGAAGCAGGATTGAATACGTCAGGGTCTCGTATTATTGTTGAGAAACCCTTTGGTTACGATCTTGAATCGGCACGAGAATTAAACCGTATCTATACTTCTGTTTTTGATGAACATCAAATTTATCGAATAGATCATTTCTTAGGTAAGGAAACAGCACAGAATGTACTTGCTTTCCGTTTTGCTAACGGCATTTTTGAACCTTTGTGGAATCGTAACTATATAGACTATGTAGAAGTTACGGCTGTGGAGAATCTTGGAATAGAACAGCGTGGTGGTTTTTATGAAACTGCCGGTGCTTTACGTGATATGGTGCAGAATCATTTGATTCAATTGGTAGCATTAACTGCTATGGAACCTCCTGCAATCTTTAATGCTGATAATTTCCGTAATGAGGTAGTAAAAGTTTATGAGTCATTAACTCCTTTAAATGAGATCGATCTAAACGAGCATATAGTTCGTGGACAATATACTGCTTCTGGCAATAAAAAAGGATATCGTGAAGAGAGAGGCGTGGCTTCTGATTCACGTACAGAAACTTATATTGCGATGAAACTAGGTATCAGTAATTGGCGTTGGAGTGGAGTACCTTTTTATATTCGTACAGGTAAGCAAATGCCAACAAAGGTTACAGAAATTGTTGTTCATTTTCGTGAAACACCTCATCAAATGTTTCGTTGTTCTGGTGGTAATTGTCCGCGTGCTAACAAATTAATTCTCCGTTTACAGCCCAATGAAGGTATAGTCCTTAAAATAGGAATGAAAGTTCCCGGAGCTGGTTTTGAGGTCCGACAAGTGACGATGGACTTTAGCTATGCTGATTTAGGTGGAGTACCGGGTGGTGATGCATATGCGCGTTTAATAGATGACTGCATTCTGGGTGATGCGACTTTGTTTACACGTAGTGATGCGGTTGAGGCTTCATGGCGTTTCTTTGACCCTGTGCTTCGCTTTTGGAGTGATACTCCTAATGCACCGCTTTATGGTTATCCTGCAGTACATGGGGACCTTTGGAAAGTGAAGCTATGATGCGTGAGCATGGTGCAGAATGGACAAATCCTTGTAAAAATCTGATACATACAGAACAATATTGTGAATTATGAAATTATCTATTTATCCTTCGTCTGCCGAGGCGTCACGTAAGTTAATACTATATATAATAAATATTTTGAATGAGGAGCCAGAAAAAATATTCAATATAGCGTTGAGTGGAGGGCAAACTCCAGCATTAATGTTTGATATATGGGCAAATGAATATGTAAATGTCACACCTTGGGAGCGAATGAGAATATTCTGGGTGGATGAGCGTTGTGTACCTCCTTCAGATTCGGATAGTAATTATGGAATGACATGTTCTCTGCTATTGCGTTTGGTACCTATTCCTTATGAAAATGTATTTCGTATTTATGGAGAAATGAAGTCACCTAATAAAGAAGCTAAACGCTATTCCGAATTAGTAGAACAGTTAGTACCCCCAAAAAATGGTTTTCCAGAATTTGATATTATATTACTTGGTGCAGGAGTGGATGGACATACTTCTTCTATTTTTTCAGGACAGGAAGAGTTTCTCACTTCTGAAGTTGCCTATGTTCTTACTATCAATCCAATTAATGGTCAAAAGAGGATAGCAATGACTGGAAACGTTATTATCAACGCTCGTTGGACTATATTTTTAATTACTGGAAGGGCAAAAGCTGAAGTTGTAAGTGAGATATGTAACTCGGGCGATGTAAGTCCTGCTGCTTATGTTGCTCATCATGCAATTAATGTAGAATTATTTGTTGATGAATTAGCTGCTTCGAATTTTAGAGAAATAGAATGATTTTGATGATAATAACTAAAAGAATAGAATCGTATGAATCCTATTCAATTCTGTTAAGTGGTAAATTTCTACAAGATGTTGTGAGGAAGCAATGAGAGGATGCCATATTTTAGTTTATAAATTGAAATAATTATCTAGTGATAAGATAAAAGATCCTTGTTTTAATTTAACTGCATTGGTTCGTAGTATGCGTAATCGTTTCCTTGAAATGCAGTTAAGTTGTATTGTGGGATTTGGAGCTGATGTATGGAATCATTTTTTCCAGAATTAGAAGAAACTAAAGAGTTGGTATCTTTTCAAGAAATAAAAGGAAGTAAGTATACAGTAGTATTTATTCCGGGTGATTTATTGTTTCATATTCGGTTTAGCTAGATGGAATTGTATTTTTAATTTACTTCTCTAATAGACGAAAAACATAGGGGAGTAGAAGTAGTTGAATCTGTTGATGAGACACATAGTTTTAGATATTTGGATGGCAAAATCTTTATTGGTTTTGCGGACGATATGGAGAATCCAGCTGTTGATGAGAATCCATATTTGTTCGTTGTGACTGGTGGAGAGGACCCGGATTTTAAAGGGGGATGTTATGTTTATGTACAGAATATATCCATGATATGGTAGCATGGAATACACTTTCGGTTAAAAAGTAAGAAAAAGTGATTGGACGTCATAAATTTGATGCTGTTGAATTATCGGATGAGGAAAAAACTAAAAATGCATATAATGCAGTTATTAATATTGGAGATTATAATAGGTATTGATTAATATCTTCATTATGCAGAAATAAAACAAAGTTATTATAATTTGTATAATTATTTGGTCTAAATATAATAAAAAGGATATATAATGTGAAAAAACATTATTTTTCCTCTTCTATTTGGTACTTTTCTTCTACTTTTCTACAAGTGCATACATAATAATTGGGATTATTTAATGCATCTTGTAAGGAATTTGGTAGAATAATCTCTTTTGTATGTCGATTTATTGCTACCAAAGCATATATTATGCTTTCCTTTTTGCATTTTTCTATCAATGCTTTTTTAAGTTCTTCTACGTTATATTCCATTCTTGAGACTTTTCAGTGCAAAAGTACAAAAACAACTTGTATAAATAGAGGAGATTAACCTATTTATGTATGATTATTTTCTTCTATCTCAATTTTTTTAAGATCGAGATAAAAAATTATTCTAAAGATAATTTATGAATAAATCTCCAATATTATTTTTAGTAATCCATTTGTAAAACCATCTACTAGTTTTTCCATAGTTTTGCTTGTTATTATATATGTTAGATAACAGTGACGTATATTGTAATTATTCTTGTTGGTGAGGATATACAACGGTAAAACTATTATTCGAAAAATATTTATTTAACTCTTTAGGAAGTAATTCAAAAGAAATATCATACGAGAGTATTTCATGACGTTCACTTATGGAAAATCCAGCATAAGCTGTCCCCAAAAAACAAAGTGATTCTGCTCCCTGAAAATATTCAGAAATGCACCCTTAAAAAGTCTTAAT
>NZ_BAKK01000061.1 GCF_000614145.1 Bacteroides faecichinchillae JCM 17102 | reverse complement strand
TATTCTTAAAATTGATAAATATAAAGAATGTATAGCACCACTTAGTTTACAGACTATATATAATTTGTGTATCTTTAAGAATATAATGAATACAGCATTTAAGATATAAATGAAAAATAGATATTTTAAAAGTTTGGTAGCTTCTAAAATCATGAATATTACGGATAGGTGTATCTTTTTCATAATAATATTCTATGTGTTCTTAAATTTGGCTAACAAATAGTTTCATTTCTATTGTCGCTACAAAAATAGAACAAAAAAACATAAATCAAAAGAAAAATTCTTTTTTTTTCGTTTTTGCCATATTTTCATCATAAAACAAAAGAAATTCGACTAATAAATATTGTTTTTCATGCAACATTCCTTAATACAAAGAAAGCAAAGAAAAATCTAATCGGATACAATAAACAAATCAAAAGATACAATATTTCAATCATTTTAGCGTTACAAAAGTAAATTATCCAATTTTTCATTGTTTTACAACATATATTTCGGTATAAAAACACTTTTTTATGTTTTATAATATTATTCAAAACGAAACTTTAAATAACTATATACTATAAGTATAAAAATCACAATCATAGCTTTAACATCTTATAAAACACAAAAGATAATTATATACGACTTCTACATAAATATAATGTATCTATCACTAGTTATTGACTATTTATATTAAGATAAAGATAATCATAAGAGAGAAAATGAAATAACAGATAAGGCTTTCTTCATATATTGTATTTGTTCTTTTCATTAAGTCTCAGTATACCATAGAACTAAAATATTGCCTGCATTTTTCTTAGCCTAAATATCTATGTTAATAAATTCTTCATAATAACTTAGGTGTTTCCATTCATTAGCATATCCTTTTCATTAAAACATACTAACAAAGATTCGGTAGGATTAAAATATTATCCATTTTGTAAAATACTTCAGCAAATCTTACCTATATTAAATAAGACTTAATCAAAAGTTTATATCATTACAAGAATAAACTTTAAGTACTTTACTATCTTATTATTCCGTTATAAGTAGCATCACTAGATTTTCTACATGAGATATTATTCTCATACAAGTTTCCACTAATAAACCATTGACGTTTATTATAAAAGAATAATTCCAAACTAACTTTGCAAAAAAATCATCGCTATAGCAATTGGGACTAAGAAGAACACTTTAATATAAACTATTAGATTGATCCACTTTTAAATTACACAATATACGTAATAGTAATTTTGCTAGTATTATTTACGGAATAATACTAGAGTATTCTACACACTCTAGTTATTCAAGTTTACAAAAAGCAATCTTCTAATATTTCTATATTAAAACAATAGTAAATCTTAAAGTTATCACCACCATGAAGATAAGTTCCATCTATTCAATATTTTACATTATTAAACAAGTCTTTTTTACCTTCCCAACTAAAAAACACATAATTCGCATTATGTTACATATATAAAATATGCTATACAAACAATATCTCAGTATAATAAAAGCAAATTAATGATAGACGAGAACTATGCTCATTAAAGTTCTCTAATTGACAACAAAACCAGAATAGTACTTGAATAAATAAGAATACACTGTATTAATTCAGCTATCAAAAAAAATCTATTGTCTTAATACAATTTACATAATATATTACATTAACCTTTTTAATTATTTAATTTATGAATAAACACTTGATTTACATGCTAGCTTTGTGTAGCATATCATTAGTCGGTTGTAAGGATGAAAATGATCCTAACGATTTTGATCCATCACAACCAGTTGTTTTTACAGATTTTACCCCTAAAGAAGGACCGGTACGTACTCGAATGTACATTATGGGTAGTAATTTTGGGAAAGACCTTTCTAAAATACACATAAACATAGGTGGGCAAGAGGCTATGACCATTGGTTCGGATGGCAAAAAACTTTATTGCATGGTTCCCAAACGTGCTTATAATGGTAACGTAAGCGTTCGAATAGATGGTAAAAACGGTGAAACTGTTGCAGATTATACATTTGAAGAACCATTCAACTACGAAGCTAGAACAGTAGTAGGTACCCTGCTTCGCAAAGTAGATGAGGATGGCAACTCCGCTTTTCAAGATGGCTCTTTCGATGGTGAAGGATCTTGTCCTTCTAATGACTGGATGGTTTTTGATCCTAAACCTTCGGAGAATGGCGATCAAATACTGTTCTCGAGTAACTATTATGATGGTTTTCGTGAATTAAATCTTACTCAACGATATGTAAAACGGCTTTTCCCGAGAACACAATATGCAAAAATGGTATCTTTCACTTTCACAGCTGATGGGGACACGTTATTGTTCCCGGATGATAATGGACATGGAGCTGATAACACAGCCCCTAACATATATTATGCATTACGAAGTGAGCAGTTCCGTAAAATTCGTGCCTATAATTATGGATACTGTAGTTATGGTTGTATCTCAATGAAAGATGGTTCCGTTTTTTATTCATCTTGGAATGATGGAGCGATTTACAAGATGCAGCGTGCTAATGACATACTACCCAATATAGATGTTAAGCCAATAAAATGTTTCACATTGACAGCTATTGGTGGTGGTTCAGCACACACAAGATTGCTACTACATCCATCAGAAAAATATATGTATGTATTTGCACCGCAAAGAGGAGCAATTATGAGATCTGACTACAACGAAGAAACAAAATTATTTGATACACCTAGAGTAATAGCCGGTTCTCTCAGTTCAAAAGGATGCGCAGAAGGCGTCGGTAACGTAGCTAGATTTGAAGAGCCATGGGCTGGTATATTCGTAAAAAATAGAGAGTATGAAGAAGCTGGTAAGAAAGAACTCTACGATTTCTATTTCAGTGATGATGTAAATCATTGTATATGGAAATTGACTCCAGAAGGTGTAGCTACTATGGTAGCAGGACGAAGTAACTATAATGCGGATAAGAAATATACGGGTTATGTAGACGGAGCTCCACTGACGGAAGCACGTTTCAACCGACCTACTTCCTTAGCTTACGATGCTGAGCAGGAAATCTTTTATATTGGCGATATCAACAACAAGGGAATTCGTTACTTAACTACAGAATAATACTATATAAACACATACTTATGAAGAATTATATTTTACTGTTTTTGTTGATGATAGGATGGATAAATATGTCCTATGCCCAAGATCAGCAACAGATGATAGAAGTGACAGGTACGGTCACAGAAGAAAACAAAGAGCCATTAATCGGAGTAAATATTGTTGTAAAAAACGTGCCGAGTTTAGGTGTGATGACAGACGTAAATGGACATTTTAAGATAAAGGTCCCTGCCTACTCATATTTGGTGTTTTCTTACATTGGTTTTGACAAGCAAGAAATACTTGTGAAAGACAATAAGGCGCTTTCTATTATGATGAAAGAAACTTCATCGACTGTATTGGACCAAGTAACAGTAACAGGTACCGGTATACAGAAAAAGGTAACTATAACTGGTGCAGTAACTACAGTGGACGTATCTCAATTGAAAACCTCAACATCTAGCATCACAAATGCGTTAGCAGGTAATGTACCTGGTATTATGGCGCGCCAAACCTCAGGACAACCCGGTGACAATATCTCCGAATTCTGGATTAGAGGTATCTCCACATTCGGTGCAGGATCAAGTGCCTTAGTATTGGTAGATGGTTTTGAACGTAGTATGGATGAATTGAACGTAGAAGATATAGAAACCTTTTCAGTTTTAAAGGATGCCTCTGCCACTGCTATCTACGGTTCAAGAGGTGCCAACGGTGTTGTATTGATCACTACCAAGCGAGGAAAAGAAGGTAAAACCCGTATCAATGCTAAAGCGGAGATGACCTACAATACGCGTACAAAAACTCCGGAATTTGTAGATGGACCGACTTATGCCCGTATGATGAACGAAGCATTAATGACACGTAATCAGTCGGCAGCTTATTCTGATAGTGATATAGAACTAATCGAGAATGGACTGGATCCTGATCTTTTCCCGAATGTGGACTGGATGGGAATGATATTGAAAGATGGAGCACCTACTTATCGTGCTAACATCGACTTAACCGGTGGTGGTACAGTAGCACGATATTTCATTTCAGCTAGTTACGTGGACGAAGGAGGTATGTACGAATCAGATCGGACCATGAAAGACTATAAGACCAATGCTAATTATCATCGTTGGAATTATCGTATGAATGTAGATATTGACTTAACGAAAACTACTTTATTGAAAGTTGGTGTAGCCGGTTCATTGGATAAGCAAAATCTACCAGGAAGCCAATATGGTGAAATTTGGAAATCCTTGATGGGATATAATCCAATTGCCTCTCCTCCACAATACAGTGACGGTAGATGGGGAGCACAAGGAAATGGTGGAAAAAGAAATCCATGGGTACTGATTACACAACAAGGATATCAGGAAAAATGGAAAAATAAAATACAGACAACTGTCAATTTGGAACAAGATCTGAAATTTATAACAAATGGATTGAAGTTTTACGGACGTTTTGGTTTTGATACGAATACAGATAATAGTGATAACCATTACAGATGGCCGGAAAGTTGGTTAGCAGAACGGCAACGTACTACTGAAGGTAAACTTCAGTTTACAAGGATAGAAACTGAACAGCTGATGTTATCAACAACAGGAGCTAGCGGTACACGATATGAGAATCTGGAAGCAGAGTTGCACTATAACCGCATTTTTGGTGACCATCAGGTAGGAGCCGTTATGAAGTATTCACAAGATAAAAAAGTGGATAACAAAAATTATTATGAATTAGCGGGTTACGAAAGAATAGTTTCCGGAATTCAATATCGTCATCAGGGATTGGCCGGACGTTTTACTTACGGATGGAAGTATCGTTATTTCGTTGATTTCAACTTCGGTTACAATGGTTCGGAGAACTTTGCTACTGGCCATCAATTCGGTTTCTTCCCCGCATACTCTGCAGCCTGGAACATTGCAGAAGAACCAATTATCAAGAAAAATCTCAAATGGATAAATATGTTTAAGCTGCGTTATTCTTACGGTAAAGTAGGAAATGATAAATTGATGAATGGTAACACTCAGATCCGTTTCCCTTATGTAGAAAGATTTGCAACTTATGATGCAGATGGATATTATTATGGTGACATAAAAACATCTCTTTACTACTACCCAGGATTATCATATTCGAGAATTTCGTCTCCGTATATCACTTGGGAGGTCGCTACAAAACATGATATAGGTTTAGACTTTTCACTTTTTAATGACAAACTTAGCGGTACGGTTGATTATTTCCACGAACAACGCGATGGAATTTATCTAAACCGTAAGTTTTTACCACAAAGTGTCGGATTAAACCATATCCCAGCTCCGTACGCCAATGTAGGTGCTGTTTTGTCTAAAGGATTTGACGGAAATATTGCTTTCCATGAGAAATTTGGAAACTTAGACCTAACTTTGCGTGCCAACATGACCTATAGCAAGAATGAAATTAAAGAGTACGATGAACAGTTCAGCCATTACTCTTATAATATGAATGCCGGCTTTCGTGTAAATCAAGCACGTGGATTAATTGCTGAAGGACTATTCAAAAATTACGATGAAATTCGTAATAGTCCCAGACAAGATTTTGGTGAGGTAGCTCCCGGTGACATAAAATATAAGGATGTAAATGGAGATGGAGTTGTTAATAATAATGACGTAGTACCTATTGGCGCTACTACTAAACCGAACATGATTTATGGATTTGGATTTTCTGCGGCATGGAAAGGATTAGATTTCAATGTACTTTTTCAAGGAGCTGGTAAATCATCTTTCTTTATCAATGGATTTACAGTTTATCCATTCCAAGAAAACAGTTGGGGAAATATCCTAAATGATGTGCCAGGAAACTATTGGTCATTAGGAGAGAATGAAAACCCGAATGCAATCTATCCTCGTCTAAGCTATGGTGGCAACTCTAATAATTACCGCGCTTCTACATATTGGTTGCGCGATGGTTCGTATCTCCGTCTGAAAAATCTGGACATCGGTTATACAATTCCTAAACGATTGGTAAACCGCATCCATTTGGATAATGTACGTATCTATCTCATGGGAACTAATTTACTAACATTCTCCAGTTTCAAACTGTGGGATCCGGAACTAGGAAGTTCTAACGGGCAAGAATATCCATTAGCTAAATCCTATACAATAGGCTTAACGATAAATTTATAACCTATAATAAATAAGAAATATGAAAAAAGGAAAATATATATTGATGGGAGCGATATTAGTCGGACTTGGCTTCACCTCTTGTTCTGATTATTTAAATGTAGACCGATACTTTAAAGAACAACAATCAAACGATCATATATTCGAAAATAAAGACTATACATTGCAATGGCTGTCATTTTGCTATAGTCGTCTGCAAGGTGATAATATCGAAGTGGGACATAGTGACATCTGTCCAACTAATTTTTCTGATGACCAAGCATTTAATGAAGGAAATAATGGAGACCGTTACCGTAAATTCAAATTGGGTGAATACGGATATGGATATTCCTACGGAGGATATTATACCAATTCATGGCCTTGGGCATATGATGCTATCTATCAAGCATCTATCTTAATCAATAATATATATAAAAATAAGGATTTCACTCAAGAAGAAATCACTGACGTAAAAGGACAGGCGCGTTTTCTTCGAGCTTATTTTTACTGGCTACTGTTAAAAAAATACGGTCCGGTGCCGATTATGCCGATAGAAGGTGCCGATTATACTAAATCTTATGAAGAATTAAGTTTTCCACGTAACACATATGATGAATGTGTGGAGTTTATAACTTCTGAGATGCAGCAAGCTGCATTTGAATTATTCGAGAGGAGAGATAACCTGAATATTTGTCGTCCGACCAAAGGAGCAGCTTTGGCAGTACGCGCAAAAGTCTTTCTTTACGGGGCTAGTCCATTAGCCAATGGAAATACAGAAATGGCAGACTTTACAGATAAAAGTGGACGCATCCTAATCCCACAGGAATATGACGAGTCGAAATGGGCGAAAGCTGCCGCTGCCGCAAAAGATATGATTGAATATGCAGAAGAGACAGGTTTTTATAGAATTTATACGGTAGGAGTACGAAAACAAGATAATGATAAATCATATCCTAGTACAATTACCCCACCGCCACATGAGATTTATTCCAATAAAAACTTCCCTGAAGGATGGCAAAACATAGATCCATTCGAATCTTATCGTGCTATATTCAACGGAGAGTTGTACGCAGCAGAAAACCCAGAATTGATCTTCACCCGTGGTTTAAATAAAGACGGAAACAACTTGGAAACAGCACAAGGTATCGCTGATTTGGTGAGACATCAATTACCGGCTTCCTGCGGTGGATGGAACATCCATGGTGTGACACAGAAACAATGTGACGCATATGATATGGCATGGGGAGAACCATTTGACCGTGCCACTTGTCCAGATGGATATGTGACTAATGACAACAAACAGGATCATCTTTATGATCACGTACCGAATGACGTTCACATGGAATATACAAACAGAGAACCTCGATTCTATGCATCAATTGCTTACAATGGATGTGTATGGGATTGTGCAAGTGCCGTAGAAGGAAAAGATGAACATTACAGATATATACAAAGATGGTATTATCGTGGTGCAGACGATGGTCGTATCAATGGCGGTCAGAATTGGCTGATCACCGGCATTGGAGTAAAAAAATATGTTCATCCTACAGATTGTGCTAACCACGGAGGAAGCATCTGTGACAAGGTAGAGCCTACCCTTCGTTATGCTGACATCCTATTAATATATGCAGAATCACTGAATAATTTGACCCCAGGAAAAAGCTACGATATTGCTTCTTGGGATGGAAGTAAAACACATACTATCAAACGAGATATCGAAGAAATGCGTCGTGGCGTTAAACCGATTCGTATGCGTGCCGGGCTTCCAGACTACGATAATGCTGTTTACCAAGATCCAAAATTGTTTTTTAATAAACTTGTGCACGAACGCCAAATCGAATTCTTCAACGAGAATCAGCGTTTCTTCGATTTACGTCGTTGGAAGATTGCAGAAGAGCATGAAAGTGAGCAGATCTATGGTTGCAACACCTTAGTTAACAGAGACCACAGAGATGCTTTCTATACTCCGGTCAGAGTAGCCAATCTTCAAACTTCCTTCTCACGAAAACAGTACTTTTGGCCTATCACTTATGACGAACTGAAACGTAATAAGAATATGACTCAGGCACCGGGATGGCAAGATTATGATTAAAGGTATTAATGTAAATAATAAATATAATATGAAGAAATTATATATTTTAGGAATTATGTCAGTTGTATGTGTCTTCTTCGGGTCATGCAACGATGAATGGAAGGAAGAGCTCCACAGTCAGATGATTTCGTTTAAAGCACCGGTAGGAAGCAACGGCGTATGTGACATTTATATGCGTTACCAACCCGATGGTACTGCATCCTATGAGTTACCGGTCATCGTCAGCGGTACACGTGATAATGGACGGAATATCAACGTGAAAATTGGTGTAGATAACGACACACTTTATCACTTGAATACGGAGAAATTTGCAGTGGGACGTAAGGATCTTTGGTATCGGCAACTGCCTGAAAATTTTTATACTTTCCCATCAGAGGTTTGCCAAATACCTGCTGGTGAGAATGTACAAAACTACACCCTTAATTTTAATCTGAAAGGATTAGACTTAAATGAAAAATGGGTGCTTCCATTAAATGTTGAAGAGGACCCGTCTTATGTTCGCAATATTCGTAAGGGATGGTGTAAAGCTTTATTGGGTATCAACTTATATAACGACTATTCCGGTACTTATTCAACCACATTAATGAATATTTATGTCGATGGTACTACCAACGACCCAGCTATAGTAGATAATCGCGTAACTCGTGTAGTAGACAACAATTCAATCTTCTTCTATGCTGGTTCAGTATGGGAAGAAGATGAAAATCGCAGTAAGTATAAGGTGATTGTGACCTTTAATGAAGGAGAGCTTAATAAAGATGGAAATATGGCTGGTTCATTAACCATTAAACAAGGGGACCCTACAAGTGGAGCTAATATCGTGCCTGTTGGTGACTGTACATATGAGTTAATTGTACAAAAACATGAAACGAAACCCTATTTGGAACGTCATATCACGATTCTACGTTTAGAATATAAATATACAGACTTCACTTCCGATCCAAAGAATCCGATAATATATGATGTAAAAGGTTCCATGACAATGGAGCGCCAGATCAATACGCTGATTCCAGATCAAGATCAGGCTATTCAATGGTGATAATTATATACTTATTATAGTATATAAGAAACCATGAAGAAAGAGCTGTCTCACCCATAGGAGACAGCTCTTTTGACTTTTTATCCAATAATCCTAATCTAATTATCTACTTCAAAACTCTAAGGGAAACAAAATCCCAAGAGTCTCTAAAACGTTACTGGCAATGAAAGTAATTGAAACATCAATGTACGTGCCATACGTTTCTGACCATTAGTATTTGGATGCAAACGATCAAAATCCGGATTATTGAAATAAATAAGCTGCTCCTCAATCATCGGATTCAAACCTGTCATTGAATTAAAATCTATCACAGGAATTCCCCAAATATTACTGGCTTCTTTTATAGCTTGAACATAAGCATCAATATATTCTCCACAACTATTTTGATAACTCTCATCCGGTTGCACATTATTCTCACTAAATTCAGCCAAAGAACGATGTAAAGGAGTTAATAAGACAATCTGTTTATCAGGAAAGAGCTTCTTTAACTGACATATGCCTATATTGATACGACCTTTATAAGTATCTTTATCCATATTTGGAATACGCCGTATGCGCTTTACCAACTTTTTTATTTCTCCAGTAGCTGCCATTACCGAATCCTCCTGTTCAGTAAACCATTCTCCTATTGGCACTCCACTATTAAAATCATTAGTACCCATGAAGACAATAATAGCATCAACTTCCGCCCCATGCTCCGTTTTTAATTTTTCTGCCTGACGAGGTACATCATCCCACTGCCGTCCACTTACACCATAAACAAAAGGCGTAATTCCCAACCAATCTTTCAAGAAATCCCAGTATTTTTTAATCTCCTTACCATAGCAATTAGGATCTGTGACAGAGTCACCAATATATCCTACTCGTTTACCTTGCCATGGATGTTGAAAACAATCCTCTTCATTTCCAAATAACTCCTTTTTTGAGATAGAAGATTGATTCTGTCCACATAAGCATGAGCTAAAAAATAATAAAGCACCAATTATTAATAGTTTGTTTTTCATAAGTATCTTAATATTTATAGGAATAATAAGTAACAATAATATCTTTATCGCCCAATTCCCAGCATACTCTTCAGTTCAGCTACTCCCTCAGAGGCCCCTTTCTGAATAATATGGATCGGTCGAGAAGTATGTGTTTCTACCGGCTTGGGATCAATCAAATAAACTCCTGCTTCTCGTGGCACATAATGCAGTAAACCCGCAGCCGGATATACATTTAACGAAGTACCAATAATCACAAAAACATCTGCTTTTTCTACATAAAGAATCGCTTTTTCAATCTCCGGAACAGCTTCTCCGAACCATACAATAAAAGGACGTAACTGACTACCATCATCCGCTTTATCTCCTACCTTTACTTCATATTCTTCAGGTTTCAGCTCTTTTATATAGCGAGAATTATATGGATCCCTACTAGAACAAACTTTTGTCAATTCACCATGTAAATGAATGATATGGCTACTGCCCGCCCGTTCATGCAGATCATCAATATTTTGTGTTATTACTGTCACATGATATTCTTTCTCCAATTCTGCTAACAGTTCATGTCCACGATTCGGTTTTACCCCCAACAACTGCTTCCGACGCTCATTATAGAAATTGATTACCAATGCTGGATCACGCTGGTATCCTTCAGGGGTCGCGACCTGTTCTACGGGATAACGATCCCACAACCCACCTGCATCCCTAAAAGTACTAATTCCGCTCTCGGCACTCATACCAGCTCCTGTCAATATTACCAAATTCTTCATAAACGATCCTCCTTACCTTATAATATATAACAATACAAAAATAATGAGAATAGTCGGTAAAAGAAAATCTAAACACATGTAATCTTACACTTTGAAGTAATTTTGTTTTTGTTACTATAATAAATATAACTTTCCTTCCAAAAATCAATGATAAAAGAAAATTTCTAGGTTAATTTCTTGTTTGTTAGCTAAAAACTTCATATTTTTGAGCAGTATATATTTCTTGCAGAAACTAATTGAATTGCTGATATTCAAGCAAGTAACCCATAAGAATTTACATTATTAACCTCATATATAATCTATATTCTAAATAACCAATTTAATACTTTTATTTATGAAAAAGAACAATTTATCATTTCTGCAAGGCTTCGTACGGCTTTGTTTCATTCTATCAATTTTTCTCTTCTCATGCTCTGATGACAAAAAAGATATAAGTAATAATGACGGAAACGAACCACCACCCGTTATCACTACTACTTCAACAATTCTTCAACAATTTGAAGATGCATTGGATAAATCTTTAACGGTCAGTGACATCAAGACTACAGGGGCAACAACCACTCTTACCTTAAGTGATAAAAGTACTATAGAACTCCCAATAAAATATTATGTTATTGATTTTACAGGCAAAGAAATTCCTATTGTCACCAAAGGACTTACAAACACATGGGTAGTAAACGGTACTAATTTAGGTATTCCGGTTAAAACATCCAGTTCCGGTGACCCACTCATTGTATGTATAGCCTATGACAATAATGCTGTTACTGTTTATCTAAACGATGGAGAAAGAAAAATAATCAATAGAGAAGGAGAAGAAGGGATCTATTCATTTATTCTTGAGGCAGCAAAAAACAGAGAATTAGATAAAGATATTATAGCTGTTATCGAAGGTAACTCCATAAGCGCTATCTTACCTGAAGGAGTCTCTGCAGAATCACTTGTTTTAACTTTTGGTTATCGTGGTGTTTCAGTTACAGTCAATGGTACCGCACAAGAAAGTGGTGAAACTGCTAACAATTTCGAAACCCCTCTAACTTATAGCCTGAAGAAAAAAGATGGGACCAAAATCGATTATTTAGTAAACATAAGATCAATTCGTATTCCTCAAATTTATATTGATACAGAAAATAATGCTGAAATTAAAGATAAAGAAAATTATGTAATAGCTAATATCAGAGTAGAAGATCCCAGTAAGCTCTATACAGATGGTACTACAATTGAAAGAAGTGCTAGAATACGTGGACGTGGGAATTCAACCTGGGGAATGCCGAAAAAGCCATATAGAATAAAGCTAGATAAAAAAACACAATTATTAGGAATGAGCACTGATAAAGATTGGGCTTTGCTTGCTAATTATGCAGATAAATCACTTTTAAGAAATATCACTGCATTCAATATCTCACGAATTGTTGGCATGAGATGGACTCCAAAATCTATTAGCGTTGAATTATATCTTAATGGAAAATATCTGGGAGTCTACGCTTTGACAGAACATGTCAAAGTTTCCGAGGAACGACTCAACATCAATTTAGCCGATAAATCTGTTGATGGTGACTATCTCATGGAATTAGACTTTCACTATGATGAAGGAGCACGTTTCAAAACAGATATAAAGAAATTGCCTATGATGTTTAAAGATCCGGATGAACCAACTGACGAACAATTCAACTTTGTCAAAGACTTCTATAATAAAGCTGAATCTGTTCTATATTCCGATAAATTCACTGATCCTGAAAATGGATATCATAAATATATAGATATAGAATCGTTTGTTAAATACTTCATCGTGCAGGAACTCTCAAAGAATTGTGACGGAAATATGCGAGGGAGTTGTTATATGGCCATTCTTAATAATAATATTATAGAACAGCCTCTTGTATGGGACTTCGACATAGCATTTGGTAATGCCAATCACATTACGACAGAGCAAGGAGCATCATCAACAGGTCCAAAAGGTTGGTATATCAAAACCTGTTCACCATGGTTCGATCAATTATTTAGAGACCCAGCTTTCGTAAAAGCACTAAAAGAGAAATGGAATACAGTAAAACCTCAATTAGACCAATTACCACAATTTGTTCAGAATCGTTCCAACGAATTGGGAAGTGCTGCCGCACGTAATTTCGGGAATGTAGAAGACGGCGGAGCCGGATGGGACATACATAAAGTAATGTGGCCTAACTATATAGATCGTGGAAGCTATGAAAAAGAGGTTAAATTCCTGAAAGATTTCATTGAACAACGATTAACTTGGTTAGATAAATATATTAACGAATTATAAGAAAGTTATCATAAAGAAAAGAATGAACTTTTGCCGATATAAGAATTTTTAAATACTAAATGCTAAATCATTCAAATAAAACGTGTACTTTTGCGGCTTATAAAATTGCAATTGATTGAATGTTAAAGTCATGAAGGACTATAGTTCAATCTCCAATAAAAACATTATATGGATAAATTTAGTTACGCTATTGGTCTCGGAATAGGCCAAAACTTATTAAGTATGGGAGCAAAAGGCATTGAGGTGGATGACTTTGCACAAGCTATCAAAGACGTATTTGAAGGTAACCAGACTGAAATCAGTCATACGGAAGCCCGCGAAATAGTAAACAAATATTTTGAAGAACTGGAAGCAAAAATAAGTGCCGCCAGTATCGAACAGGGTAAAGCCTTTCTGGAAGAAAACAAAAAAAGAGCCAATGTTGTTACCCTTCCGAGCGGATTACAATATGAAATTATCAAGGAAGGAAATGGCAAACAGGCAAAGGCTACTGATCAGGTAAAATGCCACTATGAAGGTACATTAATTGATGGTACATTGTTTGACAGCTCTATCAAACGCGGTGAGCCAGCTGTATTTGGGGTAAACCAAGTGATTCCAGGATGGGTAGAAGCTCTTCAGCTAATGCCGGAAGGTTCAAAATGGAAACTGTATATTCCGTCAGAGTTAGCTTATGGTGCACAAGGTGCCGGAGAAATGATTCCTCCTCACAGTACACTTGTATTTGAAGTAGAATTACTTGAAGTATTATAAATAAAAAATTTCAAAGCAACATGAAAAAAGTTAGTATTTTTATGACAATCGCTGCTGCTGCAAGTCTTGCTTCTTGTACAGCTCAAGCTCCTAAAGCAAATCTGAAATCAGACATTGACTCATTGTCTTATTCAATTGGTATGGCTCAGACTCAAGGTCTGAAAGACTATCTGGTAGGACGTCTGGGTGTAGATACTGCTTATATGGCAGAATTTATCAAAGGTTTGAACGAAGGCGCTGACAAGACAAGCAAGAAAGAAATTGCTTATATGGCAGGTTTGCAAATCGGTCAACAAATCAACGGTACCAATGGTATGATTAAGAATATCAACCAAGAATTATTTGCAGGTGACTCTCTTAAAACTATCAGCAAAGATAACTTTATGGCAGGTTTCATCGCAGGTGCTTTGGAAAAAGGTGGTTTGATGTCTATGGATGAAGCTCAGATATATACTCGTACAGCTATGGAAGCCGTTAAAGCAAAAGCTATGGAAGAAAAATATGCAGACAATAAAGCTGCAGGTGAAAAATTCCTGGCTGAAAACAAGACCAAAGATGGTGTAAAAACGACTCCTAGCGGACTTCAATACAAAGTTATCACTGAAGGTACAGGAGCAATTCCCGCTGACTCTAGCAAAGTAAAAGTAAACTATAAAGGAACTTTGATTGACGGAACTGAGTTTGACAGCTCTTACAAACGTAATGAACCTGCTACTTTCCGTGCTAACCAAGTAATCAAAGGTTGGACAGAAGCTCTGACTATGATGCCTGTAGGTTCAAAATGGGAGCTTTACATTCCTCAGGAACTGGCTTATGGTGCAAGAGAGTCTGGTCAAATCAAACCGTTCTCTACTTTAGTATTCGAAGTTGAATTAGTGGAAATCGAACCGGACAAGAAATAAGAAAATTCTTGGCTTAAATAAAGAAAGGGAAGAGGTGCAAACGAGTTGCACCTCTTTTTTTTTGCTTTTTCCTCTTTTTTTTCTCGAAAAAGAAGAAGAATTAAAATAAATCTCTATATTTGCTTACTATTTGATAACAACTGGAAAATATAATTTATTATTATGGAAAAAATAGACAACCTCGACAGACAAATCCTAGAAATCATCTCGCAGAATGCTCGTATCCCTTTTAAAGATGTAGCAGCTGAGTGTGGCGTATCCCGTGCAGCCATTCATCAACGCGTACAGAGACTGATTGATCTCGGAGTTATCGTAGGCTCGGGTTATCATGTGAATCCGAAATCTCTGGGATATAGAACTTGTACTTATGTTGGTATCAAGTTGGAAAAAGGTTCTATGTATAAATCTGTAGTAGCAGAGTTACAAAAAATTCCCGAAATTGTGGAATGCCACTTCACTACAGGACCTTATACCATGCTAACTAAACTTTATGCTTGTGACAACGAACACTTGATGGACTTACTTAATAACAAAATGCAAGAAATTCCGGGCGTAGTTGCTACAGAAACATTAATCTCTCTGGAGCAAAGTATTAAAAAAGAAATTCCAATTCGCATAGAAAAATAACCAGATGGAGTTTCTGAATGAGTATCATCTGGGGGGATTATTCATTGGAATCTGCACCTTTCTGATTATCGGTCTTTTCCATCCTATAGTGGTAAAGGCTGAATATTATTGGGGGACAAGATGTTGGTGGATATTCCTTATACTTGGTATTGCAGGTGTCTTTGCCTCACTAAGTATTGATAATGTGATTCTATCTTCGTTATTGGGTGTATTCGCTTTTACTTCACTCTGGACTATAAAAGAAGTCTTTGAACAAGAAGATCGAGTAAAAAAAGGTTGGTTCCCTAAGAACCCAAAACGAAAATATAAATTCTGAGAAGAAAAGCTTTACATTTTTTTATTAAAAGGACTTGCATAATTCGGCAAAAAGAACTACTTTTGTCACCGCATCCAATAAAAAGGGTACACCGGACTTGTAGCTCAGTTGGTTAGAGCAACAGACTCATAATCTGGAGGTCCCTGGTTCAAGCCCAGGCTGGTCCACGAAGAAAACAAGCGTTAATTGCAAGAAATCAAGCAGTTAGCGCTTTTCTTTTTGTCCTTCACTATGAATTGGGATAGGCTCAAATCAATAGAATTACATATCTTTTGCAGCATTTGTTTACCGCTTGTTTACCGATAAACAAAAGGATTAATATGCTGACAATCAACGCAGAAATCAAGAAAGACGGACTACGGTCTGATGGTACTTACAACGTAAAGCTAAGATTCACGCTTGACAGAAAAATGAGAAGGCTGGCAACAAGCCTATTCGTCACAAGTAAAGACTTGACTAAAGAACTGAAAATCAAGCAAAATTCACCTATTAAAAAAGAGATAGATTCTCTTATTCGCAGTTATCAAGAGAAATGTGCCAAACTGCAAGTTGAATTAAACCACTACACCATTGATGAAGTAATGGACTACTTGGATGGGGAGCATCAAAAGCAGCAAACCATTGACTTTATAAAGTTCAGTCGTGAGTGGATAGCCTCAACTACTATCAAAGGCGCACCTAACTACACCACCGCCATAAATGCTTTAGTCCGTTTCATAGGTAAAGAGGAATTGGATGTAAATCTGATTACAACCATTTTTTTAGAGAACTTCAAAGCGTTTTTGAATAAAGAGCGTGAAATACGAACCAAAAAACTGATTCAGCAAGGTAAACGTGTTCCCTCTAATCGGTCTTTATCTCTTTATTTGGTAAGCATAAAGAAACTATTTAAAGAAGCGCAAAAGAAGTATAACAAGAGAGAGAATAATCTCATGTTGATACCTAACAACCCATTTATAGACTTTGAGATACCCAAGCAAGAAGCAACAAGAAAGAGAGCTATCCCGACAGATATTATAAAGAAGGTATGGAAGCTACCCTATAAAGATATGAAGAAAGGCTACAAGTCCACTTGCCGCTATAATTTGGCAAAAGATTGCTTTATTCTATCATTCTGTCTGATGGGCATTAATTCAGCCGATTTATATAATGCTACAGAAATGGCGAACAATACCATTACTTATAATCGTACCAAGACGAAAGACCGTAGATTGGATAATGCTCAAATGAAAGTGGATATACCTAAAATCGCATTACCACTTATAGAGAAATACAGAGATAAAAGTGGTAAACGCTTATTTAATTTTTACCAATACTATGCAGACGAAAAAGGTTTCAATAAGGCTATCAACTACGGCTTAAAAGAAATTGGTACAATATTAGGAGTAGATGATTTGGAATACTACGCAGCGCGGCATTCATGGGCTACCATTGCGCTTAATAAAGTTGGTATAGATAAATATATAGTCCATGCAGCACTGAACCATATAGATGATTCTATGAAAGTGACAGATATTTATATTGAACGGGACTTCGTAAATGAGAACAAGGCTAATGCCAAAGTTGTGAAATATGTATTTGGTAAATGAATATCGTTTGCCTTTATGCAGAACCTACTATAACAAAAAGAAGTCTGTAATCTGGCAAAGATTGCAGACTTTTCTTTTATTTTGCAGTATAACTAATATGAATGACTTATGTATCAAATAGAAAAACTGCCCGATTTAAAAGTGGCTTGGCATGAAAGCTACAAATGTCTAAATGAACCACTCTTAGAATACGTGTGGGAAGTAGCCAATCACTTCCTACCCGATTATGTGGAAACAGATACGGGAATGATACCCGTAGAATCTTCCGCACCTGCCATATTCGCCAACAGATATGCGGAAAGAAACTTGTCCGTTGAAGAAAGGTACGAGAGGAGCAAAGAAATGAAAACATTCAAAGGAACTTTGGAAGAATACAAGAAACGGAAATACAGAAAGCTGAATGATTCTTTCAAAGAGAAGTTCCTGACTAATGAAGATTTACAGAATACCATTGAAGCGTATAAGTTGGACGTTAGCAAGTTTTGGTATCTACTTCTGTTCGTATATGACTTTATAGAGGATATTGGCACAAACGCACCTGCATTAAATAAGTCAGTATTGGAGGACTTTAGCTATTTTCATGCTACCCTATTGGAAGCTACCAGTATCACCCTAAAGAAGAACAACAAGAAAAGCTATGTTGTTGAAAGGGAGGACACAATCAGAATCATTCAAGCAGCCTTGCAGCATTTTGTCAATACATACAGTGATATTATACATAGCGAACAAGATAGAGAAACTATAATTAAACAATTAAAGGGCATAGGCTTGGAGGGCTTTATCAGAAATGACTTATCGTCAAAAATCAGCTTTACAGACAAGTCCAGTCTTGACATATCTTATAAGAAA
>NZ_BAKK01000062.1 GCF_000614145.1 Bacteroides faecichinchillae JCM 17102 | reverse complement strand
ACCAGTGTCACGCCCTGCAAATGATCGGATTTACTCACGTACCATTGCTTCGACAAATGGAGATCCGGCAACATTATACGGGCGTGATGGTAAACTGTATTCTGTTACATATCAGCAAGGTTCCCCTATTGACGTTACTAAGTATTATCGAATCGCTATACCATCATGCGGAATTGATAAAGTTTATCCAGACATCAATAATGAACCTTGTGGACGTGTAACTCTATCATGGTTCAACTCATGTGGATCGTTTGATTTCATAGATGCTGATAATTGGTCTTGTGTCGATACTCTCGCACAACAGGGAGACGGTAGAGTAGTAACCAAACGTGAGGTTACATGTAACTTTGCATTGAATGCACAGAACGTTGTAGCCCTTAAACGTTTAGCCGTTTCACCTGAGATTAAGATATGCGGGATGGATGAGGAAGACCCAACAGCATTGTACAACTGCAAGTGTTCATCTACTACAGGTGTCAAAAGCACCGGATCAGGTCTGACAAATATTGTAACTCTTAAATTTATATACTAATGGAAATCCGGATTAAAGTAAATGGCGAATATCTGGACGGTATAGAATCGGGAAGCCTGAAATTGAATATAGCATCATCTTCTCCTTATACGTTTGGTGAGTCTACTAAATCTTATTCAGCGACATTTAAGGCTCCAAGAAGTTACGTTAATGACCGGATATTCTTCGCACTCCTGAATTTTGGTTTGATAGAACGGGATGAGCAGTATAATGTAGAACTGACGATAGGCGGTGTAGTGCTTGAAGAAACATTCAAAGCGAAGGTTACATATAGCAACGGTTACTACTCTATAAACTATCCCAGAAATTTGTGAAGGCAAGCGAGGTAACAAGTACGATCGCCAAGTTTTCCGAGCGCGGTATATACAATTCTAACCAAATCGCAATGACTTCCGCGGCTGAACTACTTAAGAACGCATACGGACTTGACGATTACGCTCAACTTCCCGCAATCGAAGGTACACCCGAACTCAATTCCGCTATCATGCACAAAATACACCTTGGTAGCACGAATGAGCTAGCCGGGAAAACTGTATCTTTTGAGTTTCGTAACGTGTATCAGGCTGACAATGGAGAAGTACAATACCTATCCGGCAACACGATCTATTTCGACTCAACAGAAATACCCAATATTGCGGAAAGATACTTTCCCGATGAGGCTATAGCGTTGATTTTACAATCGACTACGATACCAGCGTTATGATACTTGACTTTAGAGGTCAGACCCCGCCCGCAACATTGCAATTGCGTTGGATCGGAAGCAATAAATCTATGTCTACTTGGAGACTTGTTAGTCGTGACGCTGACGACAGTCATTGCAAATATCAGCCTAACGCTTTGTTAGGTGGGCGAATAGAATGGTACGGAAGTGGCGTAGGCTATGCAGGCATATATTACAGACCTAGCCCAGACGTAGACCCCGTCAGGCTGGATGTAGTTCCACCGCCCGACCTGACACCGAGCGAAGCCTTTTCACTGACAGGGACGATCTCTGATAATGTAGGAGACAATCAGGTCTTTGTAAACGAAGATATCGGAGTAACCACAGGAAAGGACCTGTTAGACAATCTTTGTAAAGCGAATCAATGGACATGGCAACTTAAGATAGTAGAAGGTAAAATAGTTCTAAACGTAAAACCGATTCTACACAGTACGGTAAGAGACTTAATAAGTACGGGCGTTCATTCGCTGGGAGAATATATACAGGATTGGTCCGATTACTTTATTTCACTGGAAACTATCGAAGATTCGGAAGGGTTGGGAAACTTCGGACGTACAACTTTCGGTGAGTGGATACGCACTATACGAGTGGGCAAAGGACTGTTCACTAACCTGTCGGAACTGTTCTCATGCAGTTTACCGTTGCCACTTAACCGCGCAACTTATCCATGTACATGGGCATTTTCGGGACCTTTGGACCCGTTTCAAGGTGCGGCAGTTCAAACAGATTATTTCCGGTCAGACACATATCTGAACAACTGTATTAAATACTACAGGGCGTTTCGGGGTGGCGTGGACGTTACAATAAAAGCGGAAATTCCTTATTTCCTTTTTATGCAGTTATTTAGGGAAGAAGGTGCATATTATTTCAGACAACTTAATGCGTGGTTTTATATACGATCGGTGTCTGACTTCGATGTGGTGAGTGGAACATGCAAGATTAAAATGACTAAATTAACTCTTAAATAATGGTAGAGCAAGTTACATTACTGGATTTATCATTCAATACGTCCGAGGGAGTAAACGGACTTGATGAATTGATTCAGAGGTCTATAAAATTATCAGATGAAAAGAAGAGACTACAATCTGAATTGAAAGCGGAACAAACACAGTTGTCTGCTGTGAATAAAGCGTATCAAAATCAGAAGATATCACAAACAGACTATAATAAATTGGTTGCAGAATCTACAACTAAGATAGTTGAATTAAATAAGGACTTATTAGATAATAAAAATGAGCTTTCAGATGTAGGCAAGGAAATTAAATCTACTAAAACGATTATTGATTCTGAGGCTACTTCTGTGAACGCACTTCGTGCACAGCTTGCTAAAAACACTGCGGAGCTTAACGCAATGTCAGAAGCACAACGTATGAACTCTAAAGAAGGTAAAGCTTTAACAGCACAAACAAAAGAAATTTCCGATAAGCTAAAAAAAATGGAGGGATCTATCGGAGACAATCGTAGAAGTGTTGGAGCTTATGCGGAAGGCATGCAACAGGCATTAACGATGACAGTAGGAATGAAAGGGGCTGTAGGTTCGTTAGTTGGTGGTATGGTTTCCGGGGTATCTGGGGTGAAAGCATTTAATGCGGCTCTTAAAGCAAATCCTTTTTTATTTATTGCATCTATACTTATTACGATAATTGCCTCTATTGAGAAATTTATAAATCGAAACTCTGAATTAGCTGCATCTTTAAAGGCTGCATTCGCCCCGTTTCAGGTAATATTCTCCCGACTTGCCGATCAGATTACTAATCTGTTTGCTGGAGTTGTTAGGGTTATTGAGAAGGTAAGCGAAAAAATAATGCAGTTTTTAACTAATATAGGGTTGCTCAGTAACGAAACAATAAGAGCGGCAGAGACAGCAAAGCAATTGGCAAAAGAAGAAAGGGACCTATATAACAAAGAGACTGATTTAATTCTTCCGTTAGCACAAATGAGACGTGAGTTGGAAGAACAAAAAGCTATCATATCCGATCAATCCAAAAGTTATGCTGAACGTAATGCGGCAGCAAAAAACAGTCTTAAAATATTGGCTGAAATGAAGAGTAAAGAATTGGATATTCTTGAAGCGAAAAAGAAACAGATAGAGGCAGACGAAGGACTTAGCTATACAGCAGATGAACGTAGACGGAAAACCGTTGAAGCACAAGCAGCGGTTGAAGAAACAGCCGCTAGATATTCAGCAATGAGTAAAGAGATTATCAGCCAACAAACGGGACTTGAAAAACAAATTCAATCTCAGGGAGTAGCCGCAGTTAAAGCAGCAGAGGAAAAGAAACGGAAAACGAAAGAGGATGAAGCCCGTAAAGCGGCCGAAAATGAAAAAAAGATTCAGGCAGAAGTTTTAAAGTCAATGGAAGATGGCTTAGTTAAACTCCAATTACAAATACGTCAGCGACAAATTGGCATTGTAGACAAAGAAACGGAACTAGCCAATCAGAAGGAAATAAACGATGCAGCGTTAGCCATTGAAGAGGAACGATATCGTCAGGGGCTTATTACTTTGCAGGAGTTTGAAAACAAGAAACTTGAATTGCAAATAGATATTCAGGAGAGAGAGCATAAGCTTTTCAAAGAAAACGAAAAGAAGAAAAGAGAAAGAGAAGCAGAAAATTTAGCAAATAGTCGTAAAGTTAGAATGCAGAATGTTACGAATGAGTATGAAAGACGGAAAATTGAACTTGAATTGCAATATGAAAAGGAGATAGCAAATGCCAAAAAGACTGGGGCTGATATAACTTTAGTTAAGCAAAAGTACGAGAAACAACAACAGGAGTTATCTAAAGAAAGAATGAATGCTGAGCTTTCTATGGCAGCAGATTTGGCAGGGCAGTTAAACAATTTACTTGGGCAAGAATCCGCAGCCGGAAAAACATTTGCTATTGCACAGGCTACAATAAATACTTATCTAGGAGCCACTAAAGCACTTGCTACAGGAGGTTTTTTAGGTATTGCTCAAATGGCTATAGTTATTGCGGCAGGTCTTAAGCAAGTTGCCACAATAGCGAAGGTAAAGGACGATATCCCGACTATTGGAACTTCTAAAAAGAAGCTTGCCAAGGGTGGTAAAATATTCGGTCCTTCTCATGCTGAGGGCGGAGTAACATTTACCGGATCAAATGGACAGGTATTTGAGGCGGAAGGTGGTGAAAATATGTATATATTGAATCGTCGTGCCTCTAGTGCTATCAATGCGCTTTCAGCTTTGAATCAGGAATACGGTGGGCGTTCTTTTGGTAGTTCAAGTCTATATAAGTTTGCCGATGGTGGGAAGATGTCTGTAATACATGATTCTATAAAGACAGTAAGATTAAGTTCAGAAGTTAAGTTATCAAAGGAATCATTAAAAGAATTGGCTTTAATCGTATTAGAAGGTTTTGAAAATGCTCCTAATCCGATAGTATCAGTACAAGAGTTTAATGAAGTAGATCACAATTCTGTATTTATACGTGATTCTGTAAGGGATTAAATGTATTTGATGTAATCTGACAATGTGCATAGTGAAGAAGGATTTATATTTGAATAAATTTAAACACTTTGTATGAAATTCGAAAAAGTAAGAGTAATTGATGCGGGATTAACTACAAATAGTTGGGAGCAGGACGGTAAGACGGCTCCTATCTTTATTACTCCTGAATCTTTGGATTCTCTTGTAGAGAGAGGAAATCAACGCCCTGTGCATTGCCGAAAGACTCATGCTGGTTATGAAATGCTTAACGAGTATATCGGAAGTCTTGATAATTTCATTCGTGAGGGTGATTCAGTGTTTGCAGATCTTACGATCTCTCCAGCTTTAGAAGATGGCTATCCAGAAAAAGCAAAGTTCATAATAGGACTAATTGAGAAAGAGCCGGAAATGATCGGAATGTCCGTATTTGACATAGATACCAAAGAGTTCAATGAAAAAGAAAACCGATTCGATGTTACATCCTTTGAGCGTCTTATCGCTTGTGATATCGTAGGAATTCCCGCTGCTACCAGTTCAATGTTTAACAATCAAAATAATGAAAAAATGAGTAAGTATTTTAGCAATTTTGCAAGCTTTTTCAAGAAAGCGACCAAGTGTGCCGAGGAAATCGTTGATACAACGGACGGAAAGAAAATCAAAATCAATTCTAAAGACGGATTGATGAATATCGGTGATGAAGTTACTGATATTGACGGGAATCCCTACGGAGACGGGGAAGTAACAATTGAGGTTCCCGGTGAAGGGAGAATGGTTCTTGTTATTAGTGATAGCAAGATTGAAAAGGTTCGCGAATATGAAGAAGAGGACGGCAACAAAGAAGAGACTATTATTGACCGTCAATCTTCTACTCCCGCAGAATTTAGCGAACGTCTTGATAGAATTGAAAGGAGCATAGAAAGAATGTCAAGCAGATTTAATACTGAATTTGAAAAGGTAAACAATCAGCTTAACAAAACTTCTGCTACTCCTACACAATTCTCCCGTAATGATGCAAACGCCAAACAAGTAGGGAAAATTACGAAAGAGAGTGTAAAAGAAGCCCAGAAGAAATACGAGCAAAAATATTAATCAATCAAAATAGGAGGAAAAGAAATGGCATTTACATTTACTGATCTTAATAAATTCAATATCGAATCTCTTAGCGAGGTGATTACCTTGACTGTGGGTACGATGGGCGAAATGGAGCGCGGTGCTACTTTGATGGTAGGTATCCAGAATGGCGATCCGGTTGTTTCATTTACCGCAAAAGATAAGGCACTTCGCAAATCAAAAGGATGTGGAGACGATTACTATTACGACAACATGTCAGATAGTGTCAAGTATTACAGCATTATTCCTGTAGTTTTACCTTTAAGTATTTGCTTGGAGGAAATATGGGGTAAAATGGTTGCCCGTCGTGTGCATCTTTCAGATGATTTCAATGAAACAGATTTAGCCGGATTCATGGCTATTGAGTTACGTAAGGTTGTAGAAGCCGATCTAATCCGTTTGGCGTGGTTAGGTGGTTTGGCTACTACTGATACAGCAGGAGAATACAACTTCTTTACTAACGGTGGTTTCATCAAACAATATCAGGCTAGTTCGCAAACAGAAGTGGCGATGACTCTAACTGAGGAAGGTGTTGTTACAGCAATGAAAAAGTTGATAGACAATCAGCGTCCGGATAAACGTGAGTTTTCTGAATTTTACGTTACCTCTAACGTCCTCCGTCTGTATATTAATCATCTTGAAAGTCTTGGTAATACCACTTCTCAAATGATTTTAGAAGATGGTCGCAAATATTATACGATCGAAGGTTACAAGATTAACGAGCTACCGCACGTATCTGCTTCTTTGTCTGCTGATGAATCAATTATGCCTATCACTGCATTTGCGGCTTATACGACTAAAGATAATATTCGTATAGCTTTGGAAACAGACGAAATAGGAATTAAACCGTTCCGTCAGGACCCTAAAGATAACAAGTATTACAGTCGCACGATATTTGGTGCTGACTTAATGTTAGCCGTACCTGAAATTATGCAGTTAGCGACTACAGCGAAGGCAGGTGCTTAAAAAATAAAGTCATGGCAAGTTGCATAAATAAATTAAATAAAGCAATTATGTTCGGTTGTGCAGGTGGTGCAACCGGACTTGCTGAGCTTTTGCTTGTGAACCTGTCAGACGTTCAGAGTATTACAATAACGAACAATGAAGTAACAGCATTAACACTGGTAGCCAATGCAAAGGCAGTTCCTGTCGATTGTTATAAGAATAGTGTTAAGATGATAGACGCAATCCGTCAGCTTGACGGAGCGACAGGTTTAGAACAGTCTGTTACCGTAACTGTATATGATAAAACCGTTGATGGGGCTAATATTATAGAAGCTCTTTTGAACGGAAAATTTATCGCTTTTGGCAAACTTCGTGAACTAGGAGCAATTAAAGTTGCGGGAGCGTCAGCGGGTTTAGAATCTTCTGCCTCTGATTCTGATACTTCATCAAACGGTGGGTTTATGACAATTACCTTAAAAACTCCTGACGGGTCTAAAGGTGATTCTCCTACTGTTTGCTCTTCTAGTGTTTGGAGTTATTTAGTAGCTAACAAATTAAATGTATAAGTATGGGATGCGTATCTAATATATCAGGCGCAATCACTTACGATTGCCAATACGGGGCAGTTGGAATACAGGATATGTTATTGATTAACTTCTCCGATATTTCATCTATCTCTATTACAAACGGGGTAGCTACAGTTACTTTGACTTCTACAGGGAAAACAATTCGTGTCGCTTCAATTAGAAAGGGAGCGAATGCGTCAGAAGCATTAAGAGAAAACGAAAACGCTCCTAATGCTTTGGAACAGACAGTGAATTTTACAGTTTATAAGAAAACTGCACAGGAGAATATTTTTACTAATAATATTCTTAACTCAAGGGTAGTGGTAGTTGCAAAAATGGTTGAAAAAAACGTTTATCGCATCTACGGCACTAATTATGGATTAGAAATTTCAGCAGTTGAGGAAAGCGCAAATGATAATGGTGGGTTTACTACTATTACTTTAGCTACACCTCAGGGAGTTTATGGTGAGCCACGTGCTTCTGTAACGGCTGATACGTGGAATACTTTATTAGGAAAGGCTTCATAATGGCATGTATTAAGAAAGTATCTCAGAATTTGGCATTTGATTGTCAGAATCCCGGCTTGATCTCTGGTATAAATGGGATTGAAGAAGCTGTAATAATCAACTTTGAAGATGTTGCAACTTTGACCTCTTCCCAACAAACTGGAGAGGCTAATATTACCCTTAAAAAGGGGACTAGAGGCTATACAATTCAGTGTGTGAAAAACTCGTGTCAAGAAACGGAAGCTATTAAGATCAATGATAATGCGCCTACTATGATGGAAATATCTATGATAATCAAGATCCTTTCATCTTTACCAGTGGTATCTTATATTATCGCTGCATTATCAGGGACATTCCTGGTTGCTGTACGCACTAAGACGAACCAATATTTTTTATTGGGCGTACATGCTCAGCTAGAGGCTTCTGACTTCTCAACTGATAGTGCGACTGATGGAGTATCAGTGATTACCCTAAAAACACCTGATAATTCATGCGGTGATTATCGTTATAGTATTACTGTTGATCAGTATAATTCACTTAAAAATGTAAATTGAAATGGGAAGAAAAAAAGCAGTAAAAGAGGAAGGTAGAAAATTACTTCAATTAACCGATCCTATTGCAATATTAAATCTATGTAAAAGTATTACTTTTCTCGATCTGAAAAGTGATTGCCCGATGGATATGCAATATGCTAAAACATGGTATAATAATCATTATCTGACGGGGAAACATGTTCGCTACGTTATGAAACAGGGTGAATCTATTCACCATTATAAAGACGGTGTTGTATATCGTGCTCATAACATAACTGACGCAAAGGCAGAGCAGCTTATGTCAGAAAATCCGGGTTATAAGAATCTCTTTATTGATCTTGGACCGATTGAGGAAGAGAAAGAAGAGACTACAGAAGAAGTCGAACCAATAACAGAACCGGGATTAGAAACTGATTTGGAAGTCGAACCGGAAGAGAATTCAGATTCAAATCTAGACCAGACTCCGGAACCGGATACTAAACCAGTAACGGAAGAGGTAATACCAGATCAGGAGAAAGAAAAGACTACAGAAGAAGTCGAACCAGAACCGGAGAATAAAGAATAATTAAATCTATTCAGAAATGGCAGAAAGTAGAAAGGTGACAGTACTAATAGATAAACCTGTTAAAACTCGTCCTTTTGTTTCTGAAAAAATTGTAGGGTACGGTGATTCTAACTTGTACCCTCAATTATTAAGTAATATGATCTATGCAAGTAAGTCAGCTTCTTCTAGCGTAGAGAGATTATCAGAAGCAATCGAGTGTGAAGGTTTTTTATACGATTCAATAGGCGAAATTAAGAATGATCATGGCGAATCTTTAAATGATATCCTTAACATCATATCTTACGATATTGCGCGGTTTAGGGGCTGTGCGTTAATTGTACAATATGGTGGCAACTTTCGTCCACGTGCCGTATATCCTGTCCCTTTTGAATATGTTAGAGCCGGATTGAATAAGGATTATCTTAAAGATTCCAGGGTATATAACTGGGTAGTGTTTGATAATTGGGATCGTGATCCATATAAATATACCCAGGTACAAGGTAATTCTATCACTTACCCCACATTTAACCCTAAGAAATTTCGTGAAGAATGTGAAACATATGGAGGTATAGAGAACCATCCCGGGCAATTAATGTACATGAACTTCTTTACTACCCGTCCTTATCCTTTGTCCCCTTTTCATTCTGTTCAAAACGAAATGATAGCGGAGTCACAGAATGGTGAGTATGTATATCGTGTTTTAGGACGTGGATTTCATTGTTGCAATATTGTAACACATGGAGCATTTCAAGAAACAGCAGAGCAGGATTCTTTTGCTAAAGGTATAGCTAATATCATGGGTGCTCAGGGAGCCGGATCAACTGTTTTAGTACGTGATGATAATGTAATTAGCGATAAACCGTTTATTAGAGTCGATAAACTAGGGACTCCGATTGAAGCGGATTTGTATAAGGCTTATAATGAGCCTTTGAAAAAAGATATTGCTATGCAAGCGTATAACATTCCTATTCCTTTGATTGATTCGTCCCTTATAGCTTTCTCTAATGCTTCTGGGGAAGTCATAAAGGAAATGCAGAAGATATACAGACGTTCTACCGCAAAACTCCGTAATAAGATATCACGTGATTTATCTTATATATTCGATACCGAACCCGCTTATTTTGAAATCAAAAATGATTTGGAGGATAAAAACTATGACATTTAATGATATAGTAAATAAAATGCGATCAATTTTTGAGATCGCTACAGATGTAAAAGACGCTCCATTACTAAAAGCGGTTCAAGAAGCCGACAAGCTGGATGTGATGGAGGCTATTTGTAGTTCTATATCAAATATTCCGTCAGAATTAGGAGGGCTGTTAGACTCTAACAATGTGCCCGATAATGATTTTGATATGAGTGTATTGATCAACGGAAAGACTTATACCTTCGTTCCTCTATATACGATTCTTTGTTATTATGCCTTTACTAGATATCTACAGAGTTCAGATCAAAAAAGTACATCTACAGGATTCAAAATACAACAGTTTGGAAACTCTATTGTCATTCCTGACGATAGATTAAATCGTAGATGGGAAGCAGAAAAGGGAAAGGCAGATATCTTTATTGAGCAATTCAAGAAGGTGCTTGATTTGTATAATAAGAAAGATTCATGTTGTGAAGGAAAGAAACCATATCGAATAATGTTTATCTCCTGATTATGAAAAAAGAAACAAAAGAAGATGTACAGATATGGACAGCCGTTGGAATGTTATTTTCCGGTGTTTTATTATCTGTAGCGGGGTTCATCGTTGAACCAAAAGGTCAGATACATGACAGTGTGTTATGGTTCTTTGCACAGTGTTTACTTTATGCTGGGTCCATTTTCGGAGTTGGTGTATATGTTTCAAGCAAGTTTAATCATCTACTAGATAAATTCAAAGATCAAGAAAAGGAAGCTAAAAAATGAAGTACTTTACAATAAATGAGATGTGCAAGTCTTCCACAGCACAGATAAAGAGAATTGATAACAATCCTAATGAAGATCAAAAAGAGGCTTTAAAATCCCTAATTAATAACGTTCTGGACCCGTTAAGGGAATTATATGGAAATCCGATAGTCGTAAGTTCTGGATTTCGTTCTTTAGATTTAAATAGGGCTGTTGGTGGTGCGAAAAACTCTCAACACATGAAAGGAGAGGCAGCTGATATCTATACAGGCACAAAGGAAGGAAATAAAAAGCTGTTTGAATTGATCCGGGATAATCTTCCATTCGACCAATTGATCGACGAAAAGAATTTTTCTTGGGTACATGTCTCTTTTAGAGAAGGTCATAATCGTAAACAGGTTTTAAAGTTATGATGAAGCGATTAATCCTCTATCTTATCGTTTTCCTGATGTCAGGAACATGTTTCACATCTTGCCGGAGCGTGCAATATGTTCCGGTTGAAACGGTGAAGAAAGATAGTATCTATATTAATAAGATACAGCATGACAGTATCTATCGACGTGATAGTGTCTATATAGATCGTTCTGGGGATACGATTTATATTTATAAAGATCGGTATCTATATAAATATAAGAATCTGACTGATACGGTGTATATAAGTCGGGTTGATAGTATTAATGTTCCATATATGGTTGAGAAGAAACTAACCAGATGGCAATCTATAAAAATGGAGCTAGGCGGGTGGGCGTTTGCAGCAATAGTTATTATCATTATTGGATGGTTAATATATGCCAAAACCAAATTTATATAAATTAGAAGCTTTCTACTATCGTGAAATTAAATTGCATATTAACACGCAATTGTATATGCACGATGTTTACAGATATTTTGGAACCCCTTTGCATTATACTGTTAAGGAATTATTCAAAGAGAAGTTAGAATTAGAAGCAGAAGGACAAAAATTTGAATACAGTATAAAAGGTTTTATTTATCCAACGTGGTACAGATATCGTAATATATATCATCGTGCCCGAATTAGGGCTTATACTGAGTTTTTGAGAGAATATAAATACTATTATTAATATGGAAACATTTACTATTGAAGATTGTAGGGAAGTTGCAAGAAGAGCGTTAAATCTTAAGAAGCGTCTTTTAATGCAGGAAGCGTTTGAGAGCGTAGGAGCAACGAATTTCGGTAATCTGAAAGAAAAAGATTACCGAAAATTCATTGAATATTTGAAATCACGTTTACCGAAGAAAAAAATAATTGAGTACTAGTTGTTTCCAACGATGTAAAGATGCTAATTTGAAAGCAAATCACATTACAATAGTCCTTTATCCTTTCCTAATTTAAGTATAGCCTCGCAAATAAATGATGTTTTATCGTCTACTTTTTCAAGGATCGTACAAACATCTTCTGGAGCATTAAAACCGTAGCGTTTTGCAGTCGTTTTCTTTCTTCCGGCTCCGATTCTAGAGCCTCCATGCTTTTTTTTTGCTATTTCATTCATAATTACTATTTTTGTAAATCCTAATCGGTTGGGGAGGTTTCCCTCCCCTTGGATTTTAGAGTAGAATTTCAAAATTTACTCTTACTTTCCAGATTCTAAATGAAATCGCTAGTCTCATAATGAATACCGATTAGGTTTTTCTCCTTGCTTTCTCGGTGAAGAAGATTAACCGCTATAATCATCTCTTTGATTACATTACAAAGATAAGTATTATTTTGAAAACGCGCAAATGAAATCAAGAAAATATTTTGGAAATTATCTGTTTTAACATGTTAATGAATGGTAATAGAAAAGGCAGCTAATTAGCTGCCTTCATTGTTTTAGTCCCTATTTTAGTCCCTATAATTAATAAACAACTAAAATTCAGCACTATAAGTGGAGCTGGAGGGAATCGAACCCTCGTCCAAACGAGGAAATCATAAGCTTTCTACATGCTTATCTTTGCCTAAATTTTCGTGTTGGAACAGAACCAAAGCCATCAATTCCAACCTTATCCTCTAAAGTTTCATCAAAAGCACGAGGCTACTTTCGACTATCCCCGATGTAACTGCACCACTGAACCGGAATGCTTCGGAGCAACAGCTTCCGAGTGATGTCTCGTCCTGGCACCTAGTGCCTGGATTAAGCTAATCTACTATGATTCGATTAAGCAGCAAGAGCGTAATTAGTTTCGCCAGATAAAATTTTGATAACTGATATTTAAGTGGAAATTACCGACCACTGCATGCTTACCTACCATTTCTGCCCGCTGTCAAATCCAGTCAACCCCAGAATTCACTCGTACAGAATAGCGAGTTTTCAGAACTCTTTCCGAGGGTACAAAGATAGGAAATGTTTTCGGATTTACGATGAGCTATTAGCAAATATTATATCCATCAGGCTTTCATGAACTACTATTAGAACTTTTCGTACGAAAACAACTAACGAATCACATTCTTGCCGCAAGATATGATTAACGCTGAAAATATAATGAAGAAGTATACGTCAAATCACCTTATCAAGTTATCAGAATGAAATGAAAAACAGCTAATAACGTTATTGCGAATAAATTAACTGCTGCTTGGAAAGATAACAGGAAAGATTACATTATCTTTGTCTCGCAGAAGGATGTCAAAGTAACTCGGCAGAAATAACGAAGTTGGCATCGTAGAAGTAAAGTCATTACCCGAAGTAAAGAAATAATAACCATTAAAAATACCTGTTTATGCTCAAAACACTTGCTACTATTTGTGTAATCGGTATGCTGCCACAAGTTGCACGCCAAAAAGAACGCCCCGGCAGGAAAATTCGGAAAAGCTGAATCACGAACTGACGATGGTCGTAGGCACATACACTACTGGAGATAGTAAAAGCAAAGGCATTTATAGTTTCCGCTTCAACGAAGATGACGGAACAGTAACTCCACTTAGCGAAGTAGCCATTGAAAATCCGTCCTATCTTACTCCATCGTCTGACAGTAAATTTATTTATGCAGTGAGCGAGTTCAATGATGAACGGGCTGCGGTAAATGCACTGGCTTTTGATAAAGAAAAAGGAACTTTCCGTCTCCTAAACACTCAAAAGACAAAAGGCGAAGATCCTTGTTATCTCATCAGCAATGGTAAGAATGTAATAACAGCTAACTATAGCGGTGGAAGTGTTTCAGTTTTCCCTATCAGCAAAGATGGCTCTCTCTTGCCTGCATCCGATGTTATACAGTTTCAAGGTTCAGGAATAGATAAAGAACGTCAGGAAAAGCCTCATCTACATTGTGTTCGCATTACTCCTGACGGAAAATATCTGTTTGCTAATGATTTAGGAACAGATCAGATACACAAATTCATTATCCATCCTAATGCTGATTCAGAAAATAAAGAAACCTTTTTAAAAGAAGATGATCCGGCCTCTTTTCAAGTGTCTGACGGTTCCGGTCCCCGCCATCTGACTTTCTCACCAAGTGGAAAATACGCATACCTTATTAACGAACTTTCAGGTACAGTTATCACTTTTCAATACACTGACGGGATACTAAAAGAAACACAGGAAATTGCTGCAGATACGGTTGGAGCGAAAGGAAGTGCAGATATTCATATTAGTCCCGATGGGAAATTCCTATATGCCAGCAATCGTTTGAAAGCAGACGGGATTGCAATTTTCAGTATTCATCCGAATGATGGAATATTAACAAAAGTGGGTTATCAATTAACGGGCATTCATCCTCGGAATTTTATTATCACTCCTAACGGAAAGTTTCTGTTAGTTGCTTGCAGAGACAGCAATATCATTCAAGTATACGAAAGGAATCCGGAAACAGGATTGATTAAAAATATACATAAAGACATCAAAATAGATCGACCGGTTTGCCTGAAATTTATTCCATAAACTGTAAAAGCGTCAAACTTAGTACATAGATAGCTCTACATAAGAAAAAACAGCATTTTCTCTATCAACTATCACCAACATCCTGTATTCCCCTATTCATCGGACATTCAAGTGGTGATAGGTTGAAAAAAGATCTATCACCACACCTATCACCTATCACCACTGATACTATAACAAATTACTCCCCCCTGAAGTATATATATCTTTTCTCTAGTATTAATAACCCCAATATAAAGTATTAATAGCTAACTAATAGGCAGATAATACCTTCATATTAGGAATTGAATTGATTCAAATTCCAGAATAAGTATACGAAACGAGGTGTTTATACGTTTTAAACAATGTGTTTCCCTATATGAAACAATGTGTTCTCCTATATGAAACAATATGTTCAAAGGCTTGAAACAACATATGGAGAAGAAACAATAGGAAGCTATTTCTTATTCTGAGCAATACGATTATTGTCCTGGTTTTGTTTCACAATAATTCCATTCCCATTTTTCGTACATTTGATAGTCCCCTTTCGTAATGTACCATCTTTCAGATTAAAAATTATATTCGGATTGAAATGCTGTCCATTGATACGAGTTTCAAAATGCAAATGTTCCGTAGTTGCCCGTCCGGTACGTCCGGTCAGACCGATAGGTTGCCCTGCTTTTACTATATCTCCGCTATGAACTAAATTCTGGGAATTATGGCTGTAGATAGTTTCCAGTCCGTTAGCATGACGGACTACTACCACATTTCCATAAGCACTATAAGGTTTCGACATACGCACTACTCCGTCGAAAGCGCAACGGACCGTATCTTTAGCACATGTCTTGATATCTGCACCCGAATGTCCTTTACGAGCACCATAAGCAGAAATTACTTTACCGCCAGGCAATGGAAAAGCATAGCCCATTTCTTTCAAAGAATCCAAATGCAAATAAATACTTTTGTTTTGCGAAAAAAGCCCTGGAGTAACTACGCGGATATGGTTTACTTCCATCGAAGAGAAAGATGGCTTATCCTGTGCCTGTATAGAGATAGAAAATAAGATAGCAATTAATAAGGTGATGTTTTTCATGGTAGTTTTTCTTTTAGTTAGAAATAAATGATTTCTCCTCCTACCGATTCTGTGTATTTCTGCAATAAAGTCTGAATCATTTCAGCAGCCTCTCTCAATCCTTCTCTTCCATTATAACCATTGACAATAGCAAGAATATGAGTCGTACCAATATCCATTTTAGTTCTCTCATGATCACTAGTAGGCGTACCTATTCCACCGATGGCATCCCGGTAAACCGGTAATCCTTCTATATTCAGCACACCTCGCCCGATACCTTCGAATGGCTCATTAGCCTTACCAATTCCCAATTCCAGTTGCTTTCCCTGTATCTTGTCCGCATCAAAGCCACCTATAGAATGTCCCGTACGAAGAGATACCAAGTTGATAAGATCAACCAATGTATCAATCTGATACAAAGGAATCCCACGCATCAAACGACGACGTAAAGCTTCTGCCGAAGGACGATACCGACCGGGATCTTTTCCACAACGTTTATATGCTTCACGAGTGGCAGCAATGACCGGTTGAAGTTTGATATCATCTATCTGTGTAGTAGTAGTCAATTCCCCGGTAAATTCATTAATTTCATTCCAAAGTCCTTCACTATACGTCGAATTTTTCACTACCGCGTATACAGCAGCTCCGGCAAATACCGGACAAGCTTGTTTTATTTCCTGAGATACTTTTATTTCAAACATAGTAGATACATTTCAAAACAACATAAACTCAATCATTGATCATAATTCCCGACAGCATACGACCGGAATTAATTCCTAACCTACGTGCCGAGAAGAAATCTTCGTGATTCTTATAAGTACATATACCCGATACCTCAATTTGATTGGCAGGAACTCCGGAGTTCAACAATTCAATCCGGTTTGCTTCCCATAAATCAATATGATGCTTTTTCGTCTCCTCTTTCCAGAGAGAGATGCGTGACATATCAAAACCTTCCTTACGAAATGCTTCAAACACTTCCTTCCCTACTTCAAATGATTCGAGTGAAATACTGGGACCAATACAAGCTATGACATCCTCTCCTTTGGTCCCGAACTTTTGATTCATGAGATACAGCACTCCTTGAACAATATGCTTCACAGTCCCTTTCCAACCAGCGTGAATAGCGGCCACTACCTGAAGTTTTTTATCATAAAGTAACACCGGCACACAATCGGCCGTCGAGACACAAATACAATACCCCGGCTTGGCAGTTATCAATGCATCGATACCATCCAATACTGCCCGTCTCATAAATAACGGAAGTTCGAAGTAATAATCATCAATCACCAGACTAGCATCATTATGAACCTGTTGCGGAATGATTAAGTCTTTTACAGGATGTTTTAAGCTCTGCAACAGACTGAATTGATTCAGCAAAACTTTTTTTGACTTGTCCTCCGTATAAGGTGAACAATTAAATGCACCATATTTCCCTTCGCTACAACCTTTACTACGTGTCGTCACAAAATGAGAAATGTTGGAATAAGAGTTTAACAACTCGTATCCCAACAATCTTTTATCTTTTGTAATTGCGATCATTTTTCTTCCCAATCGTCTTCGTATTCGTAATCTAAATCTCTTCGTCTTCTTCCAACTCTTCCTCATATTCATAGTCGAAATCTTCATCCTCACCCATATCTTTGAGTTCTTGTTGCAATTTAGTTACATCTTTCGGACGATGAACAATTGCTTCTATCTTATTGTTCCCCTCATTTAGTTCCTCCCAAAGAATATCCTTCAATACGGAAATTCCTAAGCCAGAAACAGAAGATATAAATACATGCGGAATACCTTCGGGCAACGTCGGTTCTATCTCATCCATCAGCTCCTGATCGAGCATATCACTCTTTGTAATAGCAAGCACCCGCTGCTTGTCGAGCATTTCAGGATTGAAAGTAGCCAGTTCGTTCAGCAATACTTCATATTCTTTGCGAATATCATCACTATCCGCAGGAACCATAAACAAAAGCAATGAGTTACGTTCGATATGACGCAGGAAACGCAATCCTAATCCTTTACCCTGACTGGCGCCTTCGATAATTCCCGGTATGTCCGCCATAACGAATGACTTTCCGTCACGATAGGAAACAATACCCAGATTAGGTTCGAGTGTAGTAAATGGATAATCCGCAATCTTCGGTTTCGCTGCAGAAATAGCAGAAAGAAGCGTAGACTTTCCCGCATTCGGGAATCCTACCAAGCCAACGTCTGCAAGGAGTTTCAGCTCCATGATCACAGTCATTTCCTGCATTGGCTCCCCCGGCTGTGCAAAGCGCGGAGCCTGACGGGTAGCTGTCTTGAAATGAGAGTTACCCTGACCGCCTCTTCCACCTCTCAGCAGAATCACTTCTTGACCGTCTTCGGTCACATCACAAATATATTCTCCCGTTTCGGCATTATAAACTACCGTCCCGCAGGGTACTTCAATTACTTTATCCGCACCGTCTTTTCCGAAACTACGATTCTTACTTCCCGTA
>NZ_BAKK01000063.1 GCF_000614145.1 Bacteroides faecichinchillae JCM 17102 | reverse complement strand
CATGTTGGAGATAAAAGGACACTGGATACGCTGTAAATCCTTTCTGAATCCGGTTTGAAGTCATCAAATGTGTAAAACGTATCGGTAGAATTGAATGTATTTAAACGAAATTCAATTAGTAGGATAAAATAGTTTGTTGTTTCTAAAGAATAGTAAAATTGTAAGCATATATTGTGTAATAAATATGTTTTTATTAACCTTTTTAATTATTTAATTTTATGAATAAGCACTTGATTGTAGCACTTATGTGCTGTTTGTTTGCGGTCGGCTGCAAAGACGATTTCAAGGATCCTAGCGTATGGGATTACAAACCTTGCGATCCCTCAAAGCCGGTGGAGTTTACAGACTTTACTCCCAAAGAGGGAGGGGTACGTACTCGAATGTATATTACGGGCTCAAATTTTGGTACAGACGAAAGCAAAATTCATGTGACGATAGGAGGACAAAAGACACCGGTTATCGCAAGCGATGGTTCGAAGATACATTGCATGCTTCCGGCACGTGCTTACGACGGTGACATTAAAATTGTCATTAATGACAAAGATGGTAATGTTGTTGCAGATTATGCATTTGAAGAGCGTTTTGATTACAAGTCTCAAGTAGTAGTCGGAACATTATTGAGAAATTATAATTCAGAAACTGGTGCTGCTCCGTTCCAAGATGGTGCTTTTTCTGAAGGTGCCGGAATTCCAAGGTCTGACTGGATGATGTTTGATCCCAAACCTGATGGTGGAGACAAAATAATATTTACGTCTAGTTTTACGGATGGAAGTGAAGGTATCCGTATGATTAATTTGACAAAACAGGAGGTAAAAACGATTTATAAAGGTTCACGATCTCCGAAAATGCAAACTTTTACTTTCTCGGCAGACGGTGATACATTATTGATTGCTGATGATAATGGTAAGGGTAATCTAGGTGATGTTTCAATGCCTAACATCCATTATTTATTACGCTCAGAGAATTTCCAAAAGTTACGTCCATATTCTTATGCTTCATGTACTTATGCTATAGCATATATGCCGGATGGTACTGTTTTCTTTACCACTTATACAGGTGGATCTATTATGAAACTTGTACGTAATAGTGGAGTTCCAGTGATAGATAAGAGCTCAACTGTTTGTTTTGATTTTCTCAAAAGTGCAGGTCGCCAAATAAAAATGAAGGTACATCCGAGTGGAAAATTTGTTTATGTATTTAGCCGTTATGATGGCGGTATTTATAAAAGTGACTATGATCCTGTTGCTAAAACGCTGGTAAGTCCCACACTTGTTGCAGGATCTTCTTATGGTGGCTCTGCGGGAGACCTAAGAGAAGGAGTAGGCTCATTGGCTCGTTTTGGACTACCTTGGTGTGGTGACTTTGTAAAGAACCCCAAGTATGTGCAGGAAGGTAAAGAAGATGTTTATGATTTTTATATCGCAGATCAACTTGGACACTGTATCTGGAAGATTACTCCCGAAGGTATTGCTTCCATTGTTGCGGGACGTAGTAATTACACTGCAGACAATGCTTACAATGGATATATTGATGGAGAACCATTGCATGAAGCTCGTTTCAACAGTCCGAAATCTATAACGTATGATGAAGAGGAAGAAACATTCTATATCGGTGATACTGGAAATCGCTGTGTTCGTTATCTAAGAACTGAATAATACTATATACTATAAAAACATATTTAATATGAAAAAAATATTCTTACTGTTTTTGTTGGTGATAGGATGTATCAGCGCTTCCTATGCACAGGAACAACAAATAGAAGTAACAGGAATCGTTACTGATGTAAACAAAGAGCCTCTTATAGGTGTAAACATTACTGTGAAAAACATGCCTGGATTTGGTGTGATGACTGATATTAATGGTAAATATAAAATAAAAGTACCGGATTATTCCACATTAATTTTTTCTTATGTAGGATTCCAATCAAAAGAAGTATTGGTAAAAGATAAGAGAGTGATTGACGTTGTCATGAAAGAGGATGAAAATAATGTATTGGATGAAGTTACTGTTACAGGTACGGGTGCACAGAAAAAGATTACTGTAACCGGTGCAGTAACTACAGTAGATGTGTCTCAATTGAGGACGCCTTCCTCTAGCATCACAAATGCTTTGGCTGGAAATGTACCAGGCATCTTAGCGCGCCAGACTTCCGGCCAGCCGGGTGATAATATCTCCGAATTCTGGATCCGTGGTATTTCCACTTTTGGAGCAGGATCTAGTGCCTTGGTTTTAGTAGACGGGTTCGAACGTGACTTGAACGAAGTGAATGTAGAAGACATTGAAACATTTTCTGTATTGAAAGATGCTTCTGCAACAGCTATTTATGGTTCTCGAGGTGCGAATGGAGTTGTATTAATCACTACCAAGCGAGGAAAAGAGGGTAAGACAAAGGTAAACGTAAAGGTTGAAACATCTTATAGTACACGTACCAAGACCCCGGAATTTGTAGATGGTGTTACTTATGTTAATATGGTAAATGAGGCTTTTACTACACGTAGCAAACCTGCTCCTTATTCAGCTGAAGACGTAGAACTTTTTCGTAACGGACTTGATCCGGAATTATTCCCGAATGTAGATTGGATGAATCTGATTCTTAAGAAAGGTGCTCCTATCTATCGTGCTACAGTCGATTTGAGTGGTGGTGGTACTACTGCACGTTATTTCGTTTCTGCGAGTTACGTAGACGAAGGCGGTATGTATAAAACAGATGAAGGATTGAAAGAATATAATACCAATGCGAACTATCGCCGTTGGAACTATCGTATGAATATTGATTTGAATCTGACAAAAACGACCTTGTTGAAAGTTGGTGTATCCGGTTCTTTGGACAAACAGAACCAGCCGGGAGGATCAGCCAGTCAAATTTGGATTTCTGCGCTCTCATACAATCCTATTGCTACTCCGGTGAAATATAAAGATGGGAAGTGGGCTGCACAGGGAACAGGTAACCAGATAAACCCATGGTTCTTGGTTACCCAAATGGGATATGCAGAAAAGTGGAATAATAAAATTCAAACTACTGTTAATTTAGAACAAGACTTAAAGTTTATCACTGAAGGATTGAAATTCTACGGACGATTCGGATATGATACTAATACCTATAACACTAACTCACATATTAAATGGCCTGATATGTGGAAGGCACAAAATAAACGAAATGCTGAAGGAAAGTTAGAATATGATAAGGTAGTATCTGAACAGTTGATGGTAGTTAATCCACATGCAACCGGTGACCGAAAGGAATATTTGGAAGCTGAATTACATTACAACCGTACTTTTGGTGACCATATAGTAGGTGGAGTTATGAAATATTCACAAGATAAGACAGTAAATACATCTGAAAACTTTGAAAAAAACGCAATTCAAGCTATCGAGCGTCGTCATCAGGGATTGGCTGGGCGTTTTACTTACGGATGGAAATATCGTTATTTCTTCGATTTTAACTTTGGTTACAATGGCTCAGAAAACTTTGCTACAGGACACCAATTCGGTTTCTTCCCAGCTTATTCTGTGGCATGGAATATTGCGGAAGAACCTATTATTAAAAATAACCTCAAGTGGATGAATATGTTCAAACTCCGTTATTCATATGGTAAGGTAGGTAATGACTATTTATCATCACGTTTCCCTTATTTGTCAACCTATAAAACAGAAGATAAATATGGCTATTATTATGGAGATATAGGTACTAATAGTTCTACTGGAGCCTTCTATCAAGGATTGACGTACAGTAACTTCGCCTCAACCGGCATTACTTGGGAAGTTGCAAAGAAACATGACGTAGGAGTTGATTTCTCTCTATTCAATGATAAGTTTAGTGGTACTGTAGATTACTTCCATGAACAACGTGATGGGATTTACATGAAACGTACTTTTTTACCCTATAGTACTGGATTGTTGGAGTATTCTCCATATGCTAATGTAGGATCTGTTTTATCAAGAGGTTTTGATGGAAATGTTGCTTATAATCAAAAGATAGGAGATGTTGCTTTGACTTTCCGTGCAAATATGACTTATAGTAAGAATGAGATCAAAGAATATGATGAAGCTTATAGTCATTTTGATTACAAAAGAAACCAAGGTTTTCGTGTAGATCAGTTGAGAGGATTAATCGCAGAAGGATTATTTGTAGACTATGATGATATCCGCAATAGCCCAAAGCAAACATTTGGAGATGTAGCTCCGGGTGATATTAAATATAAGGATGTAAATGGCGATGGAGTGATTGACAGTAACGATGAGGTGCCTATTGGAGCCACAACCAGGCCCAACCTGATTTATGGTTTCGGTTTGTCGGCTCAATGGAAAGGATTCGATTTCAATTTACATTTCCAAGGAGCAGGAAAGTCCTCTTTCGCGCTTTATGGATCAGTGGCTTATCCTCTTAGCCAACAATATTGGGGTAATATCCTAACCGATGTAGTAGGTAATTATTGGTCATTAGGTACTAACGAAGATCCTAATGCAAAATATCCTCGTCTTACTTTTGGAGGAAATAGTAACAATTACCGTACTTCTACTTATTGGATGCGTGACGGCTCTTATCTCCGTCTGAAGAATTTGGAATTAGGTTATACATTACCTACACAATGGACAAGAAGTTTATATCTAAATAAAGTACGAATCTATCTTATGGGAACTAATTTACTGACATTCTCCAGTTTCAAACTGTGGGATCCTGAAATGGGAAGCGGAACAGGAGAGAAATATCCTTTATCTAGAACCTATACAATAGGATTAACCGTTAATTTATAAAATAGAATACTATGAAGAGAAAAATATGTTTAATATTAGGAGTGGCAGTTATTACTTGCGGACTGTTCTTCACTTCTTGTTCCGATTATTTAAATGTGGAAAAACATTTTAGAGATACACAATCGGAAGATAAAATATTCGCTGACGATACATATACATTACAATGGTTAGCTTATTGCTATTGCCGATTGCAAGGTGATAATGTAGAAGTTGGACATTCTCGTTTCTGTCCCCAGAATTTTGCGGATGATCAAGTGTTCAGTGAGACGTACGGCCGTTATAAGGCTTATAAACTGGGAGAAATTGGGTATGGTTATTCATACAGCGGTTACTACCAGAATGCTTGGAAATGGTCATATGCGGCTATCTATCAAGCGACTGTTTTGATCAATAAAGTAGATGCCAATCAGGACTTTACTCCGGAAGAGATTCTTGATGTAAAAGGGCAGGCACGTTTTCTGCGCGCTTATTTTTATTGGATGTTGTTAAGAAGATATGGTCCAATTCCTTTATTACCAACTGAAGGGGTTGATTACACTAAATCTTACGATGAATTAAGTTACCCGCGTAATACATATGATGAATGTGTGGAGTTTATTGCGGAAGAAATGAAGCAAGCCGCAAAAGAGTTACCAGAGAAACGAGATAACTTGAATCTTGCACGTCCTACTCGTGGGGCTGCTTTAGCAGTACGTGCTAAAGTCTATCTTTATGGAGCTAGTCCATTAGCTAATGGTAACACTGAAATGGCTGATTTCACAGATAAGAGTGGACGTATTTTGATTCCACAAGAATATGATGAGTCTAAATGGGCAAAAGCAGCAGCAGCGGCTAGAGATGTGATAGAAGGCGGTTGGTATAAACTTTTTACAATTAAGAAACGGGAAACTGCGGTTGCAGGTGATTATTCTTATCCGAAGACTATTGAACCTCCGTATAATGAAAAGTACTCAGATAAGCCTTTCCCTGAAGGATGGTCAGATATTGATCCATTCGACTCCTATCGTTCATTGTTTAACGGAGAGGTCTTTTTATATAATAATCCGGAAATAATATTTAGTCGTGTTGTAAATGACGGTGGAGCTGACCATGATTATTTGGTAGACTGGTGTGATGTAGCAGACATGGCTAAGCATCAGATGCCGTCATCCATTGGTGGTTGGAATATTCACTCAATGACAATGAAGCAATGTGATGCTTATGATATGGCAGATGGAAAACCATACGACCGTACAACCGGACTGACAGGTTTTACTAATAAAGATAACAAAGCCCTTCATCCATATGATAATTTGGAAGAGGGGATTTGGATGGGATATGCTAATCGTGAACCTCGTTTTTATGCATCTGTTGGTTATAACGGAGCAAGATGGAATTGTACAAGTGCTACAGGTACCGGATCCGAGAAGATTATAAATAAGCAAGTATGGTATTATCGTGGTGACACAGACGGGCGTTCCAATGGAACTGAGCGTTGGTTAGTCACTGGTATTGGCATAAAGAAGTATGTTCATCCATCCGACTGTGCATCATATGGTGGATCGATTGTTGAGAAAGTGGAACCTGCTCTCCGTTATGCAGATATCCTGCTTTCTTATGCAGAAGCATTGAATAATTTGACAACTACTTATGAAATTCCTTCTTGGGATGAAAGTACAACATATACCATTAGCCGTGATGTGGAACAGATGCGTCGTGGTGTGAAGCCTGTCCGTATGCGTGCCGGAGTGCTGATTATGATGACGATGTATACGGTAATCGTGATGCATTCTTTAATAAAATCGTACATGAACGCCAGATTGAGTTCTTTGCAGAAAGCCAACGTTACTATGATGTACGCCGTTGGAAGATTGCACCGGAACATGAAGGAGGACAGATTTACGGTTGCAATGTAATGATGGATAAGACACATGCTGAGGCGTTCTATACACCAGTTCGGGTGGCTGGAGTCCAGACCGCTTTCTCTCGGAAGCAATACTTCTGGCCCATGAATTATGATGAACTGAAACGGAATAAGAATATGACCCAAGCTCCAGGATGGCAGGATTATGACTAAGCGATATAACATAAATAATGAAGTAATATGAAAAAAGTATATATTTTAGGAATCATGCTATGCGCATGTACCTTATTTAATTCATGCAACGATGAATGGAATGAAGAGCTATATCGTGAAATGATTTCGTTCAAAGCACCGATAGGAAGTAACGGAGTGCATGATATTTACGTACGTTATCAGTCTGATGGCAGCGGTGCATTCCAACTACCAGTAATTGTTAGTGGCTCTCAAGATAATGAACGGGATATTGATGTGAAAATCAGTGTAGATAATGATACGCTTAATCGTTTAAATCAGGAAAAATATTTGGACCGTAGAGACTTGTGGTACAAACAATTACCCGAACGTTTTTATTCATTCCCAACGGAAAATGTTTGTCATATTCCAGCTGGAAAGAATGTTCAGACTTATGATATCGATTTTCATTTAGAAGGATTGGATTTGAATGAGAAATGGGTACTTCCACTGATGATTGATAAAGATCCTTCATATGCACAAAATGTTCGTAAAGGATATTATAAGGCTCTATTGAATATTCATCTTTTTAATGATTATTCGGGCACATACTCTTCATCAGGTATGAATGTATATTTGGGAGAAAGTAATAATGATCCTGCAACAACAAGTACTCGGACTGTTCGTGTAGTAGACGATAAATCAGTTTTTTTCTATGCTGGAACTTGGTGGGAAGAAGATGAACATCGTGACAAATATAAAGTGGTTGTTGAATTTGGTGAAGGTACAAAGGATGAGGATGGGGTAATCACCGGTCCATTGACCGTTAAAGCTGGTGATGCTGCTAACGAAGCACAGATTAGTTCGTTTGGTAACTGTACATACAGAAGAAGTGTGGAGCCACATCCAACAAAACCATATATAGAATTACATACTACAGTGATGTATTTAAATTATTATTATACAGATGTCACCTCAGACCAATTTAATCCATTAGCTTATCGTGTCGTTGGTAGTATGACAATGCAGCGTTCAATTAATACACTGATACCAGACGAAGATCAGGCTATTCAATGGTAGTTTATTCTTATACATTAGTATAGTTTCATGTATAATTAAAAAGAGGATGCTCTCGATTTTCCGCGGGCATCCTCTGATTTTTTTATCCAAATATTTAATGAGCGATAATGCGAAGAAGAAACAAATAAAGAAGATTATATCTTATTACGATGTATAATCATTCTTATCACAAACCAAGCATGATATATCACAGTGCTAAATAAACCATAATGCTTGGTCATAATACGGAAACGCTCTTTTAAAGAAGCTTTATGGTTCTTAGTTGTAAGCCCTTCCTCCAAATAGTTGATAATAGTCAAGTGAGTATTGTGTAAGCTATGTGCTTTCTTCATGGCACGTATGCACCAATCGAAGTCAGCAGAATAGCGAAATTTTAGATCATATGGTCCGACTAATGTGCGCTTAGCAAAAAAAGCTTGATGACAAACTAACATGCCTTGTTTGAAACTTTTCCAATTCAGTCTTTCAGGAGTGGATAACCGACGCATATGCACGAAATGCCTTTCGATATCTACAATTGCTGTTTCACCGTATAAAATATCAGGAAGTTCATTTCCATTAATCGTATGTACTATTTGCTGCAAGATATCGTCTTTATGAAAACAATCTCCGGCATTAAGGAAACAAAGATAATCTCCGGTAGCAAACGATATTCCTTTGTTCATAGCATCATACAATCCTTTGTCCGGTTCACTAATAACAGTATGTATTTGTGAACGATATTTATCTATTATAGATAAAGTTCCATCTTTGGAAGCTCCGTCCACAATAATATATTCCACGCAATGGTATGTCTGCGAAATAACACTCTGAATTGTATCCTCCAATACTTTCTCGGCGTTATAAGTTACAGTGATAATCGAGAATTTAGGCGTTGGATGACCATTATGCATACTTTCCTGTTATTTTGTTATAAATATCTGTGTATTTTTTAGCTATAGTACTTTCAGAATAGTTAGCTACGGCTTTTCGACAGGCCTGTTCAGAGAGTTCATCATATTCCGGTTCTGTCAGTATCCATTGAATACCGTTAGCAAAATCTTCCGAAGACTTATATTGTGCCAAATAACCGTTGTGCAGATGGTCAATCATTTCAGGAATACCACCGATATTGAATCCGACACAAGGTACACCGCACGCCATTGCTTCCATAATCATATTTGGAAGATTTTCTTCAAGAGAAGGAGTAACAAAAATGTCTACTGCATTGTATATATCAACAAGCTCATGCTCATTTTTAATGAAAGGGAGTGGGTAGACACGGAAAGGAAGCAGACTTTGTAGCTCTTGTGACTGGTTTCCAAATACTACTACTCCCAACGATTTTTTCCATTCCGGATGTTTCTCTACCAATATTCTGCATGATTCAATCAAATAATCAATTCCTTTTCGTTTATCTGTGATCTTTACGGAGCCAAATAACATTAATTTACGGTCTTGAGGTAGTCGACATTTGTTACGAGCTTCCTGCATATTTCGAGGTTTGAACAGATTAATATTAATCGGGTTCGGAATAGATGTAACAGTTTGACCGGATAATAATGTGCTGGTTTTAGCTCTCTCTTCAAGCCATCTGCTACAAGCTACAAAAGTGATAGAAGTCGTATTATATATTTCTTTCTTTTTTCGGAAAGTACGGGTGGATAAATCCTTCTTTCTTTTTCCTCCACAGATAAAGGGGCAATGATGACACTCTGTTTCATAGTTCGTACATTCGCGCGAATGATGGCAAATACCTGTACAAGGCCACATGTCGTGCATAGTCCAGACTATCGGCTTGCCGGATTTCAGTATTTCATGAATATTCTTAAGCGACAACATTCCTTGGTTAATCCAATGTAAATGGATAACATCTGCTTGCTGAAATTCAGGGAGAGAAGTAATGTCTGTTCCGGTATTAGCAATATCTACGGCAAATAGATTGTTTTTCTTAAAGCAATTGGCTTTCCAAATAACGATGCGTTCCCAAATAAACTTCCATACATGCAGCCAATTACGCTTTAGACCGACAACACTGATTTGATCAGTCTGTTTGTCACGTACTAGCATTTTTGCTTTAATGCCGTTGTTTTTTAACGACTCCATTAACCGACTAGCAGCGACAGCAGCCCCACCTATTCGTTCGGAAGTATTGATAATCAGTATTCTCATGCCCTATCATTTACTATCGTGGAAAAGAAACTTTTTGCAAAAGTATGTATTTCTTGGCAAACAGCTTCTTTTTAAGCGCTAAAATCTCCTTTTAATGTTCGTTTTAATCGCCGTATAGCCTTTGCCATAAAACAATTGGTGCGATGATAATAACGGGCAAAGACATCGCGTGCCTGTTGATTTTCCTCGATTGGATGCAGATGTTCTACGGGTAGCGGTTGGAGCCAAAGAGATGACTGGTATAGATTTCCTCCTCCACAATTGGTTCCACTTCCATCGAATCCATTGTTTTGTACTAAGGAACGGCCTACATTTACGGAAAGTATATCGTTCAGAAACAAACTTGCATTCCAACGAATTGCCCAGGAATTATTTTTCCCTTCAATTTGACGGCGTAACATTCGCGTAAATGGGTAATTACCGTTGAAATCAAATTTATATGTTAGTTTTCGTTCTTCCATTTTTTTCAGTAGTACTTCTCCGTCTGGATTGAAATATTTCCAAGCTCTATCCCAAGTTGCCCAACCCCAGCTTCCGGTAAACTTAATAAGGAAAGTATCTGGTAAAGAAGAATCATTAGTGAAATCGCAAGCTTGGATGTGTCCGACGCGTGGTTCGTCTTTATAAGTTTCGAGTGCATCATTCATAAACTGCAAAAAATAAGGAGCTACAATCAGATCGTCTTCCAATACGATGACACGACCAAAATGATTCACTTGTGTAGTTACTCCGTCGATGATGTTGCGGGCTAATCCCCAATTCTCGCTTCGTTCGATAACAGTAACAGATGCAAAGCCTGTTATTTGACGAACAAAATTACGAGTTTCTTCCACTGCGTTTTGATCAGCATTTGTTTTGGCGGCGTCGGAATAGATATACAACGGGCTTTCAGCTGCCAGTTCATTCCTTAATAAGGAAATGACAGTCTGTTGTGTATGAATAGGGCGATTGTATACAAATAGCAAAATTGGTGCTTGAATCATAACTTATTGTTTATTTATAAGTTCATTCATTATGAATCTTAATTTATTTAGAATTGATTTCTTCGATTGCTTCTTTAAGTGCTTCAAGATAGGACAAACCAAACTTTAAATCAGGCTCTATGTAATTCCCTTCTGCCCATTCATTCCAAGATTTGAGAAACACTAGACGTTTATCAGCAGGTTTATGTACAACATTAGAGAAGGATTGAAGTACGTGTTTTTTAAACTTCTCCGGAGTAGAATGGACAAGAATATGCCCCAAACGTCCTGACCGCGGAGAATGATCCCAATTAGATAATAGTCGGATAACAATCAACTTGCCGATCTTCATTTCCAGAAAAGAACTTTGCTGCTTTGGCATATTCAATGATACGTCCTTTTTTGAAGACTATGCGCATGATTTTCATGTGTATTTTCTCAAATATAGAGTAATTCTGTTTAAAGAAATCGAATAGTCTGACAATATTCACAGCATCAAATCCCATATCTTTCAATGTCTGTACATCTCCGGCATTATTGGTCTGACCGATAAAGTGAATACCTTTCAAACCATTATCTTGGGCAAGTCTCTGCCACAAACGGATAAAACGTTTCGCGTCAGGAAGACTGAAAGGTGCATATACCATAAATACAGGTTTGTCATCGACCGTATGTAGCGATGATCTTTGAATGCAGGAAGTAGATAGTTAAAGTGAGCTATTTCATCCGTTTCACCTGGATATAACTGCTCCATTAGCATTTTGTGTGTACCCTCCTTACTGAACTGTTTATCTTCCCAACTATGATTAGCCCAGGAAAGGCAGAAGGGAAAGTCAGGCTGTCCAGATGCAAGTACTTCCTGAAAGGGACGTTGAAGAAGTTGGCGACCATTACCAAACCAATAATGCCAGTAACAAAATCCTTCTATTCCATATTTTCTTGCCATTTCTGCTTGTTCGACGCGAGTTTCCGATACTCTCAAGTCATAATATCCTAAATCAGCGGGAACTCGTGGCTGATAGTGCCCGCGGAATAAAGGCTTTGCCTTGCCTACGTTAGTCCATTCCGTAAATCCTTTTCCCCACCATTGATCGTTTTCGGGCGTGGGATGGAATTGCGGCAAATAAAATGCAATGACACGAATTTCCTTCTCTTCCATATTCTTTATATTTTGATCCATTCATCAGGCATGACGTTTACGAGGTTCTCTGTCCGCGAAAACATCTTGGGACAGATTACAATTTTCTTCTCGTTCTTGTTCAGCCATGCACCCCACCAACTGAATGTACTATTAGCAATAATATGATGCCGGCAGTGTGACATCAGACACATGTCCTGCCAGGAGTCAGTTTTCATATTCCAATTCACATAAACTGTATTTTGGGGAAGTTCAAGATTCTCCTTTACCCATTGTATATCATCAGAAAATACATAAAACCGGGCATTATCGGTTTTTTCCTTGATAAGTCCGATAGCTTTCCGATAATAAACGGTGTTGCAGATATCGAAATATTGTGGATTCTTCAGATAATCTCCCCGACGCACATGAATAGATATACTGTTAGTCTCTGTTTGCGAAAGTTCTTCCAACAGTTTGGCAGATTTTGGAGATAGTTTCTGTAAGTCGAATGAAAAGCATTTTCGTATCTCTTCTTTTATAGGTAAAAACCATTTTTCGGACATCCACCCTCCCCAAAATACCTTGTATTTTCTATTCCAAATATAGGATTGTGCACCTTGATAAGGTATTTCGGGCTTCTCCATACATAACCCCATATGGAGATTATAAAGAAGCTTTAAGATATATCTGCCAAATATACCTTTGAAGGTCTGTTTCTTACTTAGATAATATAACTTCCTGTATATTCTCATCAAAATACGGTCCCGTATTTGTTCCGATAGAGGAAGCGAGAATATTTTGTCTATCTCCAGTCCGTTATGGTCACATCGTCTGGCAAACAGATAAGTCGTTATTCTGCTTTAGGATAGATTCTCTTCAACGCCAGATAAAATGCATAATCGAACATCTGGTTTCCCAATCCATTCTGTATGGCAACAATCTGTTTCATAAACTTAAATAATAAGTGGAATATTCGAAAGATCGGCGGCAAGTATAGAGTAGCTACTACGATAAGAGCCGTATATCTTTTGAGTAGATTTCAATGCATACATTTCTGTGATTGTCTCAATAATCCCTTCACTCGTTGAACGATCTGCTTTGTAAGGAGAAGTAATAATGCGTTCTTTGAACTGCTCTTTCAGTCGTGCTTTGTCTTCTTCCGAGTCAGTAGCCACATAAAAAGCAACTTTCGGATGGAGTCTGATCTCTTTTTCCATGTTTTCAATGAAAAAAGTAAGAGGACTATGCTGAATAGAAGCAATATTATCGGTCCGCCTGATATGTACCCCAACAGTATAGTCCGGGAAGTTTTTTATACGTTCCATGATTCGGGCTTTTATCTGTTTATTAGGTTCAACAGCTTTCAACATATCGGGAACATCATAAAACTTTGCCAAATGAACGAGGTAGACAAACTTACCTTTTTCAAAATCAGTAAAGATGTCCTGCGGATTTTTATATCTGTAGATATCCTTTTCGTAAATACGATAATCGAAAGCTATCATTTGCCAAAGGATTGGAAACCAGAAGTTTTTACGACGTGGCTTATCAAGCATCAGGTAATCATACCATTTGCCATCTTTTATTTCCACATCTTTGATTGTAGGTGAAAGCTTGAATAGAGAATGGAAATCAGCTCCCATTCCCCAATCCTTGAACCATACTATTTTTAATGGAATAGAGTGTGCTTGACAATATGCTATGGCAGAAGTGATTGCGTATATTCTGTTAGCAAGTCCTCCAATGGGAATTAGAGTTAATTTATCCATATATCTTTTATTTTTTAGAACGTCCGGATAGGTATTTTATACTCTCTTTGAAAATGGTCACTTTACTAAACCACATGATCAGCGAATAGATAGCGACTGCCAGTCCTATTTTTGTAATTAGCATGAGATAGATATTGTTGATTTCTATCGTTATATAGTAAGTAGCTATCATAGTAGTAGCTGCAATTCCGGCAAAAGGTACGGTGTCTTTCAGTGCGTTCCACAGACTGAGACGTATTTCTTGCCATATAAAATATTGCCATACACCCAGCCAAATAATGTTAAGCACAACAAACAGTATCAACATGACATGGATCCCATACGGATAAGCAAGTAACATGATAATAAGTTGCAGGACACACAACAAGATTGAGTTCCACATAAATATATTAGGCTTCCCATTGCTGAGAATCAGTCTGGAATACAAAGAGATAACGGGCATAAACGCTCCCCATACACAAAGAATTTGCAGTATAGGCACACAAGACAGCCACTTGTCAGTAATGGTAATAATGATAAATTCTTTGGCTATCAACGCCAGACCAAACATAGCAGGAAAAGATAGAAAAGAAGTGAAACGCAACATTTTACGAAATACGTTTTGTTGTCGTCCTGGGTCATCGGCAACTTCTCTCAGAACGGGCTGTGCTACGCTACTTATCATTCCCTCTATCGCATTGTATCCCATGTAATTCCACTTACTGGATTGTGTGTAGTTACCCACCTCTGCCTTAGTGTAAAATGCACCGAGTATAGTTGATACAAGATTGTTATTAATTTGTTGGAAAATGCTTGTAATGAGTATTTTGCTGCTGAAACCGAAAATGTCTTTTAGTGGTCGGAAATCAATGTGAAAAGTGGGCCTCCAAGGGGAAAAGTACCAATACCAGAGATTAATGACAGCGATATATGCCAGATTTTGTGTTGCTATTCCCCAATACGACATCCCATTGTATGCCATGATAATTCCTATCGTACCGGATATAATGAGAGCAGGTAATTGTGCCATTGCTCTCTGTTTTATCATTAGGTTACGAAGAAAATATGCGTTGTGAACAACGGAGGTACTTGACATCAGAAAACCTAAAAACACATATCGGGAGAGCCATATAAGCTCAGGAGCCTTGAAGAAATCGGCAATGAAAGGAGCGCAGAAAAAGAATATGATATATATGGACGTTCCAATGCTTAAACTGCACCAAAATACAGCATTGTAGTCTTCTTGTGTAACATTTCGTTTATTGACTAAAGCTGTTACAAATCCACTGTCTTGAAGCGTACTGGCTATGGCAATGAAAATAGCGAGTACCCCGTACATTCCATAATCGGTATTGTCTAATAAACGGGCAATAACAATTCCGAAGAGGGCACTCAACAGTTGCTGTAGTCCACTGCTGAATCCTCCCCAGAATATTCCTTTTGCTGCTTTCTGCTTCAGTGACGGTTCGGGCATGCTTATTTTACTTCACTACCCGGTTTCACCTCACGTCCCGGCATGATCACAGCCAGACTACCGTCATTGTTTTCGGCACTTAGAATCATACCTTCGCTAACGATACCTTTTAACTTGCGTGGAGCCAGATTGGCAATAAAGCAAACTTGCTTGCCTACCAACTCTTCCGGTTGATAGTGTTTGGCAATACCTGATACAATAGTACGAGTTTCCAGTCCGTCGTCAATCTTGAATTGTAATAGTTTGTCTGCTTTAGGTACCTTCTGACATTCAAGAATAGTCCCTACCCGAATATCTAACTTCATGAAGTCATCAAATTCGATGTTCGGACGTATTGGATTTGCTTTATAGTTAGCCTCTTCGTTTGCTTTTTTTGTATCAAGTAATTTTTGTACCTGAGCCTCGATCGTTGCATCTTCAATCTTCTCAAAGAGTAATTCCGGCTTATTCAGCTGATGACCTTCCGGAAGCAAATTACTCCGTCCTAGCTCAGCCCAATCAAAGTTATCCATATTCAACATCTGACGCAGTCTTTCCGAACTAAAAGGTAGGAATGGTTCGAATGCAATAGCCAAGTTGGCAACCAGTTGAAGAGCAATATTCAGGATGGTTCCTACACGTACCATGTCTGTCTTGGCTAATTTCCAAGGTTCAGTATCAGCAAGATATTTATTACCAATACGTGCCAGATTCATTGCTTCTTTCTGTGCATCACGGAATTTGAAAACATCAAGCAATTTTTCAACTTCTGCTTTTACATCAGCAAATTCTTTCAATGTATCTTTGTCGTAATCTGTCAATTCACCGCAAGCTGGTACCTTTCCGTCAAAATATTTTTGGGTCAGTACCATAGCACGATTTACAAAGTTACCATAAACGGCTACCAATTCATTATTATTACGTGCTTGGAAATCTTTCCAGGTAAAATCATTGTCTTTGGTTTCGGGCGCATTGGCAGTTAGTACATAACGGAGTACATCTTGCTTACCAGGAAAGTCAATCAGGTATTCATGCAACCATACTGCCCAGTTTCGTGAAGTTGAGATCTTGTCACCTTCCAGATTCAGAAATTCGTTGCTTGGAACATTGTCCGGTAGTATATAACTACCTTCCGCTTTCAACATAGCAGGAAATACAATACAGTGGAACACGATATTATCTTTTCCGATAAAATGAACCAGACGAGTATCGGGGTCTTTCCACCAAGTTTCCCAACTATCCGGCAAAAGTTCTTTCGTGTTGGAGATATAACCGATAGGAGCATCAAACCATACATACAATACTTTGCCTTCTGCACCTTCTACAGGAACGGGAATACCCCAATCAAGATCACGACTCACCGCACGTGCTGCAACCCCATATCGAGCCAGCTCTTACACTGCCCATATACGTTTGGACGCCATTCTTTATGATCTTCTAAAATCCATTGGCGCAACCATCCTTCATGTTTGTCGAGAGGAAGATACCAATGCTTGGTTTCTTTCATGACTGGTTTACTTCCGCTAATGGCACTTTTAGGATTAATCAGATCTGTTGGCGAGAGGGAAGTACCGCATTTTTCGCATTGGTCACCGTAAGCACCTTCTGCGTGGCAATGAGGACATTCTCCTGTTATATAGCGGTCAGCAAGAAACTGGTGAGCTTCTTCATCGTAATATTGTTCGGAAGTTTTTTCGATAAATTCTCCTTTGTTATAGAGTGTTTTGAAAAAATCGGAAGCTAGTTGGTGATGGGTAGGCGAAGTCGTCCGGCTATACACATCAAACGAGATACCGAATTCTTTGAATGACTGCTTAATGAGCGAATGATAGCGGTCTACCACATCTTGCGGAGTGATCCCTTCTTTCTTTGCCCGGATTGTGATAGGTACTCCATGCTCGTCTGAACCTCCGATAAAAAGTACATCTTCTTTTTTCAACCGCAAATAGCGTACATAGATATCTGCTGGTACATATACACCTGCCAAGTGGCCAATGTGGACAGGTCCGTTAGCATACGGTAATGCCGATGTGACAGTAGTTCTTTTGAATTTCTTTTCCATTCTATAGTATGTATTTATTGTTCCTATAATGTATTGCATTACAATAGAGTGCAAAGATAAGGAAAATATGACATCATTAGATGTCTTCGAAGGGAAGAATACTTTTTTATCATTGAAATAAGTCTCATATTTTAAAGAAAGAAGGGCTTTAATTGAAAGTTTCGAATATAAATCCGAGAGTTCTAAATATAGATTCAAAGTTTACAATTGTAGTTAAGCTTAATAAGAAACATATTTTTATTGATTAAGCAAAGATGAAGATCTTATTATGCGTAAATAATTATAAACATTTATTTAGCTAATAATACGCATATAATCTATTGATTGAATATTGGATTGCTTCTATTATTTTACAAATAGATATT
>NZ_BAKK01000064.1 GCF_000614145.1 Bacteroides faecichinchillae JCM 17102 | reverse complement strand
ATTGCTAATTTAATAAAGAAATAGGATTGTTATGTCTGACCAACACATAGATAAGAATCAGTCTCAAGAATTAGTTCCTCCTTTGAAAGATGAGATGGAAATTGATCTGATGGAGATTTTAAGAAAAATCATTACTATTCGTAAAACCTTATACAAGGCTGTCGGCATAGGTTTAGTCATTGGTATTATTGTTGCCTTGAGTGTTCCAAAGAAATATACGGTTGAGGTAACCTTATCTCCGGAAATGGGTAATTCCAAAAGTAACGGTGGCCTTGCTTCGATGGCCGCCTCCTTCCTAGGAGCGGGGGTAAGTATGAGTGGTGATGTTTCTGATGCCTTGAATGCTTCTCTCTCCCCCGATATTGTCTCTTCTACTCCTTTTCTGTTGGAGCTTTTGTCCATGAATGTACCAGTTGATGGTGAGGAAAGTGAAAAGATCGATTTGGGGGCTTATTTGGATACCCAGTCTTCTCCCTGGTGGAGTTACATTATTGGTCTTCCAGGCATGGCAATCAGTGGGGTAAGGTCGTTGTTTTCAGATAAAGATGAATCTGTTGGTCTAAGAAACAGCCAGTCCGGTACCCTTGAACTAACAAAAGAGGAGGATAAGAAAATCACTTCTCTAAAGAAGGACATAACGGCTGTCATGGATAAGAAGACTGCTATAACCAATGTTTCCGTCACTTTACAGGATCCTAAAGTTGCTGCCGTCGTAGCCGATTCCGTAGTTCATAAATTACAGGAATACATCATAGGCTACCGTACTTTTAAAGCGAAGGAGGATTGTGCTTATCTGGAGAGATTGTTTAAGGAACGCCAGGAGGAATATTACGCAGCTCAGAAGAAGTATGCCGATTATGTTGATACCCATGACAACCTGATTCTTCAGAGCGTTCGTGCTGAGCAGGAGCGTTTGCAGAACGACATGAGTCTTGCCTATCAGGTTTACAGCCAGGTTGCCAACCAATTACAAGTAGCCCGGGCGAAAGTTCAGGAAGAGAAACCCGTATTTGCGGTAGTAGAACCTGCCGTTGTCCCTCAACAGCCTTCGGGTACAAGCAGAAAGATGTATGTAATCATTTTTGTTTTTCTATCTGTAGCTACGGTCATTGTTTGGAAACTCTTTGGGGAAGAGTTCTGGGACAAACTGAAGCGTGAATTTGTATAACACGTCGTATAAAAGTTAAAAAAAGGGGAATATAAAATACGATCATGAAGAAATCATTGGAAAAGTTTTTGCAATACACCAGCCGTAATTTTTTTAATTGCTGGCTTATCCTTGGGGTGGATACGTTGATTGCAGCTTTATGTACATTGTTTGCTTTTGTCGGCATTTACTACATTGTGGGTCTCGGTTGGAACGTTTCCCAGTTGTTACAGGTAATTGCCGTATCCTTATTGTCAAGCATAATTGGTGACTTGCTTTTCAACACCTATCGTAACACGATCCGTTATTCGGAGATCAAGGACCTTTGGCGTATCACCTGCAGCGTCCTGTTCAAGACCTGCTGTCTTGCCGTCTATGTGTTTTTTATATTACATGGAGACCGTTTATTCGGCAGTCAGAACCTGGTATTCGTCATCTCCGACGGTATGTTCACTCTGATCTCTTTGATCGGCTTTAGAGTCATAGTCATCGTAACATACGAATCTCTGATCGGTATGGTCCGTAAGACCGACATGCGTGTGCTTATCTACGGTACGGATGACAAGAGCGTTGCCTTGAAGACGCGTCTTCGCACCAGCTCTCATTACAAGATATCCGGTTTTTGTATTTACAGTCCCGATCATAGCCGCAGGATTCTTGCCGATTCCCGGGTTTATTCATTCTCAGACAAGTCCGACTTTGAGACGTTAATTCAGAAACACCGTATACAAGGCGTTCTTTTTGCCCGCTACGATTCCATCAAAGAAGAAGAGAACCGTCTTCTTGAATATTGTAAGAGCATTGGCGTGAAGACTCTGATCGCCCCTTCCATCAGTGAGGCGGACGTCGATGGTCTTTTCCATCAGTTTGTCCGTCCCATCCGTATTGAAGACCTTCTGGGACGTGAGGAGATCAAGATCAACATGAGTGAGATCGCAGCGGAATATTGTAATAAGACCATTCTTGTTACCGGAGCTGCCGGTAGTATCGGCAGTGAGCTTTGCCGGCAACTTGCCAGATCGGTGTCCGTAAACTAATATTATTTGATTCCGCCGAGAGTCCTCTTCATAACGTCCGTTTGGAGTTCGAGAAGAAATATCCCGGGATAGACTTCGTACCGGTTATTGGTGATGTTCGTGTTATCCAACGTCTCCGTATGGTCTTTGAACTTTATCATCCCCAGATCGTATTCCATGCTGCCGCTTATAAACATGTCCCTTTGATGGAGGAAAACCCTTGTGAGGCGGTTTACGTGAATGTGATCGGTTCCCGTCAGGTAGCCGATATGGCGGTGGAATATGAAGCGGAGAAGATGATCATGATCTCTACGGATAAAGCTGTCAATCCCACGAATGTGATGGGAGCCTCTAAGCGTCTGGCTGAGATTTATGTTCAGAGTCTGGGTACAGCCATTAAAGAAAGAAAAGTCAAAGGTAATACTAAATTTATCACCACCCGTTTTGGTAATGTCTTGGGCAGTAACGGTTCTGTTATCCCCCGCTTTAAAGAGCAGATCGAGAACGGCGGTCCTGTAACTGTAACCCATCCTGACATCATCCGTTATTTTATGACTATTCCTGAGGCTTGTCGTCTGGTAATGGAGGCGGGTATGATGGGAGAGGGGAATGAGATCTTTGTCTTTGAGATGGGTGAGCCTGTCAGGATTGTGGATCTGGCTACCCGTATGATTGAGTTGGCCGGTTACCGTCCGGATGAGGACATTAAGATAGAGTTTACCGGTCTTCGTCCCGGAGAGAAACTTTATGAAGAGCTTTTGAGTACTGAAGAGAATACTCTTCCTACTTCTAATAAGAAGATCAAGATCGCTAAAGTCCGTCGTTATGAATATGATGACGTGTTGGATTCTTACTCTGAATTTGAGGCTCTGGCTCGAAATGTCAGGATCATGGATACTGTCACTCTGATGAAGAAGATTGTCCCGGAGTTTATCTCTAAGAATTCGAGGTTTGAAGTGTTGGATAAAGGAGAATCATTGTCTGAAAAATAAATCCACCAAAAAGGAAAATATTATGAAAATAGCAGTAGCGGGCACCGGTTATGTGGGTTTGTCAATAGCCACACTTTTGGCTCAACACAATGAGGTTGTTGCCGTAGATGTCATTCCTGAGAAGGTGGATCTTATCAACCAAAAAAAGTCACCTATTCAGGATGAATATATCGAGAAGTACCTTGCGGAGAAAGATTTGAATCTGCGTGCTACTCTTGATGGTAAGGCGGCTTATCGTAACGCTGATTTTATCGTCATAGCTGCACCTACCAACTACGACCCGCAGAAGAATTTCTTTGATACACATCACATTGAAGACGTGATTGACCTTGTACTCAGTGTAAATCCTGATGCGGTGATGGTGATTAAGTCTACAATTCCGGTAGGATATACGCGTTCACTTTATGTGAAATATGTACCTCAATTTCTTAACCAACCGGAACTCCATGGCAAGAAGTTTAACCTTCTTTTCTCCCCGGAATTTTTGCGTGAGAGTCAAGCACTGTATGACAACCTCTATCCAAGTCGCATCATTGTAGGCTATCCTAAGATTGTTGATGGATCGGAGTTTACGGAAGAGAATGCCGCAATCAATACCATTGGTAACTCTGAGTCTGAAGAATACGCACGCACATTCGCAGAACTCCTTCAGAAAGGAGCAGTCAAACAGAATATTACCACTCTTTTCATGGGTTTGAAAGAGGCTGAAGCAGTAAAGCTTTTTGCAAATACTTATCTCGCTCTTCGTGTATCGTACTTCAATGAGTTAGATACATATGCGGAGATGAAGGGCCTTGATTCACAGGCTATTATTGAAGGTGTAGGCCTTGACCCACGTATTGGTACTCATTATAATAATCCTTCATTCGGTTATGGCGGTTATTGCTTGCCCAAGGATACAAAGCAGCTTCTGGCAAACTATGCCGATGTGCCACAGAACATGATGACCGCCATTGTCGAGAGTAACCGAACCCGTAAGGATTTTATTGCCGATCGTGTGTTGCAGATTGCTGGGGCTTACAGTTATGCCGAAGGTGCCTACGATGTAACAAAAGAGAGGGACGTTGTTGTTGGCGTTTATCGTTTGACAATGAAATCAAATAGTGACAATTTCCGACAATCGTCAATTCAAGGTGTCATGAAGCGCATTAAAGCCAAAGGCGCATCGGTCATTATTTATGAGCCTACCCTCGAAGATGGCAGTACTTTCTTTGGATCAAGGGTGGTTAATAACCTGAAAGATTTTAAATCACAGAGTCAGGCTATCGTAGCAAATCGCTATGATTCGTGTCTTGATGATGTGCAAGAGAAGGTGTATACACGCGATATCTTCAAAAGAGATTGATCTCTTAATTAAATATATATTGATAAAGAACAAATGTATGAAAAAAATAATGCTTGTCTTCGGTACACGCCCTGAAGCAATTAAAATGGCACCTCTTATAAAAGAATTTCAAAAAAATAAAAAAGAGTTTGAAACTATAGTATGTGTCACAGGACAGCATAGAGAAATGCTTGATCAGGTACTTCATATTTTTGATATTAAGCCAGATTATGATTTGAATATAATGATGCAGGGGCAAGATCTTTATGATATAACAACAAGAGTATTAATTGGTATGCGTGATGTATTTAAGAAATGTAAACCAGATGTAATTCTTGTTCATGGCGATACGACGACTTCAACAGCTGCGGCTTTAGCTGCATTCTATCAACAGATTCCTGTAGGTCATGTTGAAGCAGGATTGCGTACCCATAATCTTTATAGTCCTTGGCCCGAGGAAATGAATCGTCAGATTACAGGTCGTATTGCTGAATATAATTTTGCTCCGACTCTTCTTTCAAAAGAAAATCTTCTCAAGGAAAATATAAATGAAGATAAGATTACAGTAACAGGAAACACTGTAATCGATGCTCTCTATTGGGTTGTATATAAAATCAAAAATGATTTGAACCTTAATAAAGAATTGAAAGACGTTCTTGTGAAGGCAGGGTATGATACAGAGAGATTAGCTAATGGCAAGAAACTCGTTCTTATCACAGGTCACCGTCGTGAGAATTTTGGTGATGGCTTCATCAACATGTGTACAGCCATCAAGGACTTGACGCAGAAATATCATGATGTGGATTTTGTATATCCAATGCACCTTAATCCCAATGTGCGTCAACCGATCCATGAAGTATTTGGTGAAGATCTCTCAAATCTCGGTAACATGTTCTTCATTGAGCCACTGGAGTATCTGAGTTTTGTTTATCTTATGGAAAAAGCCAATATTGTCCTTACTGATTCAGGTGGTATTCAGGAAGAAGCACCTGGGCTTGGCAAGCCAGTTCTTGTAATGCGTGAAACAACCGAGCGTCCTGAAGCTTTGCATAGTGGCACAGTACATTTGGTTGGTACTGATTATAACAAGATTGTAAAGGAAGTCAGCACTCTTCTTGACGATGCAACTGCATATGAAAAGATGAGTAAGGCTGCCAATCCTTATGGTGATGGGCTGGCTTGCGAAAGAATTGTGAATGCATTGAGGTAATGAGCATTTCAGATCATTTACAATAATTATCCACATGATGAACCGTCGTTTTTCTATTATATACTTTCTGTTTATAGTTATTCGATTATGTTGTCCTAATCTTGCATTTTGCGAGGTTTTGACAAATAAAACTGTGATTAAAGCAGACATGATATATGAAGTCGTTGATGTTGTAGATTTGGTTGGTAAGCAAATGAAACTGGCAAAGAACTGTTATTTAATATTCAGAGGAGGAATTATTAAGAATGGTGAATTGGTAGGAAACAAATCAAAGATTGAAGCTTCACCAGTTAAAATTTTCAATGAGGACTTGAAAGTTTCGGGTAATTGGACTGTTGAAAAAGCATACCCTGAATGGTTTGGAGCTAAGGCGGATGGAGTTCACGATGACAGAGCAGCTATACAGAACTGCATTAACAACTTTAGAGATACATATCTTATGGGTGATGTTTATGCTATTCGTTCCTATACTGAATGCCATGGTGCAAAAAGAGGAATCGTTATGCCAGCGTATAAGTCTCTCGTTGGAACTAATATGAGGGATAATCATTCTCAGATTAAGACTTTCGTTGAATTGGAATCTGTTTTATATCTATCTGAACGGTGCAATACGGTCGAAGGAGTTTTTGTAAATGGAGGTGGAGTGTTTCAAAAATTCGGAACTGATGCTTTGGTAGATACGGTGTAGAAACATTTGGGTCTGGGAAGAATATCGAAGGAAGTTCGGCTACGGCATATCTGATATTCAAGGATATGTATGTTGCTTATTGTAAGAGTGATGGGTTTCATATACTTGGCTACTCTATAAAATATATCAATTGTATAGTTTCTCAGTGCAGAGGAAATGCTTTTTATGCATCGTATGATAATGGAAGAGGACCAGGGCATAATTTTCAGTATTGCTCAGCCGTAAATTGCCGACAATCAGGTTTCAAAATTGAAAACACAGCATACAGCAGTTTACTAAACTGTTCAGTTGATAATTGTGGTTTTGATGTTCAAAAACCAGAAAACGGAGAACTATACCATGCTTATTCCTTCTCCAATGTGAACACAACTAACTTGCAGTCTTGTGGAGAAGAAGGGTGTTATTATGTTTATAAATTAACAGGAGAGTGTATAGCTATGTCATTTGAGAACTGTCGGTTGTATAATTGTACTAAGAATCTTCCGTCCAAGTTCAGATATAATAATGTAATAGTTGTAGATAATGCAATGGGAATAAGATTTAGTGGATTGTGGATTAGTAATATGACAGGAGGTTACAAAGTGGAGAAGGGGGAAAATATTGTAACGCTAACTTCTAGGGCAAGGGATATTGAGTTTTCATACTGTTATATTGATACCAAATCAAGTAGGGATTTATTGACAGACAGTTATATTAATTTCACAGCGAAGAATAAACCTGTTATTTTTCCTGTCATAAATAAATAATTGTTTAATAAATATTTGGATATGTTGTGTGATAAAGAAAGCATAACAAATCTACTAGAAAAAGCTTCAAAGAGTAAACGTTTACGAGCAAAGTGATTGATTTGTGGACAATACAGAGGAGAATTCGCAGAGAATACTGAATAGAGATAAACTAAAGTTTTTGATAGGAAGATAACAATAATAACAAAAGGGAATATGTTAGAATTTAAAGACAGAATATTATTGATTACTGGTGGTACTGGTTCATTCGGTAATGCAGTGCTTAAGAGATTCATTGATTCAGATTTGAAGGAAATCAGAATTTTCAGTAGAGATGAGAAGAAACAAGATCAAATGCGACACAAATTGCAAAACAGCAAGGTGAATTTTATTATCGGTGATGTTCGAGATTTTGAGAGCATCAATAACGCTATGGCGGGTGTCGATTACGTTTTCAGTGCAGCTGCATTGAAACAGGTTCCAAGCTGTGAATTCTATCCAATGCAAGCTGTCCGTACAAACATTCTCGGTTCTGAGAATGTGTTGGAAGCTGCTGTTCGTAATAAGGTTAAACGTGTTGTAGTGCTTTCAACTGACAAGGCGGCATATCCTATTAATACAATGGGGATGACTAAGGCTTTGATGGAGAAGCTTGCTATCTCTAAGTCTCGTGATCCTCGTGCAAAGGAAGCTGGAACTGTCATTTGTGCAACCCGTTACGGCAATGTGATGTGTTCTCGTGGCTCAATTATTCCTCTTTTCGTTCATCAGATTAAGAATAAGCTACCGATGACAATTACAGTACCAGAAATGACTCGTTATATGATGTCGCTTGATGAAGCTGTTGACCTTGTTCTTTTCGCATTCGAGAATGCCGAGCCAGGTGATTTGTTTGTTCAGAAAGCTCCTGCTGCAACTATCGAAGTTCTTGCTCAGGCGCTAAAGGAGTTGTTCCATGTAGACAATGAGATCCAGATTATCGGTGCTCGTCATGGTGAGAAAATGTTTGAGACTCTTTGCACCAGTGAAGAAATGGCAAAGGCAATTGATATGGGGGATTTCTATCGTGTTCCTGCTGACCTTCGTGATCTGAATTATTCTAAGTATGTTGATACGTTCGGTCACCGTGTTGATGTAGAACAGTATAATTCTGATAACACAAACCTTCTCACAGTTGAACAGATGAAGGAAAAACTTTTAAAGCTCGACTATGTTCAGGAAGCATTAAAGAAATATTTAGAGGATAAATAAATGATTTCATTAGTAAAACCTTATATTGCACCATCCAACGAGATGATGCCTGCTATTGAAGAAGTTCTCTATAGCGGATATATTGCAACAGGACAGGCCGTTTATGATTTTGAGGATGTGTTTCGCAACTATATCGGTAATCCTTTGTCTTTGTCTCTCCATTCGGGGACAGATGCACTTCACATAGCACTGATTTTGGCTGGAGTTAAGCCTGGCGATGAAGTAATTTCTACTCCAATGACTGCCGAACCAACTAATACAAGTATTGCAATGGTTGGTGGTAAGGTGGTTTGGGGTGACATTAATCCAAATAATGGTTTGCTTGATCCGAAGAGCGTTCGTTCGCTCATTACCGAAAGGACAAAAGTAATCATGCTTGTACACTATGCAGGTATGGTTTGCGATATGGATGAGTTCAACAAGATATCTGCTGAGTACAACATTCCTATTATCGAGGATGCTGCTCATGCTTTAGGGAGCAAGTACAATGGCAAGATGGTTGGTTGTAACTCTCCTTATACTATTTTTTCGCTTCAAGCTATTAAGCACTTGACTACAGTTGATGGTGGTTTCCTCTCATTGAAGAATGAGGAAGAAATGGGTCGTGCTTTGAAACTGCGTTGGTTCGGTCTTGATAAAACACGTTCACGACTAGAGAATGACATCACCGAGGTTGGTTTCAAATATGCGATGAACAATGTGAATGCCACTATTGGTCTCGTTCAGATGAAACACATTAATGAAGTTGTTGGCAGGTATATAGAGAATGGTAAATTCTATGATAAGGCTCTTGTTGGTATTAACGGTGTCAGATAGTTGATTATAATCCGAATACAGAAGCCTCATACTGGCTTTATACTATGAAGGTGGAGAATCGTAAGGAATTTATGAGGGCTATGGAAGTAGCAGGCATTATGGCTTCACCACTTCATCACCGCAGTGATACTCACAGTATCTTCAATGAGTCACGTCGTGAACTTCCAAACATGGAGGAATGGTATAGTAGTTTTGTACATATTCCTTGCGGATGGTGGATAAGTGAAGAAGACCGTAATCACATTGTTGAAACAATAAAGAAAGGTTGGTAGTATATTATAATATGATATCAGCACGCACCACTAATATAAGACTTTCGGAAGTTTGTCAGATTACTGCATGTCCGATGCTTGGTAATGATATTTATATTGATGGATTTAATCTTTCAAATCGGAAGATAGAAGCTAATTCTGTATTGTCTTATTGCACTTCATATAAATATTTTAAGATTGCATTAACCAACGAAAAAGTAACGGCACTCATTGTAACCAATGAATTGGTGGGACAGCTTTCTGATGAAGAAAGATCTCGTTTTTCTTTCTTGGTTAGCGAATCACCAGAATGGACTTTTTATACAGCATTTATTAACCTGTATGAAAATAGGTATTTTCCACAATATGATTTTGAAATAGACTTGAAGAATGCAATTATTGGGACGGGCTCAGTTATTGAAAAAGGTGTAATTGTTGGTGACAATGTAAAGATAGGTTGTAATTCAGTTGTTTGTTCAGGAACTATTCTTGGTGACAATGTAACTATTGGCAATTGCAGTGTCATAGGAGGTAATGGCTTTCAACTCATAAAGGATAATGAAGGGAGAAATCATGCAATCCCTCATATTGGTCGAGTTATTATTGGCAGTGGTGTTTATATTGGCGATAATTCTACTGTTTCAAGAAGCCTATTTGAAGGCTTTACGAAAATAGGAAACTATGTCAAGATAGATAATCATGTTCATATTGCTCATAATTGTATTGTTGGCGACAATTGCGTTTTGACAGCCAATTGTACAATGTTTGGTTCAAGTATACTTGAATCGAATGTTTGGTTAGCTCCGAATTCTGCTATTATGAACCGAGTGAAAATAGGTTCAGACTCGTTTATTGGAGCTTCATCTTTAGTTCTTAAAAATGTTAAATCTGGCAGTAGAATGTTTGGCGTTCCTGCTCAAAAAATCAACTAAAATGGAAATTAATGAATTCGTTACGAATTTCGCAGAACAGTTTGATGACACTGATCCTTCTGAAATCACAGCTGGTACAGTGTTCCACGATTTGGATGAGTGGTCTTCACTCACAGCTATGGGAATTCTTGCTATGGTGAAGACAAGTTATGGTATATCAATCACAGGTGCTGAACTTAAAGCATGTGTGACAGTTGAGGATGTATTCAATCTCATCAATAATAAATAATGTCTGAGATATTTAATCCATTCTCTCTGCAAGGAAAGACAATTCTTGTAACTGGAGCTTCATCTGGCATAGGAAAGTCAGTTGCCATTTCTTGTGCTAAAATGGGTGCAACAGTAGTAATTACAGCCAGAAATGAGGAACGTTTGAAAGCGACTTTGGCAGAAATGCCTAAAGGAGGCACTTATATAAAAGCTGATTTGATTAATCAGAATGAGGTGGAACATCTCGTTAAAGAGCTTCCAAGACTCGATGGCTTAGTACAGTGTGCTGGGGTTGGAAGTCGTGTTCTTTGTAAACATATTAACAAGGAAAACATTGAAGAAGTAATGCTGCCGAATTTTCAAGCTCCAGTGCTTTTACAGTCATTGTTGCTAATAGGAAAGAAAATAAACAAATCTGCGTCTATTATTTATATAGCTTCTCGTGCTGCATCTGCTCCAAGTATTGGTAATGCACTTTACAGTGCATCAAAGGGGGCTATTCTTTCTTATGCCAAGTGCCTTGCTTTGGAACTTGCTCCACGACTAATTCGTGTGAATTGTATTTGTCCTGGTATGGTGTGGACAGATCTGATTCTGCAAAATGGTGTTGAAGAAGAAGTGTTACGCGAAGCTGAACATGCCTATCCTTTGCAGAGATTCGGTAATGTTTACGATATTTCTAACCTTGCTATTTACTTACTGAGTGATGCAAGCTCATGGATGACTGGTTCAGCAATAGATATCAGTGGTGGAGGTGAAGGTATTTTAAAACTTTGAACCTATGAACGCGTATATAAAACATATAAGTTATTATCTCCCTGAGAAGGTCTTGACCAACGAGGAATTAGTTCAGCAGTTTCCCGAGTGGAGTGTAGATAAAGTTGCGGTAAAAGTTGGGGTAAATTCTCGCCACGTTGCAGCTAAAGACGAGACTGCGACCGATATGGCAGAGAAGGCTGCTCGTAAACTGTTTGAAGAAAGTGGAATTTTGTCAAAAGACATTGATTTTGTGTTACTCTGTACACAGAGTCCAGACTATTACTTGCCTTCATCGGCTTGTATTCTTCAAGACAGACTTGGTATTCCTACTTCATGTGGAGCTTTTGATTATAACCTCGGTTGCTCAGGATGCATCTATGGTATGGCAGTTGCTAAAGGTTTGATTGTAGCTGGCATTACCAAGAACGTGTTGATTCTCACAGCTGAGACATATAATAAGTATCTCCATCCGTTGGACAAGAGTAACCGAAGCATTTTCGGTGACGGAGCTGCAGCTTGCTTAGTTTCTACCGAAGGTTTTGCTGAAATCGGTGAGTTTTCTCTTGGAACAGACGGAAGTGGTGCAAAACATCTGATTGTCAAGACAGGAGGGGCTCGTCAGAAGGAAACGACTGGTCTGTCTGTAACCGATGATGAAGGTCGTACATGGTATGACGACTATCTTTACATGAACGGAAGTGCAATCTTCAATTTTACTCTCGATGCAGTTCCTGCTATGATGAAAGATGTTCTCTTGAAGAATTCTATGGAGAAGGATGATGTGGATTATTATATCTTTCACCAAGCAAATAAGTTTATGCTCAATACTATTCGTAAGGCTTGTGTTTTGCCGAAGGACAAATACTATGTCAATCTTGAAACTACCGGTAATACTGTTTCTTCTACTGTTATGATTGGTCTACGTGATTGTAGAGATAACGGGACAATTCACAAAGGTATGAAGGTTATGTGTGCAGGTTTCGGTGTTGGACTCAGTTGGGGTGGAGTGATTTTAAATTTTTAAAAATAAGGATAGATTTGATGATTCCTTTATTCAAACCATATATGCCGAAGCAATTACCCGAAATGGAAAACATTCTCCAATCGGGACAGTTGGCTTTTGGCAAATGGGGACAAGAGTTTGAGCAAAAGTTGCGTGATTACATCGGAGTCGAAAACCTGATGACAACTTGTAACTTTTCAACAGCAATTCAAATTGCGGTGACAGCGATTGACCTTGAACCTGGTGACGAAGTGATAGCTTCGCCAATGAGTTGCTTAAACTCAACCATGCCACTGCGTGCTTTTGGTCTAAATGTAGTTTGGGCAGATATTGATCCTAAAACAGGAACACTCAGTCCAAAAAGCGTAGAGGAACATATCACAGAGAAAACAAGGCTCATTTTTCACAATCATTTCTGTGGTTACATAGGGTATGTGGATGAGATAAACGCAATAGGGAAGAAACATGGTATTCCTATCTTTGACGATTGTGTGGAAGCATTTGGCAGCAAATATAAAGGTCATGTTGCAGGTAATCTTGGAACTGATATTTCAATCTTCTCGTTTCAGACAGTGCGATTGCCAAATACTATAGATGGGGGTGCAATCATTTTTAAAGATAGACAGCTTTATGATAAAGCCTTGATTGTTCGTGATCAGGGAATTCGTCGCAATATCTTTCGTGATGCTGATGGTGAAATCTCTCCGAACTGTGATATTTATATGAGGGGATTTGCAGGAACGATGAGTGATGTGAATAGTTACATTGGTTGCCTTCAGATGGAAGCGCTGCCAGAATTGCTTGTTAAGCAGAAGTCAAATGCTGTTCGTTGGCAGGAGAAAGGAATTTTTTGTTCTCTACTTCGTGATGAGGTAGAACCAAACTTCTGGATCTATGGAATGCTCGTGGATAACAAACGTAAGCTGCTTCGTCAGTATAAGGCAAATGGTTTTGGCTGTTCTGGAGTACACCTTCCAAATAGCTGCTATTCAGTCTTTGGTGACCAAGGACAATTTCCTGGTATAATGGAATTTCACAACAGATTTTTAGCCATTCCTTGTGGATGGTGGATGGAATAAAATGAGCGAAAGACCGTCATCGTATACAGGTATATTCAAGTCTACTTTTTTGTTTGGCTTTGTGCAGGTTATCCGTATTCTTGTCGGAGTAATCAAAAACAAAATTGTGGCCATTCTCCTTGGAGCTGAAGGGATGGGAATTATGGGAATTATGTCAAATGCGATGGGGCTCATCAAGACTGGAGCAGGTCTTGGCATATCTCAGAGTGCGGTCAGAGATGTTTCTGAAGCAAACGGATCGGGAGATAGGATAAAGTTCTCTCAAATTATCTGTATTACGAGGAAGGTAGTTTTCTTTACCTCTTTTCTTGGTTTGACAATAACAATAATTTTATCTTCTTGGTTAAGTAACTGGGGATTTGGTGATAATACATATATTGTTTCTTTTATTCTGCTTTCAATAGCAGTTTTCTTTGAAATCTTTGTCGAGAATCAACTTGCCATTCTTAAAGGGATGCGACAATTAAAAAACTTAGCAAAAGCGAGTGTATGGGGATCGGTGGTCGGTCTTATAACTGGAATTCCATTGTTCTTTTTCATGGGGGGGAAAGGTATTGTACCTTCGTTTATTATAACATCGGTTTCAATCTATTTTGTGACTAGATATTATGTAAATAAAATAGATTATAATAAGGTACAGATACCCATTAAGCAAGTAGCTAAGAAAGCATTACCTATGGTGAAGATGGGAGGAGCTTTGATGATAACAGCTTTACTCGCATCGCTTACAGCTTTTATCATTGCTGCATTTATGAGAGACGAAGGTGGTTTACAAGATGTTGGTTATTATAGTGCGGGAATGACTATTATTACTAGCTATTTTGGTGTAATAGTCAATGCTTTGATGACAGACTATTATCCACGTATTGCAGCGGTCAATTATGATAACAAGAAGTTGGCGGAGGAACTTAACCGACAGTCATTAGTCAGTTTGCTTCTCTGTTGTCCTATTGTTGTGATATTCTTCATCCTGTTGCCATACTTTGTGATAATACTATATTCAGAAGAATTTCTCCCGATCGTTGATTTTATGAAAATTGCGATGTTCGGAACACTCATAACTGTAATATCTAATCAAGTTGATATGATTCTTGTTGCTAAGTTCAAAACAAAGTTGTTTTTGGGTATCTCAGTCTTTGTTCGTGTATTACAAGTAATTATTAGTTTGATTCTTTATAAGAACTTTGGGTTGCTTGGTATGGGGATGACTGTCCTTGCGATGGCAATAGTACATATGGTTATTATGACAATTTCTGTGTACTATTTTTACAGAATAACATTTGGTAAAATATTTTGGATAATAGCGTTGATTGTGTTTTTTATCTCAATTCTAGCGGTTAGTGTTACCACTCTTTCTAATCTATGGATAAGGTTTAGTTTTGGTACTGCCTTGTTCATCCTTTCTTTATTTTTCTTGAATTTTGCATCCAAGAGATATATGGAAATTGATTTTGTGAAACTTATTAAAGTAAAATTACATAAATAACAATGAAACAGAGAGGTAAAATAGCAGCTGTAACAATGACTTATAACGATGGTTATAAGATAAAGGAGTGGCGACAATGGTATGATGAGGTAAAAAGTGAAATTGATCTTTACATTGTAGTTGATAACGGTTCCTCACCAGACTATCTTCAACAGGTAAAAGACAATTTCTCTGACTCTGTATTGATTGAACGTAAAAACAACGGTGGTTGCACAGCAGCTTATAATGATGGCATTCGTTATGCTTTACAAGATAAAGATGTAGATGCAATTTTGATATTCGGCAACGATGTAAGGTTTGCAAAAGGAGCAATTTCTGAATTGTATAAATATCTATACTCTGATAAAAAATTAGGAATGGTAGGTCCAGCTATGTTACGTAAAAATTCGGAGATAATTGAAGATTATGGTGTCAATATGGGTCTGTTCAACACCAAATTCTTGTATTCAGGACGGGAATACTCAAATAATTTTCCTGATATGATAGTTGACGTAGTACCAGGCGGTGCGAGTATGTCAAAGAGATCTTTTTACGAAAAAGTAGGGTTACAAGATGAAGTATTGTTTATGTACTGTGATGAACGTGATATGTCTTATCGTGCAAAGAGAGCAGGTTTTGCAGAAGGTGTAACAGCAAAAGCAAAAGCTTGGCATCAACACATTGTAAACCCTCAGCCAGCGGTTAGAGTAAATACAAGATATATGATAGGAAGAAACTATGTGTATTGCATAAAGAAACATATGTCATTATTTTTAGTGATTAAATATGTAATATGTTCATTATTAGTTAATTACTTAGGACTAATACGCAATCTGTTTAATAAACAGCGCAGAAATAGTTATTGGCAATATCTACGAGGTGTGAAAGCTGGGTTGGTAAATGACATGGACAACAATAAGATTTGGGAAAATAACGATTGAAATGGCATTTCTTATTTTTGTTTGTAATTGGCTCTCTGTTTCTTTCAGCTTCGATTTAAGAAGGAAAAAGAAATGAACAAGAAAAAGTCATTGATAAGTGTAGTGTAGTAGTTTCTACAAAAAAATGATTAAGTTAGTTGATGGTTTTGGTTTCAACGAAGAATTAGAACTAGTTATACAAGACAATACAGAAGACGATAGTGAGATATTTGAATTTTTTAGCGATAACGAATTTTTAAATCCTCAATACTACCATATAAGGGAATCTTTAACTGTTGGAGAAAATTTTGATTTTGGCATTCGAAACTCTACTGGAGAATATGTAAGTTGTATAGGTGATGATGATGCTGTAACAAAATATTTGGTAGACTGTGTGAAATGGATGAAGGAAAATAAACTTGAAGGCGTTTTTCCTGAAAGAATCACTTTTTTGGGGCCAGAAGCATATCCTGGTTGTAAAGGAGATTTGCATTACAAATCTTTTACAGAAGAGGTGAAGTTTGTAAACACAAGTGAAGTATTAAAAGATATATTTGATAAAGGATGTATTAATACGGGAAATTTACCATTGTTATATCGCGGTGTTGTTAGTAGAGAGTGTTTAGATAAAATCAGGGTTAGATGTGGTACATACTTTCCAGGTGCTTCACCTGATATCGCAAACGCAGTAAGTATTTGTCTCGTTATCGAAAAGTTTGTTGTTATTAGTGCTCCAATAGTAATTGGAGGTAATTCCAAAACTGGAGGTGGAGGAGTAAATTTTCTTAAATATCATGCACAAACGGATTTTACCAAGCTACCCCATTTACCTAAGAATATAAAAGAAATATGGTGTAAAAAAATTCCTTTAATTTGGTCTAATCCTACAATTTGGTGTGAATCTGTTGTTGAAGCACTAAATGCATGGGGAAGATCGGATTTGATAGAAGAAATAAATTTTGAGAAACTTTATGAGTATTTCGTTTTATACTATTTTCATTACAGGAAGATGGCGTTTGAATTATCAAACAATAAAATGAGACTCCTCTTGAAATCTTGTTTTAACTATTCTTCCCGTTACTTCAATGGTATTATATACAGGATAAAAACAAAATTAAGCAGAAAGAAATATAGCAATGGACGACTCGTGGTTTCCGGTTTTGATGATTTTAATGAAGTGTTGGAGTATTTAAATAAAAATGATTATAATTTCATGGATATTGACCATGTGAGAATAAAAATCTAGTATAAAGTAAGAAATGAGAACTGCTTCATTCATAACTGTTCACGTAGGGTTTAACTTCGGGTCAAAACTTCAAGCAATTGCGACTGCTGAGGTTTTGAAGAAAATGGGTTACCAACCTACATGTGTGAACTATGTTCCACCACGCGTCACGTACAGGAGGTATTGGAAGCAAGCGATTACAAATCCAATAAAGTTTCCGTGGCGCTTGATATACTATCCTATTCTTTTGGTCACCGGACATGGTTTTGATAGGTATCTAAACAGGTATTGTAAGGTTTCAAAGCCTATCTATATGGGCGACAACTTTAAAGAGAAGTGTCCTAAAGCAGATGTGTATGTGTCAGGAAGTGACCAACTTTGGAATTGTAAGCATAATGAAGGTAATGATACACACTATTTCTTTGATGGTATTGAGGGCAAGAAGATTGCATTTGCATCTTCCATAGGCATGACCAAACTTCCGGAAGATTATGCCAAGTACATGAAAGAGCAGCTTTCACAATATAGAGCCATCTCTGTTCGTGAAGCGTCTGCCGTTGAGTTGCTCAAAGGCATGGGGATTTCATCTACTCACGTGTTGGATCCTACCTTTATGCTTGACAAAGAGGAGTGGAAACCTTTTGCATCGAAGCGGTTGGTGAAAGAGAAA
>NZ_BAKK01000065.1 GCF_000614145.1 Bacteroides faecichinchillae JCM 17102 | reverse complement strand
TACCAACAGGTTATTTACCATACAATCATCGGTATTTGACTGCTAAACAGTATAAGATTATAACAAAACATCTAGGTGATCCTTATGAGGATTAGGGTATAAGTGACCCGATTGAAAACCAAAGGCTGTAAACTTTTAAGAAGTTTGCAGCCTTTTTTGTTACGTAGATACAGGTTAGAAGCTTTGTAAAGTAATGCTATAGTTTATGTATAAACTATATGACCGTTTATTCATAAACGATGAGGTACTTTATTATAAAACGTGAAAGTGGGTTTAGCATAAACGATTCACTTTTTTCTATATATTCTCTACTCTAAAGATGGTTCTGATATTTTCCGGATCTATAAAAATAGTAAATTATCAGGATATATTATTGATTCTTTCAATGATGCAAACAAATGAATTTTTATATGTATGGTCAATTATGTATTCAAAATGATATTAACGCATTTATCGGGAAAAAATGTAATCTTGATAATAAATTGATTAATAAATACTTATAACTCCTATTTCTTTTCAGCGAATGGACGAAAGGGGACACAATGGGGACAAAAGGGGACTGGACGGTTTGCAGCATGTTATATCTTTGCAGAGTCATTTGAAACAACAACGAATGGCAAAACAGTAAACCTTATTTTTTTAACCAATTAAACTTTAACAATTATGGCTTTAGAGTATGTAGTAACAAAAAGAGTGTTCGGTTTTGACAAAGACAAAAACGAAAAGTATGTAGCTAAATCGGTTCGTTCTGGTAAGGTAAATTTTACAAAGATGTGTCGTAAAGTGAGTGAACTTTGCGGTGTGCATCGAAAAGTAGTAGATCTGGTAGTGACCGGATTGGTGGATAAGATGGCCGAGGATATTGACGATGGAAAAAGTGTTCAGCTGGGTGAGTTTGGAATTTTCATGCCTACCATTTGTGCGAAAAGTTCGGATAGTGCAGAAGAGGTATCGGCAAAATCTATTGTTCGGAGAAAGATTCTATTTTATCCGGGAAAGATCATTAAATCTACTTTGGAGGATATGAACATAATACGTCGTACCCAACCTGATACGGACTATACAGATGGTAACAACAACAATGGTGGTAGCACAGGAAAGCCCGATACTGGAGGCGATGATAATGGTGAGTCTCCCGACCCGACATTATAATGGACAAATGCTTGTAGTAGTAAAGAGGCTATTTTAAAATAGAATTTGAAAGTTCCATAAATTAATAGTTTAACCTCTCTTTAAAAAAGGATCCCCTTATTTTATCCCTGTTTAATGAATTGAAAATGGGAGAAATAAGGGATGATTGTTATATTTCGGGTATTAGTTTTAGCTCACTCCAAAGTATTCGGTCGAAGTTTGATTTTTAGTCTGAAAATTGTCGAGTTGTTAACTTGTACTACTATATCATCTTCCGGATTTGAGAAACGAGTAAATTCACCCTTGAATCGAAGTAGAACTTCGCCTGTGGCACCGTTACGATGCTTGGCAATAATAACTTCTGCTATCCCACGTAGATCTTTCCTCTATCCTCTTGATAAACTTTGTAATCCTGTTTGGAGAATAAAGAAATCCCCTGTTGGCATTGCCGGCAGGGGATTCTTCTATTAATCAAATCAAGCTTTTGCTTAGTCTTTCAACTTAGCTATAATAAAGTCGCGGTTCAAACGAGCGATATTGCTGATAGAGATGTTCTTCGGACATTCAGCCTCACAAGCACGAGTGTTTGTACAGTTACCAAATCCTAATTCATCCATTTTAGAAAGCATTGCTTTTGCACGGCGCAAAGCTTCCGGTTTACCTTGCGGAAGCAAGTTCAACTGGCTAACTTTAGCAGATACGAACAACATAGCAGAACCATTCTTACATGCGGCAGCACAAGCACCACAACCGATACAAGCAGCAGCGTCCATAGCTTCGTCGGCAATCTGCTTCGGAATCAGGATAGCATTCGCATCCTGAGGAGCACCTGTACGTACACTTACGTAACCACCAGCCTGCATGATCTTGTCATAAGCAGTACGGTCTACCATCAAGTCTTTGATCACAGGGAAACCTGCTGAGCGCCAAGGTTCAACAGTGATTGTATCGCCGTCTTGGAAACGACGCATATAGATCTGGCAAGTAGTAGCACCTGTTGCAGGACCGTGCGGGTGTCCGTTGATATAAAGAGAACACATACCGCAGATACCTTCACGACAGTCATGGTCGAATACAACCGGTTCTTTTCCGTCACTGATCAACTGTTCATTTAGGATATCCAGCATTTCGAGGAATGAAGTATCACCTGAGATATCTTTCATTTGGTAGGTTTCAAAAGCGCCTTTAGCCTTTGGACCGGCTTGGCGCCATACCTTCAGTGTAAATGATATATTTTTATCCATTTTCTTCTAATTCTTTTTAATGTTTAACTTCACCGATTAGCTCTTGTAGTTACGGGTCTGAACTTTGATGGCTTCGTATACCAGCGGTTCTTTATATAATACCGGAGCCTTTTCGTCATCACCCTGATATTCCCAGCATGCTACATAGAAGAAGTTCTCGTCATCACGTTTTGCTTCTCCTTCTTCAGTCTGGTATTCTTCACGGAAGTGACCACCACAACTTTCATTACGGTTCAAAGCGTCATAAGCTACAAGTTCACCCATAGTGATGAAGTCGTACAAACGGATTGCTTTGTCAAGCTCTACGTTCATACCTTCTTTAGAACCAGGGATAAACAAGTTAGTTTCGAATTCTTTGCGGATTTCTTTTAGTTTGGCAATACCTTCTTTCAAACCTTCTGCGGTACGTCCCATACCCATGCATTCCCACATTATATGACCCAGTTTCTTATGGATAGAATCTACAGACTCTTTACCCTGAATGCTCATAAAGTGATCAATCTTGGCCTGGACTGCTTTTTCTGCTTCTGCGAACTCTGGAAGATCGGTAGAGAAGCGAGGAACAGTGATCTGGTCAGCCAGATAGTTTTGAATAGTGTAAGGCAATACGAAGTAACCATCAGCCAAACCTTGCATCAATGCAGAAGCACCCAAACGGTTTGCACCATGGTCGGAGAAGTTACATTCACCGATGGCAAACAAACCTTTGATCGTAGTTTGCAGTTCGTAGTCTACCCAGATACCACCCATCGTGTAGTGGATAGCCGGATAAATCATCATCGGGTTATAATATTTCACGCCATTCGTTTCTTTGGCCAGTTCACCTGGATTAACGTCAGTGATTTCCTCATACATGTCGAAGAGGTTACCGTAACGTTGAAGAACAATGTCAATACCCAAACGGTTGATAGCTTCTGAAAAATCAAGGAATACGGCCAAGCCTGTATTATTCACACCGAAACCAGCGTCACAGCGCTCTTTAGCGGCACGACTAGCAACGTCACGTGGAACTAAGTTTCCAAATGCCGGATAACGGCGTTCCAAGTAATAGTCGCGATCTTCTTCAGGAATATCACTTCCCTTAATTTCACCTTTCTGAAGTTTAATAGCATCTTCTTTCTTCTTTGGAACCCAGATACGTCCGTCATTACGAAGAGATTCAGACATTAATGTCAGTTTAGACTGCTTGTCACCGTGTACCGGAATACAAGTCGGGTGAATCTGAACATATGCAGGATTAGCGAATACAGCACCCTTGCGATAGCAAGAAATGGCAGCTGTACAGTTACATCCCATAGCGTTAGTAGAAAGGAAGTAAGCGTTTCCGTAACCACCGGTGGCAATTACTACTGCATGAGCTGCGAAACGTTCCAATTTGCCTGTGATTAAGTTTTTAGCAATGATACCGCGTGCACGTCCGTCAATAATAACAACGTCTTGCATTTCGTAGCGGGTATACATTTTTACAGTACCTGCGTTTACCTGACGACTCAATGCAGAGTAAGCACCCAACAACAACTGCTGTCCGGTTTGGCCTCTAGCATAGAACGTACGTGATACCTGCGCACCACCGAAAGAACGGTTGTCCAGAGTACCACCATATTCGCGAGCGAAAGGAACCCCTTGCGCTACACATTGGTCGATGATAGCATTAGACACTTCGGCCAAACGATAAACGTTCGCTTCGCGGGCACGGTAGTCACCACCCTTTACTGTATCGTAAAACAGACGGTAAACAGAGTCACCATCATTTTGATAATTTTTAGCAGCATTGATACCACCTTGTGCAGCAATAGAGTGTGCACGACGCGGAGAGTCCTGAATACAGAAGTTGAATACTCTGAAACCCATTTCACCAAGTGAAGCAGCAGCAGAAGCACCTGCCAGACCCGTACCTACAACGATGATATCCAAACGGCGTTTATTAGCGGGGTTCACCAATTTTTGGTGAGCTTTATAGTTAGTCCATTTCTCAGCCACCGGGCCTTCTGGAATTCTTGAATCTATTTTGATCATAATCTTATTTACAATTTAATCATTTACAATTTACATTTAGCAAGCACCGCTACACATCAGTGTTCTCAAGAAGAATACCACAACAACTAGTGCGAAGCCGAGTACTACAATCGTAGCATAGATGTTAGAAATACATTTCCAACGGTTGAGCCATATTTTGTTGTTCCATCCCAATGATTGCATAGAACTCCAGAAACCGTGAGTCAAGTGGAACCATAATGCAAACAGCCAAATCAAGTAAAGTACTACGTAAACCGGACTAGAGAAAGTTTGCTGGATATGATAAGCACCGTTAGCTGCATAAGCTAAAGTTAATGTATCAGCATGCATATCCATGTTGTGCATCAATTCTGGCAATTGCATTTTTGCCCAGAAATTGAAAAGGTGCAAACCAAGACCTACAATTACAATGATACCTAACACTAGCATGTTCTGAGAAGCCCATTCTACTGTTTTGGGTTTATCAACTACTGCATAGCGTTCGCTACCACGCGCTTTGCGGTTCTGCATGGTCAGCCAGAATGCATAGATGATGTGAATTACGAAGAGGGCAGCTAGTGCTAAAGTAGCTACTAAGGCATACCAGTTTGCTCCCAGGAACTCACAAATCATGTTGTAACCATCAGCCGAGATGATTGCAACAAGGTTCATCGCCATGTGAAATGTTAGAAACAGGACAAGGGCGATACCGGTAACGCTCATCACCACTTTCCTTCCTACAGATGAATTACTTAACCACATAAATGATTGAATTTAAATTATTTAATTGTTAGAACTAAAATTTCGTTATTTTACACTACTTACAGACTGCAAAAATAGAGCAAATTGATTGATTGACCAAAGAATTAAAGAAATAATTCCTTAATCAGGGAGCTTTCCGATTTTTTCACCGTTAGCCGCTTTCTTACGTAATGCGCGCGGAGTATCTCCAAAAGAATCTTTGCAGAAATGGGCGAAGTGGGATAAAGAGTCGAAACCGTATCGATTACTGATTTCAGTAATACGCATTTTTGTATGCTGGAGATCCTCCAAAATACCTTCCCGTTTTTTCTCTAATATCCATTCGTAGACAGGTATACCGTATAGGTTTCTAAAAAGACGTCGGAAAGTAGTAGTCGTATATCCTCCTAAATGTGCAAACTCTTCTACATTCTTTACTTTGTTATAATTTTGCATGATAAAATATTGAAAGCTTTCCGTATAGCTACTGATTGGATAGAAAAAAGCCCTTAATTGAGGGAGTGGATAATAGGTGATGATCAAAAATATTAGTTCCTGACATTTCAGTTCGATGAACTTGCCACAAGGAGGTTGTTCGTCAAGATAACTGGCGAGGTCTGTGACCAGATACTGTAACTGGGAATTCATGACCATTGGAGTGTAAGTGATCGGAGCTTCTGCTTGTTCAATGATTTCTTGGTAACGAGCGGGGCAAACTACTGGTAGTTCATTAAACCAATAGCATATATACTCCACTTCTGTGAGTGCAAGCAATTCCATTTTTGACCCAATAGCTTGAAGAATAAATTGTCTGTCATATAATACGGTACCAGGATATTCTTCGCTATTGATCAGCAATTCGCCTTTAATCATGAGAAGTATGCAATTTTGTGTACACTTATCTTTAGGGAAATGCTGTCCTCTCGACAGTTTTCTGTAAACACATATGCCTTCAGTAACTTTAGGGCATTGTGAGCAGTCTGTGGTAGATTTGCAGAAAGGATCTCTTGCCATGAATTTAATTGTAATTAATTCCTATAGGGAGCAAAGATAAAGTTTTTCTGGGAAAATATAGATAGTAATGGTATCATTCCTTCTTTATTCTTGTTTGATTTATAACGTTCATCCTGGTTTTATGTGCAATATCTTAGTCCTATTTATGTTTTTCTCATTGCTTAGAAAATTACGGGTAAAGATCAATTGCTGAATAATATATTTTTGTAAATTTGTCTATTCTAATGCTAACACTCCAATAGCTAGGTCGTTAGAGTGATGTTCAGAGTTTATTATTTGTTTAACGTATATTTTTGATGAGAATAAGATTATTGATTGCTTCGGTTGGGCTATGGATTATAAATACGGCGGTTTGGTCACAATCTGCTGTCTGTTTTCAGATAGAGACTTCAAAACCTTGCCAGACGATGGAGTATTTTAGTGCATCTGATGCATGGAGTATGCAGTTTATCGGTCTTTGGCCAGAGGAGAAACAAAATCAGATAGCCGACTGGTTATTCAGTACAGAGAATGACGAAAACGGACAGCCGAAAGGAATTGGTTTGTCACTCTGGCGTTTTAATGTCGGGGCAGGAAGTGCCGAGCAGGGAAAGGCTAGTGAGATTTCTTCCCCTTGGATGCGTACCGAATGTTTTTTGAAACCTGACGGGACTTATGATTGGAGTAAACAACAGGGACAACGCAATTTCCTGAAACTGGCAAAAGAACGTGGAGTCAATAAGTTTTTGGCCTTCTTGAATTCTCCTCCTGTCTTTTATACTCAAAATGGATTGGCTACTAATACAGGTCGTGGAGGAACAGCGAATCTTAAATTGGATTGTTATAAAAAGTATGCTTGTTTTCTGGCAGATGTAGTACAAGGTGTGGAAAAACACGATGGAATTGAATTCGATTATATTTGTCCTTTTAATGAACCCGATGGACATTGGAATTGGGTGGGACCGAAGCAAGAAGGCTGTCCGGCAACCAATAGGGAAATAGCCCGTACAGTCCGTTTATTAAGCAAGGAATTTGTGGACAGGAAAGTAGATACACAAATTTTGGTCAATGAATCATCTGATTATCGTTGTATGTTCAGTACTCATATGACTGATTGGCAACGCGGGTATCAGATACAATCGTTTTTCCGTCCGGACAGTGTGGAAACTTATTTAGGGGATCTTCCGAATGTTCCCCGATTGATAGTTGGACATGGCTATTGGACAAATACTCCATTGAATGCTTTGCGTGGTATTCGATCTCAATTGCGTGATACATTAGATAAATATAAGGTGAGTTTCTGGCAAACAGAGATCTGTATCATGAGCAATGATGAAGAGATTGGTGGTGGTGGAGGTTTCGACCCTACCATGAAAACGGCACTTTATGTAGCTCGTATGATTCATCATGACATAGTGTATGCTCAAGCTAAAAGTTGGCAATGGTGGCGTGCTATCGGTGAAGATTATAAAGATGGCTTACTACGTGCATATACAGACAATGATTTCCGAAATGGTCGTGTGGAAGACTCCAAACTGATGTGGGTATTAGGTAATTATAGTCGTTTTATTCGTCCGGGAGCTGTCCGGTTGGCGATTTCTGCATTTGATAATGCCGGAAAACTGATTCATGAAGGAGATACAGATCAGAAAGGTTTGATGTGTTCTGCTTATAAAAATGTAGATGGAACGTATGTAGTTGTACTCATTAATTATGCTAATGAAGATAAGAGTTTCTCGGTCGGAAAAGTGATAGGGAAAAAGATAAAATGGAGGGTTTACCGTACTTCGGATCGAGAAGGAGAGAACCTGAAACCTATTGAAAAAGTTAAAGGAGGTCAAGTAAGCCGAATTCCTGCGCGTTCGGTCATCACGCTTTTTTCTGAGTAAAGTGTTTCTCCTACCTTACACATATTTGTTAGCGGATGCAAAAGGAAGAAAATGATATGAATATTCTTGTATATCAATTGTTTATTACCGTTGCAGATGTGTGACAGTAAAATTGTCTGCAACACATCTACAACGGTATTTTACACACAGGTAATAAGCTATGCGTTAGGAATATAAGCCCTATAAAAGAGTATTCTTATTTTTTCACGAACTTCGCATTATTCAAATATTCTATACTCTTCTGTGCAGCCTCAAATACTTCATTCATAATCTGCTCTTGAGTATATTTACTACCATCAGCATTCTTCTTATCGCGTATATACTGTGGAGTTTCAATCTCAACAAAATAGTTTTTCATACCATTTTTGTAGAACTGCGTGAAGATACCTTCAAAGTCTATTGTTCCGCTTTCGCCGATAACGAAATCATCCTTAATGTGCAACAGTTCTATACGTTTAGGATATTTCTTCAAATACTCTACAGGAGACTTACCTCCTTTTGTACACCAATAAACATCCAATTCAAGGCATACATATTTAGGATCTGTATTCTCAACGAGATATTCCCACATAACCTTATCGCTATCTTTTAATTTCTTGAACTCACCGGAATGGTTGTGATATCCGATTTTCAATCCGTACTCTGCGGCAATTTTGCCAACGCGGTTGAAGTAGTCGCACATACGCTGTACATCCTTTACGGTGTAGTCCACACCATAGCTCGGAATAACAAAATACTTGCCACCACATGCTTTCTGGGTTTCAAAGAGCTGACGCCAACGTGCCATAATTTCATCTTCTTTGGCAGGGTCCTCTTGAATGCCGGAATGCGTTGAGGTAATTTTGGCTCCGTTTTTATCACAGAGGGCTTTGAACTCATTGGCAGGAAGACCGAAAACCTTTGGGTCTCCGCCCCACTGTACCAACTCAAATGAATTGTAACCCATATCACCAAGTCTTTCAACAGATGCTTTAGGATCTTTTTTCATGGCATCCATTACTGAGTAGAGTTGAATACCGATTGTTTTCTTTTTCTTTGCCGAAGCCATTTCGGGAGTTGCAAACATGGCAATTGCCATAGCCACACAAACAAATGTGGTTAATGGTTTGCCGCACAATTCAAATAATTTTTTCATAATGTTTCTATTTGGTTGAATTAATATTATAGTCTTATATTGCTAATTGTTGTTACCTACGATTGCATAGAACGAAAAATCCTTTTTCTGTTAGATCCCATCTCCTGACTGTGTTTTTACAATAGTCAAATCCTCCAACAAGATGACTGCGTGAATCTGAGTCGAATATGAATTGTAATCTTAATACAAAGTTAGTACTTTATAAAATCTTCCATTTGCTTCATTTTTCATAATGATTGTCTTATATTTGCATAAATCGTGATTTTAAGACATTCATATGGCATTTTTGCAAGAATAGTACAATGATATCGTTCAAGGAACACTCTTTTTCTTTTAATAATGTCAGTCTTGCTCCGAGTGAACAAATAGGCTACACCGACAGCCTCTATGGGAACTTTCGTATATTGTTACCGGATCGGGAATGAGACTTATAGGAGATATGACGGAACCGTTTCAATGTGGAGAAGTGGTGATGATACCTCCCGAGATTCCGCATTGCTGGATTTTTAATAATAATGATACTGACTCCAATGGGCAAATATCCAATATTACAATTACTTTTACCAATGAATTTCTTGATAACTGTTCATCTGTGTTTCCGGAACTTCGTAGATATATAGAACAGTTGAAAGATATTCGTGGTGCTGTGAAATTCGATAAACGGAACACCAGTTTCATAGCCTCGATTATGAAAGTGATGTGTGGTCAAAATGATGTGGGACGTCTTTCGTCAATGATCAGATTGCTTTCAATCATATCAATAACAGATAAGGCGCATATTGTAGGTGCATATAATATGATTGATAAAAAACAAGAACGGTTGAATATGGTACATACCTATGTAATCTGTAATGCTACCCGTAATATATCCCTTGACGATGTGGTGCGTTATGTGGGAATGAACAGATCTGCCTTTTGTGTATTTTTTAAACAAGCTACAGGAAAGACTTTTGTGACCTACTTAAATGAGTATAGGATAGAACTGGCTTGTCAATTGCTGAAACAGAAAAACATGTCTGTCTCGGAGATCTGTTACCATGTGGGATTTACCAATATCCCATATTTCAACAGAACCTTTAAAAAGATGAAGGGATGCTCTCCTACGAAATTCTGTAATGATTAATAGGGAATCGTTCTATTTTACTTCAAACTCCGTAGTCAAATAAACTTCCAGTTGTAACCCAATTTTGTATTTACCGGGAGACAGTTTACCTGATTTGAATCTTTCTTTTTCATTAGGATCACTCAGGCGATTGACATCCCATGATACTGGAATACTGAATAGAATTGCTTCACCGCCTTGTAGCAAAGCATGTTTTTTCATCCACTCAGCTTCTCCTACCCAGCCCGAACGTGCTAATGGATGTACGCTATATAATTCATCTGTCCCTACACTAGGCAGAAATTCAGGCTGTACAGATAAGTTGGTGTGATTCTCAAATATAACATGAATAGAATCATTGTCTGATTGCAATACGCGAAAGCTGAAAGCGCCATTCATTTCACTACCTTCCACAGGCTGAATACTGCGGTCTGTTAAATTACAGTAGGTATGAATATTCTCAAATACATAGAAATGTATTCTGTATTTATTAGGTTTCAATGGGTTCTTGAATTCCGACATATTGATGTATTCCGGTAATGTATCACCTTTAGATAGGTCTCTTCCCACGCCTGCAAATGCTAAATTGTCTATGAACGGGAAAGTAATCCATTTTCCATCTTTCCACTCTTCCATCCAATGATATTCCGGTTCGGCTGTAGGAGCATTGACATTTATCACATCAAGTTGAATCTGTTTGGTTTGAGGAGAATAAACGGGCTTTTGTGTCTTTATTTTATAGACGTCAGGGTGAGTAACTGCAACGTTAGAGAGACGTTGAAGAGTTACCCGATTTTTATAATTTTCTATCTCGGACAAGGAGATCGGAGCATCTATGTCGTATGGTTGAATAGTGGAATCTGTGACTACAATGTTGGTCGCACTGTCGGCTGTGCCGATTATCTTTGTCTGCTTGTTTTGATTTGTACATCCCATAATCAGGACATAACATAGCAGATTACATAACACTATTCTTTTCATAATTTTATGCTTTACCGTTGGATGACCGTAAATGTATGGAAATAAATCAGAAAAGGAAAGCGTATGTTTGAAATAAAAATTCTGCTGAAGAGAGTTTTGGGGAGAATATGGTATGTTTGATGGAAATGATTTCTATTAAATAAACCGGAAACTACAACTATGCTGCAGTAAAGTTATCGGCAACATAGTTGTAATCCGGATAAATATGATCTGTCAGATGAATAAAGTATTCCTTGTAACAGCAAACAGATTTTTTATAAATCTAGTAAGAATTATTTCAACTTCGCCTTATATTCTCCACTATTCAATATTTCCAGTGCCTTTTGAACGCTTTCATTGGTAGTATTCATTACCCGGAAATACTCATTTATATCCCAGAGATCGCGTGCAATAAGTGCTTTTAACTGTGTCTTGATAAGTGGCAACGATTTCTGATATTGTTCCTCATTGAACTTCACTTCTTCTTTATCTCCCATTTCACGCAAAGTGGACAACATATCATTACTGATGTTGAACTTCTTATTGAAATCTTCAAAATTCTTATATTCGCTGGTCAATTCTTTCCGATGGTTCTCGATATATTTCATCGTGAACTTTGAAACAATACCTTTGGCTACCAGGTTACGATGATAATTCGTAAAAAGAGTCGTATCGATTGGTACAAAATAGTCAGGCATGATACCACCTCCGCCGTAAACGGTACGTTTCAACTTCTTGGTCTGTACTTTCAAAGAGTCGGGAAAATGGATACTATCAGCATTCATCAATTCGCCATGGTTGAAACGGTCGATCAGGTCTTTATTGTAATCGGTCTCGCTGTTGTAAGGCTTCTGGATGGAACGGCCGGTAGGAGTATAGTATCGAGCCACAGTCAGACGAATCATCGAACCGTCCTGTAAGGGAACTGGACGTTGTACCAACCTTTTCCGAAAGAACGGCGTCCTACAATTACTCCTCTGTCCCAGTCTTGAATAGCACCACTTACGATCTCGCTGGCTGAGGCTGTATATTCATCTACTAACACGACGAGACGACCGTTACGAAATTCTCCCTTTCCATTGGCAAGGGTTTCATTGCGAGGGGCAGTTCTCCCTTCGGTGTAAACAATCAGTTCATTCTGATCCAGAAACTCATTGGCAAGATCTTGAGCTGCGCTCAGGTATCCACCTCCATTTCCTTGCAGGTCGAGGATGAGGTCTTTCATTCCTTGTTTCTGTAGCTCCTTCATTGCTTTCTTGAATTCTTCTGCTGTGGTAGCTCCAAACCGGTTGATACGAATATATCCTGTACCCGGTTGAATCATATATGAAGCGTCGAGACTGTAAATAGGAATTTTATCTCTTTTTACGGTGAACACCAACGGATCTTTTACACCGCGGCGAATAACCGTCAGATTAACTTTCGAATCTTTCGGACCACGAAGTCGCTTCATTATATCTTCCGTACTCATCTTTACTCCTGCAATGGTGCTGTCATTAACCGCTACAATACGGTCCCCGGCAAGGATACCTACTTTTTCCGAAGGCCCGTTGCTGACAGGTTGTATCACTAACAGCGTATCTTCTACCATCTGGAATTGTACACCGATACCTTCAAAGTTACCTTGAAGAGGTTCGTTCATCTTTTTCACTTCTTCTGCATTTGAGTAGGTTGAGTGCGGGTCGAGTTGAGCCAGCATCTTGATGATAGCTTCCTCTACCATTTTGTCCTCATCTACTTCGTCCACATAAAACCTGGAAATAGCCATCTCTGCCATTTGAAGTTTCTGCAAAGCAGGCGAACCGAAGTTCTGGGCGTGTGCAGTGATTGCCCACAGACAAGCAAGTAATATACTTAGTTTTTTCATTATCATCCTTTCTCTTCTAATTTATAAGTCTCTGTCGGGAGGTGTTAATCATTCATTTTCATTCCTTTAGGGATGAACTGGCTGATATCTTTGTTATAAGTTAGCAATTCGCGTACGATCGTTGAGCTGACACATGTCAATTCCGGTTCTGTGAAAAGTAGAATTGTTTCGATACCTGCCAGTTTACGGTTAATATCTGCGATAGTTTCTTCATACTCGAAATCTTTTACTGTACGGATGCCGCGAACAATGAACTGCGCTTCTACCTGTTGGGCAAAGTCTATCGTCAGACAGTCATAAGACATCACTTTGATGCAGGGATTGTCCTTGTAGAGTTCCCGGATCATTTCCTCTCTTTTCTCGATAGGAAAATACGTATTCTTGTTTTCGTTGATACCAATTCCGATCACAATCTCGTCCATAAAGGTAAGTGCACGTTCTACTACCGAATAATGTCCGATGGTGAAAGGGTCGAAAGTACCCGGAAATATTGCTTTTCTCATGATGCCAAGTCTTCTTCTATAACTAAGTTGTCTATAATAAAGTTCTGCCGTTCCATTGTATTTTTACCCATATAGAATTCAAGCAACTCTTTTACAGCATCCGTTTTGCGTAATGTTACTTGTTCCAAACGCATATCTTTGCCAATAAAATGCTTGAACTCGTCCGGTGAGATCTCTCCCAGACCTTTGAATCGGGTGATTTCCGGATTGGGACTAAGTTCACTGATAGCATTGATACGTTCTTCTTCGCTGTAGCAATAAATCGTTTTCTTTTTATTACGTACGCGGAAAAGCGGCGTTTGCAAAATGTATACGTGTCCCTTTTTGATGAGATCGGGGAAGAATTGCAGGAAGAAGGTAATCAGCAAAAGGCGAATGTGCATACCGTCCACATCTGCATCAGTTGCCACAATTACTTTGTTGTAGCGTAATCCTTCTATTCCTTCTTCAATATTTAGAGCTGCCTGAAGCAGGTTGAATTCTTCATTTTCATAAACTACCTTTTTGGTTAGTCCGAAAGAGTTTAATGGCTTACCACGAAGACTGAATACTGCCTGGGTATTGACATCACGGCTTTTCGTGATAGAACCACTAGCAGAGTCTCCCTCGGTGATAAAGATGCAAGACTCCTCTTCCAAACCTTTTCCTTTCGGATCATTCAGGTGGATACGGCAGTCACGCAACTTACGATTATGCAAATTTGCTTTTTTGGCACGTTCGCGTGCTAACTTCGTTACGCCTGCAATGGCTTTACGTTCTTTCTCCGACTCCTGGATTTTTTGGTACATAACGTCCGCAATATCCGAATTTTTGTGCAAATAGTTGTCTACTTCCTGTTTGATGAAGTCGCCTACGTATTTATTGACTGTTATGCCACCGGGTGCCATATTAGTAGAGCCTAACTTGGTCTTAGTCTGACTCTCGAAAATAGGTTCTTCCACATTTACAGCAATAGCGGCTACCAAACCGTTACGTATGTCTGTATAGTCTAGGTTCTTATTATAAAACTCCTTAATTGTGCGGGCAATGTGTTCTTTGAAAGCACTCTGGTGTGTGCCTCCTTGGGTCGTATGTTGTCCATTAACAAACGAATAGTATTCTTCTCCATACTGTCCGGTATGCGTGAAAGCGATTTCTATATCTTCTCCTTTCAAATGGATGATAGGATAGAGTCCCGTAGCTGTCATGTTGTCATTCAACAAATCTACCAGACCATTACGTGATAGGATGCGATGGCCGTTATAGATAATGGCAAGTCCGGTATTGAGATATGTGTAGTTGCGCAACATTGTTTCTATAAACTCTGGTTTAAAACAATAGTTCACAAACAAAGTGTTGTCCGGTTCAAAGAAAATATAGGTTCCGTTTTCCTCTTCCGTATCTGCTGTCTTATCTGTCAGCAATACTCCTTTAGAAAAGGTAGCCATACGCACTTTACCGTCCCGATAGCTTCGTACTTCGAACTGCGAACTCAGTGCATTGACAGCTTTCACACCGACACCATTTAGTCCGACACTTTTCTTAAATGCTTTACTGTCATATTTGCCACCCGTGTTCAGCATACTGACAGCTTCTATCAGTTTTCCTTGCGGAATACCACGACCATAGTCGCGAACGCTGACACGGAGATTCTCTTCAACAGTAATTTCGATCTTCTTACCTGCTTGCATTTTGAACTCGTCAATACTGTTGTCAATTACCTCTTTCAGAAGGACATAGATTCCGTCTTCGGCATGTGTGCCGTCGCCCAGCCTACCGATATACATACCGGGGCGTGTGCGCACATGTTCCATGTCGCTTAAGTGTCGGATATTGTCGTCTGTGTACTCTACTGTTGTATTGTTATTGTCTACAGATATCAATTCGTTCTTTTCCATAATATTTAAATGAAAAATGGGGAATGAAGAATGAAGAATTGCCATACAGCATAAAAGCGCAGCCTATTTCTTCATTCTTCATTCTCAATTATTAATTTCCTTGATGAACGCACGGCGACGCTTATGTTGCTTAGTTTCAAAGTAATCCCATTGCGCCTGAACTTTTCCGTTCATTTCCAGTTCAGGGTTGCTTTCCGCAAAGATAAAACCTAATTTTTGATAAACCGGAATTAAATCGGAAAATAATAAAGCATTAACACCTTTATTCTGATATTCAGGTTTTACTGCAACAAGCAGCAGATCGAGCATTTTAGCACGACGTTTCATGAATAATGCTTTCAAAAGATAGAACCATCCGAGAGGCAACAGGCGTCCATGTGATTTCTGCAAAGCTTCGGATAGAGAAGGCATTGAGATACCTACACAAACTAATTGGTCATCGGCATCGGTGATTAGTGTGACCATTCGCAAGTCTACGATGGGCAGGTACATTTTCACGTACTGATTGATTTGTCGTTGCGACAACGGTGAATATCCGTAAAGCGGACTGTAAGCTTCGTTCATCAGTTCGAAGATTTGCTGTCCATACTCTTTGGCTATCTTTCGTGAAGAAGTATATTTCTTGATTTTGAGATTATATTTTCGTTGGATCAGGTCGGAGATTCGTTTGTGCTTTTCAGGAATAGCGTCGGGGATGTATATTTTATATTCTACCCAGTCAGCATCCTTGCCGAATCCCAATTTCTCCATGTGCTCCGGATAATAGGGGTGGTTGTAGATAGTGGCCATAGTACTAAGCTGATCAAAACCTTCAATGAGCATTCCTTCTGCATCGAAGTCGGTGAATCCCAGCGGACCTACGATATGAGTCATTCCCCGTTCTTTTCCCCATTCTTCTACTGTTTTGATCAATGCAGAAGAGATCTCTAGATCATCAAGGAAGTCGATCCATCCGAAACGGACATTCTTGCATCCCCATTTTTCGTTGGCGCGCTTATTGATAATAGCGGCTACGCGCCCCACAATTTCATTATCTCTGTACGCCAGAAAATAGTCTGCTTCACAAAATTCGAATGCTGCGTTTTTCTTTTTGTTGAATGTGTTGAGCATATCGTCGTAAAGGTCGGGCACAGAATAAGGGTTTTCTTTGTAAAGTTTGTAATTGAAACGAATGAATTTCTTCAATTCTCTCTTCGTTGAAACTTTCTTAATTGTAATAGCCATATCTCGTATTTATGATTAGAGGAAGCAAAGATACGTGATAATCTTTAATATTCATCGTTCAGGGGCTCAAAATCCAAAGCGATGACTTTGAATTATTGTTCCTGATCTGTTTATGTTACTGTGACTTACGACAATAAAGCTATTTGTTTGTCAGACAATTGTCTTCTTTTTGCAATACATTTCCCGGAATTCGTGAGGTGTCCTACCTTTCTTCTTTTTGAAAATACGATTGAAGTTTGATATATTATTATAGCCATATTCAAAGCAAATTTCTGCTACTGTCTTGTTGGAGTCGATCAACATACGAGTAACCATACCGATTCGTATGTCAATCAGATATTCTGTAAAACTTCTTCCTGTATGCTGACTGAAGAACCGACTGAAAGCTCCTTCACTCATATTGGCTAGTTCGGCTACTTCGCGGAGAGTAAGATCGCGCATATAGTTTTTCTTTATGGAGTCGTCTACCAATCGAATACGCCGGCTTAGTACATTGGCGTCTGCATTGGCAAAGCATGAGCTGGACAGTGAGCGAGTATCTGTCGCCAAAGACATTTCGTAGAGTAACGAAAGAAAAGTTATCACTGAATAGAATCCTTTCTCTTCGCAGTTGGAAAATCCAGCGTAAGATGCCCCCTAAAACCAAGCTATTCTATCCCCTTGTGCCAAAATAATCCTGTCCCCTTGATTCCAATATAAAAATGCCCCTGTCAGACT
>NZ_BAKK01000066.1 GCF_000614145.1 Bacteroides faecichinchillae JCM 17102 | reverse complement strand
AATGTTGAGTTAGAAGAAGAGTTTCGGTATGGCATTGTAGAGATGCAAATATGTATTTTAAATATAATTTTTTATTAACCTTTTAAATATGTTTTATGAATAGACACTTGATTTACGCACTGGCATTGTGTGGCATGATGGTAACCGGTTGTAGCGATACGACAGATCCTACGGTGTGGGACACTACACCATGCGATCCGTCACGACCGGTGGAATTCACGAACTTTACCCCTAAAGAGGGTGGTGTTCGTACCCGACTGTTTATTACCGGCTCGAATTTCGGTAAGGATGAGAATAAGATTACCGTAACTATTGGTGGGCAAAAAGCGCCTATTATTTCTACTAACGGTTCGAGCATGTATTGCATGCTTCCCCCGCGCGCTTATAGCGGTATTATTAACATCATTGTCAAGGATAAGGACGACAATGTGGTAACGGACTATACGTTTGAAGAACCTTTCAATTACCAATCCAGGACCGTAGTGGGTACTTTGTTGAGAAAACATGATCCTGAAACGGGTGCCCACCCGTTTCAGGACGGATCTATCGACGATGGAGCGGGACTTCCTTATTCCGACTGGATGATATTCGATCCGAAACCGGATGAAGGCGACAAGATTATCTTCACCAGCAATTACGATGGAGGCGACGCAGGTCTTCGAGCTATTAATTTGACTAAGCGGACAATAAGTACTCTTTATTCGGGATCACGTTCAGCTAAAATGCAGTCATTTGAATTCTCTGCTGACGGTGATACCTTGCTATTTGCCGATGACAACGGAAAGGGTACTATGGGTGATGTGACCATGACCAATATCTGGTACGCTCTTCGCTCGGAAGGTTTCACTAAATTGCGCTCCTACTGCTATGGACCGTGTGCGTACGCTGTGGCTTACATGCCTGATGGAACCATATTCTATACAGTATACCCCAACGGATCTGTTTTAAAGATGGATCGCGGTAACAATGCGGCTCCTCCCTTTATTGACAGAAAGTGTGAAGTGATGTGCTCCATGAATCAGGTTTCTGCGGATAAGGGACGCCAGATTAAGATCAAAGCGCATCCGGAAGGTAAATACGTGCTTATTTTCAGTATTCAGACGGGAGCTATTTACAAATGTGATTTCGATCCGGTGCAACACCGACTGGGCGGAATTCAACTTTATGCCGGAGATTATGGCTCTAGTGGTAATGCAAACAATGTTCAGGAAGGTGTAGGCGCTCAGGCGCGTTTCGCAAGACCATGGGCGGGTTGTTTCGCATACAATCCCAGATACGCCAATCGTCCCGATGGCGATATGTACGATTTTGTCTTTATGGATCAGGTAGCACATTGTATGTGGAAGATTACTCCTGACCAGGTATGCTCTATCATTGCCGGACGCAGCAATTATACGGTCGATAATAGTTACGTAGGATATATCGACGGTGATCCGTTGCATGAGGCCCGTTTTAACGCACCGCGCGGCATTACCTATGATCCGGAAGAGGAAACTTACTATTTGGTGGACAATGGAAACCACGCCATTCGTTATTTGAGAACCGAATAATACTATAAAACACATATGATATGAAGAAATTATTTTTTCTGTTCTTACTGGTGGTAGGTTATACCACCGCATCCTATGCGCAAGAGCAACAGATAGAGGTGACGGGTATTGTTACCGACGGCAATAACGAGCCGCTTATCGGTGCGAACGTTACAGTGAAAAATATGCCGGGCTTCGGTGTGATGACCGATATGGACGGACGTTATAAGATAAAGGTACCCGAGTATTCCACACTAATCTTTTCTTACATAGGCTTTGAAAAGCTGGAAAAGCTAGTAAAGGGAAACAAGGTCATCAATGTGGTGATGCAAGAAGATAAAACCACTTCGCTTGACGAAGTAACCATCACTGGTACGGGAGCCCAGAAAAAGATTACCGTTACGGGAGCCGTGACTACGGTAGACGTTTCCCAATTACGCACTCCGAGTGCCAGCATCACCAATGCATTGGCAGGTAACGTACCGGGTATTTTGGCTCGTCAGGTTTCCGGTCAGCCAGGTGAGAACATCTCCGAGTTCTGGATTCGCGGTATTTCCACTTTCGGAGCCGGTTCAAGCGCGTTGGTGCTGGTGGACGGATTCGAACGTAGTCTGAACGAAGTGAACGTGGAAGACATCCAGGACTTTTCTGTATTGAAGGACGCTTCCGCCACTGCCATTTACGGTTCGCGTGGTGCGAACGGTGTTGTGCTGATTACCACCAAACGAGGAAAAGAAGGTAAGACAAGAGTTAATGCGAAAGTGGAGACCTCTTACAGCACCCGTACCAAGACACCGGAGTTCGTGGATGGAGTAAGATACGTGCAGATGGTGAACGAGGCGTTTACCACACGCAGTAAACCGGCTCCTTACACAGATTCAGACGTGGAACTTTTCCGCAGCGGACTCGATCCGGAACTTTTTCCAAATGTAGACTGGATGGACATGATTCTTAAAAAAGGCGCCCCCATCTACCGCGCCACGGTTGATTTAAGTGGTGGTGGTACTACAGCGCGCTACTTCGTTTCCGCTAGTTACGTGGACGAAGGCGGTATGTACAAGACCGACAAGGGATTGAAGGAATATGACACTAACGCCAATTATCGCCGCTGGAACTACCGTATGAACGTAGATTTGGATTTGACCAAGACCACTTTGCTGAAGGTGGGCGTGTCAGGATCGTTGGACAAGCAGAACCAGCCGGGCGGAACAGCCAGCCAGGTTTGGATATCTGCCCTTAGCTACAATCCCATCGCCACTCCGGTGCAATACAAGAACGGAAGATGGGCGGCGCAAGGAACAAATAATCAAATAAATCCTTGGTTCTTAGTTACCCAAATGGGTTATGCCGAGAACTGGAACAACAAGATACAGACGACCGTCAATCTGGAACAGGACTTTAAGTTCATCACCGAAGGTTTGAAATTCATCGGACGTTTTGGTTATGACACCAATACCTATAACAGCAACGCGCATCGTAAATGGCCGGATATGTGGAGGGCTCAAAACCAACGCAACGGTTTGGGACAATTAGAATTGAAGAAAGTGGTGGACGAGCAATTGATGACGCTCTCACCGACTTCAACCGGTAACCGCAAGGAATACCTGGAAGCGGAACTGCATTACAACCGCACGTTCGGCGACCATATGGTGGGTGGAGTATTGAAGTATACGCAGGACAAGACGGTGAACACTTCCGAAAATCCTACAAAAGATGCCATCATGGGCATTGAAAACCGTCATCAAGGTTTGGCCGGTCGGTTTACCTACGGATGGAAATACCGTTACTTCTTCGATTTCAACTTTGGCTATAACGGTTCGGAGAACTTCGCTACCGGACACCAGTTCGGTTTTTTCCCCGCTTATTCCGTGGCTTGGAATATCGCCGAAGAGTCCTTCATCAAGAAAAACCTAAAGTGGATGAACATGTTCAAAGTACGCTATTCGTACGGTAAGGTAGGAAACGACTTCCTGACAAAGCGCTTCCCTTACTTATCAACGTATAAAACGGAAGACAAATACGGTTATTATTTCGGTGACGTGAGAACCAGTACGTTTAGTGGTGCGTTCTATCCGGGACTGACTTACAGCAATTTCGCATCAAACGACATTTCGTGGGAAATAGCCAAGAAACACGACGTGGGTTTAGACTTCTCTTTGTTTAACGACAAGGTCACCGGTACGGTCGATTATTTCCACGAGAGACGCGACGGAATCTATATGCAGCGTACCTTCCTGCCTTACAGTACCGGTCTGCTGGAGTATTCCCCGTTCGACAACGTAGGCTCCGTATTGTCAAAGGGGTTTGATGGTAACATCGCCATTAACCAGAAGGTGGGTGAAGTGAACCTGACTTTCCGTGGTAACATGACTTATAGCAAGAACGAAATCAAGGAATACGACGAGCAATACAACCACTATGACTATAAGTATAGGAGAGGTTACCGTGTGGACCAGCTGAGAGGTTTGATCGCGGAAGGGCTGTTCTCCGATTATGACGAGATCCGCAACAGTCCCCAACAGACGTTCGGTGAAGTTGCCCCCGGTGATATTAAATATAAGGATGTAAATGGCGATGGAGTGATTGATGGTAATGATGAGGTACCTATTGGTGCTACCACCAAACCGAACCTGATTTATGGTTTTGGTCTGTCAGCTGCATGGAAAGGATTCGATTTCAATTTGCATTTCCAAGGAGCAGGTAAGTCTTCTTTCTCACTTTATGGATCAGTGGCTTATCCTCTGAGCCAAGGATATTGGGGTAATATTCTGACAGACGTGGACGGCAACTACTGGTCGCTTGGCACCAACGAGGATCCGCACGCCAAGTATCCGCGCCTGAGCTTTAACGGCAACTCTAACAACTTCCGTACTTCCACGTATTGGATGCGCGACGGTTCCTACCTCCGGCTGAAAAATTTGGAAGTGGGTTATACGCTGCCTACACATTGGGTGAACCGTGTCTATTTGAATAAGGTCCGCATTTATTTTATGGGAACCAACCTGCTGACATTCTCCAAGTTCGACCTTTGGGATCCGGAAATGGGAAGCGGAACAGGCGAGAAGTACCCTTTGAGCAGAACCTACACGGTGGGACTGACTGTTAATTTATAAAATAACGATTATGAAGAAAAGATATATATATTTGATGGCGTCCGTCATGGCTTTCGGACTCTTCTTCACTTCCTGCTCCGATTACTTGAGTGTAGAAAAGCACTTCAACGACATGCAGTCTGAAGATAAGATATTTAATAACAGAACTTATACCATGCAATGGCTGTCTTATTGCTACTGCCGGTTGATGGGAGACAATATCGAGGTTGGCCACAGCCGTTTCTGCCCGCAGAACTTTGCGGATGACCAGGTGTTCAGCGAGACTTATGCCCGTTACAAGGCTTACAAATTGGGAGAGATCGGGTATGGTTATTCATATAGCGGTTACTATCAGAATTCTTGGAAATGGTCTTACGCCGCCATCTACCAGGCTACCGTTTTGATAAATAAGGTGGACGGGAATACGGATATGACACCGGACGAAATTTCCGACGTGAAGGGACAGGCCCGCTTTTTGCGCGCGTACTTCTATTGGCTGCTGATGAGAAGATATGGTCCGGTGCCCCTCATGCCGGTGGAAGGTGTGGATTATGGAAAGAGCTACGATGAGCTGAGCTATCCGCGCAACACATATGACGAATGTGTGGAATTCATTGCGGAAGAAATGAAGCAGGCCGCCAAGGAACTGCCGGAAGAACGCGACAACCTGAATATGGCGCGTCCCACACGCGGAGCCGCTTTGGCGGTACGTGCCAAGGTGTACCTTTACGGAGCCAGCCCGCTTTTTAACGGAAACCAAGAAATGTCGGATTTTCAGGACCGAACCGGACGTGTGCTTATTTCACAGGAATATGACGAGGAAAAGTGGGCGAAAGCCGCTGCCGCTGCTAGAGACGTGATAGAAGGAGGATGGTATGAGCTGTTTACGAGAAAATTCCGTGAAAGTGAAGTTGCCGGCGACTATGCGAACCCCAAAACCATCGCTCCTCCTTATCATCCTGTTTATTCAGAAGCAAATTTCCCCGACGGATGGAAAGACATCGACCCGTTCGAGTCATACCGCTCGACATTTAACGGTGAGGTCAATTTTTACCATAACCCGGAGATTATTTTCAGTCGCGTCACCAACAGGGCGGAAGGCGACTACTCCTATCTGGGAGATTATTGCGATGTAGCCGATATGGTCAAGCACCAGATACCGAATTCAGCGGGCGGATATAACATGCACAGTATGACCATGAAACAATGCGACGCTTATGATATGGCGGACGGAACACCTTTTGACCGCAACGACCATCTGGAGGGTTATGCAAGTGCTGCAAATAAGAATTTACGTCCTTACGATAATTTGGAAGACGGAGTTTGGATGGGATATGCCAACCGCGAGCCACGCTTTTACGCGTCAGTAGGATATAACGGAGCGAGATGGAACTGTACCAGCGCTTCGGACCAGTCGGCCACTGACGTAATTAACAAGCAGGTATGGTACTATCGTGGCAAGCTGGACGGGCGCGCCAACAATAGTGAGCGTTGGCTGGCTACCGGTATCGGTATCAAGAAATACATTCATCCGAACGATTGCATGAATCATGGCGGAAATATTCAGGAAAAACTGGAACCGGCTCTCCGCTACGCAGACATATTGGTGTCATACGCTGAAGCGTTGAACAACATCGAGAAAGGCAACAGTTATACTATCGAATCGTGGGACGGAAGCCAAACTTATACCATAAAACACGACATCAACGAGATGCGTCGTGGCATGAAGCCTGTCCGCATGCGCGCCGGTGTGCCCGATTTCACTGACGAGGTTTATAACGACCGCGAACTGTTCTTCGAACGTCTGGTACATGAACGCCAGATCGAGTTCTTCGCCGAAAGCCAGCGTTACTACGACTTGCGCCGTTGGAAAATAGCTCCCCAACACGAAGGTGAGCAGATTTACGGATGCAATGTGATGATGGACGAAAGCAACAGGGATGCTTTCTATACGCCGGTTAGAGTGGCGGGAGTGCAAACCGCCTTCTCGCGCAAGCAATACTTCTGGCCTATGATCTACGATGAGTTGCAGCGTAATAAGAACATGACTCAGGCACCCGGATGGCAGGATTACGATTAACGCGAATCTTAATACATAAAGAATAACGAAATATGAAGAAAAAATATATATTAGGAGTAATGTTGGGGGCATGCGCTTTATTCAGTTCATGCAACGACGAATGGAAAGATGAATTGTACAGGGAGATGGTGTCATTGAAAGCACCGTTGAATGCTCAGGGAGTGCACGACATTTATGTACGTTACCATGCTGACGGTTCCGGCTCGTTCCATCTGCCGGTCATTGTGAGCGGCTCAAAGGACAATGCCCGCAACATTAACGTGAAGATCAGCGTGGATAATGATACGCTTGAAGATTTCAACCAGCAAAAGTACTCGGCTCGCAGAGACTTGTGGTACAGACAGCTTCCGGAGCAATTTTACTCGTTCCCTATGGGGGGAGTCTGCAATATTCCCGCCGGAAAGAACACTATGACATACGACATCGACTTCGACCTGAGAGGGTTGGACCTAAATGAGAAGTGGGTACTACCATTGACCATAGAAGAGGACCCGTCGTACGCGCTGAATGTCCGCAAGGGATATTATAAGGCGTTGCTGAATCTTCGTTTGTTCAACGAGTATTCAGGAAGCTACGCTTCGAATTCCGTAAGTGTCTATATAGGCGACAACACAAGTGACCCCGCCACGGTGGCCACCCGCGAATTGCGCGTGTTGGATGACAAGACGGTATTCTTCTATGCCGGCACGTGGTGGGAGGAAGATATAGACCGCAATAAATATAAAGTAGGCGTCAGATTCCTGGAGGGTACGAAAGACGAGAACGGAGTAGAGACTGGACCGCTTGAAGTGTTCGCGGTGGATCCGGCGAACCCGACCGATATCCAACCGTATGGTAACTGCTATTATCGTAGAAGTGTAGAACAGCATGCGACACTGCCGCATATCGAGAAGCGCACTACGACGATATATCTGAATTATTATTATACGGATGTCTCTTCCGACCCGGAAAACCCGATCAGGTACAGGGCTACCGGAAGTATGGGTACACAACGCTCATTCAACACGTTGATTCCAGATGAGGATCAGGCTATACAATGGTAAAACTTCATCTTGTTCCACAATATTGCGAAGGAGCGGGGCCGAAGTAAATCGGGAGAAATGAAAAAGTCCTTTTTTTGAATCTCTTCTAGAAAGCGGGATAAATCAACGCATCAGTTGTATTTATCCCGTTCTTTTTATAAAAGCATGTTTTATGAATCCTATTTGCATGTTAAAGTATCGAATCAGTCGCAAAACTTGGTGGATACTTTATGGTAATATGATGCTAACCACATTCATATTTAAATAATTGGTAGCAAAAACAGTCTATTAGGGCAAAGGATTATTCTCACCGCAATGAGAATAAATACTCATAGTAACGAGAATTTTTTCTCAATGCGATGAGTATTTTTTCTCATAAGGGTGAGAAATTTTTCTCATAGTAATAAGAATACTTTGAGAAAATAATCGATTATAAATTGCTTTGTACTAATTAGGAAATGAACTAGAACAAGATTATTTGCATGAAAGTTATCCACCAGATTTTGTGACTGATCCGGGTTCCCGTAAGGTGGAGAACGTGATTACAATAAAAATGCTGGAATATTTGTTTGCTGTGCAGAACCTATAGCGATTTATAATGCGTACTTCCTGTCTGAAAAGTTGTATTAAGAAATAAACCCTAATAGTTTTGGGAAAACATTTAGGGTTTACTTCATATATTTATATCTTGTAATATTTAATAAAGACTTACCACTGAATAGCCTGATCTTGATCCGGAATCAATGTATTAACCGAACGTTGCATAGACATATTGCCCGTGACACGATAAGTAAGTGGATTATTCGGATCTGAAGTAACATCTGTATAATAATAACTCAAATACATCACCGTAGTATGTAATTCTATATGCGGTTGAGTCGGATGCGGTTCTACGCTTCTTCTGTAGGTACAGTTACCATACGAACTAATTTGTGCCTCATTAACAGCATCACCCGCTTTAACAGTTAGTGGACCAGTAACTATCCCGTCAACATCCTTTGTCCCTTCACCAAATTCAACAACCACTTTATATTTGTCGCGCTGCTCATCCTCTTCCCACCATGTACCAGCATAGAAGAAAACTGATTTATCATCCACTACTCGGACATCACGGGTCCCCGTCGTAGCAGGGTCGTTACTGCTTTCTCCCAAATAAACATTCATACCCGTTGCGGAGTAAGTACCCGAGTAATCATTAAAAAGATGTAGATTCAATAGTGCCTTATAATATCCCTTGCGGACATTTAGCGCGTATGACGGGTCCTCTTCTATGGTCAATGGCAGTACCCATTTCTCATTCAGGTCCAGTCCTTTCAAATGAAAATCGATGTCATAGGTCTGGACGTCTCGTCCAGCAGGAATAACACAAATGTTTTCTGTAGGGAATGAATAAAACCGTTCTGGCAATTGTTTGTACCACAGGTCCCTGCGGTCCAAATATTTCTCTGTATTCAAAATTGCAAGAGTATCATTATCCACACTAATTTTCACGGCTATATCCTGGTCATTAGTTTGAGAACCACTGACAATTACTGGTAGTTGGAACGAGCCGCTACCATCAGGCTGATAGCGTATGTAAATATCACTCACGCTGTTACTGCCGTTCGGTGCCTTGAAAGAAACCATCCTTGTAAAAAGCTCGTCTTTCCATTCATCGTTGCATGAGACCAATAAGGTGCACATGCACAATACCATTCCTAAAATATATACTTTTTTCATATCACTTCATTATTTATATTACATCTCTTAATCGTAATCTTGCCATCCGGAGCTTGGGTCATGTTCCTATTCCGTTGTAACTCATCATAATTCATGGGCCAAAAGTATTGTTTTCGGGAAAAAGCGGTTTGGACTCCAGTTACTCTAACCGGCGTATAAAACGCTTCAGCATGTTTCTTATCCATCATTACGTTGCAACCGTAAATCTGTCCTCCTTCATGTTCCGGTGCAATCTTCCAGCGGCGTACATCATAGTAACGCTGACTTTCGGCAAAGAACTCTATCTGACGTTCATGCACGATTTTCTCAAAGAACGCGTTCCTATCGTTATATACGTCATTATCATAGTCAGGTACTCCGGCACGCATGCGGACGGGCTTTACACCTCGACGCATTTCTTCGATATCGCGGCCAACGATGTATGTGGTGTTTCCGTCCCATGAAGGAATCTCATAGGTCGTTGTCAAATTGTTCAACGCTTCTGCATATGAAAGCAATATATCTGCATAACGAAGAGCGGGTTCCGGCTTTTGCGTAATACTTCCACTGTTATTGGCGCAGTCGGAAGGATTGACATACTTCTTTATACCGATACCGGTAACCAGCCAACGATCAACGCTATTGGAACGTCCGTCCGTTTCACCACGATAATACCACACCTGCTTGTTTATAACATTTACAGCACCGGTTCCTGTGGCGCTTGTACAGTTCCACCTTGCACCATTATATCCTACAGATGCGTAGAAACGGGGTTCACGATTAGCATATCCCAGCCAAACGCCATCTTCTAAATTGTCATAAGGGCGGTCCGCTTTGTTATCAGCACTAGCAAAGCCTGTCATACCAGTTGTACGGTCATAAGGTTTTCCATCCGCCATGTCATATGCGTCACACTGTTTCATTGTCATACCATGCATATTCCATCCACCGATGGATGACGGCATTTGATGTTTTACCAGTTGTACTACATCGCTATAATCACTCAGATCATCAAGATTAGCAGCATTATCGTTTACGACACGACTGAAGATAATTTCCGGATTATTGAACAAAAAAACTTCTCCGTTGAATAATGAACGATAAGAGTCGAACGGATCGATATCCGCCCATCCATCAGGGAAAGGTTTGTCGGAAAACTTCTCATTATATGGAGGTATGATAGTCTTCGGATAAGAATAGTCTCCTTGGGCTGCCGTTTCCCGTTTTTTAACTGTAAAAATCTTATACCATCCACCTTCTATCACGTCTCTAGCCGCTGCTGCTGCCTTTGCCCATTTGGACTCGTCATATTCCTGCGGAATCAAAATACGCCCACTCTTATCTGTGAAATCCGACATCTCTGTATTTCCGTTCGCCAACGGACTAGCCCAATAAAGATAGACCTTGGCACGTACCGCTAGAGCAGCTCCCCGGGTAGGACGGGCAAGATTCAGATTATCTCGTTTCTCCGGTAACTCTTTAGCTGCTTGTAGCATTTCTGAGGTAATAAATTCCACACATTCATCGTACGTGTTACGTGGATAACTCAGCTCATCGTAAGATTTGGTATAATCGATCCCTTCAGTCGGCAATAAAGGTATCGGTCCATACCTTCTCAATAACATCCAGTAAAAGTAAGCTCGAAGGAAACGAGCCTGTCCCTTCACATCCAGAATCTCTTCCTGAGTAAAGTCTTGATTGGCGTCTACTTTATTGATCAAAACAGTGGCTTGATATATAGCAGCATACGACCATTTCCAAGTATTCTGATAATAACCGCTATATGAATAACCGTATCCGATTTCTCCTAATTTATAGGCCTTGTAACGACCATAAGACTCACTAAAGACTTGGTCATCTGCAAAGTTCTGGGGACAAAAACGGGAATGCCCCACTTCTATGTTATCGCCCAATAGACGGCTATAGCAGTAAGAAAGCCACTGTAGTGTATACATATCATCAGCGAATATTTTATCTTCCGATTGTGTATCTTCGAAATATTTTTCCACATTCAGAAAGTCGGAGCAGGAAGTGAAAGATAGTCCGCAAGTGACAACTGCCATTCCCAGCAATAAGTGTATTTTTTTCTTCATAGTATTCTATTTTATATATTAACAGTCAAACCTATTGTATAGGTTCTGGATAACGGATATTTTTCTCCTGTTGCGCTACCCATTTCAGGATCCCACAGCTTGAAACCGGAGAATGTCAATAAGTTGGTTCCCATGAAATAAATACGCATCTTGTTGATATACAAGTTTCTTGTCCATCTGGCAGGAAACGTATAGCCTAATTCCAAATTCTTCAGACGAAGATAAGAAGCGTCACGCATCCAATAAGTGGAATTTTGGTAGTTGTTACCATTGGGTCCGAAGGTAAGACGTGGATATTTCGCGTTCGGATCCTCATTCGTACCTAGCGACCAATAATTTCCTACAACGTCAGTCAGGATATTTCCCCAATATCTACTACTGAGAGGGCGAGCAACTGTCCCATATGTTATGAAGGAAGATTTCCCCGCTCCTTGGAAGTGTAGGTTGAAGTCGAACCCTTTCCACAAGGCTGAAACCCCGAATCCGTAAATCAAATTTGGTTTGGTGGTAGCACCGATAGGTACAATGTCATTGTTATCAATAACTCCGTCACCGTTGATATCTTTATACTTGATATCGCCTGGAGCTACGTCTCCGAATGTCTGCTTGGGACTATTACGAATGTCGTCATAGTCTGTAAATAGTCCTTTCGAAATCAGCCCCCTCAACTGGTCTACACGGAATCCGCTGTGGAGGGTATAGTCATAATGGCTGTAAGCTTCGTCATACGCTTTGATTTCATTTTTACTATAAGTCATGTTACCGCGGAAGGTAAGATTGACTTCACCCAACTTCTGGTTGTAAGAGATATTCCCATCAACCCCCCTCGATAAAACGGATCCTACATTGGCATACGGAGCATCCTCCAGTAAACCGATACTATACGCTAAGAAAACTCGCCGTTGATAGATTCCGTCACGCTGTTCATGGAAGTAATCTACGGTACCGCTGAACTTGTCGTTGAATAGAGAGAAATCAATTCCGACATCGTGTTTTTTCGCGATTTCCCATGAAATACCTCTTGATGCGAAATTATTGAAGGTTAATCCTTGGTAGAAGGCGGATGGAGAGCTTGAAGTACCTATATCTCCGTAATAATAACCGTATTTATCACTGGTCTTATATGATGACAAATAGGGGAAACGTGATGATAAAAAGTCATTGCCCACTTTTCCGTATGAATAGCGGAGTTTGAACATATTCATCCATTTGAAGTTTTTCTTGATAATAGGTTCTTCTGCGATGTTCCATGCCGCAGAATAAGCTGGAAAGAAACCAAATTGATGACCGGTAGCAAAATTCTCCGAACCATTGTAACCGAAATTAAAATCAAAGAAATAGCGATATTTCCAACCGTACGTGAAGCGCCCGGCTAATCCCTGATGACGGCGTTCGATGGCTTGAATTGCGTTTTTCTCAAAGTTTTCCGATGTATTCACAGTTTTATCTTGAGAATATTTGATAACACTGCCCACCATGTGGTCACCAAAGGTACGATCATAATGCAACTCAGCCTCCAGATACTCTTTGCGTTCACCTGTCGAATGGGGATTAACCACCATCAACTGTTCGTTCACTACCTTGTCATATTCCAGTTCCCCTAAGGCATTCCGCTTGTTTTGGGCCTTCCACATATCGGGATATTTAATATGTGAGTTTGTGTTATAGGTATTAGTATCGTATCCAAACCGTCCGTAGAATTTCAATCCTTTGGTGATAAATTTCAGGTCTTGTTCTAGATTGGCGGTACTTTGTATCTTGTTGTTCCATTTTTCCTGATATCCCATTTGTGTAACCAACATCCATGGATTTATTTGGTTATTAGTTCCCTGCGCAGCCCATTTCCCGTCCTTGTATCTTACCGGAGTGGCAATGGGATTGTATGACAATGCAGAAATCCATATCTGGCTAGCAGACCCTCCCGGTTGGTTCTGTTTATCCAATGAACCGGATATGCCCACCTTCAGCAAAGTGGTTTTTGTCAGATTCAGGTCGATGTTCATACGATAATTCCATCGGCGATAGTTGGCGTTAGTGTCATATTCCTTCAATCCCTTGTCGGTCTTGTACATGCCTCCTTCATCCACATAGCTCGCAGAAACGAAGTAGCGCGCGGTAGTGCCTCCGCCGCTTAAATTAATCGTGGCACGATAAATTGGAGCACCTTTCTTAAGAATCATGTCCATCCAATTCACATTCGGATAGAGTTCCGGATCTAACCCGTTCCTGAAGAGCTCGACTTCCTCGTCCGTATAAGGAATTGGCTGACTACGTGTAGAAAACGCTTCATTCACCATATTAACGTAAGTCACACCGTCCACAAATTCCGGAGTCATGGTACGCGTACTGTAAGAAGTCTCTACTTTCGCGTCTATTTTCGTTTTACCTTCTTTTCCTCGTTTGGTAGTAATCAATACAACACCGTTTGCACCACGAGAGCCATAAATAGCTGTCGCGGAAGCATCTTTTAAGACAGAAAAGTCCTGAATATCCTCTACGTTGATTTCGTTCAGACTGCGTTCGAATCCATCGACCAATACCAGCGCACTGGAGCCTGCTCCAAACGTGGAGATACCGCGTATCCAAAATTCGGAGATGTTATCGCCCGGCTGTCCAGAAGTCTGACGTGCCAAAATACCTGGTACATTACCTGCTAGGGCATTTGTAATACTGGAAGTAGGAGTCCTTAGTTGCTCCACGTCCACTGTGGTCACTGCGCCAGTGACGGTAATCTTCTTCTGTACACCGGTACCTGTAACGGTAACTTCATCCAATACATTATTTTCATCCTCTTTCATGACAATGTCAATCACTTTCTTACTTTTTACAAACACTTCTTGTGACGTAAAACCTATATAAGAGAAAATCAATGTAGAATAATCGGGCACTTTTATCTTATATTTGCCATTGGCGTCAGTCATCACACCGAATCCAGGTATGTTCTTCACGGTAATGTTTACACCGATAAGCGGCTCCTTATTTATATCGGTAACAATACCCGTCACTTCCACTTGTTGTTGCTCCTGTGCATAGGATACGCTAACATATCCTGTCACCAACAAAAACAATAAAAATAGTTTCTTCATATTACATGTGTTTTATAGTATTATTCGGTTCTTAGATAACGGACACAATGATTTCCATTGTCACCGATATAGAAGGTCTCCTCCTCCTCGTCATAGGCTATCGATTGTGGATTGTTAAAACGTGCCTCGTGTAATGGATCGCCATCAATATATCCATTATAAGCATTGTCCGCTGTGAAATTACTACGACCCGCAACGATGCTGGCGATCCCTTCCGGAGTGATTTTCCAGATGCACTGCCCGCGCTGGTCGGCCAGATAAAAATCATAAACATCTTCTCTGCCTTCTTGTACATATTTGGGATTCTTTACAAAATCACCGCACCAGGAAGTCCGAAACGAGCCAGTGATCCGGCCCCTTCTTTCACTTCCGCTGCCGATCCGGCCAATGTAGATCCCGCCACAAGTGTAGGGCTGTTAAGCATTTTAGCCACAGGATCATATTCACTTTTATAAATGCCACCCTCGTAACGGCTGAATATATAAACGAATTTTCCACTCGGATGCGCCTCATCTTCACTTGGCGACCCGCACTCCTAAGAAAATCGAAACAAACAGTAGCACTTCCGTCTATGATAGGTACCCCGCTATTACGTACTAGTTTCATTATAGAAGCGTTCGGATAAGTGGCAAAGAAAATGGTTCCGTCCGGCATATATACCAAGCCATAGGTACACGAACTGTAAGAGTACGTACGTAATTTCTGAAAGCCTTCCGAGCGCAATAAATAATGAATGTTAGGCATTGTAATATCACCTTTAGTACCTCTGCCGTTATCATCGGTAATTAATAACGTATCTCCATCTGCTGAGAAAGTAAAGGTTTGCATTTTGGGAGATCGTGAACCTGCATAAATCGTTTTTACCTCCTGTTTAGTCAGATTAATCATACGGATACCTTCGCTTCCACCACTGAAGTTGCTGGTGAAGATTACCTTGTCTCCATTATCCGGTTTTGGGTCAAACACCATCCAGTCACTGGCCGGGACTCCGGCTCCATCGGCAAAGGCACCGTCTTGAAATGGGGCAGCTCCGGTTTGGGAATTGTAGTTTCTCAATAATGTCCCTACTACCACCTGAGACTGATAACTAAAACGCTCCTCAAATGTATATTCTGTGACAACATTGCCATCTTTGTCATCAATAGCAACTTTAATATCACCATCATAAGCACGCGCCGGAAGCATACAATGTATTTTTGAACCATCAGATGCAATTACCGGTGCTTTATGCCCTCCTATCGTCACATGAATCTTACTCTCATCCGTACCAAAATTTGAACCCGTAATATACATTCGAGTACGTACCCCTCCCTCTTTAGGAGTAAAGTCTGTAAACTCCACCGGTTTTGACGGATCACAAGGCTTGAAATTCCATATACTAGGATCCTTGAAATCGTCTTTGCAGCCGACCACAAACAAACAGCACATAAGTGCTACAATCAGGTGTTTATCCATAAATTCAACAATTAAAAGGTTAATAAAAAAGGTATATTTTTTTAATATGTATTTATCATTCTACAGCACTTACGATAGAATACTTACTAACTTCAAATTTTACAATAAATAGAATTGACATATGTTAAACTTAAACAGTACTCTTTCCATATGTATTCTAAACTTAATCTGTTCTAACTGAATATTTCTAACGTTATAACTTTTATCATTCAAAAAGTCTCTTCTATGATACTGTGGGTACACTTTTATCTCCAACATT
>NZ_BAKK01000067.1 GCF_000614145.1 Bacteroides faecichinchillae JCM 17102 | reverse complement strand
GGAGAGAATGATTTTGAATATTTAAATAAATAATAGGATAATGAAACGTGTAATCTTGTTGTTGGCAATTGCCTTGATAGGTGTTTCACAAGAACTCTGGGCACAAAAGGCAGCGATAAAGACCAATCTATTTTCTGATGTTTTTTTAAATGTCAATCTTGGGATGGAGGTAGGTCTCGCACCCAAATGGACGATTGATTTTACGGGAGAACTCAACGCTTGGACGCTATCGCACAATAGGCGATGGAAACACTGGGTTCTACAACCCGAAGTTCGGTATTGGTTTTGCGATCGTTTCTCCGGACATTTCCTTGGTACACATATACATGGGGGGAAGTATAACATCGGAGGATTTAACGGACGTGCCCATTTCTTGGGTACCGATGCGCGGAAGTTGAAGGATGCCCGTTACCAAGGTTGGTTTATAGGTGCCGGTGTGGCATACGGTTACGCATGGATATTGAACCGCCATTGGAACTTGGAAGCAGAAATAGGGCTCGGCTATTCCTACACCCGCTACGATAAATACCCATGTGCGAAGTGTGGGACAAAACTTGAAACAAACAAGCCGCATCATTACGTAGGTCCCACCAAAGCGGCCATCAACTTAGTTTACCTGTTTTAAAGCACAATGAACATGAAAAGAACGATATTTATATTAGTAGCCCTGCTGGGATTGGGAAGCATGTCAGGAGTGGCAGCACAGAAAGTGAAAGACATCATCCCTGGCGTTTCCATCAATCACTTTAAGATGGAGCGTAATGGCAAATACCTTACCGTGGAAATGAGTGTGAACTTGACAGCGCTCAACGTGGAAGCTAATCGGGCCGTATTGCTCACACCTCGTTTAGTCAATGGAACAGATTCGCTCGATCTACCGTCTATTGGGATTTACGGGCGTAAACGATATTACTACTATGTACGAAACGGGATAGGTAGTATATCAGGGACGAACGAAGCAATTTGGCAAGCCTCAAAAATACCGAACAATATAGACTATCATAATTCCATTATTTACAAGGAATGGATGGACGGAGCCACACTTAAGTTTCATCGAAGCGACTGGGGATGTTGCCACGAAATACTGGCGGAATACGAAAACCTGCTGGGACAACACAACGAAACCTTCTTTCCTGAACTGGTATTCGTGCGTCCTGAAGCCGAACTGATGAAAAGCCGCTCGCTGTCTGGTTCGGCATTTATTGACTTCCCCGTGAATAAAACGGTAATTTATCCCGAGTACCGTCGTAACACGGTGGAACTCGGCAAAATAGAGGCCACTATTGATTCCGTACGTAATGACAAAGATGTGTCTATTATTTCCGTTTGGCTCAAGGGATATGCTTCGCCCGAAAGCCCCTATACACACAACCGCGATCTAGCGATAGGGCGTACTGAGTCGCTCAAGGAACATATACGGAGATTATACAATTTTGCCGATGACATTATTGTCACGGAACACGAACCGGAAGACTGGGAAGGGTTACGGCGTTATGTGGAAAGTTCCAATATCAATCATCGTGCAGAGATACTCGAGATGATCGACAGCGACCTTGAACCGGATGCGAAAGAGGCAAAAATCAAACGTACTTATCCGGAAGAATATCGTTTTCTGTTACAGCATTGCTACCCGGCGTTACGCCACACGGATTACCGCATCGATTATAACATACGCAGCTACAACGATGTGGAAGAGATTAAACGCGTCCTGAAGGAACGACCGCAGAATTTGAGCTTGAACGAATTCTATCTTGTCGCAAGCACACACGAACCAGGTACAACGGAATTTACCGACGTATTTGAAACAGCGGTTCGTATGTTCCCGAACGACAAGATTGCCAATCTGAATGCTGCCAATGCCGCCATACGACAGGACGATCACAAAGCCGCACGCCGCTATCTTGACAAGGCGGGCGATTCGGCAGAAGCCGCCTACGCACGAGGTGCGCTTGCCATACGTGAAAAGGATTACAAGACAGCAGCGATGTATTTAGGAAAAGCCCGTAAAATGGGACTTGAAAAGGCAGTAACTACCTTGGCCGAATTGACGGAAAGAGGATATACGGAATAATCAAATAAAATCAATTTTAAATAGTTATAATTATGAAAAAGAGAAAATTGTACCAGTTTGTTGCAGCCGCTCTTACTTTAGCGTTTGTCGGGTGCAGTCATCAAGAACTGACAGATGGGAATCCAGGAACAGGAGGAAATAACTCAAAAGACGCCGTATACATGAATGTGACGGTACAACTCCCCGTGCCAGGAATAGGAACCAGGAGTAAAACCAATTCTGATGATAAAGCTGATTATGGAACAAGTACAGACGGTACCGAAGTCGGTCAAGACCGCGAAAACAGAGTAAATTCTGTCCTTCTGGTGTTGGCAGATAAGGACAATAAGTTAATTGGTTGCGCAAAAAAATCCGAAAGCCTTGTAACAGAAAAAGACGGAAAAATAACTACCGTTCAGTCTATCTCGAAATCTGTCCTCTCGGAGTATTATGGAGATAATGGTATACTTGAAGAAAATAAACAAAATATAAATGTATTCGTATTCTGTAATCCGACCGCTGCTTTGAGAGAAATTTTCGAAGGATTGTCAATAGGAGACAATACTTGGTATAATCAAGTCTGCTCCATATCAGAGAATCCAAATGGGGCAAGCGACAACGCAGCCATCTGGGGCGGTCCTGACCATCAAGGCGGTTTCCTGATGTCTTCATCCAAAATTTCCACGAAGAAGTTTCCGGCAAAATTTTCTGACTGGGATGACTTTACCACGATGACTAACCCGTTTAAGCTTTCTGGGAATAATCCTACTATAGGCGGTAGTACAGATGCTGGAATAGATAATAGCGATGCCATTAAGGTGGAGCGTTCCGTTGCTCGTTTCGATTTCAAAGACGGTTCCGAACTTGGCCAGAACACATACAATGTCGTAAAAGATCCAAAGGACGATGAAGATAAAAAATACATCATGCAAATTCAGCTCCAGAAGATGGCACTTGTTAACATGAGCAAGAATTTCTATTACCTGCGCCGCGTATCGGATAACGGGTTGAGTAGTAATGCTACACTTTGTGGAACCGAAACTTCTACCAATTACGTAGTGGATACTGATGCTGCCGACAAGAACGACGGAAGCATCATAAAGGAGAAAAAATATGCAAACTATTTCAATTTCTGTCTTGGGAATTCTACTACCAACTGGACCATCGATGCCAAGGCCCGCGACCAATGGTTTACCTCCAAGATTTCAGATGTTCTTAACGGTGATCGTGATGATGATACTGGTTGGAATCCAAGTGGAAGCAAAGGCGATTATAAAATCTGGCGTTATGTCACTGAAAATACCATCCCCGGTGCAACTTCTAACCAACAGAACGGTATTTCCACCGGTATTGTGTTCAAGGGTAAAATGATTGCCCCCGAAGGTGCTACGGGTACATTGGCAGATGCTCTTAAAAACGCTAGCGGAGATGCAGCTGCAGATCCTATCCTTTATACTTACGGTAATAGCATCTATGTGACTTGGAAAGAAGTCCGTGCAATGGCTATAAGTCAAGGACCAGGCAGCCCGATGTACACAGCCGCTTTCGGAAATACAACAACTGTTCCTGTAGCAGAAAAGGCTGAGGCTGAAGGTGTTGATGCAGTTACTGCCGTTTACAGTACCGATGAAAAAAGCGCGGACTACAAATGGAACATCTGGCACAATAATATTAATGGTGGTAAAACTGATGCAAACTTGACACTATTCAAAGCTGCCGCGACGGAAGTCGGGTTCACCCTCTACGAGTCGAGTACCGATGAAGGAGTTCACGGATATTACTGCTATTATTTCTACTGGAACCGTCACAACGACAATGGTAATAACGGTGTCATGGGTCCTATGGAGTTCGGTGTAGTACGCAACAACGTGTATAAATTGGCGGTAACCAGTATCCGCAAACTTGGTCACCCACGTATATCGGAGAACGATCCCGATCCTGTTGACCCGGATGATCCGGATGAAGAAGGAAACGTTTACCTGAGTGTGTCCGTCGAGGTATTACCTTGGGTGGTTCGCATAAATAATATCGACTTTTAAAAGGTAACAAATGCGAAGTAGCAAACGAAATATCATATCAAGACTCATGGGTGCGGCGTTATACGTCGCCTCCATAAGTTTTGCTTTCTCGTCCTGCGAACGCATATATGATGATCTGGCACCTTGTCCGTACGGAGTATCCCTGCGCTTTGTTTACGACTATAATATGTTGTATGCAAATGCTTTTCCGTCGAGTGTGGACTGTCTGACACTTTACATCTATGATGGCAATGGCAACTATGTGGATACCAAGATCGTGACAGGCACCGAATTGCAGGACGAAAACTACCGGATGACTTTGGACTTGGAAGAGGGGAGCTATCATTTTGTCGCCTATGGCGGGCTTGCTTGCGAGGAAAAGACCTTTTCAGTGCTCCAAGAGCCCTCTCTCGGAAATATGTATACAGACTTGTGTGTAGGGATGGACATCCACCGCATTTCTGCCCCTATTCCCGCTGAAAGACGTCTACACAATATGTTTTGGGGCGAGTTGACTCTGACGAGTACCGAACTCTACAACGAGGGTACCGTAAAGATGATGAAAAACACGAACAACATCCGCATCGTGCTTCAGCAACTTAACGGAAAGCCTGTACATGCCGAAGATTTCGAATTTGCCATAACGGACGACAACACGCTTTTTGGGTATGACAATGACCTGATCGCTAACGGAACGATAACCTATCTTCCCTGGGCGTCCGGTGAGGCGATAGCAGGGATTTCCGGCAATGGGGAGAATGAAGGCGAACCCGTGATAGTGGCCTATTCGGAATTTTCTACATCCCGTCTGATGACGAAGAATTCCCCTAAACTGGTCATCAAGCTGAAGGACGACGGAAAGGAAATCGTGAATATTCCTCTTAACGACTATCTTCTTCTGCTTAAAAGCGAATTATACGCTAAGATGAAACCGCAGGAGTTTCTCGACAGAGAAAGCGTCTGGTCTCTGGTGTTCTTCCTCGGAAGCGATATGAACTGGATAAGGACGCATATCAAAATTAATGATTGGATAGTGAGAATCAATAACGCTGAGATGTAACATGAAACGATTGGCTTCATCCATCATACTGTGTTCATTGCTGCTGTTTTGTGCGTGCGAATCCGCCATCGAAAATGGTGACGGAAGCAATGAAAAGATACTGCTTGTCAATTTGGACATTAGTGTCGCGCTGTCTGACGTTTCGGATGCACTAACCAGAACAGCAAAATATGCAGATGCGGCAAATGAAAATGAGAAGATGCACATGTTGCGTATTGTCATCGTGCGCCCTGACCAGACGGTAGAGGCAAACCGGTTGATAGACCTCAGGGCTGCCGTATCCTTAAAGCACGAAATGGAGCGATTCAAGGTTTTCGGTAACGAAAAGAAGTGTATATACCTGTTTGTCAATGAAAGTACTACAGTTACTGATAAGAATAACCTTCCACGTAAATTGGTTGGTTTTGACTTAGGTAAAATCGAGGTCGGAGGCTATTTCCCGAAAGATGACATAGAGGAATTGAAAATAAATTTGGAAGATGACATGGAACAGATTGAGGGACCTTTACCTATGAGCGAACGACACGAATATTTTGTCAATGAGGAGCCCGAGCAATCATGCAGCCTTTTCGTGACAAGGGCGGCAGTCAAGTTCACGTTTCACATCATCAACAATAGCAGCAAAAGTATAACTTTTGACGGGCTTACGATAGAGAAAATGGCCCACAAGGAGTGGTATATACCCCGGGCGATTTATGGTAAACGTGATGAGACCACTGGGCAACAGGAGATTACGGAATACGAAGTCCCGGCCGACGTCGGATATTATGTCTATAGCACGAATACGTCTGTTCCGAATGGCGTGACAGTGGATGCCAGCAAGGAGACGGTACTAACGCCAATTTATCTTCTGGAAGGCAAATATACCGATGATATGGATTCACGTAATTATTCCATGAATATAAGCTTGGACAATATTACGAGGAAGCACTACTTCCCGGAGTTACAGACACTGCCAAGGAACACACATGTGGTGGTGCATATCACCTACGACGAGGATGCGAAGGTCACATGCGAAGCGGATGTTATTCCATACAGTGAGGTAATCCTTGAACCGGAATTCGGTTTGTAAAACAATAAATAGAAGTATATGAACCATTTTGTACGATATATCATTCTCTTACTATTGATTCTAACCGTTACAGGTTGCCATGACGAATTCATGAAAAAAGAGATCATAGGCGAAGGTAAGGCAAGGGTATCCGCCACGCTGGATTTCAAACCCATGTCCTCGGCACTTACCCAGACACGGACTGCCGGGGATGCTTTAAAGGATATTAACAGTCTGCATGTATTGTTGTATGACGGGAATACAAAGGAGCTGAAAAGAAACTGGGAGATAGCCAAAGATAAATATACCGTATTCGATGAAAACCGTACAAACGCAGATGCGGAAAACGGGAATAGCGCGGAAACAACCACGAAACACGCTACCTTAGAATTGCCAGAAGAAATTGACTTCGGCCAGTATTATATGTATGCCGTGGCGAATATTCCTGACTTGCTTACAAACTCGAGTTATTCTGAAGCCATAAAAACGGTGGACGGGCTCAAGAGTATTCCTCTCACATGGGATTTCGAAGACATGACCGCCAATGGGCAGATGATAGGCTATTTCACGAAGACTTCCGCTATCCAGCCGGAGAATGAAGCTATAGTATTGAATAAAAATAGCATGAATCTCCATGCATGGCTACGTCGTGCAGCATCTAAAGTGACCGTGGCATTTGACGGTTCGAAGTTGAAAGAGGGTGTCTTCATCTATATTCAGTCGGTGCAGATTAAAGATATTCCTTCACAATGCTATTTGGGGAAAACCAATAACGTAGGCAAAGAAGGATACACCTTGGATACACCGAAGAGCGGGCCGGAAATGCCTGATGGGGAAATCATTATTTACCACGAAGGGCATGAGACGGATGATTTTGAGTACGGAGAGGACTGTGCAGACCATCGTGTCACGGTAGGCGCTCCCTATTTGGGATCTCACAAGGAAACGGATCCAGCGTTATATTTTTACGAAAATATGCAGGGAGCTGGGGCCAACATGCCCGACAAGCGACAGGACGCGAATCACGACGGTTCGCTTGACCACCCGGGCCTGCCTGGCGACGAGGGCTACCGTCTAAAAGATGACGTACCCTACGGCACGTATATAGAGGTGCAGGCGCACTACATATCCAACAATTCCGAGCGGCTCGGCAACGGGCACATAGTATATCGTTTCATGCTGGGGCAGGACGTGATAAAAGACTATGATGCTAAACGCAACTGCCACTACAAGCTGACGCTAAAATTCAACAAATTCGCCAACGAGGCAGATTGGCATATCGAGTATGAAGAACCAGAGCCAGGAGTGATGACTCCTGAACCTTATTATATTTCCTACCTGTACAACCACTCCATGATGTACCCTTTCAAGGTGAACACAGGAGGTAGGAAAATCGAGAAAATTACGGCTGAGATCATCGAGAACCCTTGGGCCCCCTACAATGCCGGTTCCGATGTTTATTACACGCCTGAGGATAAAGGAACCACGGAACTCTATAATGGATTTCTGTCATTACATAAAACGATTGAGACAGTTCTTCAGGTTCCTTCGGGATCCGTTCCCTTGCCTCAATACAACAAGCCTTACTACGAAAGCGCTCCAAAACGAGGCGTGCGAGAATATACGGACTTTACGGAAGGAGAGCATCTTACACCGAGCGTAGAAGGCCTAGACAAATATGAAGAAGACAAGTATTGTGTGGAGAGACATAAGACGGAAGCGAACACGTACAACATATACATTCCCATGTACACCAGGGCCAAACAGATGATAATAACGACAGGATACACGGGGAACAATCCTTACGTGGCGTACCAGCGAAAAGCGAGAGTTAAGATCACAACCAAGTTGGAAGGACTGGATCCTTTTGTGAACATCGTACCGATATACCAGGTTCGTCGTGTCGTGAATCCAAAGGGGATTTACCGCTCCGCTGGAAATAACAAGTCCTTTCATGTGGTGCTGAAACGATTGCCGGGAGAGGATGAGACCAAGTTCACGACATTCCAGTCGGAAGGTCCTTGGAAAGCCTATGTCATTAAGAGAACGAACGGAGATGGTATCACACTTTCAGCGACACTGGGAAAATCAGAGTTAAAAAATGATCCAAAATACGGAAGCGCCATACATGGCAAGACCGGTAGTGTAATTGATTTCAACGTGGATTTCTCCGGAACTTCCTCTGCGGAGAACCGATACGCCATTATACGTGTGGAATATCACAATTATACCTGCCAACACTTGATTTTCGTAAGGCAGGGTGACACTCCTGACGATTTGGTTCCAGGTGGAACGAAATGGTATGCCAAGAACATGAGGACCAAGTCGTTGTTGGCTTCCAACCCTTTGGACGAGGGTTCGTTGTTCAAGTTCGGGAACTGGAATGATCCAATAGACGCACTAAGCAATAAAAATCCGAAAGAACAGTGGGTAAACGTTCAGGCAGAAGATTTTAAGGTATATCCCGAAGATGGTTTTATCATTGCGGGAACTACGACGACAAAGAAGTGGGAAGAAATTTCCTCCCTTGGGAGCAACCAAGCATTTGGCGATCCCGAGATAAATGATGCCAGGGTGGCCACGTATGAAGATTTCTGGGAATTGAGAAGTCATAGTAATATAGAGCAAGGATATGGTGTCCTGTACGGAGATGACGCCACGAAAACGGCCGATGATATCGAAGATGTTTACGGCTATGACTATAAGAATACGAAGGGGCGTGGGATGAGAGGCTGTTTCGTGTATAATAGCGATACGGGCAAGAACCTCTTCTTTCCTATTGGTGCTTCCGGTTACGGACACAGGAAACAAAGCTACACAGCCAAATGGGGTGATTCGGAAACACTCAACGGTGTGTTAAGATACGCCACGGGTCGAACTAAATTATATGCTGACCCTATCGGTCGTCCATTGTTTTACGACCTGTACAAAAGGCCTGGTGCCATATATTGGTATAATAATCAAGTGCCAGGAGCAAATGTAGAAGGGACGGATGAAAACTGTTTGGGGTGGGATATCAACTATTTCACTTTCGATTTCAATTTTATTGGCACAGGAAATTTGATCAAGTCCGACGGTTCTGACGCCTGCTTCGTGCGTTGCGTGAAAAAATAATCATGAGAGGTGAACAGAAGTTCGCCTGTGAACGAAATAAGCAAATCTCACTATCGTCCGACATTGGAACTGTATTATTCTACCAATTTGACGATAAAAGGAACTTGCAAACAATAGCTTGCGGTGGTAGCGTTCAGGTCATACCTCAAACGCTACCACCGCAAACTATTGTTTGTCAGATATGGTATTGAGATTTCTCCCGGGAAGGCAGCGTACACCAATACAAACTAATATTCTTATTGAACAAACATAAAGCTTTACATTATTTACAAGACATGTCTGTTCTACTTTCTTCATGAAATAAACACTGCTCCTTGTGCTATCACATCTGGAATTATTCACATTAAACTACAGCAGGTTCATGAATTGTCCATTAGTATACCTTAAGTTCAATTAAAAGAGAAACACATGAAACCAATAATATCAATTGGCTATTGCATGATACCCTTACAACTTGCTAAATATAAATCAAATAACTACCTTTGCAACCATAGAGTTTGATATTTCACCAGGACTTTATTAAAAGAGCATCAATTTATTGAAAATAAGTGGTCTAGATGGGAAAAACTTTAAGATTAATAAGATATAATACATCATTCCTATTCTGGTTAATGTTGCTTCTCTCTTGTTCCTGTACCCCGACAAAAGAAAAACAACAACAGAATGTTGCGTACATAGATTCAATAAGACCAACTACCTCTATTCCTCTAGAAAACACCTCAACTAAAAGTCAGACAGCAGTAACACTTGATTCTCTAGGATTTGTGAATATCTCCGAATTAGATCCGACCATTCACATCGAATTAATGTATACTCGCTCAGACAACTTCACAGGAGAAATACTCTACGATGACCTGAAAGAAGCTTATCTTCACCCGGATGCAGCACACGCTCTTATGCAGGCACAAAAAGAGCTCAAACAGTTATATCCATCATACAGCCTCATCATATACGATGCAGCACGCCCAATGTCTGTGCAAAAGAAAATGTGGAATGTAGTAAAAGGCACTTCTAAATTCAAATACGTATCCAACCCGAATCATGGAGGTGGACTACATAATTATGGACTTGCGGTAGACATCAGTATACTGGATTCTTTGGGGAATCCACTACCAATGGGAACCAAAGTAGATCATCTCGGCTTCGAAGCAAACATTACACAGGAAAATGAATTAGTACATACAGGAAAAATAAGTGAAAACGAACGGCAAAACCGGATATTATTAAGAACAGTTATGAAAAAAGCAGGATTCCGCCCACTACCAAGCGAATGGTGGCATTTCAATTTCTGCAGTAGGGACGAAGCCAAGCGGAAATACAAACTGATTCCATAATAAATCGCAAACCATTATTTAGTTCTGAATACTGATAGTTATGATACAGATTTCTCCAGCAACTCAAGTATTTATTCACGAACATCAAGCAGATGATGTACGAACGTTGGCTTTACAAGCTAAGAAATATCCGAATGTAGATATGCCAATAGCTATTACCCAGATAGCAGGAAGGCAAATTGCAACAGAAAAGATTCCATCGTGGAAAAAAATAGATGATATATGGTACCCAAAACATCTATCATTAGAACAATGTTCTTCAGAAATTACAGCTCGTTATAAAGCTAAACTAATACAAGGCCAATCTTTGACTGATCTTACCGGTGGATTCGGCATCGATTGTTCGTTCCTTGCTGCAGGATTCAAGTCTGTTGTGTATATAGAGCGCCAAGAAGAGCTTTGTGAAATTGCGGCTCACAACTTCTCCATACTTGGTTTGAATCATATTAATATTAAAAATGAAGACGGAGTAGCCTATCTGAAAATGATGTCTCCAGTAGATTGTATTTTCCTTGATCCTGCCCGTCGCAACGAACATGGAGGAAAAACCGTAGCTATTTCCGATTGTGAACCCAATGTGTCCGAACTGGAACAACTTTTATTGGAGAAAGCGAACAAAGTTATGATTAAGCTCTCCCCTATGCTTGACCTATCCCTAGCATTGAAAGAACTACAACAGACCCAGGAAGTTCATATTATTTCCGTCAACAATGAATGTAAAGAACTCCTTCTAATTCTGGGACAAACACCAGCCAAAGAAGTTCCTATCCATTGTGTAAACTTCTCATCCAAAGGTGAACAAAAGTTCACCTTTACCCGCGAACAGGAACAACACAGCGAATGTACTTATACAGATATCCTTGCAGACTATCTCTATGAACCACATGCCTCACTACTGAAAGGAGGTGCTTATAAAAGTTTATCATCCGCCTATCATATCTCAAAACTTCATCCTAACAGTCATCTTTATACATCCGATATACTGATTGAAAACTTTCCCGGAAGAGTATTCCAAATTAAAGGATATTGCAGTTTTAATAAAAAAGAAATTAAAGCAACTTTAGGGCTTCTAGAGAAAGCCAATATCACGATTCGTAATTTTCCCGCTTCTGTTGCGGAACTCCGAAAACGGACCAAATTATCTGACGGAGGTTCCACTTACCTATTTGCAACCACTTCAAATAATGAAAAAAAACTTTTAATCCTGTGTGAGAAGGCCTTAATCAGCACAAACTTGAAAGGTATCAATTAGGGGAAGCATTAATTATTTATCTGTCTCTGTTTTTGTTTTCCCTCTCAAATCATCCTTAGGGATTGTTGTCTCATTACCATCACGTACAGCCATATAATGAGGTGACATAATCTCAACTCCTGCTTCATTAAACCGATCTTGAATATTCTGATACAAATCCGAATAGATTTTTGTCATCTTATCCGCTTCTTTAATATAAGCATTTACCTGATAGACCGGATACCAGTCACTCAATGAAGTCTCCAATACAAACGGGCGAGGATCATCCAAAACTCCGGGAGTATTTAATGCTGCATCTATCAGTAATTGATTAACCTTCCGCCAAGGGACATCATAACCAATCGAAACTTCCGAATGAATAATCAGACCATATTCACGTGCAGATGCGCTGTAATTTACCGTATGTGAAGACATTACAAACGAATTAGGAACAGTAACTATTTCATTCTTCGGTGTACGAATACGGGTGACCAGTGGCGTTTTCTCTATAATATCTCCGGTCGTATCATTCAGCTTAATGCGGTCACCCAACTTAAATGGACGCATATAAGTGATTACTAGTCCGGCAATAATATTCCCAATCACAGTAGTTGAGCCAAGTGAAACTATCAATCCGACAAATACGGATATTCCTTGAAAAACTCCAGTCTCGGATCCCGGTAAATATTTATATATCATGGCGATCATAAATGCATAAAGCAGGAAACGGACAATATGGAAAGTCGGCATTGCCCAGTCAGGATAGAAACCATTCAGTTTAAGATGTCCGGCTTCGACTTCATGTGCCAGATAACGGACAAAGCGAATTAAATATTTTATTGCATACCATATAACAATAATGGTAAAAAAGTCGGGAATATAGTCTACGATTCCTATCAATATTTTGCGGATGGGAGTCCAAATATAACCCAACAAACGATACGCCAGCCCTTCTGTTTGGGGAAAAATAATAAAAACCAGAGGAACGGTAAAGAGTAATTGAAGCCCCATGAGGATATAGCGACCGATATTCGCCGCAAAAACTAATAGATTTACTTCCTTTTGCGTATCCAACAATTCATATCCTTGTATAGAAACAGGTTTTAATCTGGTATCTTTTAAACGTAAAATACGGACTCTGAGTTTGCCAAACAGCCAAGTAGTCAGACGGAATAATAAGTATTGCCCTACTATCACTAATATAAAATAAAGAATACGTTTAGCCATCCGCCAAACGCCATGTTCCGCTTTCATGTCATGTAGTTTAGTAACCACCACGTCACGTCTCTCTTTTGCCAGTGAGTCACGAGAGACTCCTTCCCACAAAGCATCCTGATCGGTAAGAGATAGCAAAACCTTATTACCATACATAAGATCGGAAACGATGTCCGAGTGATCAATTGAAACAGAATCCGGACGAAGATTAAAACGTCTTCCAAGTTCGTCAATCGCTGTTCCAGTCATTTGCGCCCGTTGCTGCGGAGTATAACCTCCACGTTTTGTATAAAGATAGAACAATGTATCTCCATCTGCCACCACAGGTATTCCTCTCGTAAACTTGCGCAATGAATCAATACGCAACCTCTGTTGAGCAAATTTCACCGAATCGGCAGATGCCATTTGGAGTCTCATTTGCTCTACTTCCATTCGCATATTTGCTTCGCTTAGACGGGCTTCGTCTAAAGATTTTTGTAAATTGGCTAATTGAATAGAATCCGAGTCTTTTTTCAATGAGGTATCAGATGTTACTACAGTATCCCTCAATAATATGTTCTTAACTGTTTCCTTAAGCTGTGCTTGTGCATTTACTGTTCCAAGAGCTATCAGGAGCAATAGCCAATATCGTTTTAAACATTTCAGTTTCATACAAAATATTTCAGTTTATATAAGCGTATAATCTTACTTTTTATTGAACATACAAACATACATATTGTTTTTAATATATCATCTCAAAGAATCACTATCTTTGCCACAAAATGGAGAAATTATGAATATATTACTACTTATTGGGGGACTACTTCTGATTCTCCTGGGAGCCAACGGGCTAACAGACGGAGCAGCTTCAGTAGCTAAGAGCTTCCGCATTCCATCGATTGTCATCGGTCTTACTATTGTTGCCTTCGGAACTTCCGCACCGGAACTGACTGTCAGTGTCGCTTCTGCTCTCAAAGGAAGTGCAGATATTGCCATTGGTAACGTGGTGGGAAGTAATGTCTTCAACACATTAATGATTGTAGGTTGTACAGCATTAGTAGCCCCGATTGTCATCACTCGAAATACACTGAAAAAAGAGATTCCACTCTGTATTCTTTCTTCCATTGTATTATTGATTTGCGCCAATGATATTTTTCTGAATAAAGCTACTGAAAATATCCTAGATAGAGTAGACGGATTACTGTTACTTTGCTTTTTCGCCATCTTTATGGGATATACGTTTGCAATTGCTTTCCCTACAAAACCTTCTGGTGAACAGTCAATAGAACCAGCAACAACTACAAGAGAAGATGAGATCAAACTACTTCCATGGTGGAAATCCACTATTTACATTATCGGCGGTTTAGCCGCCCTTATCTTCGGTGGACAAATCTTTGTGAATGGAGCTACAGGAATTGCCCGTAACATGGGAATCAGTGAATCAATTATTGGATTGACTTTAGTAGCCGGAGGAACTTCCCTACCCGAACTTGCCACTTCCATTGTGGCCGCTATAAAAAAGAATCCGGAAATTGCTATCGGTAATGTCATCGGTAGTAACCTTTTCAATATCTTCTTTGTATTGGGATGTAGTGCCACTATTACTCCCCTTCACCTGAACGGTATTACCAATTTCGATCTCTTTGTATTAGTTGGTTCCAGTCTTCTGCTTTGGTTGCTTGGACTCTTTTTTGCCAAACGAACTATTACCCGGATAGAAGGAGGAATTTTAGTATTAGCTTACATTATTTATACAGTTCTGCTCATTCGCTCTGTATAAAGGACAACATTCAAAAGAACATTTAAACAACCATTTGCAGGATAAAGCACACTAAGGTTGTGCCACTTTATTGGCACAACTGTGCCAAAGAGATGAAACGGTCGTGCCACACCGATGGCACAACCATGCCAATAAGGAGGCACAGGTCCGGTAACTGATTATAAAGAAAGTAATCCTTATTTTATAGGTGAATTGAAATGATAATACATTCCCAGCCAATCATACGGACTGGAAGTAATCACTCTCGGATCATTAATAAACTTCAAAAAATCATCGGTCGCCGGATGTCCTTTATAAGGAGTAAAAAAGCCTTGTACACTGTTACGCCATACTGCAACATAAGCCAGTTTAATAGGTTCACCCGAATAACCGTACAGGGTTTTCACTGTTACGCCCCGGCGGCTAAGCCGGGCGGCATACTCAGGAAGGAGCGCCTCAAGTTCAAGCTGGCGTTGTAACGGAACTCTGTTGCGGCCAACACATTCGGAGAACATCTTCTGGATGCGCGCGGAAGGCATGGCGGCCAGTTCCTTTATCGGTATACCACACTCTTGAAACAGGCGCACATATCTGCGCACCGTGTTGCAGGACAGCTCAAAGCTCCTGCTTATCTGCTTTATCCCCATCCCCAATGCGTAACATTGGAGAATGTTTGCTATCTTTGTTGTCATAGTAGAAATGATTTTATACCACCGGTCAAGACGGGAATCAAATCTACGAAAAATACCCTGCCGGACAT
>NZ_BAKK01000068.1 GCF_000614145.1 Bacteroides faecichinchillae JCM 17102 | reverse complement strand
ATTCCGACTTTTAGGGGCAGTTTTAATGAAAGTATACCTTTCTTATTTTGTTTACTCTTTACAAACTTTTTATTCCTGACCAGCGAAGCGTTTTACTTGTTCTGCAATCAATTCCGCATCGTCAAAATAATTAATCTTCATTGCTTTCTTTACATCCGATAACGTATCTGCAGCGGCAGCTCTTGCTACATCACAACCATTCTTCAACATTTCATAAACAGCTGGAATATCTTTACTGAACTCTTTGCGGCGATTACGAATCGGTTCAAGCATTTCCTGCATAATAGCATTCAGGAAACGTTTTACTTTCACATCACCTAGTCCACCACGTTGGTAATGAGCTTTCAGTTCAGCTAAATTCGGATAATCCGGTAAATAAAGTTCAAAATGTTCCGGACGGCAGAAAGCGTCTAAGTAAGTAAATACTGTATTACCTTCAATCTTTCCCGGGTCCTGTACGCGGAGGTGTCCCGGATCAGTATACATACTCATGATTTTCTTTTGGATCTCATCTGCACTTTCCGACAGATAGATGCAGTTACCTAAAGATTTGCTCATTTTCGCTTTACCATCAGTTCCTGGCAGACGCAGACAAGCTGCATTGTCCGGCAATAGAATTTCCGGTTCTACAAGAGTTTCGCCATAAATATAATTGAAACGACGCACAATCTCACGAGCCTGTTCAAGCATTGGTTCCTGATCTTCGCCTACAGGAACAGTTGTTGCACGAAAAGCTGTGATATCAGCCGCCTGACTGATAGGGTAAGTGAAGAAACCTACCGGTATACTAGTCTCGAAGTTACGCATCTGAATCTCAGTCTTTACAGTCGGGTTACGTTGTAAGCGTGATACAGTAACGAGGTCCATAAAGTAGAAACTGAGTTCACACAGCTCCGGTATTTGAGATTGTATAAAGATAGTAGCTTTAGTAGGGTCCAGTCCGCAAGCAAGATAGTCAAGAGCGACTTCAATCACATTCTGGCGCACCTTTTCGGGATTGTCTATATTGTCGGTCAATGCTTGTGCATCGGCGATGAATACAAACATTTTGTTGTAATCGCCTGCATCTTGTAGTTCAACTCTGCGTTTCAGTGAACCAACATAATGTCCTATGTGGAGTCTTCCGGTAGGACGGTCACCCGTCAATATAATCTTTTCTTTGCTCATTGCTATATATTTAATATGGAGACGCAAAGATAGTTAGAAACCACAGAAGATACAAATAAAATGAGTTTTCTTAGTTGGCACTATTACGCATTTTGTTGTTTATCTTTTGTTTGCATCAAAATGAATATTCAGTTGAAAAACGATTGATAGATGAGTTTTCTGTTTCTTCATTGTTCTATCAGGAATGCAGACGAGTTTCCATCCAGTGATAATGTCAATACAGTAACTTCCGTTTCATTTTTTGTCTGGTGAGTGAAAGGTATTTCACTCGTCTCCCCTGTGTGTGGATTGAATAGGACCGGATGTATTTTCCCTTTAAGTACTATTTTCGAATTACGTGGAGATTTACTTAAATTGGCAAAGTAATATACTGAACGGTTGTCATAAATTTTATGTATATAGTTCAATGGTTGCTGGTTTACGAAGTCTACGTCGAAAGTAACATTGCATAAATCCAGTATTCTTTTTACGGTTTCCGATGAAGGGCTTTGGATAAAGAAAGCTTTCCCTCTTCCTTTTGGGTTATGTAATATGCGGTTAATTGTATTTTTAACTCTCTCGTTTTGACCGAACTCTACGGATTGTTCCGGTAGTTGAGTTGTAAATAATATGCATCCACCGGCATTATAAAACTTTTCTATTATCTTTAAATTGGCTACTGATATTGTTTTCATGCTGGGGACAATCAGTATGCTATATTTTTCGTTATTGATTTTATTATTGAGAACTAACTTACTGTCTTTTATCCGGCATTTGTTGTTGATAACTTCCGGATGCAAATAAGTGAAATCTTTACCTAAACTATCTGTCAATATGGTAGATATATGTGTATAATCTACATTCGGTATTTCTACTCCTCCTTCATAATGTCCTTTAGTACCATCCAGATAGTGTTCTGATCGCAAAGATTCAATCGGGTAGATCATTGCAATATCAGCTATATGCCTGCCAGATCTGGCCAAAACATAATTTAAACGTGAGAGGAACAGATTGAAAGCCGGTAGTTCTTTATTATAAATAGGATTACGATAAGACAGTTCGGGTAAGAACGTCACAGACTGATCATTATACCATACAGCATGAGGAATCAAGTGATTGATTCCTTTTGTATACTGCTCCATTGCAATCCGGTAGAGTGTTTCTACAGATATATTACCCATTGCCCCATACGTTTCGGACATGACGAATGCTTTATCCCAGTTCTGAGCTGAGGAAGACACTACTTTATAGAATTGTTCCGTAGGCCGTCCACCTCCTATTTTATCTATCCCCGGAATACCCATATATTTACCACACAACATCAAATCTCCTGAGACACTTACAGGATTAAGAATCTCTTCCTGATCTTGATGTCCCGTAGATTGGATACCATGCTTTTCGGACCACTCTTGGATAGTTTTCATAAAACCTTCCGCATATAGTTGTGAACGAAATCCGAATAAGTAATTACGTGCAGCAGGAGTCTTTTCACCTATATTGTACCACAGTGCCGGATATAACAATTCAGGTGAGAACCCATATCGTTTGATAAATTTGTCGTTATAGTCATTCGTCCATATTCTTCCTCCTGCCCTGTACATGGTAGGTTCGTCAAAGAAGGTAGTTGTGATGGTTTTGCCAAAAGCGTCAGGAAAATGTTTATAATAAGTTTCATGTGTTTCACTTATGAACAATTTTACTGCCTCCGGTGATAAGTAATCCACATTAGGATCACCGTCCTTTACACAGACAAAAAAGAATACTTTCCATGCTCCTTGCGGAACAGTCCAATTTACTTTTCCATTTTGAATTTGCTTTCTTAGCGATATTCGTTTGAAAGTGACAGTATCCATTGCCATTACTGCCATTAACTTGCCTTGCGGAATCTGCTGACTGAAACGCTCTCCTGGAGATACGGAGTATTCTACTTTATCCAGTCTTTTGATGGTAGCCTCCGGATATTTATTCATAAAACGTGGAGTGTCGTCTCCATTAATTGCTCCCATGCTTCCACTGGGAAAGCCGTATTCATCATAAAGAGATAACTGTGCCTTTACTTTCTCAGCTTCTTTTATCGCTTTTCCGTAAAGTGTGAAATATTCATCCGAAAGATATTGAGGTCGGAATCCGTTTCCAAACGGAAGAATAGCACAACCTCCATATCCGTCTTTTGTTATCATCTGCTGAAATTGTATTTGCAGTTCATTTTCTTCAATGGTACTGTTATTCCAGAACCAAAGAGGTACGGGACGATAATTGATAGGAGGATTTTTGAACTCATTTGCAGTGATTTGTGCTTTGACCGGATGGATAGGACAACTACCTAATAATAGGAAAGCGGTGAATAAAGATATGCGAAATAGGTGTTTCATTATGATGTAATTTGTATTGAATAACAAAAGTATTCTTTTTTAGTGATTAATCATTGTAAATAATAGAGATAATTTTAGATGAATGAATAAAGAATATAATTTTCTTGTATTATTGGATACTTAGTTACACCTTAAATTCTGGGTTTTCTTTTCTATGAGATTTTATTCGTGCTTTCTATTGTCATTTGTCACTTTTTAAAGATAAGATCCTTATAATATGATGTTTAGTGGTGATAATAGTTGGTGATAATAAGGTGATAATAGGACTATTTAAGAAAACTATTATCACTCTTTTATTTTCTATGCTTTGTTTAAGATATTGATTTACAGTGAATAAAATCATAATAAGTAACTATGTATCCAAATGTTAAAGACAGCATTATCTGCCATTAATTTGTATTCTGACGCGAATTACCACGTTTGGTTTTCGTTGAAAACCCAATTTTACTCTTATGATGTCACTTGTTTGTTGGTGATTTGATAGGTTTTACCTTAAAATATCGCGTGTAATAGTAGAAACGTAAGTGGACTTAATATGTAGACAAGGTTTTATTAGTATATTTTGTAGGGTGTATGCTTTTGTTTTATGTACGTGAAACGTTCGGACTACGTACATGAACCGAATAGATCACGTACGGGAACCGATGGGTCCATGTATGTGAAACGATTTATCAACGGTGGAAAAAGGCATTAATGCAGCGTGTAAAATAACTAAATAAACGGTTTAAATACTATTATTACAGCCTTTTTCCATAGATTGTGATGTGCTGTTTGTTTCTTGGGAGACTATTAAATTCGATAATTTAAAGTAAAATAAGATATAGTCATATAGCAGTAGTATGTTTAAAGTACTTGTTTGGTATCATAAATGCTTTGGAAAAGACTCTTTGAACTCTTGTGTAAAAAGGGTAAATAGATTAGTCTCGAATAAAAAATAGCTCTTGAACTGAGATGTCCCGTTCAAGAGCTATTTCATTCTCTTCCTTGCCTGTTTCAACAGAGATAAGGAAGAAGGGTGTTTTTTACAAAGTCTTTAATTTTAGATTTCTCCAAAGAACCTTGATACCACCGCCATCATGTATCTGTAAAGCGATGCGCCCTTGTCCGGCACCAATCTTTTCGTCGTCGATATTGACCATCTCCTGACCATTCAACCAAGTTTGTACATTGTTACCTTGTACTTTAATACGCATAGTATTCCAGTCACCTTCTTTCAGAATATTTTCCTTTTCATCCGGAATTTGTACTAGCCAACCGCGCCCATACGACTCATAAATACCACCTGTATCATGACCTTTCGGAGCTACTTCAACCTGCCATCCGTTTACTTTCACACCTTCTTCAATGAAAGACCGGATAAATACACCTGAGTTACCATCTGCTTCCTGTTTGAATTCCACTGTCAAATCAAAATCATCATAGTAATCACGTGTAGCCAGATATCCGTATTGTTTGTCCGGACCGCTTTCGCAAACCAACAAACCATCTTTTACATACCAAAGTTCCGTTCCGTATGCTTCCCAACCTTTCAGATCAGTACCGTTGAATAAATCGACTTCTTTCGATTTCCGGGGAAGTTCTTTGATCTTGAGATTGCGGAAAGAGGCGGGATAACCATGGTCTTGTAAGCAAAGTACCCCTTTTTTAGCCAAGCCATATTCTGGAGCGTTAGCCCATTTTCCACTATTTTTCTTTGCATACCAATCGTCTGTCCAAGCTTCGAATTCCAATATCTTTTCTCCGTTTAGCCAATGTTCCACATGACCGTTGTCGAATACGATTTTTGAATTGTTCCATTCTCCTTGCGGATTGACTTTCATTTTGGATTGGTCAGGCAGATGCATTGCATAGTCTACACCTAACTTTTGCCATTCTTCGAGTGGCTCCGGGAAGTTTGGTTCGTCGATCAATTGATACTCCGGACCTGTAACATATGGTACGGCAAATTGCGGACGTTCTACTACATGATATAACATTCCACTGTTTCCTCCTTTTGAAAGTTTCCAATCCCAGGAAAGTTCAAAATTCTCATATTGTTTATCCGTTACGATATATCCGCTGGCATCACTACCATCACCTTTCGCTTGAATGCATCCATCCACTACGTGCCAAGGTTGAGTCAGTGTTGTTCCATTGTAATCTTTCCAGCCGTCGAGAGTCTTCCCGTCGAAAAGAAGTTGCCAGCCATCGGCTATTTCTTCGGGGGTTAGTACGTTCTGTTTTGTTTCGCAAGAGCTAAACAAAGCCAATGTAATCGCGCATGCCGCGAGTAGTCCTGTAGTTGCTTTAGTTATTACTACTTTCATGGTTTTAGAATAAGATTGGGTTAATATTGGGACAAAGTTAGTTTTTATTTCCAAAGATATATGATGATTCTTTAATTTCTCGTCAGAGGAAATAAAAATAATGCGAATTTGGTTTATTTGAAGGAATATGCAGTTGCCAAACAATTATTGATTTTATTGTGTGCTGATTTATTTGCTTTCAATAGTTCGGGTGAATTGGCTTATAAAGTACCACTGCCATTTTGTGGATCTTTTGATATGGATGTTGAAAATTCTAGATTTTACATATATACAACTAAACCTAATCAAATAAAGGTTTATGATTTCAAAGGAAAAGAATTGGATTGTATTCGGGCGAAAAATAGATGACAATAGCTTTTATGGTTTTTACTTTTTAACTGTCAATGACAGTTTGTTTGCCAGAGCTGAATATAATGCTGGGTATAATGAATATGAACTGGATTTTATAAATTAAGAAAGGATGAATTTTCATACTTATCATGAGAGTTGGCCTCGTCCTCTATTCCACTGTAGTGAAGGATTGAGATATCATCGGTGCTATGGAGATACTTTGTTTGCTATTCAGCCGGATATGACACTTCGTCCTGTTCTGATAGAACAGAAGATATCGAAAGTTCCGTTGGATAAACGGCTTGAATCTGTGGGAGGAGATGAAATAGAATACCGTCAATATTGTCTGGACAATAAATTGTATGCTACCTGGGTGTTTGAAGACAATCATTTTTTTATCGTAGACTATTTAATAGGAAAAAGTTGGAGGGAGTTTGCTAGTTGTAATTATTTGGTTTATGATAAGAAGACAGGGAAGCTCAATCGTGTTGAGAATGACTTTAACGCTGAATACGATACTCATAATTTACATTTAGGCATATTTAATGATTATGACGGAGGTTTGGCTTTTGCTCTTTTCTGTTAATCAATCGGGATGTTGCCCAAACAAAACTGAGTGACTGGATTACAGATTTTAAGATTGTTCGTTTTGAAGATTCGGCTTCGGTTTTAGTTAGAGGGTGGAGAACCTATATTTCTGATAATTATATCGGAATATCCGATGAGGCATCTCCTTTTAAGTTGTTTAATCACCAAGGTCAGTTTTTGGGATGTATTGGACGCATTGGACAAGGACCGGGAGAATATAAATATGTCTATGACGCTGCACTGAATGAAAAAATAATAGAATATGTCTGGGGGACATGGGTGGTGGTCCCCTTCAAGAATATGATATAAAAGGTAACTTCTATAAAAAACGGATGGTATTATCAAATGTTTGGAGCCATATAAACTATTGGATTTGATTGATGAACGGCTTTGTGGTTCCGATTGTTCGGATAAAGATCGTAAAGTATTGGAAGTATTAAAGAATTCCATTGATGAAAACGGAAACAATATTATGTTTATAGGAAAGCTTAAAGAGCATTTTGATAAAGGGAGTTTGATATACTAGACGGATTGAAATAGGAAATAAAAGTGTTCCTCATTAAATTAAAGTTTAACGAACTGTTGATAGAAGGAATTTATAAAAAAATAAATATTTCTTTTTGCTATGTCCAAAATATGTCGTTACTTTGCACAAATTTTGAAGATAAAATGAATCAACAGGAAATTAGAAGTAAGTATTATCTCCGTTCGGATGTATTTCATCCGGAATCGGTCAGCTTCTTCTCTTTATTCCAAAAACGATATTTTAGTTCTTTGGTAATGCGTTAATCCTTTTTTGAGGGTAACGCATTTTTTTATGAACGAACTTAGAAATAACAACTTATTATAACAACAAAAGAAATGGAAAAGGAAATCAAGAAAGTCCTCGTTTTGGGTTCTGGAGCACTCAAGATCGGACAGGCCGGAGAATTCGACTACTCAGGCTCACAAGCACTGAAAGCTTTGAAAGAAGAAGGTATCAGCTCGGTACTGGTAAACCCGAACATCGCAACTATTCAGACTTCCGAAGGAATTGCTGATAAAGTGTATTTCCTTCCCGTTACTACTTATTTTGTAGAGGAGATTATCAAGAAAGAACGTCCGGACGGCATTTTGCTGGCTTTTGGTGGACAGACAGCTTTGAACTGTGGCGCTGAACTGTACACGCAAGGTATCCTTGATAAATATGGTGTGAAAGTATTGGGAACTTCAGTGGAAGCAATCATGTATACTGAAGACCGCGATTTGTTCGTTAAGAAACTGAACGAGATTGATATGAAGACTCCGGTGAGCCAGGCTGTAGAAAACATGGAAGATGCTATTGCTGCTGCTCGCAGAATTGGTTATCCTGTCATGGTGCGTTCGGCTTATGCATTGGGAGGTCTTGGCAGCGGTATCTGTGCTAACGAAGAGGAATTCTTGAAATTGGCTGAAAGTTCGTTTACTTTCTCTAAGCAAATTCTGGTAGAAGAATCTTTGAAAGGTTGGAAAGAAATCGAATTTGAAGTGATTCGTGATGCTAACGATCATTGCTTCACTGTAGCCAGTATGGAAAACTTTGACCCGCTGGGTATACATACAGGTGAGTCAATTGTTGTGGCTCCTACTTGTTCGTTGGACGATAAGGAATTGGCTTTGCTTAAGGAACTTTCTACAAAATGTATTCGTCACTTAGGTATTGTCGGTGAATGTAACATCCAGTACGCATTCAATTCTGAGACAGATGATTATCGTGTGATCGAAGTAAATGCCCGTTTGAGCCGTTCTTCTGCTTTGGCTTCTAAAGCTACCGGATATCCGTTGGCATTTGTTGCTGCAAAGGTTGCTTTAGGTTATACACTTGATCAGATCGGTGAAATGGGTACTCCAAACTCAGCTTATGTGGCTCCGCAACTTGATTACTATATCTGTAAGATTCCTCGTTGGGACTTGACGAAGTTTGCCGGCGTATCTCGTGAAATTGGTTCGAGTATGAAGTCGGTAGGTGAGATCATGGCTATTGGGCATTCTTTTGAAGAAATTATCCAGAAGGGACTTCGTATGATCGGTCAGGGAATGCATGGCTTCGTTGGTAACGACGACTTGCATTTTGATGATCTTGATCGCGAACTTTCTCGTCCGACAGACTTGCGTGTTTTTGCTATCGCACAGGCTTTGGAAGAAGGATATACTATCGAACGTATTCATGAACTGACAAAAATCGATCCTTGGTTTCTTGGTAAACTGAAAAATATTGTTGATTACAAAGCAAAACTTTCTACTTATAACAAGGTAGAAGATATTCCGACTGAGTGATGCGCAAAGCTAAGGTTTTAGGTTTCTCTGATTTCCAGATTGCACGTTTCGTATTGAATCCGGTAGGTAATATGGAAAAAGAAAACCTGGCTGTGCGTGCACATCGTAAAGCATTGGGCATTCTTCCGGCTGTGAAACGTATCAATACGGTTGCTTCCGAACATCCGGAACTGACTAACTATCTGTATATGACTTATGCAGTAGAAGGTTATGATGTGAATTATTACAAAAATGAAAAATCAGTAGTTGTTTTAGGTTCAGGTGCTTATCGTATTGGTAGCTCGGTAGAATTTGACTGGTGTTCTGTGAATGCTGTACAGACTGCTCGCAAATTGGGTTATAAGTCTATCATGATCAACTACAATCCTGAAACAGTATCTACTGACTATGATATGTGTGACCGTCTGTACTTTGACGAACTTTCATTCGAACGTGTGCTCGATGTGATCGACTTGGAACAACCGCGCGGTGTGATCGTATCTGTAGGTGGACAGATCCCGAACAATCTGGCAATGAAACTTTATCGCCAGTCTGTTCCGGTATTAGGAACTTCTCCGGTATCTATCGACCGTGCAGAAAACCGTAACAAGTTCTCTGCTATGCTCGACCAACTTGGTATCGACCAGCCGGCTTGGCAGGAATTGACCAGTCTTGAAGATGTGAAAGGCTTCGTTGATAAAGTTGGCTATCCGGTATTGGTTCGTCCTTCTTACGTTCTTTCGGGAGCTGCAATGAATGTTTGCTACGATGATGAAGAGTTGGAAAACTTCCTGAAGATGGCTGCCGAAGTTTCTAAAGAATATCCGGTTGTTGTTTCTCAGTTCCTTGAAAATACAAAAGAAATTGAATTTGATGCTGTCGCTCAAAACGGTGAAGTGGTAGAATATGCGATTTCTGAACATGTAGAATTTGCCGGAGTACACTCTGGTGATGCAACATTAGTATTCCCGGCTCAGAAAATTTACTTTGCAACCGCACGTCGTATCAAGAAGATCAGCCGTCAGATTGCAAAAGAATTAAATATTTCCGGTCCGTTCAATATTCAGTTCCTGGCTCGTAACAACGAAGTGAAGGTTATTGAATGTAACTTGCGTGCTTCTCGTAGCTTCCCGTTTGTATCTAAGGTGCTGAAACGTAACTTTATCGAAACAGCTACCCGTATCATGCTGGATGCACCTTATACTCGTCCTGATAAATCAGCTTTTGATATTGATTGGATTGGTGTAAAAGCTTCTCAATTCTCTTTCTCACGTTTGCACAAAGCTGACCCAGTATTAGGCGTAGATATGTCATCTACAGGAGAGGTTGGTTGTATTGGTGATGACTTCTCTGAGGCCTTGCTTAATTCTATGATTGCTACCGGATTCAAGATTCCTGAAAAAGCGGTAATGTTCTCTTCGGGTGCAATGAAATCGAAAGTTGATTTATTGGATGCAAGCCGTATGTTATTTGCTAAAGGTTATCAGATTTATGCAACTTCCGGAACTGCTGCATTCTTGAATGCTCATGGTGTTGAGACTATTCCGGTTTATTGGCCGGATGAAAAAACGGGTGCTGAAGATAATGTAATGAAGATGATTGCAGATCATAAGTTCGACTTGATAGTCAATATCCCGAAGAATCACAGTAAGCGCGAATTAACGAATGGGTATCGTATCCGTCGTGGCGCTATCGATCATAACATTCCTTTGATTACCAATGCTCGTTTGGCAAGTGCTTTTATCGAAGCATTCTGTGAATTGAAGTTGAGCGATATTCAGATAAAAAGCTGGCAAGAATATAAATAAAGTCTGTTATCTGAGGATATATAAACTGAGACTGCCCGGAAAGTTACTGTATACTATCTTTTGTCATCCTAAATGTCGTCGAAACTCCCCGTTATTGGGGGAGAACAATGTACTGAATGACAAAACGATCAGGTTTACAGACTTTTCGGATAGTCTCAATTTTTATTTAGTGGTAATTCTGCCCAGAATGTGGAACCCTCGTTTGTCTTCGAATTAACTCCGATTGTACCTCCTTGTGCATCTACTATTGCTTTGCAAATCGAGAGTCCCAATCCGGTACCTTGCGCAAAATCGTTTAATTTCTCAAAGCGTCCGAATACTTTGACAGTGTTTTCTTCCGAGATGCCGATGCCTGTATCCGAACAATAAATTCTTAGAAAATCATTGCAAATAGCATATCCTATTTCAATAAAGCCTTCTTGGGTGAATTTGATTGCATTATTGACAAAGTTGGTCAGGATTTGAGTCAAACGGTTTTTATCCAAATTAACAATGTAACTTTGATATGGAGTATAGCAGCGGAAGGTAACTTTGTCATTCATCTTTTGCTTATAAAGAGTTGACATCTCTTCAAAAAGCTGAGTGATATCAAATTCTCTGTTTACCAAATCAACATAACCTGCTTCTATTTTGGAGAGATCGAGAATGTCACCTATTAGCGTTAAAAGTAAATTGTTATTAGTAGAGATGATCTTCCAATATTCGGCACTTTCTTCCTTATTGACAGTGTTATGAAGGAGTTCGGAGAAACCGACAATGGCATTGAGAGGGGTGCGGATTTCATGGCTCATGTTGGCAAGGAAGGCAGATTTTAACTTATCGGACTGTTCTGCTTTGTCTCTAGCCTGTTTTAATTTCTCATTAGAAGCAAGCGCTTCGTTTCTTGTAGCTTCCAACTCATTCTGAATCTGTTTGCGTTGAGTAATATCATCAATTCGTAGTATGACTCCCTCCACTTCGTTTTGTTCGTTCAAAATAGGATTAGCATAAATTTCTATTATTTTACCAAGAATAGAATATTCAGAGTGTTCTACATTTTTAGATTCCATAGCTCTCATCATAGTGCATCCTTGACAGGGAGAATCCGAATCTTTAGCACTTTCATAACATAGTTTTCCTGCTTCGTAGTATCGCTTTCCGTTAGATTGTTCTGGGAAAATGAAAGATACATTTTCCCAGATAACCTTGTAGTCTGCAGATATATAGACTAATCCGGAATTGATATTATTCAATATCAGTGTATTTTGCTGATTGATTCTTTTAAGTTTTTCTGTTAACTTATACCACTCTGTAACATCTTTCTGCGTGCCGGTAAGATGTGTTATTTTTCCATTCTTTTTTTTCGGAATGATCTGGCTTTCGTAATAGTGGTATTTACCATCTTCTGATAAGTAACGAAATACGGCTATTCCTTTTTCTTTTTCTCCACGGGCTATAGAGGACAACAAGTCTTGTTGCATTTGTTGGTCGTCAGGGTGTAATATTTTCAGGTTATCTTCCTGGGAAATGCCAGCACCGGCAATTGTATTGCTAGAATGGTGTAATACATTTTTGTGTGAATGTCAAACATCCAAGCGGCCATATCTCCCGCATCCAGAGCTAAACTCAAATTCAGGTAAACTTCTTGAAGTTCCTGATTTTTTCTTTCATAGTTTGTTGCGTCGGATATGAGCAACATAATAGCTTGAACGTTGCCGGATTTATCTTTTATTTTTCTACTCTTGCAGTTATAGTAGTTTCTGGTAATCCAGTGTCGAAATAATTAGTTTGGGAGACAGCTTGAAGACTATATTCAATACTTGCTTCTGTAATATCGTTATTTCGAATGTTTTCCTTTAAATGTTCGGAGATTATTGGGTCTTCGAACAAATTGATATGTTTAGCTAAATGAACTTCAATATCTTCTACTCCAAAAATAGAAGCTAATGCCGGATTGATAAATTGTTGGTAACCATCTTTATCGTATATGGCGAGTCCAATGGGAAGTGCTTCTGTGATAATTTCTTTTTCACGATAAAGTTGTTCGTATCTCAGATTAGTGTCTTCGGTAATCTCTAGAGTTGAGACAATAGTTCCTTCAATTTCCCCTTTTTCATTTATTATAGGTTCGATCTTATTTTGTATCCTGACTTTTCCGGAACGTTTACTATCGAGGTAATAGTTTTCCTTTTTAAGCAAATCGAAATCATAGTTGAAGTTGCAAGTACAGGTACGGTATTTGTCAGCTTCATTTTTTATTTGTGATTTGTAGTTGGGATGGTCGTAAAAACAGATACGGCTTTTTAATAGATGTTCTTTATCGGCACATCCATAGATCCGTAGGGCTGTTTCGTTTATATCAACCAGAATTCCGTCTTTATCGTAATATTCTAGTCCTACCGGAGCTTTGTTGAAAATAGTGCCATAATCTAACACCGTTTTTGGGGGTTGCAGATCGCTGTTGCTCTCAATGTTTGCTTTTTGTGTTATCATAATCTTGTTTATAAGATGATGTTGAACTTTTTTTTTATCAGATACGAACAAAGGTACAATAAAATAATTTATATTTGTTTCTTAAATGATAAAAATAGATAGATCGGATGATTGTATTATTATCTTGTGCTAAAACAATGAGTGGTTCGTCTAAGATAACCACCCCATTTGAAACAATGCCACGTTTTCGGCAAGAGGCTTCTGAGATAGCTCTTCAGATGTCGCAGTTCTCTGTGGAAGACTTGGAAAGAATTTTGCGGGTGAATTCGAAGATAGCTGTTGAGAACTATAAACGCTATCAGGCTTTTCACGCGGAGGGAACTTCAGAACTGCCTGCTTTTTTGGCTTATACAGGAATTGTGTTTAAGCGTTTGAATCCGCAAGACTTTTCGGTGGAGGAATTTTCTTATGCGCAAGAGCATTTGCGGCTGACATCTTTTTGCTATGGACTGTTGCGTCCATTGGATATGATTCATCCATACAGGTTGGAAGGAGACGTTGTGTTACCCGAATTAGGCACTCAAAATATGTTTGTTTATTGGAGGTCTCGGTTGACAGATGTGTTTATAGATGACATAAAGAAGGCTGGGGGAATACTTTGTAATTTGGCTAGTGACGAGATGAAGGGATTATTCGATTGGAGACGGATAGAAAAAGAGGTCCGGGTGGTAACTCCTGAGTTTCATGTATGGAAGAACGGGAAACCGGCTACGGTTGTTGTATATACTAAAATGTCTCGTGGCGAAATGACGCGCTCTATTTTAAAAAACAGGATAGAGGACCCGGAAGAATTAAAAAGTTTTTCGTGGGAAGGATTCGAATTTGATGAATCTCTCTCGGATGAGAAAAGCTATGTGTTTATTAATGGTAAAGAAGGATGAGAAAATGACAGAAGTAGAAAAAATGCGTAGCTGCCAGTTGGCTGATATGTCGGTGCCCGAGTTACAGGCAAGTTTTGAACGGGCTAAAAAGTTATTAGCACAAATGAGAGGATTGAGTACGTATGATGAGGAATATAGAGAATTATTAGAGGAACTGATCCCTGGAATTCCGCAGACCTCGATCATTTGTCCGCCTTTTCATTGTGATCATGGAGATGGCATTCAGTTGGGCGAACACGTTTTTGTGAATGCTAATTGTACATTTTTGGATGGAGGATATGTTACGATAGGTGCCCATACATTAGTCGGACCTTGTGTACAGATCTATACTCCTCATCATCCGATGGATTATTTGGAACGTCGCGGTTCGAAAGAATATGCTTATCCGGTAACAATAGGTGAGGACTGCTGGATAGGAGGTGGAGCGATTATATGTCCTGGAGTGACGATTGGAAGCCGTTGTGTAATTGGAGCGGGAAGTGTTGTTACAAAAGATATTCCTGATGACAGTGTTGCGGTGGGAAATCCTGCTCGCATTATCCGCAAGAAAGATTAGAACTGAGTATCTGAGAAATTTATTTTCCGGACTTTAGTGTGTCTGCATTGTTGTCTTCGTTTGTATGCCATCTTCAAGGCATATAAGAGAAGGATCGTCTTTTAAATGACATTTGCGAATTCTACGTTTTTTTCTCCAACGTAATTCTTCTCTTTAACTGTAAATTTTGCGCAATAAGTGACATGCATAGGCTGATACTAATCATTCGTTTCATCTTTTGTTTATTATTTAATGGGAGAGAAAGAGTCGCGATTATCTTTTTTATTCTATTTATAAGAAACGTTTTAAGGGAGATAAAAGTTACATGAAAAAAACTTTATTTATTATTTATTGATAATCAATGAGTTCCTTTTTAGATAGAAAAGTTCTTGAAAAATAATTCAGCAAATGTTTGCAGGTCTCGAAAAAAGCCGTACCTTTGCATCGCTTTTGAAACGGAAGTGTAAGGGCGTTTAGCTCAGCTGGTTCAGAGCATCTGCCTTACAAGCAGAGGGTCGGCGGTTCGAATCCGTCAACGCCCACACTAAAACACAAGCACTTCCGGCTCATTAACAAGGGCG
>NZ_BAKK01000069.1 GCF_000614145.1 Bacteroides faecichinchillae JCM 17102 | reverse complement strand
ATGAGCTGCTCCGCAGCCCCTCCAAGCCACGCATCCATGAACGGCGAAAGGTAGTTCTCCAGCTCCGGATAAGAGGTCAGTATCGGAAATATATCCTCGTAACGGCGGTTCAGAAACTCGATAGCATGGGGAAACGTGCAAAACTTCCCGTTCTGATAGATTTTGAGATACCAGATAATACTGGCAAACAGAATGATAGGTGACTCCACGAAGAAGTCGCCCTGCTTTTGCACCCACGTTTTATTGAGGTTGAGCATTATTGTGTAGGCACTCTCATAGGCATCCGTAATATCTTCCATAAAATCCGGGTGAATGGGATTGCACCGATGAGAGCGTCGCGGGTCGTCGAAGTTGATCACATAGAACTTCGGCTTTACCTTGTAGCCGTCCGGGTGGTTCAGCAAATGGTTGTAGGCAATAGTAGATAGGTCGGGATACTTGAAATCGTAGATGTATTGACTAAAGCCCTTTTCAATCTGTTGCTTGATAAAATTGTTTACCACGGCATAGGACTTGCCGCTGCCCGGCGTACCCAACACGATGGACGCACGGAAGGGATTAACTACATTGATCCAACCGTTGTTCCAGCGTTTCCTGTAATAGAAACGTGTCGGCAGATTGACCGAATACTCGCTTTCGATAAGCCTCGTTTCCTGCATGAAACTCTCGTTCTCGTTGTTGAAAACATCCTCCATCAAATTGTGTTTCAACAGGCGGCTCATCCACAGACCACCCATCAACAGGCAGACATAGCCCGTTCCAATGGTAAGGACATACAGTCCCGTCACCGCTTCAAGCGGCAGCGGCAGGGGCAGCAACCACCAGTTCAGGAAAAACAGCACGAACCCGACGGCAAATGCTGTCCAGATTCTCCCCCAAGTGATTTTCTCACCCTTGACACCCTTCGTACCCAGACAGGACAAGGCAAGCAAAAGGACGGAAAACAGCTTCGTGTAGAGAATGGAATGGAACAGCCCCGCCGTGCGGTCGAAGTTCAGAAGGATTTTGTCCACCACGCCGATGTTCACGCCCCACAGCCGGATGGCTTCGTAGCAGAACCAGTACACGTTCATGACCACTAAAATGATACTCACGGCACGCAGAAAATCCATGATTTTCGCCAATGCCCTCAAATCGTCTTCTTGTTGTGACATACATTGATTTTTTAATTGTTGATACTCTGATTACATACCCAAGCCCTTGCGTTTTTTCTTCTTTTTGCGCTTCATCGCCCGGATGAAAGCCTCTTCCTCGGCATCTACCGCCGGACCTTCGGGAGTGAGCAAGCCCATACCGCCCGATATATCTTCACTGTCGTAGGCGGTCTGCCCGTGTGCCTTGTCCGCAGCATCCACAGGGATGGATAGCGGTATCGGCGGTTGTCCGGCGTATGGCAGGGTGAAGTGTTCCTGCAAGGCATTCGCCGAAAGCTCCTTACCCATGCGCGAACCGTTCAGCACGCATCCCGTGCGGTGGTCGATGAAGGTAGCCCCATAGATGCGCCCTTCCTCTGTGTAGCGCAGTACGGTGTCGATGCCCTTCTCTTTGAGTTGGGATACAAATTTGTCCTTGTCATAAGTGCCTTGCAGCACGGAAAGGACGGTGCGTTTCGTCATGTCTGCCAGTTTCCTATCCTTGATTTCCGATTTGGAACGGACAAACTTCTTCTGTACGGCTTCATAGCCTGCGGACTTCCCGAAAAGCGAGGATTTGAACGGGTTGCCCACCTTGTTACCCTTGTCGTCCGTGACGGAATAGACCAGCCCGTGATACTCCCGTCCGCGCACGTTGCCCCTCGCTTCCTCCACCGTCATATTATATAAGGAAAGGAGCGCACGGTATTCGCCCATCGTCTGGAAACGGTACTGCCCATTCAGAGCCTTCACGGTGTTGCCTACCTGCTTCTTCACATCACCTGCCGATGCGGCCACCTTGCGCAACGGATTATCCAATCTCTGATTTTTACGTTCTGCCGGATGCAATCCGTACTTCTGTTCCAGTTCCCTGCGGATACGGTCGCTGCGGCGGTAGAGAAAATCCCGGTTGAGCCTTTTCCCGTTCTCGTCCACGTTGACCGTCACGATGTGCAGGTGGTGGCGGTCGATGTCCTCGTGCTTGAATACAAGATAAGGCTGGTTTCCGAAACCGAGTTTTTCCAGATACTCGCGGGCGATATTCTGCAACTCAATATCGGTCAGCACATCCTCCGGGTGCGGGTTGAGAGAGATATGCACCACCGGCTTCTCGATCTTCATCTGCGGTGGCAGGAAGGTGAGAAAACCCTCCATCGCCTTGCCTATGTCCACCGTTCCCGAACCGTCATTGTAGATGCGGTTGGTGGTGAGAAGCCGCCCCTGCGCCTCGTTAATCTTCTCCCCGTTGTAGGCAATCGCGCCGTACAACGAACTTCCTACACTGATTTTTGCGACCATTTTGCCTCCATTTCCCTTGAAAGTTCCACAATCCGGCGGCTCAGTTTCACGAGTTCGACGGTGTGTTGCTCTAATTTGTAGAGCAACGCCATCGCCTTTTTCTCTGAAAAATGCAGCCTCAGTTCCTTCACGACTTGGTTGTAATTCGTACCCACGGCACGGAATTGTGCATGAAAATCCGACAGTTTGGTGTAATAGTCCACCAACGTCTTGTCCACCTTCAGCACCTTGAACGGTTGCCCGAAGAAGTGCGCTTTGAGGAAAACAGACCGTGCATAGACACCCGATTTTCCGAACATGGCGAGGAAACGGTTGTGTTCCTCCTCGTTGAAACGGACGGTGTACCGGTACACCGCCGGATCAAGTTTGGGATTTCTCCCTGATTTGCTTTTCCTTTTCTCTTTCATATTACTTTGGATTTAGCGGATTGACGGCATAAGCCGCCGCTTCGGATTACAGCACCGCAGTTCTGAAAGGCTTCCCGACTTCGGAGGGAAAGCCCGCCCCCTGCAAGGGCAAGTGCTTTTCGTGGCTGCTCAAAATATTTTGAGCGGCTGAAAAGACATCTTGCTATGTTCAGGTGAACATAAAAATCCGTCAGGGGACGGATTGGGAAAATACCTTTCAGGACTCCGGGCCGCGCGTCATCGGCGAACCCTGCTGTCCGGGTGCAAAGTTACGCCCTTAAAGCGGTATCGGACAGATGCTTGACCCGGTCAATGACTGCCAACCGGCGCAACGTGCCGCCACTTGCCGGAGAAGTGATACAGGTTCCAAAATATACTTGTTTATTTGCAGCATGATTCAAGAAACGAACGATTTGAAGATATGATAAACGGAACATTCAAATACCCGGAAATCCGCTTCTTCGGATACTTGCCGAAACGGATACCCGAACCGTCGGAAACCCGGTTCTCCGACAATTCGGTGACGTATGGATTCAATGACTTCATGACGCAATGTCGTCAATCACCATTTGTCCGACGCACCGCTTCACCACAGAACCGGATACGCGACGACCCGCCTGCGTGTGTAGTCACGGAAGCGGATGGTGCGACAGCCAAATCCGTATGGAAACAGAAAAACAAATCATCAACAATTAAAATAAATGGAACTATGAGTAAGGAAATCTTCGTTGCATTCGCAACACAGAAAGGTGGCATCGGCAAATCCACTGTCACGGCACTTGCCGCCAGCTACCTGCACAACGTGAAAGGCTACAATGTCGCCGTCGTGGACTGCGACGACCCGCAGCACAGCATCCACGGGCTGCGCGAACACGAAATGGGGCTTATCGACAGCAGCACCTACTTCAAGGCTCTCGCTTGCGACCATTTCCGCCGGATCAAAAAGAACGCCTACACCATCGTCAAAAGCAATGCGGTGAACGCCCTCGACGATGCCGAGAGGATGATTGCCACTGAGGACGTGAAACCCGACGTGGTGTTCTTCGACATGCCCGGCACACTCCGAAGCAACGGCGTGATAAAGACGCTCTCGCAGATGGACTACATTTTCACTCCGCTGAGTGCCGACCGCTTTGTCGTGGAGAGTACCCTGAAATTCGTCACGATGTTCCGCGACAGGCTGATGACTACCGGACAGGCGAAAACAAAGGGGCTGCATCTGTTCTGGACGATGGTGGACGGCAGGGAGAGGAACGACTTGTACGGCATCTACGAGGAAGTGATAGCCGAAATGGGCTTTCCGGTACTTTCCACCCGCTTGCCCGACAGCAAGAAGTTCCGCCGTGACCTTTCGGAAGAGCGCAAGAGCGTTTTCCGCTCCACCATCTTCCCGATGGACACGGCACTGCTGAAAGGGAGTGGCATCCGGGAGTTTTCCGAAGAGATAAGCGACATCATCAGACCGCAGTGAGCATGGGCAGCAGGAAAGTGAACACGGAAGGCATCGACGAGGAACTGCTGTTAGCTCCATCGGGCGGCGCACACAGGACGGGACACTGCGCCCCGCACAGGAAGTACCCGCAGCTGCACCGACCGAAGAGGACACCGCCGCACCGGAACCATCTCCTGTGCAACCCGTAACACGGGAAAAAGCGCAGAGGGAAAGTGGACGCCGGAAAAGGCAGGACGAGGACTACAACGAGCTATTCCTGCGCCGCAACGAGATAAAGACCCGCCAATGTGTCTATATCAGCCGTGACGTCCACGGCAAGATCCTCAGAATCGTGAACGACATCGCCGGAGGGGAAATCTCAGTAGGCGGATATGTGGATACCGTGCTGCGCCAGCATCTGGAACAGCACAAGGAGAGAATCAACGAACTGTACAAGAAACAACGTGAAGATCTGATTTGAAAATGGAAAAAGAAATGACACCGAATGAAAAAAGACCACAGCAAGACTGCGGAGGTATGTTTACCCAAGTGCAGGCGAGTGTGGAAATACTGTCGCCTGTCCCGGTAAGCGGCAAATGCAGTGAGAAGGACTATGAACGCCTGTTCATCCGCGACCCGGAAGTAAAGGCACGTGAGGGGAAGATGGCGTATGTGCGCCCGGAGTACCACGAGCGTATCATGCGTATCACCCGTGTAATCGGGCATGACCGGCTTACGCTGTCCGCTTACATCGACCATGTGCTGACGCACCACTTCAACCAGTGCGAAGATGCGATAAAGAGCCTTTATGCCCGAAATTACAATTCAGTATTCTAACCAAAAACGGAAGGATATGAATTACACAATCAGCATGACAGACATTCTGCTGGCGGTATCGGTCGGCTGCAACCTCTGGTTCCTGTTCCTGCTCCTTTACGAGCGCATCATGGACACGCGGATTGTCCGCTTCTTCAAGGGCATTGTCGGATTATGGCGGTCACTGGACGGGAATGAGGCTAAACGCATAGCGGCACACGAGGAAGTCCCTGCGGAAAAGGCGGACATCATCGGCAAGAGCCGTTTCAGGATGGCATCCACCCGGACAACCGCTGCCATACCGACGCAAGAAGCCGCCACTATTGAAAAAGGCATTGAGCTGTCGGAGGAAGAGGCTACTTTTGACGACGGAAAAACGGGAAACGCATCCCGCCCGGCACAAGTCCCGGAGGAAAAACTCGATGAGACCTTCACGAGCATACCGCCGGAGGAACTGGGATACGGGGACGACGAACCGGAAGAGGACGCCTCGGACACGCCACGGGCTTCGGGCAGCAGCTTTGACGAGATTGACGACGCCTGCAAGACCGCCAAAAACCCGGACGCGACACAGGCGGAACGTGAAAAGGCGGCTAAGGTGTTCACCGACATGGAGGGCACGGAGTTGTACGAGAAAATGATGGAAGGCTCTTCGGAGATAGGCATCCGCATCAAGGGGCTTATCGAGATTCGGCTGAAGAAATCTGAAAAGGAGTTCGTCGTGCCGGACAACATCGAGGAGTTCGACATTCGCAACTATGTATGACAACAATAAAAGAAATGAACATGAAAGAATGACATCAACCCACGCGGCGAGGAAACGCAAGGCGCATCCCCATCCGCAACGGACACGCCCACGTCCGTGGAAACAAACGGGCATCCACTAAAACCAAAGTAAAGAAACAAAGTATCAACCGCCCGACAAAGGACCATCCACCCTTTTGACGGCAAAAAACAAGAACAGTTTATGAACAAGAACATCTTGAAAAACAGAAAAGCAATCCTCTCCGCGGCACTTGTCATCGCCGCAACCGCCTCCGCTTTCGCGCAGGGAAACGGCATCGCGGGCATCAACGAAGCCACCTCTATGGTGAGTTCTTATTTCGACCCCGGAACTAAACTGATATACGCCATCGGTGCAGTCGTCGGGCTTATCGGGGGCGTAAAAGTGTACGGCAAGTTTCATCGGGCGACCCCGACACCAGCAAGACAGCCGCCTCGTGGTTCGGCGCGTGCATCTTCCTGATTGTTGCCGCCACCATCCTGCGCTCATTCTTCCTTTAATAAATAATGTATGGCTGAATACCCAATCAACAAGGGTATCGGCCGTCCGGTAGAGTTCAAGGGCTTGAAGGCACAGTACCTCTTCATCTTCTGCGGAGGTCTGCTGGCTCTCTTCGTCCTGTTCGTCATCCTCTACATGGTCGGTATCGACCAGTGGATATGTATCGGCTTCGGCGCGGCATCGTCCTCCCTCCTTGTATGGCAGACCTTCGCGCTGAACGCCCGGTACGGTGAACACGGGCTGATGAAATTAGGAGCGGCACGGAGCCATCCCCGATACCTTATCAACCGGCGGCGGATAACCCGTCTGTTCAAACGACAACGAAAGGAAGAAAGACAATGAGGAATACATCGAAAATGACAACACTGGAAAACAGGTTCCCACTTTTAGCGGTGGAGCATGGCTGCATCATCTCAAAGGACGCCGACATCACGGTGGCTTTCGAGGTGGAACTACCGGAACTTTACACCGTGACGGGTGCGGAGTACGAGGCGATACACAGTTGCTGGTGCAAGGCTATCAAGGTGCTGCCGGACTACTCCGTCGTCCACAAACAGGACTGGTTCATCAAGGAACGCTACAAACCGGAGCTTCAGAAGGACGACATGAGCTTTTTAAGCCGCTCTTTCGAGCGTCACTTCAACGAGCGTCCGTACCTGAAACACACCTGCTACCTCTACCTGACCAAGACAACAAAGGAGCGTAACCGGATGCAGAGCAATTTCAGCACGCTGTGCCGGGGACATATCATCCCGAAGGAGCTGGACAGGGAAACCACGACCAAGTTCTTGGAAGCCTGCGAACAGTTCGAGCGCATCATGAACGACAGCGGGCTTGTCAGGCTGCGCCGCCTCTCCACCGATGAGATTGTGGGTACTGAGGGAAAGACGGGACTTATTGAACGCTACTTCTCGCTCATGCCGGAAGGTGACACCACCTTGCAGGACATCGAGCTTTCGGCAAGGGAGATGCGCATCGGCGACAACCGCCTGTGTCTGCACACCCTCTCCGACGCGGAAGACCTGCCGGGCAAGGTGGCTACCGACACCCGTTACGAGAAGCTCTCCACCGACCGGAGTGACTGCCGACTGTCATTCGCCTCCCCGGTGGGGCTTCTGCTCTCCTGCAACCATATCTACAACCAGTATGTGCTGATAGACAACAGTGAGGAAACCTTGCAGAAGTTCGAGAAGTCCGCCCGTAACATGCAGTCGCTATCTCGCTATTCAAGGAGCAACAGCATCAACCGCGAGTGGATAGACCAATACCTGAACGAAGCCCATTCCTACGGACTGACCTCGGTACGGGCACACTTCAACGTCATGGCGTGGAGCGACGATGCGGAGGAACTGAAGCATATCAAGAACGACGTGGGCAGCCAGTTGGCAAGCATGGAATGCGTGCCGCGCCACAACACCATCGACTGCCCGACACTCTACTGGGCGGCGATACCCGGCAATGCGGCGGACTTCCCGGCGGAAGAGAGTTTCCACACCTTCATCGAACAGGCGGTGTGCCTGTTCACAGAGGAAACCAACTACCGCAGCTCGCTCTCGCCCTTCGGCATCAAGATGGTGGACAGGCTCACGGGAAAACCGCTGCACCTTGACATCTCCGACCTGCCCATGAAGCGAGGTATCACGACCAACCGCAACAAGTTCGTGCTGGGTCCTTCGGGCAGCGGCAAGTCTTTCTTCATGAACCACCTCGTGCGCCAATATTATGAGCAAGGCGCACATGTGGTATTGGTGGACACGGGAAACTCCTATCAGGGCTTGTGCGGCATGATCCGACGCAAGACAGGCGGAGCGGACGGTGTGTATTTCACCTACACGGAAGATAAGCCCATCAGCTTCAACCCGTTCTACACCGACGATTACATCTTCGACGTGGAGAAGAAGGACAGCATCAAGACCCTGTTGCTGACGCTCTGGAAGTCGGAGGACGACAAGGTGACAAAGACGGAGAGCGGCGAGCTGGGCAGTGCCGTGAGTGCCTATATTGAGCGCATCCAATCCGACCGTAGCATCGTGCCGTCGTTCAACACCTTCTACGAGTATATGCGTGACGACTACCGCAAGGAACTGGCACAGCGTGACATCAAGGTGGAGAAGTCCGACTTCAACATCGACAACATGCTCACCACCATGCGGCAGTATTACCGGGGCGGGCGTTACGATTTCCTGCTCAACTCCACGGAGAACATCGACCTGCTCGGCAAGCGGTTCATCGTCTTCGAGATAGATTCGATTAAAGAAAACCGCGAACTGTTCCCCGTCGTGACCATCATCATCATGGAAGCCTTCATCAACAAGATGCGGCGGCTGAAAGGCGTGCGGAAACAGCTTATCGTGGAAGAGGCTTGGAAGGCCCTCTCATCGGCGAACATGGCTGAATATCTGCGCTATATGTATAAGACGGTCAGAAAATATTACGGCGAGGCAATCGTGGTGACGCAGGAGGTGGACGACATTATCAGTTCTCCGGTGGTCAAAGAGAGCATTATCAACAACTCGGATTGTAAAATCCTGCTTGACCAAAGGAAATATATGAACAAGTTCGACCAGATACAGGCGTTGCTCGGACTGACGGAAAAGGAGAAGTCGCAGATACTCTCCATCAACATGGCGAACAACCCTTCACGGCTCTACAAGGAGGTGTGGATAGGCTTGGGCGGCACGCAGTCGGCGGTCTATGCCACGGAGGTCAGCGCGGAAGAGTATCTGGCGTACACCACCGAGGAAACGGAAAAAGTGGAGGTTTACCGTCTGGCGGAGAAGCTGGGCGACGACATCGAAGCCGCCATCCGGCAGCTTGCCGAAAGGCGGAGAAACAAGGAATAACTAAAAAACAGAATGTATCAACCAAAAAAGAAAAACGCGTATGAATTTACCAAAAGTGAAAATGCTGCAAGTCAGCAAGTGCCTTATCGGATTGGCGGTCATGATGCTGCAATCCTGCGACGTGGCCGACAACCGCCGCGACATGCTGTGCGGGAACTGGGAGAGCGTGGAGGGAAAACCTGACGTGCTTATCTACAAGGAGGGCGAAGCCTACAAAGTGACGGTGTTCCGTCGTAGCGGTCTGCGCCGCAAGCTCAAGCCGGAAACCTATCTCTTGCAGGAGGAGAACGGCAACCTGTTCATGAACACCGGCTTCCGCATCGACGTGTCCTACAACGAGGCCACGGATGTGCTGACTTTCTCGCCAAACGGGGACTATGTGCGGGTGAAGCCGCAGCCGGGACATCCGACCGAAGAATAACAACCACTAAAATCCAAAGTAACATGAGAACAAGAATAACAATGATTATCTGCCTGTGCCTGCTTTTCGCGGGCAGGGCAAGCGCACAGTGGGTCGTAAGCGATCCGGGCAATCTAGCGCAGGGCATCATCAATGCCTCCAAAAACATCATCCATACCTCCAAGACCGCCACGAACATGGTGAGCAACTTTCAGGAGACGGTGAAAATCTATCAGCAGGGCAAGAAGTATTACGATGCCCTCAAATCGGTGAACAATCTGGTCAAGGACGCCCGCAAGGTGCAGCAGACCATCCTGATGGTGGGCGACATCACAGACATCTATGTGAACAGTTTCCAACGGATGCTCCGTGACGGGAATTTCAGACCCGAAGAGCTTTCCGCAATCGCTTTCGGCTACACGAAACTGCTGGAGGAAAGCAACGAAGTGTTGACGGAACTCAGGAACGTGGTGAACATCACCACGCTCTCCATGACCGACAAGGAGCGCATGGACGTGGTGGAACGCTGCCACTCGAAGATGAAGCGTTACCGCAACCTCGTGAGCTACTACACGAACAAGAACATCTCCGTGAGTTACCTGCGTGCGAAAAAGAAGAACGACCTCGACCGCATCATGGGGCTGTACGGGAACATGAACGAAAGATACTGGTAGCCTATGAAGTTCGACAACCTTCATCAGATTTTACGTTCACTTTATGAGCAGATGATGCCGCTGTGTGGGGACATGGCTGGTGTGGCGAAAGGCATCGCCGGCTGGGTGCGCTGTTCTACGTCGCCTACCGGGTATGGCAGTCGCTGGCGAGAGCTGAACCGATAGACGTATTCCCGATGCTCCGTCCTTTTGCCATCGGTCTGTGCATCATGTTCTTCCCGACTGTGGTGCTGGGCACGATAAACAGCATCCTCTCACCCGTCGTACAGGGCACGGCAAAGATGCTGGAGGCGGAAACGCTGGACATGAACCGATACCGGGAGCAGAAGGACAAACTGGAATACGAGGCGATGGTACGCAACCCCGAAACCGCCTACCTCGTGTCCAACGAGGAATTTGACAAGCAACTGGAGGAACTCGGCTGGTCGCCCTCCGACATGGTGACGATGGCGGGAATGTATATCGACCGGGGAATGTACAACATGAAGAAGAGCATCCGCGACTTCTTCCGCGAGATACTCGAACTGCTGTTCCAAGCCGCCGCCCTCGTGATAGACACCGTCCGCACCTTCTTTCTCGTGGTGCTGGCGATTCTCGGTCCGATAGCCTTCGCCCTGTCGGTATGGGACGGTTTCCAAAACACGCTCACGCAGTGGATATGCCGCTATATACAGGTCTATCTGTGGCTACCGGTATCGGACATGTTCAGCACCATACTGGCGAAGATACAGGTTCTGATGCTGCAAAACGACATCGAGCGGATGCAGGCAGACCCGAACTTCTCGCTGGATTCGAGCGACGGGGTGTATATCGTATTCCTCTGCATCGGCATCATCGGCTACTTTACCATTCCCACCGTTGCGGGCTGGATTATCCAAGCCGGAGGCATGGGCGGTTACGGTCGCAACGTGAACCAGATGGCGGGACGAGCCGGAAGCATGGCGGGCAGCGTGGCGGGTGCAGCCGCAGGAAACGCAGTCGGACGTGTCGGCAAATTGCTGAAATAATCAATGTGCAATCATAAATTGGAAAATATAAATGGAATTCAAATCACTTAGAAACATCGAATCGTCGTTCAGGCAGATACGCCTGTTCGGTATCGTCTTCCTCTCGCTGTGCGCCGTGGTGACGGTGTGGAGCGTGTGGAACTCCTACCGTTTCGCAGAGAAGCAACGGGAGAAAATCTATGTGCTGGACAACGGCAAGAGCCTGATGCTCGCCTTGTCTCAGGATTTGTCGCAGAACCGCCCGGCGGAGGCACGGGAACATGTGCGCCGTTTCCACGAGATGTTCTTCACGCTATCACCTGAAAAAAGCGCGATTGAACACAACGTGAAACGTGCCTTGCTGCTGGCGGACAAGAGCGTGTACCACTATTATTCGGACTTCGCGGAGAAGGGGTACTACAACCGCATCATCGCCGGGAACATCAACCAAGTGCTGAAGGTGGACAGCGTGGTGTGCGACTTCAACGCCTATCCCTACCGTGCCGTGACCTACGCCACACAGAAAATCATCCGGCAGAGCAACGTCACCGAGCGCAGCCTCGTGACCACCTGCCGCCTGCTGAACGCATCGCGGTCGGATGACAACCCGAACGGTTTTACCATCGAGGGTTTCACCATCATTGAGAACAAGGATTTACAGACTATCAAACGGTAACAGGACATGAAAAGTATCAGAAAATCAATGTGGGGCATGTATTGGAAACTCCACGACAAACGGAAACGCTTGGCGGCAAGTCTCAAAGGGTATCTGGACGGCTTGCCGCCGGAAACACGCCGCCGCATCGTGCTGGGGATGTTCGCCGCCTTCGCGGTGCTTGCCCTTTACACCTTCGGCAGAGCCGTCTATGACATCGGCAGGAACGACGGCTCACATATGGAAACGGGACACGCCGGACGGGTGGAACTGCCGACCCCGGCGGAAACAGGCAATCACTTAACACCTTATTTATATGGAACAGACAAAGAATGAACCGACGAAAGAGAACAAAGCTGCTCCCGAAACGGGGAAACCGAAAAAGGAGCGCGAACCGCTGACAGAGGCGCAACGGCTGAAACGGCAGAAGATGATCGTGCTGCCCGCTATGGTGTTGGTGTTCATCGGGGCGATGTGGCTGATATTCGCCCCGTCCTCCGGCAAGGAGCAACCGCCGGGAACGGACGGATACAACACCGAGATGCCCGACGCTGACAAGGCGAACCGGCAGATTATCGGCGACAAGCTGAAAGCCTACGAGCATGGGGAGATGGAAGAGCGTCAGGAGAGCCGCAACCGTGCCATCGGGCAGCTGGGCGACATGTTCGACCGCGAGATAGCGGGAACGGAGAACGGAGTGGACTTCGACCTCGCCAATCCGGGCGGCAAGGAAGAAAGGGCAAAGCCAGCCACGCCGCAGACCATCCAGTCCTCCGCAGCCGCCTACCGTGACCTGAACGCCACGCTCGGAAACTTCTACGACCAGCCGAAAAACGACAATGCGGAGATGGACGAATTGTTGGAGCGCATCGCATCGCTGGAGTCGGAACTGGAAAGCGAGAGGGGCAAGGCTTCCTCTATGGACGAGCAGGTGGCTCTTATGGAGAAGTCCTACGAGCTGGCGGCAAAGTACATGGGCGGTCAGAACGGAGGACAGCCATCGGCGGAACAGAGGGCAGAGCCAACTACCGTGCAGAAAGGGAAGAAGAACAAGGCAATGCCTATCAGACAGGTGGAGCATCAAGTAGTTTCTTCACTCTCACAGCCTATGAGTAACGCGGAGTTTGTCGCCGCCTTATCGCAGGAACGCAACCGGGGTTTCAACACGGCTGTCGGCACGGCGGAGGTATTGGACAGGAACACCATACCGGCGTGCGTGCATGGGGCGCAGAGCGTGACGGACGGGCAGACGGTAAGGCTGCGCCTGCTGGAGCCTATGGCGGTGGCAGGCAGGACAATACCCCGGGGTGCGGTGGTGGTCGGCACGGGCAAGATACAGGGTGAGCGGCTCGACATCGAGATTACCTCGCTGGAATACGACGGCACGATTATCCCCGTGGAGCTTGCGGTCTATGACACGGACGGACAGCCCGGCATCTTCATCCCGAACTCGATGGAGATGAACGCCGTCCGGGAGGTCGCCGCCAACATGGGCGGCTCGCTGGGAAGCAGCATCAACATCTCCACCAATGCCGGGGCGCAGCTCGCCTCCGACTTGGGCAAGGGCTGATACAAGGCACGAGCCAGTACATCGCCAAAAAGATGCGAACCGTCAAGGTGCATCTGAAAGCCGGGTACAGGGTCATGCTTTACCAAGAAAAATATTGAAAACAATAAAAATTACCACTAAAATCCAAAAGTAATGAGAAAAGTAATCATCATGTTTGCCCTCGCTATGGGCATCATAACTGCCAACGCGCAGGAGAATGTAACCGTTGAAACGACCAACGGAAGTGAACAACCGACCTTGACGAAGGAGGTCTATCCGCAGAAGGAGGCGGACGGCGACCTATATCACGGGCTGTCACGCAAGCTGACCTTCGACCGCATGATACCGCCGCACGGTCTGGAAGTGACCTACGACAAGACCGTCCACGTCATTTTTCCGGCGGAGGTGCGCTATGTCGATTTAGGCTCGCCCGACCTGATTGCCGGGAAAGCCGACGGAGCGGAGAACATCATCCGTGTGAAGGCTACCGTAAGGAATTTTCCCAACGAAACGAATATGTCCGTCATCACGGAGGACGGCAGTTTCTACACCTTCAACGTGAAGTACGCCGCCGAACCGCTGTTGCTCAACGTGGAGATGTGCGACTTCATCCATGACGGCAGCACGGTGAACCGCCCGAACAACGCGCAGGAAATCTATCTGAAAGAGCTGGGCAGCGAAAGCCCGATGCTGGTGCGCCTTATCATGAAGTCCATCCACAAACAGAACAAGCGCGAGGTGAAGCATATCGGCTGCAAGCGTTTCGGCATCCAATACCTGTTGAAAGGCATCTACACGCACAACGGCTTGCTTTATTTCCACACGGAGATAAAGAACCAGAGCAACGTGCCTTTCGATGTGGACTACATCACTTGGAAAATCGTGGACAAGAAGGTTGCGAAGCGTACTGCCGTGCAGGAGCAGATTATTCTGCCGCTCCGCGCGCAGAACTACGCCACCCTCGTGCCGGGCAAAAAGAGCGAGCGCACGGTCTTCACGATGGCGAAGTTCACCATCCCCGATGACAAGTGCCTCGTGGTGGAATTGAACGAGAAGAACGGCGGCCGTCACCAGTCCTTCGTGATTGAGAACGAGGATTTGGTACGCGCGGGTACCATCAACGAACTTCAAGTACGCTGACCATGAGAAAGTACATCGCAATAATCATCGCGTCGCTTGCCCTTTTTACAGGGCAGGCGCACGCCCAGCGGTGTCTGCCGAAGATGCAGGGCATCGAGGTGAGGGCGGACATGGCGGACGGCTTCAATCTCGGCGGCAAGGACGGCGGGTACAGCTTCGGGGCGGCTCTCTCCACCTACACGAAGAAGGGGAACAAGTGGGTGTTCGGTGGCGAATACCTGTTGAAGAACAATCCCTACAAGGACACCAAGATACCCGTGGCGCAGTTCACGGCGGAGGGCGGCTATTACTTCAAGATACTGTCGGACGCCCGAAAGATTGTTTTCGTCTATGCCGGGGCTTCGGCTCTCGCCGGATATGAGGCGGTAAATTGGGGGAAGAAGGTGCTGCATGACGGCTCCACGCTGCACGACCGGGACGCCTTCATCTACGGCGGTGCGCTGACGCTCGATGTGGAGTGTTACGTGGCAGACCGTATCGCCCTGCTTGCCAACCTGCGGGAGCGTTGCCTTTGGGGTGGCGACACACGGAAGTTCCACACGCAGTTCTT
>NZ_BAKK01000070.1 GCF_000614145.1 Bacteroides faecichinchillae JCM 17102 | reverse complement strand
TACTCCTGATTATGTCTATCCGGAAGATCTGTTCTATATAGTGACACTTTATTATGAAAAATGGCGTGAAAAAAAACTTGAATATCCATTTACTGCTGTGATATATATTGTTGAGAAAACTCGTGAACCATATTTGATTAGACTTGGCTCTGAAAATAATGGATATCATGACTTATTAAATCCAAATAGGAAAGAATAAGAAGCATGTTTATGGTTTTAGTCAGAGAATTTAATGATATCTAAATATAGAACCATAATTTAGAAGAAAATAAAAAATATGTTTATCTTGATAGTAATATAATATGCTGATAAATAAAGGATTAATAGTATAATTTGTAGAATGCTATTTTCAAGAATTAAGCCAATCGGAATACCGGTTGGCTTTTTCTTTATATTTGCCCGTAAACGTTCAAATAAGATACAAAATGCTTTGCAAATACGTACTTACTGTTGCCGGAGTTTCATATGATATCCCTATTTCTTGCTTAAGGAATTGATGATATAAAGTATTCCCTTAAACGTTCTGAGCTGGCTGGTGTTGTACGTACTTTCACTTCTAAATTTGAATTTATTGATTTAGCCTATGATCTTCTTCTTGAGGAGTATTTGAAAAATGAATTTAATTCCAATGCCAGTGTTACTGTATTAGGCATAGATAATAATCATATATATTCAAACGAACTGTTCACCTGTCAATTGGATTTTAGTACGTTTTCCCATGATGGATATGTATTGAATTATTTAGCTCCGAATCAACATTGAAGATCTTCACATTAGGAAATGCAGAAGGTTGCCCAGTATGGTATGCTGAACTATTGAATCGTATCTTGAGCTGCAACTATGTTTTCTTAACGGTATTCGATTTGTAAGGAATGAAAATAGCGTCAAAAGTGACGTTTTAACTCTTAATGATCAATACTAATTAAGAAAGAAAAGGTTCGATTAGGATTTGCAAATTGCTGTATATCAATTATAAAAATGGCTTCCTAGTTCGTCCGCCGACGAGGAAGCCATTCAACACAAAAACTAAACTAGACATATTTTTAAATTTGTCTATGAATGACTTCAATCTTAATTAGTTATAGCCGTTGAAAAATGCTAAACAGCACGGTAACAGCAATGTTGTTGTATCATGTACTATCAAGATTTCTGTGTTTCATGTTTCATATTACTTTAAATGTTATATTTGCCATTGTCAAACTAAAATAGTGCGTTTATGAAAATGTTTTTTAGAAGCATCCAAAAATGGATGAGAGAGCGTAAAGTTCGTAGGGAACTTAAAAAAGACCAACATCTCAGGGAACGTTGTGTCGATTATGTTGTAAAAGGTTCTAAGCCTGCAAATGCTTACCTTGCTGATGCAATATATAGATACATTAAAGACGGTTCGATTAGTTAAACTTCTTTTGTAGGTAACAATATTGGAAGCGAAAATTTTATTTTGCTCACAATCTCGTTTTGTGCATTTTCATTAGAGGATGCTCCTATTCCTTTATGTTTGTATATTCTTTTTGTTTTGGGATATATCTTGGTATAATATTCCCATTAGTTGGGATTTGTTTTCATATATTTTTCTTTTGCAATTATCAATTGAGATGTTATTATACTGATCAATCCATGTAACACTGTTATCTTGCAATTTATTTAAGATAGCATCAACTTCGTTAGCTAATGAAGAGTTATATGATTGTATTAAAGTGACAAAATAAATAAAGAAGGTATTTTTTATATTTTGGAGTTTTCTGTTTGATTTAGCTTTTTCTAAAATAATATTTCTGCCATTGCTCCTTTTTAGTTTTTCAATTTCATTTTGTAATTTCTCAGATATTTCTTTGTAGAAATTGTCGATATTTATCAAGTTTGGTTGTACAATTACAGTTAAATACCAGTTCTCTTTGACAGTTTTCTTTTGAGAACGATTTGAGTAATGTGTTTGAATAATGAAAGTAATAAGCGTTATGATTAAAGTGCCTGTTGCTATGAGATTTGCATAGGAATCTTTAGCTAAATATTGATCATATTTATTCCAAAAAGGTAATTCACTAGCTTCAACAGCATTACCTTTTATAGTAGGAAAGATTAACGTTTCATTGTTTATTGAATCGTAATTGAATAGTACGTATGAACAAGTTTCTTTCATTTTGTTTTATTTATTTTTCTAAAGTATTCATTTGAAGCTTGTCTTTCACAATCTTCAATGTCTTCTTTCAATAAGTTCACCAGCTCTTGGTCGTTATCAGCATAAATTATATGATATTTCTCTTTAAAGTTATCAACTCCTTTAAGTGCTAATATACTGTCATAAAATAAACCAAGATAAAATGAGGGATTAAAAGAAGTTGTATTTTTGGGTATTTCAATATTAACTTCTTCTTGGTCCTTATCTTCTTGATCCAAATTCAAACTTCCTCTCACAGATTTACCTTGTGGTCGTCCTGTAAAAGTGCTACTATTTATACCTCTATGTTCAGCTGTAAGTTTAATAGTCTTCATTATTGTTATATTTATTGGGGTAATACTTCCTTAAAGTATGTTTTATTTAGATAGATTTTGACTTCCAAAAACGTTCCAGGAAAATACTGGTAAATATGTTTTAAATATTTTTGATCAGGCAAAATACTAATATCATTTTCATGATTCAAAGATAAAAAAAATGATTTATTTTTTTTATATGGTCCTCTTTCATTATCACAGTTTATTATAGTTCTTCCTGAAATAATATTTAAATGAGGTTTGTATTGGGGATTCTTTTTTCCAAAAGCTCCTAAAGTAATGAAAGCCCTTAGAAAATTCATAGTACCTCTCCCTCTACTTTCATCTTCATATTTTAATCTACTAATACCTTCTTGTAAACAATATAAAGTATATAAATCCTCTTTGGCAAAGCATATATTATTGTTTTTTTTCATAAGTTCATGATGCTTTACGTACCATCTCTCTGTGTCTTCTATCATTTCTTTATTTTTTTCTTTTGTTTGAAAGAATCCTTCTGAAATGGAAAAACCTAAATTGAGGATTCCGAGATTTAACTCTATTATTGGTTCACCATTGACAATTTCTTTATATGATACTCCGTTTACATACCATTCATTATGTATACTGTGATCTTCTGCATTATTAAAGATTTCAGATAATAGTTTATCTATTATGTTCTCTCCAGTTGCATTTAAGACAGCATTTGATTCTCTTAATGATGAGTTTATGAATCCTCTAACTTCTTTGCATATAGCTCCTTTATTATTTTCCTTATAGGATGTTCTTTTTGCCCATCCTTTTTTTAAACCTAAATACAAGAAACCTTCTCCTTTATTGGCTTCTTTTACTTCTTTTATAAGTTTGAAGACATAAAGGCATTTATTTGTTTTAGTGTATTTTGATTCTTTATATCTAATACCTTTTTTTACACAGTTGTAGAATTTTAGATTGTATGAGTATTTAATAAAGTTAAGCTCTTTGATAATAATATCAAGGAACATTGCATTGGGGATGTCAATATATTCACAATCAGAGAAATCAATTAGAATAGAATCATCACTTAACAAATAGGAAGATAATATGATTTTAAAAAAAGTAATGCTGTCATCACTGTTGTTTTCAAATGAAAAATGTCTTGGAACAATAATTGATTTATTGATATACTCTTTTGAAATAAATCCCTTTTTTTTGAGGAATATAATCAAGCTTGTAAATACAAATATATTCATTCTTGGAAAGACACCTTTCGCAGCAGATTCTCGTTTATTTCGTTTTTGAGCTTTTCTACGTTCTAGATATATTTTCTTTTCAATTAATCGTTCTTTGGTCATGCTTATCCTATATTTCTTTCATTCTTCAACATAGCCAGTTCACCTTTTAATTTTTGGTTTTCTTCAGTGAATAGTTGAATTGTTTTCATTTGCTCATTTATAGTTCCCTGAAGGGTTGCTATTGTATCAACAAGGCGTTCCATGCGTTCAATATTTGGATCAGGTTTGATATCTGAAATCAGCATTGGACCTTTATTGCGGAGTAACCAATCTGCTGAAATATCTGTAAATGCGTTTAATGTGAGCCTAATTACTTTAGAGGAAGGTTCTGTGTTTTTTTGAAACATAGAGCCAATCACCGATTGGGTTACCCCAATTTTAATGGCAAACTGCCTGTCTGACAGCTTATAATGAGAGATAATCTCTCTAATTTTTTCGTTTACGCTTGTTTCAGCCATATCTAAATTAATAGTTAATTAACGCAAATACGTTTATTTATTAAGTTTTATGTTTTGTAATTAACGTAAATACGTTTATATTTGCATCATCAATCAATCAATACTCCAAAAGTATAAAAAATGATTGATAAAACAAATGTGAAACCATAAAAATTACAGTTATGAAAAGATTTGATTTATCCGAAATAATGAGAAATGCTCATAGAACCTATAAGTATTCAGGCAAGAAGCAGGGGAAAACTTTTGGTGAGGTTCTGAAAGCTACCTGGAGACTTGCTAAACTCCAAGAAAATTTCTCACAGGAAGCCATGAAAGCAAGAACGGATAAATTCTTATCAGAAAGAAACGAGGTAATGAGTAAAGCGGCTAAAGCAACAAAGCATGAGGGATACAATAACCTTAATATTCCTGCTTCCGCCTACTACAACCCAAATAGTACTCATTACGGTGCACATTATGTCGGAGATTAATCAAATTATACAACAATGGATAAAAGAACCGAACTAGAAATACAGCGAGACAAATACGAAGCTGTAATTGAAGAACGAGACGCGTTGATCAACTCTTTGAGAGGTGAAAATGAAAAACTCAAACGAGATTTAGAATCAGAACGTGGATTTTATAGAGAGAAAGTTTCCCAATGTGATGATTTGAAGAAATTTATTGAATCGCAAAGAAACTTAATGGACATAGTTTTGAAGAACAACCAAAGTATTCTCTAACCCTCACTAAAGTCAAACCAAACCGCCGGTTATCCGGTACCCAGTCCGGTCTTTGAGCCTGCCTTGAAGGGAGACTGGGAACAACAGAGAAGAGTTCTTTGACATATTGGTAAAATGGTGTTTTGGAAGTCGACACGTGCCGAAAGGGATTACTGACGTAGGCAGGCTTCCCAACGATATAATGCTGTGGTTAATGGTCAAGCCGTATCGTTGTAAAACTAAATCAGTTAGACGTTTGTCGGCAAATCGTGGTATTTGCTTTATGTATATAAAGGTGATGTAGCTCAGGCAGGTTAGAGCGCTGTGTGTGGTGGATGGTTGAGAGTTCGAGTCTCTCAAGAAACGGAAGAACACCACAAACAGAGGCCAGCGGTTCAAATCCGCTCATCGCTTCAAGTTTAATTTAAAAGTATTATGTATGAAAGCAATAATTGAAATTAAAGATGTCGCCTTTCGAGAAATAGGCGACATCAATAAGGGAAGAGGTAAACCTATCAGGGATTGCGTGAAAGTCTTTGAAAGCTACAAGGTGATAACTTTCTTAGGCATTCCTATTAAGCGAATTACCCATACATTGAATGATTGGGATCCTGAAGAATCGACTTCAAACTCTCATAAGCAAGATTGATTGTTAATGGTGGTGTCCCATCAATGAAATGTAGGATACACTGTTTTCTATAGTCCTCAATTCTAATAACACATCCTAGATTGATAAGGATGCGTTTACCGTTTTCGGTAATCTCAATAAATTTGTTCATTTTCTTATTTTTTTAAGTTGGTTCTACAAAAATAAGAAAAACCCCCGTTCCTTTTTATTAGCGAATAATCTTGGAATGGGGAAATTTATTAACTAATTAATAATCATATGATTCAAGTAACAATTAAAAACGATAGGAATGAGAATTTGGAAGATGTCACATTCTCATTGAGAGTAGAGAATATGCCGATAAAATCAGCTAAAATAGTAGCCGAAAAGCTCCTGCTATGATACAGAAAGCTTTCTGGGATTATGCGGATTGTAAAGTCGGGTTTAATCGAGATAAAAGAGAGATAATGAATGAATTTCTCGATGAGTGATTTGAGTTTGTTGCAATCATCATTGTAATAATGGTCCAAAAAACCTGAATCAAATCGAGGTCGAGGTTCTGACATCATTTTTTTGTAAAATGGCATTTCTTGGTCAAAAGCATGTACAAGATTAATGAAATCATTTTGTACTTCTTTGAATTTGCATGAATATACATCATTTGTTCTTGGAGTACTATCTTTATAGCTTTTGGGCACTATCTTGTTAGAATCAACCAATTCTTTAAATGTTGCTCGTATGCTTTCAAGATTAGAAAGTATATCTTCTGCGTGTTTTTTGTAAAATTCAGCTCTCATATTACTTAATTTTTGATTATACACCCCAAAGTTAAGTAAATCCTCCGAAGAAAGCGTGATGCTGCCGATCGAATTGGTTCGGGGGAGCTTTTATTTTAAAATTAATCAGTATGGAAAAAGAAAAGAGTATTATGTGCATTCTTCGTGAAATGGAGATTGACGACAAAAAAGACTTTCCCATTTCCAAAAGGGCATATCTTTTGAATCTGACATCTTACAGGTTAAAAGAGAAGGAGCCTGATAAGAAATGGGGGATTAAGTCTGATAGAAATAGTGGTATTGTTACAGTCACACGGGTTGAGTAAGTAATTGGCTATGGAAACTATTAAAGGTGAAATGGCTGAAATATTGCTAGATAATATTCTCCGTCTATTTTCTACAGAAACATTCGGAAAAGATAAATCTGCGTATTACGTAGGTGGGGAAAAGAAATTGATGAATCTTATAGAAGCGGGTAAGATTGAAAGTGACAAGCTAACTAACGTCCAAAATGGTAAATGGCATTGTAATGCCGCACAGGTATTACTGCATTGTCGATGTGCAAGAAAGAAAGTAAAATCAAAAAAAAGAAGGAAATGAGGATACTTAAAATGATTCATAACGTATTTACTGTGGTTGCATTAGTTGTGGCCATGTACATGGGAAACGGAATTGAGGCGACGAGAAGTGATATCGCTTGTTCTTATATTATCTTTTTCATTGTTGTAGCTTTGTTAGTGGTTAGGTTTATCCAGGAAGATAAAAAACAAAATAAAAATAGCCTGTGAAGGTTTGCATTGCTTAATTTTAGTATTTGTCATGTTTATTTAGCCCGGTTCGCCGGGCATATACCGGGATAGCTCAGTTGGTTAGAGCGCATGTTTTTATATGAGGTCAGCGGTTCGATTCCGTTTCCCGGCTCAACTCAATCAGAGTTAAGTAACCCGTGAGGGGGAAATAATATTTGTGTTTAAAAAATCAATCAAAGTAGCCGGAAGCGTCTGGCTACGAACTGAAGGAATGGCGGAATAGGCAGACGCGCTACTCAGCAATAGGGAATGTCAGCCCTTAGATGTAGCGAGCATGACAACTTATCCCGGTTCGAGTCCGGGTTCCTTCACAGAGATAATTCTCATTTATGTTTAACTAACAATACCGAAGTAAGGAGCTTCGTGGGGTGTGAGTCCCTTATTTATTTGATTTAAGTGTTCTACATCTATCCCGATGTGCTCTGATCGGCTATCCGGGAGCAAAGTAACTCGTGAGAGTGAACTCATGTTTTTCATAGTATTATTATTTTTTAGAACTTGAAGTCCACATCATAGCGTTGGTGTGGCAAATACGGGAAGGTATTCTCAATGGTAAAGAGAGCATAAAGAAAGCGTACGAAGTGCTTTATGTATTGCAGATGCAATTATTTAGGTTCGACTCCTAAACTGCCCCACAATGGCTTATTATAGCTAAATGATTGTTTGTCGTGTTTTTTATTTTTGTGTTTGTGTTTCCAAGTGGACGGTTCGTGAGAATAGTTCACTTATATGAAGCTTTGGCGTAATTGGTAGGCGCGCTCAATATCAGAGTTGGTTCAGTGGAAATCTGTATATGAGTATCGTAGGACTCTTCGAGAAAGTAGACACTCAGTGCAGGTTCGAGTCCTGCAAGCTTCACAAGCTCGTGAGAGTTATTTAGTAGTTTTGTCGTGTTTTATTTTGTGTGTTTGGTACATGGTTCGTGAGAATAGTGTACCTTTTTTAATTGGAGAAATGGCGGATTGGTAGACGCAAGTATGCAGATAGATTGAAGAAAGTCATACATAGGTAATCTATCGTCCCGGTTCGAATCCGGGTTTCTCCACACCTAACCAGTTATAGATGCCGTGTCTTTATTTAGTGTTGTATCATGATAAGATGTAATGGTTCGTGAGAATAGTACATCTTTTTTATTTGGGCGGGCAGTATTCTTGGATGAAACATTACAGAGTGCGCACAATGTAAAGAGGTCGGTTCTATACCGGCACCGTCCACATATTTAGATGTGCATAAATCAGCGGGAGCCGTACACCCTTTAAGCGTAGCCGATCCATAAGGTACATTGGACTTTTTGTAACATATGCTTTTCTGCCTGTACAATATCGTACAGGCAGTTTTTTGTTACAAAAAAGGCGTTAAAATGGCGAAGTTTCTGTTTGCACATCTTGTCAATAAAAGATAACTTTATAGATGTAAAGAATTAAAAGTCAAACCATTAATTTCAGAATTATGAAAGAATTAGTAACTATTCAGCAAAAGCTGAAAGCCCCCAAAGGGCAATTTAATAAGTTCGGTAGTTACAAATACCGTAGTTGTGAGGATATTCTTGAGTCAGTAAAACCTATCCTTACTGAAACAAAGTGTTCATTAACTCTCAGTGATGAGATGGTGCCAGTAGGCAATAGAATTTATGTAAAAGCAACTGCCACTTTAACCAACGAAAAAGGGGAAAAAGAAATAGTGACTGCTTTTGCGAGAGAAGAGGAGACAAAGAAAGGAATGGACGGCAGCCAAATTACTGGAGCCTCATCTTCTTATGCAAGAAAGTATGCCCTTAACGGTTTATTTTGCATTGATGATACAAAAGACAGTGATGCAACTAATACTCACGATAAAGAAGAAATCCAACAGCCTGCAAAAACACCAGTAAGTACGGATAAGGCAGTATATACAGGTGCTCAATTGAAAAAGGCTATTGCTGAAATGCTTGCTGTTAAAAGTCGTGCTGAACTTGAAAAGGTTTGGTATGGACATGAAGCAATGCAAAATGATAATGAATTTAGAAATGCCTGTATGGAAATGGGCAAAATTTATCCTGCACAATGATAGAATTAGTTAAGTCAGGTGTGGTTTTCAATGAAGAGAACCATACCTATTTTCTTGGTGATAAACAATTGAAAGGTATAACAGGAATGATAAGCCGGCAATTATTTCCGGATAAATATAAGGCTGTTCCTGAGTTTATATTGAAAAGAGCTGCTGAAAAAGGTAGCCGTATACATGCTCAATGCCAGTTTGTTGATACCACCGGTTTCACGCCTGAAAGTGTTGAAGCGGAGAATTATTTGAAAGAGCGGACAAATGCCGGATATAAGGCTTTTGCCAATGAGTACACTGTTTCAGACAATGAATATTTTGCATCAAATATTGATTGTGTTTGGGAAAAGGACGAGAAAATCAGCCTTGTCGATATCAAGACTACTGCAAGTCTTGACCGTGAGTATTTAAGTTGGCAGTTATCAATTTATGCCTATTTGTTTGAACTTCAAAATCCACTAATTAAAGTTGATAAATTGTTTGGTATTTGGTTACGTGGGGATAAGTCGGAATTAGTCGAGATTGAGCGTAAACCGGATGCAGAGGTTAAGAGATTACTGGAATGTGAGATTAAAGGTGAACACTTCTTACCTAATGCTCCTGTTCCAGCCGATGGGAAACAGCTTATTCCTATGCAATTAGTAGATACTATTATTGATATAGAGGAACAGGCAAGTTATATCGCTGAAGTGCAGAAAGGTTACAAGGAACAACTTAAAAGCGCCATGCGTGAGAACGGTGTTAAATCATGGGATGCTGGCAGGCTACGTGTTAGCTATACTCCCTCTTCAATGGGTAAGAGTTTTGATACAAAGAAGTTTCAGGAAGATCACCCGGAACTTTATTCTCAATATTTAAAAACGTCAACTAAAGCGGATAGTATTCGTGTAACTATAAGGGAGGAAGGAAAATGAGTGTCAATAAAGTAATTCTTATAGGACGTGCCGGTAAAGATCCGGACGTGAGAACATTGGACGGGGGAGCAAAAGTAGCTTCTTTATCTTTTGCCACAACAGATAAGGCGTACACCTTGCAAAATGGAACCCAGGTACCGGAACGTGCAGAATGGCATAATCTTATTTTTTGGAATAAGACTGCTGAAATAGTTGAGAAGTACGTCCATAAAGGAGATAAGTTGTATATAGAAGGTAAGTTACGTACTCGTAACTATGACGATAGCAAAGGAGTTAAACGTTACATAACTGAAGTCTTTGTTGATAGTATCGAGATGCTTACACCGAAAGTTCAGCAACAGGCTGCTCCTGTGCCTCCACCATTACCAACACAACAGCCTACACAGAGACAGCAACAACAAGTACAGCAACCTGCATATCAGCAACAGCCATATCAACAGGTACCACCGCCTGATGATTTACCATTCTAAAATATGGCAGAAGCTATTTTAACAAAACAAAACGGGGTAGTCACAATGGATAAGTCGTTTGACTACCTCTGTTCCACGCTCAAAAATGGAACTTACACTGTAAGCATCAAGAGAAAGGTAGAGCCGCGTACCCTGTCGCAAAATGCGCTCATGTGGCTGTGGTTTGCCTGTATTGAGAGGGAGACAGGCACTGATAAGTTAGATGTTCATGATTACTATTGCCAGAAGTTTCTTCCACGGCAAATATGTATGAATGGAAATATTGTTTCGGTTGTTGGAAGTACTTCTAAATTGAATACGATCCAAATGAAAACTTTCATGGATAAGGTTCAGGCTGATGCTGCCACCGAATTAGGAATCAATTTGCCATTGCCTGTTGACCAGTACTATAAAGATTTTATTAATGAATACCTACATAGGTAAGTATTAACTCAAAGTTTAATTAAAATGGATTTGAATATTTCAAAAGCAAAATTGACCAAAAAGGGATGTCTTGAAGTGGTCTATGCAGACAAGGAGGGAAACGATATAGTTTTCAAGGGGATTAATCCTGTTCATCAGGATTTGAAAAATTCGCTTAACGAGCTTATACCCTACATTGTGGATATTACAGAACAGAAAGAATCCCAGTACATTAACTGGGAACGTCCGGAGTCATGTCTTGAAGATGAGTTTTTCAAAAAATTCAATGTCACCGGTGTTAGCATTGGTGGTGACTCTTCCTTTGAAGTCTGTGTGTTGACAGGTAAGCGAACCCTTATGACAAGCAAAGTCCTAAATCTTTGTTCTCCTGGTATTGGTTTCGATCCGGACAACGAATCGTATGCGCATTGTGAGGAATTTCGTGATGCGGTTTACAATTTCTTGTATGAGGCTGAACTCTATGTTACAGAGAATAAATGTTCAGAGATTCAAAGGGAATTCGAGTTTAAAGATGGTGAGGACCCGTTTGATAAGATTGATGAAGCTGCTGATACAATGAATGAGGATGGTGAAGATAATGAGATACACTCAACTGGTGAACATCAAGAATTAGTATTAGAATCTGCTTCATGAAACCAATCTATGTGACTAAGACGCCCAATCTGTACCGGATTCAGTTCGAGTATCACCCAAAGCTGGTCGAGGTCATAAAGACGATACCAAGTAAGCCACGCTATGACGGTACAGACCGGGCGTGGCTTGTTAGTATCAATGATGCACGTTATCCTGCTGGACGTGATGCCAACTGGTATGTGAGAGCTTTTTCACAGTGGGCTGTTCAGATGCGCTTTTGTTCTACTGTTAAGGAACGTGAGGTTACTGAAGATATTAATTATGATATTCCTCCGATGAAACCTTTTGTCGGTGAACACTATATGTTACTTCAACCTTACGAGTATCAACTTGAAGGCGTACAGTACGCAATAGAACACAAACGTTGTTTTTTCGGTGATCAACCCGGATTAGGCAAAACATTGCAAGCTATATGCGCAGTTGTTAAGGCACATAAGGAAGCGCCTATATATGGGGAATCTTTTCCGGTACTTGTAATTTGCCCTGCTGCATTGAAAGTAAACTGGCAGCGTGAGTTTAAAAAGTTTGCAGGTATGAATGCGATTATACTTGATGACAGAAACCGACAGTCCTGGCAATCATTTTATGAGTGTAAGAAGTCTGATGGCAGCCCACTTTGTGAGGTATTCATTACGAATTATGAATCACTGAATAAGTTTTTTGTGAGAGCTGTTAATAAGGAATCCAAGTTCACAATGAAAAGTATTGCTTTCGATCAGCGTGTCTCTTTGTTCAGGTCTGTTATCATTGACGAATCTCATAAATGTAAATCAAGTAAGACACAGCAAGGAAAGTTTGTAGAAGGTATCTGCAAAGGAAAACGATATGTATTCGCATTGACCGGTACTCCTGTAGTTAACAATAATACAGACTTGATACAACAGCTAAAAATATTAAGTCGATTAGAAGATTTTGGAGGTTATAGCCGGTATGTTGAGAGATATTGTGATGGTCCTAAACAGGCATCCAATGTTAAGGAACTGAATTGGCGGCTATGGAACACTTGTTTCTTCCGTCGTGAGAAATCGAAAGTACTAACGCAACTTCCGGACAAGACTCGGCAATACTTGACAGTTGATATCACTACCACTAAAGAGTATAAGGCTGTTGAAGCTGATATGGTGAAATACTTGAAGCAGTACAAGAATGCTTCGGATGAACAGGTACATAAGTCTATGAATGGTGCTGTTATGGTAAAGATGCAGCTTTTAAAGCAAATATCTGCAAGAGGTAAAATCAAGGCTGTTTGTGAATTTGTCCATGATGTCATTGACGGTGGTGAGAAACTGATACTTTTCGGTTACTTGAAAGAAGTTGTAGCAGAACTGAAAAAGGAATTTCCCAAAGCCGTTACTGTAACTGGTTCCGAAAATGTAAACCAAAAACAGTATGCCGTTGACTCTTTTCAAAATAATCCGGATTGTAAACTGATTATTCTAAACTTCAAATCGGGCGGTACCGGGCTTACTTTGACGGCTGCCAGTCGAGTAGCATTTATTGAATTCCCATGGACGTTCAGTGATTGTGAACAGGCAGAGGATAGAGCACACCGTAATGGTCAGAAGAATAATGTCAACTGCTATTATTTCTTAGGCAAAGATACTATCGACAAGTATATGTATGATGTGATCCAGACTAAGAAAAATATAGCAAATGGAGTAACTGGTACCGATGATCAGGTAGAAGAGAATATGGTGAATCTTGCAATGGACTTGTTTAGGGATAAATTATGAAGCCGTTCAGATTAGTTGTAAATGAACAGAAAACTCATATTCAGGAATACAAGAAAGAAATGTTGTTCGGTCCTGAATGGGAAACCATAATATCCTTTGTCGGTTGTAGGAACAGGTGTAAACAAATCGTTGACCTTCTAAATGAATGTGCTACGATTTCAAAAAACAAGCAGAAAAATGACTGAAGAAGATATTCGTAAATTAGAGGTGAAATATTCTGAAACCAAGATACAACACATTTGTGTAACTTGGTTCAGAGAAACGTTTCCCAATGTAGGCCCTTTACTCTTTGCTATACCAAACGGTGGCATCAGAACAAAGAAAAGCGGGGCTATGCGTAAATATGAAGGTGCCATCGCTGGTGTTGCTGACTTGATTCTGCTTTTTCCTCGCGGTGGTAAGAGCAGTCTTTGCATAGAGATGAAAACTCCACATGTAAAAGGTAAACGCGCTGGAACGCAGTCTGATGAGCAAAAAGAGTGGCAGGCATTAGTTGAGAAATATGGTAGTGTATATGTCGTTTGTCATGGGTTGATTGAGTTCATTAATAGCGTTTGCTATTATCTGAAAGCTGATCCTCAACCTTATATAAATAATGTCTTACGGAATTATTATAAATTGATATGACTTATATTGAACTTATCAATAAATTTTGGGAGCTTGACGAAAGCTGGCAATTTTCCTGCTGTGAAACGAGGCTTTATTTTTACTTGCTAAAAACAGCGAATCGTTTAGGCTGGGAGGATAACTGGACACGTAGTGATACAAAGGTATCATCTGACGTGGGAGTGTCGGTAAAAGTATTCAAGTCCGCCCGAAATAGATTAGTTCAAGCAGATCTTATCGAATGTAAACAAGGCAATGGAAGAGGCAATAAATCAACGTATTCTATAAAAGGTGTACAAAAAGGTATGCAAAATATACCACCTTTACGGCATCCTTTAGGGACACCTTTAGGGTACCCTTTAGGTGCACCTTTTCAAGAAAGTTCCCCCATACCCCCTAAAGAAGAATATAAGACAGAGACAAAGACAAAGAAAGAACCCCCTAAAGGGGGTAAGAAAGAAAGTAGCTCTGGCGAGCTTTTTCCACTCTCTAAACCGGAGAAACCTAAAAGAATCGCAAAAGAATTTATTGCTCCTACGCTTGATGAGGTTATTCAATACTTCTTTAAGCAAAATGCTCCGGAACGGTTAGATGACTGGGAAGAGCAGGCAGAAATATTTTTCAACCACTTTGACTCAATAGGGTGGAAGAATGCTAATGGGGTGAAAATTGAACGTTGGGAATCTAAGGCCAACCTTTGGATATTGGATCATGTCAAAGAAAACCGGAAGAAATATGGAGCTGATACACAAGAAAGAAACTCAGATAGCGACCGCCAAAAGTTTGATGTCACTCGCAATCTCGAAGAACTTGACCGAAGGTGGAGGGAAGAGCACAGCATTGAGCAGGAACCTGGCTAGTACGTATAGTCCAAAGCTCTTTTGCGAAACGTATAATCCGGACTTACAATCCCGTTTAATGATTGTCAAGTCAATTGCAGAACTGTCTATGATTGACGGATGCCCGAAGTTAGGGGATGTAAGTCTTGCCTACGGCATTGAAGGTGCCAGAGAGTGGCTGAAATGTCATTTGCTCAAGGTGAATTGCTTCGTTGGCGCAAAACTAAAATTAACAGATGAGCAGTTAATTGATTTGAGCGATCAGATTGCCTGTGAGTATCCGTATCTAAATATTGCTGAATTATGCTGTTTCTTTGGCCGTT
>NZ_BAKK01000071.1 GCF_000614145.1 Bacteroides faecichinchillae JCM 17102 | reverse complement strand
TTTTGCTTGGCACGTTAGCTTACAATGTGGGACCGGCGAAGCTGTTAGGCAGCAAAACAATCCCCAAAAGCACCTTAATCAAGAAGCTGGAAGCTGGTGACAGGAACATCTACCGTGAGTATATAGCCTTCTGCAACTACAAAGGAAAACGCCACGCCATGCTGCTCAAACGGAGAAAGGCGGAGTTTGCGCTGTTGTATATCCCATAAAAGGACTGACAAAACTGGCAAAAGACGTGCCATATTTAACTTGGCACGTCTTTTGCTCTATCACTTGATAGATTATCGTAGGATTTTCTCGTTAATTGACATCGTTGAGCCATTTTTGCCTATCGGTTTCCAAATAACACTTCAAGTTGTAAGTGTTGTGAGAGCAATACAAAACATAGTTATTAACCATAAAAAGTATAGCGAAATTATGAAGAAAGTATTTAGGAAAATTCAGAAAGGAACAACAAAAATGATTGAACGTATCAAATCGTTGGGGGAAATGGAGACGAAGCAGAAATGTGTAGTTCAACGGTTCGAGATTATCATTCCCCTCCACCAAAAAATAACGACCCAATATATAGCCTCCGCAAGTTTTACTTGCGGATTTTTTAGTTATCGCAGATTGGACAAAGGTTTCTTTGCTACTTTCTTTGTCCGCCATCATGCTCACTGAAAGAAAGTAGGGCGGCTCTCGCCGCCCCGCCACTCAAAAGCGTGTGTAAAGTCCCGTCACCATCGTGAACATTTCCTCCAGCATATCAAAATAGATACCCTCGTGTACGGCAATGTCCTTTGTCTTGCACTCAAAGGTCTTTTTGCTGAACGTCCTGCGGTAGAAGCGCATATTGTAGAGGTCTGCCCCTTCGTCATAGATGATGTCAAGGCGGTTGGCACTTGTTTTGTTCCTTGCAAGCTCATCCGTAAGCCGTTGCCCATATCTATGAAATCACGGCTACCTGTCATGGCGGTGAAGCGTTTTCCGCCTATCTGCTGTAATATCGTCTTGGCTATCATATCTTTTGTTTTTAGGGTTTTAAGTATTGGCGGTGCGGACACCGCCATCCCGTTCAAAATTCTCGCATTTCGGAAATGGGGGTCTGCCGTTGTAGCCACTCTTTCACACATTCCATATTGTACTCGCTCGTGATGACTGCCGTATGCTGTCGGTGGCGGTGAAACGTGTGCTTTCGTAATCATCTATCCACCCCTTGAGGGTGTCCGTTCCCCACGCTCCGGTATCGTCAAAGATACCGTCCAATGCCGTGATAGGTTCGCTGAACTTGACTATCAGCGTTTGATAGGTCGTGTTCATAGTCTGTCCTCCTTTCCCTTCTTTGCGTTCAGCCACTTGTCCCGTGCGGCTCGGCACTCGTCCAACGTGGGTTTGACACAAGAGAACAATTCTCTGTCTATGGGGTGGCGGTAGTCGTACTGCACAAGTGTCCGCCTGCGTCTTCCGATACCCGATTGGAAACGCTCGTATTTCTCCGTACCTGCTTCCGCGCAGGTGCTTACTCCGTTGATGGTCATTCGTGTTGTCATAATGTTGCTTTTTAGATGGTTAAAAATGTACTGACAGAACTCTGTTCTTCATCACCATTTCGGGGTTGCTTGTGTAGCGTTGGTGCAGGTAGAAATGGTGTGAGCCGAAGCCGTAAAGGAAAAACTTGTCAAGTTCGTGCTTCTCGGCAAACTCCTTTACGCTCTTTCTCAATTCCCCCTCACTCGTTGTGAGAGTGAGGAGGTTCACAAATTCAAGGAACATCGTGGGGATTGCATCATCCCACACACAAATCATACTTTCAATTCTTACTTCCATATCAATGTTGTTTTAGGGGTTATGCTATGCCGCTTTCATCCGCTCACGGATAAGGTTGGCGTTCTTGTTCACAAGGTCTATGATGCGCTCGTGATATTCGGTGTCCTGGTTGTGCTTGCCGTGGCACTGCACCACTTCGAGGGTTCGCAAGTCCACCTCTACGGTTTCAATAATCTCATCGCCAATCCTTGCCGATAGTATGAGGGTGTCGGCTTTCTTGTAGTATCCACTGCCAAACACGCAGATGCCCTGCGTCTTGCCCTCGTTGTAATACTCGTCTATGCTTTCAAGCACCTTGACGATTATTTCCTCGTCCGTGATTACCAAGCCGAAGAATTTGGATTTGTTGGCGATGAAATCCTCCGCATCTTTCTTTCGTTGGAGTTGTCGCTGTTGCTCACGCTCACGCCTTTCAATCTCCCAACGGCGTTGCTCTGCGGCTCTTTCCTTCTCGTGTATGGCTTCAATTTTTCGGGTTGCGTTGTCGTGTGCCGCCATGAAATCTTCGGGACAGATGTTCTTCGGGTTACGGAGGTCTTGACCGAGTTTTTTGAGCATACGCAGATAGTCGCACCACATTGAGAGGTTGTCTATCTGATACTTGTGACGCTTGGCAATCAGATATGATGCCCAACATTCATCGGCAGTACGGGTATTGAAAAGAAAGTGTTTCATGACCTCAATCTCACCGCCTTTCATAAGGGTTTCAATTCTTGGGTCTGAAAGCAAGGCTTTGAAAAGACGCACGGGGGAGATGCCGTGGAAATCGCCCTTGAAGCCGTTACGTCTGAGTTGGGGCAATATCCTCATCTTTGGATATGCACAGCTTCTTGCCACCACATCATCGTATAGGCTGTTGTGCGGTCTTACCTCCATATCGCTGCCTAATGCCCACACATCGCAATAGCAGAAAAGGAAGCCACGGAGCAACGCCATGTCCGTAACCTTGCCGTCGGGTGAAATCCAACGCTGCACGACCTCGTGGCAGTAGAAACGCATCGGTTCGCCTTTCCTGCTCTCGCATCTGACCTGCGCCACGCGGATTACCTGATACCCTTTGCAGGTGGTTATCACGCTGAAATTCTGCGTTTCCTTGTAGATGCGTCTGCGTGTGTCCTGCACTTTGAGTTCGGCATGGCATTTGGGGCAGGTGCAGCCTTCAAGGGTGTCGCATAGTCCGCTGTCGCTGTGCCACTCGTGACCGCAGTCGGAACAGGTGATGTTCCCTTTCTTGGTGCGGTAGCCGATATGCTCAACGCAGTGGCGGTATGCCCAATCTATTTGTGTCGCTGATATGGGGCGAAGGTTGGCGGAAAGTCTTGCCACCTCTTTCTGTATCTTGGTCTTCGGTTTCATAAGCCTAAATCAAATAATGAGGGTTGGGGTTGGTTTTCTTTTCTCGCTGACGGTCTGTGGCGGTTCTGCAACTTGCGGAGTTCCTCCTCTTGGTATTTGCGGACAGCGTTCTGACGTGCCTCCGCCTTTTCCTCTGCCGTGAGTTTCACAACGTGGTTCACAACCACTTGGCAGTCCATCGGTTTGCCCACCTCTATCTCGTTTTCCTCATAGTAGTGGATGGCTTGCCCGAATATCTCTCCGTCCGTGAAACCGTTGCAACCGCTTTTCTGCACATAGTTCAGAATGTGGGTCACGCACTCGTCCATGTTCTTGGCAGGGTTGCGGTACTTCTTTGCAAATAGCGCATCTTCCTCCGCACGCTGTTCCAAGTACATATATATCGTTCTCTTGAAATGGTCTGTTCCTTTCATATCGCTGTCATTTTTAGATTATCTGTTTCAGTATCTCTCTCCAATAGGTCGGCTCTACCTCGCTGAGAAGGAAGTCCATGAAATCCCTCCGTGCGTCCTTGTTCAGTTCGTGGTACAATCTTCGGAAAGTTTCAAAATTGCCGTTGATGTACGTTTCCACCATATACACGAAGATGTTGTCCACCTCGTAATATCTGCACTGCTGCGCTGCCGTCTTGCTGTTTCTTTTTGCCATGTCGGTAAGGGTTAAAGGGTGAATAACCAAAGGATGAAGCCAAAGAAGGCAATGGTGGAAAGGATAGCCACGATTACACCTATCGCCACTCGGAACACTCCGTTTACAATCTCTCTGATGATGCCCCAAAGGATGCCGAACACCCCGAAGGCGGTGCGCATCATCAAGCCGCATATCGCCAACCCGATGTGTTGCGCCATTTGTCTGAAATTTGCCGTTGCCGTCATATCTTCGCTGTTTTTGATTTTTTTGTTTTTAATGCGGATTCAAGAGCTGAGGGAGTTGAGTTTCAAACTATCTTATCTGCCTCTCGTTTATCCGACATTTTTTTTATGCGTCTTTCTGTCGCATCGGTCGTTTTCGTTTCGGGTGCTTGAAAAGGTAGGGATTAGGGAATGCAAGGTTTTTCGGTCAAAATACTACCCGCAGGGCTGGAGATTTTTACCGAAAACAGGAGGCTTGACCTTGCTTTCCCGTCCAATCCCGGAATTACCTTTGCGCCCAGAACGAAAATGACTGACTGATGCGGCTTACTGAAAGGCGCAAAATGGAGGTAAACGAAAACAGAGGCAGATTGTGTAGAAAAAAACTTCAGGGGAAAATCCGTAAAAAAAAGAATCACCAAAAGGAAAAAGACATCACCGGAAGCGTGAAAAGGGCAAACCACAACAAAGGAAGTATGATTGTTTCCGATCCGACGGAACTTGTTCAGCCGGGTGGCAACAATCATTCTTCCCGGTTTGTCCGGCTGTGTGTGGGCGCCTGTTTCATTCATGGGGCAGGCTGACACACTCTGCATTCACTTTCCGCTTCCGGCAAAAGAGACAGCGAAAAAAGAAAAATCATTTGAAAACCCGTAAAAGCACCTCTTGGCATAGGCGCAAAAGAAAGGGGCATTGCTTCATCTGTCTAAACATCGTTTAGGCGTGAGGCAATGCCCTTTTCTCCAGCTATGCGGTAGTCGGCACACGTTTGTTCCAAACTCGTTTTGGGCAATGGTGTGCCGACGGACAATACCGCTTTTACGGAAAATTCTTATGAATGAGGGGATAAAAAACGGGAGTTTATATCAAAATCTCGAATTAAATAGCTACTTTTGCATACGAAGAGTTCTTTGAAGGTTACGCAACGCGCAGAAGGATAATGCAGTAGATAACTAACTAAATCGTAACCTATTACTATCAAGAGCAATTAACCTACGCTCATTTCCAATAAATTACACTCTTTTCGTAACTTCAGACTGCAAATTTACAAAAATCTCTTGTATTTATATCTTTTTATTCTGCCATTTTGCTTTTTTGAGGTAAATATAGCTCGTCACTAATAATAAGGTATAGTACACAATCTCAATTGTAAAACAGATTTCGATAGGAGCCTTCAGCCACATTCCGATAAAAATAATGTATGAACCATAAATGGCAATTGTGATGGTTTCGAGCAATAGGGCGGCTTGTGTGTTTCCCGTACCTGAGATTCCATTGAATATAATGTTTGCTACCGATGCAATAAGCATAGCACAGCAAATCACGTAGACGGATGGTACGGATTCTGCGATCAATGCTACTTCACTGGTATAAATAGAAAGCAGGAACTGGGGAAATATGGCCGATAAAACAACTAATCCCAGCATGATAAAAAATGAGAAGCGGGCTATTTTTTTTATAAGTGGCATTACATACTGAATACCTCCTGCACCGATAGCGTTGCTGACCAGGCTATTGGTGGTTGTAGCCAATGCATTGACCGGAATCAATAATACAATATAAATACTTCGCACGATATTAGCGATTGCTAATTCTCGTTGCCCCAATCGTTCCACAGCAACGAAGAAGATAAACCAGGTAGCCATGGAAAGAAAATATTGAAGCATTGTGTAACAAGAGATACTGAGAATTCGCATCAGCAATGAAAAGTCGAAAGTGCGTAATCGATTCAGTCCGTATTTTTTCAGATCGACAGTGATATAAGTATAGATAAGGAAGAAAAGAATAGATGAGGCTTCTGCCAATACCGAAGCGATGGCGGCTCCTTTGATACCCATTTCTGGAAAACCGAGTTTTCCGAATATAAGTATATAGTCAAGTACGACATTGGTAAATGCCATAACGATCGCATTGATGGTTAGTACTTTAGTACGTGTGATACCTATATAAAGAGCTCGGAACATGACATTGACGAACGAGAAAAAGAATCCATAAATACGCCAGTCCAGAAATTCCATTGTTCCTTCGTAAATGGATTCTGAAGAAACTAACAAACGCATAATATTTCCCCCGAAGGCTTTGGTAAAACCGAACAGCAGTAATGCTATGATTAACAGGAATATGATTCCCTGAATCATCACCGGACCTACATCAGAGTAACGTCCCTCACCATTACGTCGGGCAATGACAATCTGTGACCCAATACTGAAACCGAATGCAATTGTAAATACACATATATAAAAAAGTCCCCCCATAGCAGAAGCTCCCAAGGCAACTTCTCCTACATGCCCAAGGAATGCTGTATCGGTGACATTAATGACATTTTGTGCTAGCAAGCTGAGTAAAATGGGGTAACTGACACTCCAAATCTGTTTGTTGGTATACATAATTAAGCGTTTAAGTTTGCATTTTGCAAAGATAGCGCTTTATTCTGATATCTTGATCAGTGTTGATGATAAACAGTGTTATACTTGCTGGAACTATTATAAGGTAACATTATATACAATAAGGGCAATGGATATTTTGTCCATTGCCCTATACTATACTTGTTAGAATGTTGATGAACATTCGTGGATTTTTATTGCATTTCCTTAGAATGACAAAGCAAAATGATCTTGATTATCAGCTTTTTGATACGATTATTTAAATTGTATTGTTGATTAGCTGTTCATGCTCATCAGGAATTCTTCGTTGTCTCTTGTTTTTTCCAAACGGTCTTTTACGAAATCCATAGCTTCGATTGGATTCATGTCAGCAAGGTATTTACGTAAGATCCACATACGGTCAAGCGTTGTCTTGTCAAGCAACAAGTCATCACGACGTGTACTTGATGCAGTGATATTAACAGCAGGGAAAATACGTTTGTTGGACAGGTTGCGGTCGAGTTGCAGTTCCATGTTACCTGTACCTTTGAATTCTTCGAAGATAACTTCATCCATTTTAGAACCGGTATCGATCAGGGCAGTAGCAATGATCGTCAGTGAACCTCCGTTTTCGATATTACGTGCTGCACCGAAGAAGCGTTTGGGCTTATGGAGTGCATTAGCATCCACACCACCGGAAAGGACCTTGCCGGATGCCGGAGATACTGTATTGTAGCACGTGCCAGACGGGTAATAGAATCGAGGAAGATTACTACATCGTGTCCACATTCTACCAAACGTTTTGCTTTTTCCAATACGATACCTGCAATTTTTACATGACGTTCAGCTGGTTCGTCGAAAGTAGAAGCGATAACTTCGGCATTGACGCTACGAGCCATATCTGTAACCTCTTCCGGACGTTCATCAATAAGTAACATTATCATATATACTTCCGGATGGTTAGCTGCAATAGCATTAGCGATATCTTTCATCAAGATAGTTTTACCTGTTTTGGGTTGTGCCACAATCAAAGCACGTTGTCCTTTACCGATCGGAGCGAAAAGATCTACTACGCGGGCAGACATCGAATCAGAGTAACCTCCTTTGCAAAGTTTGAATTTCTCATCCGGGAAAAGAGGAGTCAGGTGTTCGAAAGGTACGCGGTCACGTACAAAAGCAGCGTCACGTCCATTGATCTTCGAAACCTTAACCAGTGGGAAATATTTTTCTCCTTCTTTGGGTGGACGGATCACTCCTTCAACTACGTCACCTGTTTTCAGACCGAAGAGTTTGATTTGTGACTGTGATACATAAATATCATCCGGAGAAGAAAGGTAATTATAATCGGAAGAACGGAGGAATCCGTATCCGTCTTGCATAATTTCCAGTACACCTACTCCATTCAGGATATCGTCAAATTCGTAGGGCTTTTCGCGTTCGATGACTTTACGTTCCTGTTGTACCGGAAGGTTTTCACCTGCATTGTTTTGCGGTACAGGACGTTGCATCTGTGTACGTTGGTTGTTACGTTGGAAATTGCTGTTGTTGGGATTATTATTGTTGGCATTATTGCTGTTATTAGCATTGTAATTGCCATTATTTTCGCGTGTGCGGATTACCCGTTGGCGATGAATATTTTGCTGAGGTTGTTGCACCTGTTGTTGCTGAGGTTGTGGGGCTTGTTCAGGCTCTGTTTGCGTAGATTCGGCTTTTGTAGCTTCAAATTTGCCGAATAATTCGGTAGGAAGTTCTATTTTCTCAGAAGGCAGATCCTCAATAGGAATAAAGTCTTCGTCGTCGGAACCAGATAAAATATTACTTTCTTCGTCAATTACAGGCTCAGCCTTTTTAGGTTTTAATATTGGCTTTAGCTCTGAAATTGGTTGGTTTACCTTCACTTTATTCTCTGTTTCAACCGGAGTGGGTTTTACAGTAGTTATAACTGTTGGTTCTGCGACTACTTTTTGTTCCGGAGCTTTTTCAACTACTTTTTCTACAGGTTTAACTACTTCTGTTTCTTTTTTTACAGTTGGTTTAGCTTCTTTACGCGGCCGTCCCACTTTGCGTTTAGGAGTTGCATTCTGCTCTGCCTTAGTTTCGGCAACAGGAGCTTCTTTTTCTTTAGTAATAACTTCCTTATTTGCAACTTCCTTGTTTATATCTTCTTTGACTACAGTTTCTTCTTTTACAATTTCTTCTTTCGGTTGTGGTTTAGCAACGGGGGCAGTTTCTTTATTCTTGGTAACTTCTCCCTCTTTCGTTGCGGACATTACTTTATTTTCTTTTTTAACTGGAGTCACACGCGAACGCTTTTTCTTATCTTCTTTGCGTTCTTCTTTGAGTTTATCTGCGGCAACTTTCTTTGTAGCTCCTACTATTGCTTGTTCATCGAGTATTTTATAAACAAGTTCTTCTTTTTTAAATGAGTCTGCTTTTTTTATGCCAAGTTCTTGAGCAATAACTTGAAGTTCCGACAGATTCTTGTCGTTTAATTGGATAATGTTATACATATAGTATAGTAAGTTATTAATATTTCTTTTTATGCTGAGATATGGACGGCATTACTGCTGCTTAATAGCTACAGATATGCATGCATATGTTTTATTCTTAATTATGAATTAGGGATGTTAATGTTGAATCGTAGAAAGTTTCAACGGGGCAAAGATAATAAATATTTTTGGTTTCATATATAATCAACCTTTTTTTTTCCATGTAAAAGCCTATCTTTGCTGTATAAAAAAAATAGTATGACAGTAAATGAAGCTCATTTAATTTATTTTTCGCCTACCCATACATCTAAACAAGTGGCAGAGGCGATTGTTCAGGGAACAGGCATAAAAAATGTGATTCCGGTGAATTTAACTTTGCAAATGGCTGAGGAAACTGTGATTCCTACGTCTGCATTGGCTATTATTGTGGTTCCTGTTTATGGAGGACATGTAGCTCCATTGGCTATGGAGCGTTTGGAGAGTATTCGTGGACTAGCTACTCCTACTGTGTTGGTTGTAGTCTATGGAAATCGTGCTTATGAAAAGGCGTTGATGGAATTGGATGCATTTGCCATTTCTCATGGATTTAAAGTGATAGCAGGAGCCACTTTTGTTGGAGAGCATTCTTACAGTACAGCTCAGTCTCCGATAGCCCAGGGACGTCCGGATGAGTCAGATTTAAATTTCGCTAATGAATTTGGAAATAAGGTTATGGAAAAGATACAGGCTGCTGTTACTTCTGATAAACTTTATCAGGTAGATGTACGTGCCATCCGTCGTCCCAGTCAGCCTTTTTTTCCTTTATTTCGTTTTTTGCGGAAGGTTATTAAATTGCGTAAGAGTGGTACTCCACTCCCCCGTACACCTTGGGTGGAAGATGAAAGTTTGTGTACTCATTGCGGACTGTGTGTAACGCATTGTCCGGTAGGAGCTATTATTAAAGGGGATGAATTGCATACGGATGCGGATAAATGTATCAAGTGTTGTGCATGTGTGAAATCCTGTACTAAAAAAGCAAGAGTATTTGATACTCCGTTTTCTGTTATATTATCCGATTGTTTTAAAAAGCAGAAATTACCTCAGACCATTCTGTAAATAACTACTCTTCGCGTGTTTTCATCAATGCGGAAGCGGTTATCTGTCCGTTCACCTATCAGCCAGGCGATTTGTTCGTTACAGCAAAGTACCCATTGGCGTTCTTTCTGACTGATAGAGAATTTACGGTCGGTCAGATAATCGCTTACTTTTTTCTTTCCTTTCATTCCAAATGGAATAAAAGTGTCTCCTGCTTGGTATCTGCGAAGGGTAATGGTTCCGCTTAGTTTATCAGCATCAAAGCAGGCTATTTCTTTTTTGTGGGGAATTTGGAAATCGGTTGTGTATTCACTTTCTTCTCTGATTAGCTGAAAAGAAGGTGTATCTTCTCTCTCCGGTTGTATCTTCTCCAATAACAGGAAATCACGATCTTTGATTACTTTCCACTCTTTGCTGCTGAATTGTTTTCCCGATTGGCCGTTGAGTGAATGATAGATATCTTTGATTTGTGCCGGATTAAATCCCAGTGGGTGTAATATTTCAAATAAAACGGTTTCGGGAGAGGGTTCTTGCAGTATGGCGCTGATTAAAATACCTTCCGAAGTTATCACCCTGGCTTTTGCTTCCGATATACTTTTATTATATATGGTAGCTACATCATTTAAGTGATTGCCTGTTGTGATTAGGCTATTTTTGATGGCCGGGTTAATTTCCTGCATCAGTGGAAGTAAGTGAATCCGGATTTTATTACGAGTATATTCGTCTTCCAGATTGGTGCTGTCTGTAACGTATTCTTGTCCGATACTTTGCAAATAACAGATAATTTCTTTCCGGCTGACACAAAGAAGTGGGCGGACTATGTACCCATTTATAGGACGTATACCTAATAAACCAGTGATCCCTGTACCACGAATGAGATTTAGTAACATTGTTTCTATACTGTCGTCTTGGTGGTGGGCAACAGCGATCCTATTGGCATGACATTCAATTCTTTTCTTCTCAAACCATTCGTACCGAAGCTCTCTGGCAGCCATTTCTATTGAAATACGTTTCTCTTCAGCATATCGGGTTGTGTCGAAATCAATGATATGTAATGGAATATTATATTGTTGGCAAAGCTGGCGTACAAACATTTCGTCGCGGTCAGATTCCTTACCTCGTAGGTGGAAATTACAATGTGCAGCTTCACACTCATAGCCGAGTGAATGAAGAATACGCAATAGAGCCACTGAATCGGCTCCACCACTCAATGCTACAAGTATTTTACTGTTTTGAGAAAATAGTTGTTCTTTTTCGATGTATTGTATAACTCGCTGTTCAATCATATCTGCAAAGGTATGATTTTTATCGAAAAAGCAAAAAATAAATAATTGGTGGTAAATACTCATATTTCATTATTTTGATGCTATCTGTCTTATACAGAGTGTATCAAAGCATTTTCTTCTTATTATGTATAAAGAGGAAAGATTCTGTTCGGTGTCAATGAATACAACAATAATGTGAGAATTGTAATTTAGCTAATTTTGTCTGCTCATGGATGAAGTAATCATTGCCTGTATTCCATGTTGTAATGAATAAAACAAGAAAAAAATTATGAGAAAAGATGGATTTAGCCGATGTGCAGAGCGTTACATCGGCCGTTTAAGAGGAGAGGGCCGTCACGCTACGGCCCATGTGTATGAGAGCACATTAAGGTCTTTCACCCGTTTTTGTGGTGTGTCTAGTGTATCTTTCAACCAGATTACTCGAGATCGCCTGCGTCATTATGAGCGTTATCTTTACGAGTGTGGTCTTAAACCTAACACAGTTTCAACGTATATGCGTATGCTTCGTAGTATTTACAACCGAGGAGTAGAGTCTGGTAATGCTAATTATGTCCCTTTATTGTTTCATGAGGTTTATACGGGGGTGGCTGTTCGTCAAAAGAAAGCTTTGCCTGTTGGGGAACTCCATCGATTATTATATGAAGATCCCGGTACGGAACGTTTACGGCGTACTCAGTCCGTTGCGGGTTTAATGTTTCAGTTCTGTGGAATGTCCTTTGCCGATTTTGCTCACTTGGAGAAAACGGCTTTGGAACAGAATATTCTCCATTATAACCGCATTAAAACTAAAACTCCCATGTGCGTAGAGATACTTGATACCGCCCGAGATACCATAAAGAGTCTTCGTAATCGTCTTCCTCCTCAACCAGGCTGCCCTGATTATCTTTTTGATATTCTATGTGGTGACAAGCCGCGGAAAGATGTGCGCTCTTATCGGGAATATCAATCAGCGCTTCGCAACTTTAATAATAGTCTGAAATCTCTGGCACGAACGTTGAAGTTGAGTTCTCATGTCACATCTTATACACTCCGCCATTCTTGGGCTACTACAGCTAAGTATCGTGGAGTCCCGATTGAAATGATAAGTGAATCATTGGGACATACCTCTATCAAAACTACTCAAACTTATCTTAAAGGGTTTGAATTAAGAGATCGTACAGAAGTTAATAGAAAGAATTTATTTTACGTGAAAAATTATTTTGTGGCTAAGTAAATTTGCGTAAATTATTGATGTTTAGTAATAATATGTGTGTGTTACTTCTTAGGTAACAGATGTGAATTCGGCGCAAAGATAGACAAAATTATATATAGACAGCAAATAAAAATATCTTTTTCTTCTCAATATATGGCAAATAAATATCTGAACATGAAATAGTCTAATCTTCATGTTCAGCAGTTATATGCTTTGTTTTCAAAAGAATACCCTCGATCACTAAAGATTAATACTCTTTTATAGATACCCCATATTCATCTGTTACCTAAGAAGTAACGGATGAATATGGGGTAAAAAATATGATTTCATTAGAAAAAAAATCAGTAATTGCTGGGCCTATTTATGGGACAGGGGAAGGCGTAGCACACCCTAAACGTTGGTACGTTGCAATGGTTCGTATGCACCATGAGAAGAAGGTAGCCGAGCGTTTAGGAAAAATGGGGATTGACAGTTTTATTCCTGTTCAGCAGGAAATCCATCAATGGAGTGACCGTCGTAAAAAAGTAGAAGCAGTTCTTCTTCCCATGATGGTCTTTGTTCATGCCACTCCCAAAGAACGCATGGAAGTCTTGACCCTCTCCACTGTCAGCCGCTATATGGTGATGCGCGGTGAAAGCACTCCTACGGTCATTCCAGATGATCAGATGGCCCGTTTCCGTTTTATGCTTGATTATTCAGAAGAAGCCGTTCACATGAACAGCACTCCTTTGGCTCGCGGTGAAGAAGTTCGTGTGATCAAAGGTCCTTTGGCTGGTCTTGTTGGTGAACTTGTCACGATGGATGGCAAAAGTAAAATCGCCGTTCGGCTGGATATGCTGGGCTGTGCCTGTGTTGATATGCCTATCGGTTATGTGGAACCGTTGCTAAGCCGGGTAAGCGTCTAAGATGGATACGATCGTATTACAGGAGAAAATCGACAACTTGTTAAGTTCAGTTCATAAGTTACTTCCTGACGGGAGTAACTTGAGGGATATCTATGTCGATGACCTATCTTTTTTAAATAAAAGCATTCACGACCGGATTAATGAGTTATATTCTCAGCATGGGAGAACTCCGGAGGAGGAAGCCACTTTGTGTTTAGCTCTTTTAATGGGATATAGTGTCTCACAGTATGCTAATCCCGAAGACGAATCAAAAAAAAACACCATCTTACTTCGTACCCGTAACATTCTTCCCGTTCTTCCCCCATCACCTTTAAAAGAAGATCTTCTTTTTACTTATAATGAATTACAACATTCATTCTCAATTAATCGATCTTTATTTGCTTAGTAACAGAAAATGAAAATACAAAAACTATTTCGCTTATTTCTATTAGTTCTAGTGTTGGGCAGCACCCCTTCTCTGTTGGCTCAGAGCATGAGCGACCAGCAAGTCCTCGAGTACGTCAAAGAGGGTATCAAACAAGGAAAGGAACAGAAACAAATGGCCGCAGAATTGGCTCGTAAAGGTGTAACCAAGGAACAAGCCATTCGTGTAAAAGAATTATACGAGAAACAGAATAATGTAAACACTTCCAATGCTACCGGTACAGAC
>NZ_BAKK01000072.1 GCF_000614145.1 Bacteroides faecichinchillae JCM 17102 | reverse complement strand
ATGTTTCTAGCACATTTTTAAGTAATATGATAAAGTTCGAAACAAGTATTTGCAATATATTAGAGAGTAGCATTGTAATATAGGTGCTTTTAGTACTTAATATATCCGTTTTATTCTCGTATTTTACTGTTTCAGAATTTATTTTTTTGTTTTCTGCCTTTTGGTTATATTTGTTCTGTTCTTCTAATTAAGGCTAATATTGTCATTTAGTAATCATAATACGAAATAAAAATAGTGTATTTCTATGATTTTTTAAGAAGTGAATCGTTTTCTTTTCATCTTTCTCTTTTTTATCAAATTGATTTTTGTAAATTTGGCGAGAATCTGATAAGGAACATAATTAATATAGTAATAATACTAAATACTCCTGTTTATATGGAAAACAAAATTCAAGAGTTAACCGATAAGATTTATCGTGAAGGCGTGGAAAAAGGAAACGAAGAAGCGCAAAGACTTATCGCGAATGCTCAGGAAGAAGCAAAAAAGATCATTGAGGATGCTCGAAAAGAAGCTGAATCAATTGTAGCCTCCTCTCGTAAATCTGCTGATGAACTGGCAGAGAATACAAAATCAGAGTTAAAATTATTTGCAGGTCAGTCTGTTAATGCACTCAAGTCAGAGATTGCAACTATTGTTACTGACAAGTTAGTAACTGTTTCAGTGAAGGATTTCACACAAAATAAGGATTTTCTGAATGCCTTTATCGTGGCGTTGGCATCCAAATGGAGTGCAGATGAACCGATTGTTATTTCAACTACGGATGCAGACTCTTTGAAGAAGTATTTTGCAATACATGCTAAAGCTTTGTTGGATAAGAGCGTAACGATTCAACAAGTAAATGGTATAAAGACTTTATTTACTGTTTCTCCTGCGGACGGTTCTTATAAAGTGAACTTCGGAGAAGAAGAATTCATGAATTACTTCAAAGCATTCTTGCGTCCTCAATTAGTAGAAATGCTATTTTAAAAGAAGCGACTATGAGTAGTAAATACTATTACTTAGTAGCAGGTTTACCAGAACTTTCATTAGAGGATAGTAAACTGAGTTATACAGTAGCTGATTTTAAAACAGAAATCTATAGTGGATTGTCTACTTCAGATCAAAAATTGATAGACTTATTCTATTTGAAGTTTGATAATGCTAATGTATTGAAACTTTTAAAAGATAAGGAAGCGGAAATAGACACACGAGGAAATTATTCTGCCGCTGAACTTACTGAATATATTTCTACATTGAAAGAGGGAGGAGAAATTAGTCCGAAAGAATTTCCTGCTTATCTTTCTGTCTTCATTCTTGATTATTTGAATACACCTGTAGAAAATACTGTGTTATATGAAGACCATTTAGCCGCTCTGTATTATGAGTATGCGATGAAGTGTGGAAATAAGTTTGTTTCTGCTTGGTTTGAATTCAATTTGAATATCAATAATATTCTTGTCGCTTTTACAGCTCGTAAATTTAAATGGGATATTGCTGATTATATTGTGGGTAATACGGATGTATGTGAAGCTTTGCGTACGTCTAGTGCCCGTGATTTTGGTTTGTCCGGTGAAGTTGATTTTTTGGAATCATTGGTGAAAATCAATGAAATCACAGAATTGGTGGAACGTGAAAAGAAATTGGATGCTTTGCGGTGGAATTGGATGGAAGAAGCTATTTTCTTTGATTATTTCACTATCGAACGTATTTTCGCTTTCTTGCTGAAGTTGGAAATGATAGAGCGTTGGATTGCATTGGATAAAGAGAAGGGAAATCAGTTGTTCCGCAGTATAATTGAATCGTTGAAGAACGAGGTACAGATTCCCGCAGAATTCAGATAATAAATTAAAAAAAATATATGGCAACAAAAGGAACTGTTAGTGGCGTTATTGCCAACATGGTGACCCTCGTCGTTGATGGACCGGTAGCTCAGAATGAGATTTGTTATATCTCTACCGGTGGAGATAAATTGATGGCGGAGGTGATTAAGGTTGTAGGTTCTCATGTATACGTTCAGGTGTTTGAAAGTACGCGTGGATTGAAGGTGGGGGCTGAAGCCGAATTTACAGGACACATGCTCGAAGTGACTTTAGGTCCGGGTATGTTATCTAAAAATTATGATGGTCTGCAAAATGACCTTGACAAGATGGATGGTGTTTTCTTAAAAAGAGGACAGTACACTTATCCATTAGATAAAGAGCGTGTATGGCATTTTGTTCCGATGGTGAATGTCGGTGATAAGGTGCAATCTTCTGCATGGTTAGGTCAGGTAGACGAGAACTTCCAGCCGTTGAAAATTATGGCTCCATTTACCATGGAAGGAACTGCAACGGTGAAGTCAATTGTACCTGAGGGAGATTATAAGATTGAAGATGTCATTGCTATCTTGACGGATGAAGAAGGAAATGATATTTCCGTAACTATGATTCAGAAGTGGCCGGTAAAACGAGCTATGACAAATTATAAAGAGAAACCACGTCCTTTCAAATTATTGGAAACGGGTGTACGTGTAATAGATACTTTAAATCCTATTGTAGAAGGTGGTACGGGATTTATTCCCGGTCCGTTTGGTACAGGTAAAACGGTGCTACAGCATGCTATTTCAAAACAAGCGGAAGCGGATATTGTAATCATTGCAGCTTGTGGTGAACGTGCAAATGAGGTTGTGGAAATCTTTACGGAATTTCCGGAATTGGTAGACCCACATACTGGACGTAAATTGATGGAACGTACTATTATTATTGCAAATACTTCCAATATGCCGGTAGCTGCTCGTGAAGCATCTGTTTATACAGCGATGACTTTAGCTGAATATTACCGTTCTATGGGATTAAAAGTATTGTTAATGGCAGACTCTACTTCTCGTTGGGCTCAGGCTCTGCGTGAGATGTCCAACCGTATGGAAGAGTTGCCCGGACCTGATGCTTTCCCGATGGATATTTCTGCTATCATTTCCAACTTCTATGGTCGTGCCGGTTATGTGAAGCTAGCTAATGATGAAACAGGTTCTATTACATTTATCGGTACAGTATCTCCTGCCGGTGGTAACTTGAAAGAGCCTGTAACTGAGAATACCAAGAAAGTAGCTCGTTGTTTCTATGCCCTTGAACAGGATCGTGCTGATAAGAAGCGTTATCCGGCTGTGAATCCGATTGATTCTTATTCCAAATATATTGAATATCCAGAATTTGAAGAATACATAAAAGATCACATCAATGATGAGTGGATTGGTAAAGTGAACGAACTTAAAACTCGTTTGCAACGTGGTAAGGAAATCGCTGAGCAGATTAATATCTTAGGTGATGACGGTGTGCCTGTGGAATATCATGTCATTTTCTGGAAGTCTGAGTTGATCGATTTCGTAATCCTGCAGCAGGATGCTTTCGATGAGATTGATGCGGTAACTCCGATGGAACGTCAGGAAGCTATTTTGAATATGATAATTGATATTTGTCATACGGAATTTGAGTTTGATAACTTCAATGAAGTTATGGACTTCTTCAAGAAGATGATTAATATCTGTAAGCAGATGAACTACTCGAAGTATCAGTCTGAACAATATGAAGGATTCAAACAACAGTTGAAGGAATTGATTGCTGAAAGAAGTGTTTGATCAGCAATCACAATTCAAAATTTATAATTCATAAATATTAAAGATGGCAACAAAAGCTTTTCAAAAGATATATACCAAAATTACTCAGATTACCAAGGCTACCTGTTCGTTGAAAGCAACAGGAGTGGGGTATGACGAGCTTGCCACTGTGAATGGTAAACTGGCACAGGTGGTAAAGATTGCCGGTGATGATGTCACTTTGCAGGTATTTGAAGGTACGGAAGGTATTCCGACCAATGCGGAAGTGGTATTTCTTGGTAAATCGCCTACATTGAAAGTGAGCGAACAATTGGCTGGACGTTTCTTTAATGCTTTCGGTGATCCGATTGACGGAGGACCGGAAATTGAAGGACAAGAAGTTGAAATCGGCGGTCCGTCAGTAAATCCGGTACGTCGTAAACAGCCTTCGGAGCTTATTGCGACAGGTATTGCAGGTATTGACCTGAATAATACCTTAGTTTCCGGTCAGAAAATCCCATTTTTTGCAGACCCTGACCAGCCTTTCAACCAAGTAATGGCGAATGTAGCATTGCGTGCGGAAACTGATAAAATTATTTTGGGTGGTATGGGTATGACTAATGATGATTACCTATATTTTAAGAATGTGTTCTCTAATGCAGGTGCTCTCGATCGTATCGTGAGTTTTATGAATACCACAGAAAATCCTCCGGTAGAACGTTTGTTAATTCCGGATATGGCACTGACTGCTGCTGAATATTTTGCTGTGAATAATAATGAGAAAGTCCTTGTATTATTGACAGATATGACTAGTTATGCCGATGCGCTAGCAATCGTGTCTAACCGTATGGATCAGATTCCGTCAAAAGACTCTATGCCGGGTTCACTTTATTCGGATTTGGCAAAGATTTACGAGAAAGCAGTACAATTCCCGTCAGGTGGTTCTATCACTATTATTGCGGTAACTACTTTGTCAGGAGGAGATATTACACACGCTGTGCCTGATAATACAGGTTATATTACTGAAGGTCAATTATTCCTTCGTCGTGATAGCGATATTGGTAAAGTAATCGTCGATCCGTTCCGTTCATTGTCTCGTTTGAAACAGTTAGTAACCGGTAAGAAGACACGTAAAGACCATCCACAAGTGATGAATGCTGCCGTACGTTTGTATGCTGATGCTGCTAATGCCAAAACAAAGATGGAAAATGGTTTTGACTTGACGAATTACGACGAACGTACACTTGCTTTTGCGAAAGATTATTCTAACCAGTTGTTGGCTATTGATGTCAATCTTGATACGACAGAAATGCTTGATGTAGCTTGGGGCTTGTTTGGCAAGTATTTCCGTCCGGAAGAAGTAAATATCAAGAAAGAATTGTTAGATCAATATTGGCCCAAAGGTGAATAAAAGAGCGATTAGTAATTAATAATTAGCAATTAATAACGTGGCTATAAAGTTTCAATATAACAAAACCTCTCTTCAGCAGCTCGAAAAGCAACTGAAAGTGCGGGTACGTACACTTCCTATTATTAAGAATAAGGAAAGTGCCCTCCGCATGGAAGTGAAACGCTGTAAAACGGAAGCTGCTGATCTGGAGGATAGGCTCGAACAACAAATTCAAGCCTATGAAGCCATGTTCGCCCTTTGGAATGAATTTGATGCTTCATTGATAAAGGTGAATGATGTTCATCTTGGTGTGAAAAAGATTGCGGGTGTACGTGTACCGTTGCTCGAGAATATAGATTTCGAGATACGTCCGTACAGCTTGTTCAATGCTCCCAAATGGTATGCCGATGGTATCCATTTGTTGAAAGAGCTTGCTCATACAGCTATTGAACGTGAATTTATACTCGCCAAGTTGAATCTATTAGAACATGCAAGGAAAAAGACCACTCAGAAAGTGAATCTTTTTGAGAAGGTACAGATACCGGGTTATCAGGATGCATTGCGAAAGATTAAACGATTTATGGAGGACGAAGAAAACTTATCGAAATCATCGCAAAAGATCATGAAATCCCATCAAGAACAAAGGAAGGAGGTAGAGGCATGATTACAAAAATGAAGAAACTTACGTTCCTGGTCTATCACAAGGAGTATGAACAATTCCTGAATAGTCTGCGTGAACTTGGCGTAGTCCACATTGTGGAAAAACAACAAGGTGCTGCTGATAATACGGAATTGCAAGAAAACATACGACTTTCCAATCGTTTAATGTCTACTTTAAAATTGCTTCAGAATCAGAAACATGCCAAAGATGCAGTTATAGCTAAAGAAGGCGGTACGTCTGCTCGTGGATTGCAAGTGTTGGACGAAGTAGATGCATTACAAATAGAGCATGGAAAATTATCTCAACAGCTGCAAGGCTATGTAAAGGAAATAGACTCATTACAGGCTTGGGGAAACTTTGAGCCTGCAAATGTGCAGAAGTTGAAAGATGCCGGATATGTGATTGGTTTCTATACTTGTTCGGAGGGTAACTATAAAGAAGAATGGGAGACGGAATACAATGCTATGATTGTGAATCGCATTTCTTCAAAGGTATTCTTCGTAACTCTGACCAAAGCTGGGCAAGAGGTGGACCTGGATGTAGAACAGGCAAAACTTCCTGCTTATTCTCTAACGTATCTTAATACGTTGTATAATACTACTGAGCAGGCTATTGAAGAGAATGAAAAGAAATTGGTAGTACTCTCTGAAACAGAAATTCCTTCGTTGAAGAAAGCTCTGCAAGAGATACAAGGGCAGATCGAATTCTCCAAAGTTGTGCTGAATACAGAACAAACAGCTGGTGATAAACTAATGCTAATAGAAGGATGGGCACCTGCTTCCAGCAAGTTGGAAATTGAAGCTTATCTGAATGATGCACATGTTTATTATGAGATTACAGATCCTGTACCGGGAGACAATGTCCCTATTCAGTTGAATAATAAAGGATTCTTCTCTTGGTTCGAACCAATCTGTAAATTGTATATGCTTCCAAAGTATAATGAATTGGACTTGACTCCATTCTTTGCTCCATTCTTTATGATTTTCTTCGGACTTTGTTTGGGAGATTCAGGTTATGGCCTGTTCCTGTTTGTAGGAGCTACGGCATATCGATTGATTGCAAAGAAAATAAGTCCGAATATGAAATCGATTCTGTCATTAATACAGATATTGGCGACTTCAACCTTCTTCTGCGGCTTGCTGACAGGTACTTTCTTTGGAGCTAATATTTATAATCTGGACTGGCCTATTGTGCAACGTTTGAAACATGCCGTATTCATGGATAATAATGATATGTTCCGTTTATCACTGATTTTGGGGGCAATTCAAATTATATTTGGTATGGTATTGAAAGCAGTTAATCAAACAATTCAGTTTGGATTCAAATATGCGATTGCTACAATCGGCTGGATTATCTTGTTGATATCCATGGCTTTTTCAGCTTTATTGCCGAAAATAATGCCGATGGGAAGCACACTGCATTTGATTATACTGGCAATCTGTGGCGTGATGATTTTCCTTTTCAACAGTCCTGGAAAGAATATTTTCCTAAATATCGGATTAGGATTATGGGATTCTTACAACATGGTTACCGGTTTGCTAGGCGATGTATTGTCTTACGTCCGTCTGTTTGCTCTTGGACTGTCCGGAGGTATTCTTGCGGGAGTATTCAATAGTTTGGCAGTAGGCATGAGTCCTGATAATGTAATTGCGGGTCCGATTGTGATGGTGCTAATTTTCGTTATTGGCCATGCAATTAATATCTTTATGAATGTGCTTGGAGCAATGGTTCATCCGATGCGTTTGACATTTGTTGAGTTCTTCAAGAACTCAGGATATGAAGGAGGAGGTAAGGAGTACAAACCCTTTAAAAATTGATAGTTGTTGGTAGTAATTGACTACCTACTACTATAAATATAAAAGAATAAAAAAAGAATTAGAATTAAACAATAAAAAATAGAATAAGATTATGGAAATGAATTTGTTTATTGCCTACATTGGCATCGCGGTTATGGTTGGTTTGTCAGGCATTGGTAGTGCTTACGGAGTAACTATTGCAGGTAATGCAGCTATTGGTGCATTGAAAAAGAACGATAGTGCATTTGGTAACTTCCTTGTATTAACAGCTCTTCCGGGTACACAGGGGCTTTATGGATTTGCCGGTTATTTTATGTTCCAGACTATTTTTGGTATCTTGACTCCTGAAATTACTGCCATTCAGGCATCAGCCGTTTTAGGTGCAGGTATTGCATTAGGATTGGTTGCATTATTCTCAGCAATTCGTCAAGGACAAGTTTGTGCAAACGGTATTGCAGCTATTGGACAAGGGCACAACGTATTTAGTAACACGTTGATTCTTGCTGTATTCCCGGAACTTTATGCAATTGTAGCTTTAGCGGCAACTTTCTTGATTGGTAGTGCTCTTGCATAATTTTCTCTAAGAATATTTTTTAATAAAGAACTTTCAAACCCCTTGTGTATGCAGCTTTGCATTCGCAAGGGGATTGTCTTTTTCATACTTAAACTCTGTTTCTTTCTATCTCTTCACTCATATTTTTCGCTTAAAGTATTATTTTTCAAAGAATAATGCGTACTTTTGCACTCACATACTAAAAAGAGTTTTAATATATATATGGTAAAAGATTTATTAACCCCCGATTATATCTTCGAAGCCAGCTGGGAAGTATGTAATAAAGTGGGAGGGATATATACCGTCTTGTCTACGAGGGCAAATACGTTACAGGAGAAATTTCGTGATAGAATATTTTTTATAGGTCCTGATGTATGGCAAGGTAAAGAGAACCCTCTGTTCATTGAATCAGAAAATCTTTGTGCTGCATGGAAAAAACATGCTCAGGAGAAAGAAGATCTTTCTGTTCGTATAGGACGATGGAATATTCCAGGTGAACCAATTGTCATTCTAGTCGATTTCCAACCTTTTTTTTGAGAAGAAAAATGAAATATACACAGAAATGTGGAATCGTTTTCAAGTAGACTCGTTGCACGCTTATGGTGATTATGACGAAGCCTCTATGTTTTCTTATGCCGCAGGTAGGGTAGTAGAAAGTTTCTATCGCTATAATCTGACTGAAACGGACAAAGTGGTATATCAGGCACATGAGTGGATGACAGGAATGGGAGCACTTTATGTACAGGAAACTGTGCCGGAAATTGGTACTATTTTTACAACCCATGCTACATCTATCGGACGTTCGATAGCAGGTAACAATAAGCCGTTGTATGACTATTTGTTTGCTTATAATGGTGATCAGATGGCTCAGGAACTAAATATGCAATCCAAGCATTCAATTGAAAAGCAGACGGCTCATTATGTGGATTGTTTTACTACAGTTAGCGAGATTACCAATAACGAGTGTAGAGAACTACTTGATAAACCGGCAGATGTTATTCTGATGAATGGTTTTGAAGATAATTTTGTGCCAAAAGGTTCTACATTTACGGGTAAACGCAAACGTGCACGTGCTTTGTTGTTGAATGTAGCCAATAAATTATTGGGTACAGATTTGGATAACGATACGCTAATTGTTGGAACCAGTGGACGATATGAATTCAAAAATAAAGGTATTGATGTATTTTTGGAGTCATTGAACCGTTTAAATCGTGATAAAAATTTGCATAAAAATGTATTGGCATATGTAAATGTTCCAGGTTGGGTGGGAGAACCTCGTGAAGACTTACAAGCTCGTTTGAAGAGTAAGGATCAGTTTGATACTCCTCTAGAAGTTCCTTTCATTACTCATTGGCTGCATAATATGACGCATGATCAGGTATTGGATATGCTGAAATATCTAGGAATGGGTAATCGTCCGGAGGACAAGGTGAAAGTTATTTTCGTACCTTGTTATTTGAATGGCAGGGATGGAATAATGAACAAAGACTATTATGATTTGTTGCTGGGACAGGATATGAGTATTTATGCTTCCTATTATGAACCTTGGGGATATACTCCATTGGAAAGTGTAGCATTCCATGTTCCAACCATTACTACCGATCTAGCAGGATTTGGTCTATGGGTGAATAGCCTGAAAAAACAACATGGCATTAATGATGGAGTAGAGGTACTACATCGCTCAGACTATAATTATTCGGAAGTGGCAGATGGTATTAAAGATACAATCACCCTCTTTGCGAATAAGACAGATAAAGAAGTGAAGGAAATTCGCAAGCGCGCTGCTGAAGTGGCAGAACAGGCTTTGTGGAAGCACTTTATACAATACTATTATGAGGCTTATGACATTGCATTGCGCAATGCTGTGAAGCGTCAGTTCAGTTAAAAAACAATTTATTCATCAATAAGTAAATTAAAAACATTATGAAAATTCAAGTAAGTAATGTGAACACTCCTAACTGGAAAGAGGTTACTGTTAAATCTCGTATCCCTGTAGAGTTGGAGAAGTTATCTGAGATTGCACGTAATATTTGGTGGGCGTGGAACTTTGAGGCGACAGAACTTTTTAGAGATTTAGATCCGGAACTTTGGAAGGAATGTGGACAGAATCCAGTGCTATTGTTAGAGCGTATGAGCTATGAAAAGTTAGAAGCTCTTGCAAAAGACAAAGTGATTCTGAGAAGAATGAATGATGTATATACGAAATTTAGAGACTACATGGATGTGAAGCCGGATGATCAACGTCCGTCTATAGCCTATTTCAGTATGGAATATGGTTTGAGCCATGTATTGAAAATATATTCTGGTGGTCTGGGTGTGTTAGCTGGTGACTATTTAAAAGAAGCTTCTGACAGTAATGTAGATTTATGTGCGGTAGGTTTTCTTTATCGTTACGGATATTTTACACAGACGTTGTCAATGGATGGACAGCAGATTGCAAATTATGAAGCTCAAAATTTCGGGCAACTTCCTATTGATCGTGTATTGGATGCTGAAGGTAAACCATTGGTTGTAGATGTTCCTTATTTAGATTATTACGTTCATGCAAATGTGTGGCGTGTAAATGTAGGACGTATTTCCTTGTATCTGTTGGATACAGATAATGAAATGAATAGCGAGTTTGATCGTCCGATCACTTATCAGTTATATGGTGGTGATTGGGAAAACCGTTTGAAACAGGAAATTCTGTTAGGTATCGGTGGTATTCTGACTCTGAAGGCATTAGGCATTCAAAAAAATATTTATCATTGTAATGAAGGACATGCTGCATTAATTAATGTTCAACGTATCTGTGATTATGTAGCTACTGGATTAACTTATGATCAAGCTATTGAATTGGTGCGTGCATCATCGCTCTATACAGTTCATACTCCGGTTCCGGCTGGTCATGATTACTTTGACGAAGGTTTATTCGGTAAGTACATGGGTGGATATCCTGCAAAATGGGCATCAGTTGGGATGATTTGATGGATCTTGGCCGTAATAATCCAGGTGACAAAGGCGAACGCTTTTGCATGTCTGTATTTGCTTGTAATACTTCTCAGGAAGTAAATGGTGTAAGTTGGTTACATGGCAAAGTTTCTCAGGAGATGTTCTCTTCTATCTGGAAAGGTTATTTCCCTGAAGAAAATCATGTTGGGTATGTAACTAATGGTGTTCACTTCCCGACTTGGAGTGCAACAGAATGGAAACAATTGTATTTTAAATATTTTAATGAGAGCTTTTGGTACGATCAATCCAATCCGAAGATTTGGGAAGCAATCTACAATGTGCCCGATGAAGAGATTTGGAAGACTCGTATGACAATGAAGAATAAATTGGTAGATTTCATTCGTAAGTCATTCCGTGATACTTGGTTGAAGAACCAGGGAGATCCTTCACGCATCGTTTCATTAATGGATAAAATTAATCCGAATGCATTGTTGATTGGTTTCGGACGTCGTTTTGCCACTTACAAACGTGCACATTTGCTATTTACTGATTTGGAACGTCTCTCTAAGATCGTAAATAATCCTGATTATCCGGTACAATTCCTGTTTACAGGAAAAGCTCACCCACACGATGGAGCAGGACAAGGATTGATCAAACGTATTATTGAGATATCTCGTCGCTCGGAATTCTTAGGTAAGATTATCTTCCTTGAAAATTACGATATGCAGTTGGCTCGTCGTCTGGTTTCGGGTGTAGATATTTGGTTGAATACTCCGACACGTCCTTTAGAGGCATCTGGTACATCTGGTGAAAAAGCATTGATGAATGGTGTTGTGAATTTCTCTGTGTTAGACGGATGGTGGTTGGAAGGCTATCGCGAAGGTGCTGGTTGGGCATTGACCGAAAAACGTACTTACCAGAACCAAGAACATCAGGATCAGCTGGATGCTGCTACCATTTATAGTATTCTCGAAACTGAGATTCTACCGTTATATTATGCTCGTAATAAGAAAGGATATTCTGAAGGTTGGATCAAAGTTGTGAAAAACTCTATCGCTCAGATAGCTCCTCATTATACAATGAAACGTCAGTTGGATGATTATTTCAATAAGTTCTATTGCAAACAGGCTAAACGTTTCCAAGCTTTGGCTGCCAATAACAATGCAAAGGCAAAAGAAATTGCAGCATGGAAAGAAGAAGTTGTTGCGAAGTGGGATTCTATTGAGATTGTTTCTTGTGACAAAGTAGAGGAACTTGAGATAGGTGATATTGAAAGTGGAAAGGAATATACTATTACTTTCGTAATTGATGAAAAAGGTTTGAATGACGCAGTAGGACTAGAATTAGTTACTACTTATACAACAGCGGACGGAAAACAACATATTTACTCGGTAGAACCATTTAGTGTAATTAAGAAAGACGGTGATTTATATACATTCCAAGCTAAACATAGCTTGTCAAATGCGGGTAGCTTTAAGGTTTCTTACCGTATGTTCCCGAAGAATCCGGATCTTCCACATCGTCAAGATTTCTGTTACGTGCGTTGGTTTGTTTAATTATTTGATGAAAGGTAAGGAAGCATGTTTTCCCCATGACTTTCCTATATAAAATTAGCCCCTGCAATTCT
>NZ_BAKK01000073.1 GCF_000614145.1 Bacteroides faecichinchillae JCM 17102 | reverse complement strand
GATTAACTTTACGCATGAAGGTTTACTGTTACATTCTATTTTTTCTTGTAGATATTGTTTTTACCCCATAATAAGGAATATCTGTAAAACCATTCAAAAGTCATAGATTACAAAAGTAAATATAATAATGAATATACCAGTTATCATCTCAAAAAAAAATGAATATGCTATAGTTATTGTACACCAATTAGTCTAACCAACCATTGTAAGTAAGAGGTTGAATTCCAAAAAGAGTTTTGATACAACCTCTTATTACTTATTTAATTTAAACCACTATTACTCCTATTCAATCTGCTGATCTTTATCATGAATAATGTATTGAGGTCACGCCGCATAGACAAAGTATCCTGCAGTGTATATGGTAAACGTTATTCGCGACTAGTATAATAATAATCCACAAACTTATAATCAATATAAAGTGTATAGTAGATGCACTTCAGATACGGTTTAGTCACATCATCCAGTTCCTCTATCATATATCATATAATAAGATTGGTTAGATCCCAGTTCAAAAGCATTACCCGCTACTTTATCATCATTTTCACTCCAAAGCTTCAGTTTCTTCTTCTGAAAATCAATCTTCTCATCAGTAAATTCAAAAAACAGTTTACAAATTTTACGGTCCAAATAATCTACATCCTCATTCCCGCATATATAAAATTTCATAATAAATCTTATCCATTTTACCATGACACTATTTGTTCAGTTTTTTAATATCCCCTCATCTACAGCAATGTGTACGGCAGTTTGTCCCCGTCTATCCATCATAGCTGCTTGTACTTCTGCGGGAGTACCTCCATTAGACAATGGGCTAGCTGATAAAGCAGTATATGTACACGAAGCATCAAGACATACTCTTCGTACATACTTTTTGGATAAGCCATTTGACCTTAGTCCACCCAAACGTACGAAACAGAATCCAGTAATAATAAGCTTTCAAAAACGAGCCTGTGCTTTTAAATCAGCACGCTCCTCATCTGTAAATTCCGTATAACACTTGGGTAAAGTTGACAAAGTCTATTTAAACAATACAAATCTTGCTTATGCTCTCTCAGATACTGCTCCAGATATTGGTAATGTGAAAGAAACTGTCTTTTTTTCCACGATGAGACCCACTCAGCCAATCACAACATTTTCCATATCAGATTTTAGGATAGGTAAATCCACTTTTGGACATTCGTGTTTACTTATCAGAGACACTTCAACAAATGTTCTAGAGTATTGATAATAAATAAAAAGGAAATCTGAAAAACAGATTTCCTTTTTATTTATTAGACTAGTAATTAATAGAAATTACCACTCAATAGCTTGATCTTCATCAGGAATTTGAGTATTGATATCACGTGACAGAGTCATTGAACCCTTAACATGATAACGAATTTTTGCTCCTTCTACAGGTATGTAATTAAAATAATAATCAATATTATTGATAATCACATAACGATGTTCCAAATAAGGACGTGTTTCATCCATTGATGATAATATACGGAAAGAAGGAATAACTCCCTCAGTAGGTTTAAAATCAATTTCCTCCGCATTATCGCAAGACAAAGTGACAGGTCCATTCGTCTCACCATTAAATGTAAACTTAATCTTGTATTTCTTACGGTCAGTGTAGTCTTCATCTACAATACCTGCATAAGTAAAGATTGAATTTTCATCGACCACATATCCTCTTACCGACGATTTTGTAATAGACTCAGAAGTTTCAGTTTCTTTACCATCTACTACCATCACAACTTTGTTAGCTAGTAAAGCACCGGAATAATCGCCCGAATAATCATTATATGGGAAAATTCTCAGTATAGCTTTTGCATAATTTTTACGTGGATGCGATTGATAATCGTAAGAAGGGTTATCTGTGATTTGTAAAGGAAATACCCATTTATCTGACATGTCAATGCCCTTAAAATTAAAACTGAGGTTCAATAATCCAACGTCCTCACCTGCATTGATCTGCATCGTTTCCGGAAAAGAAGCATATGTATATCCTTCTTTTCCCATATCCTCATAAAACAGGTCCGTACGAGTAGCATAGCGGGCAAGATTTAATGTTCTTAAAGTATCGGGATCATGTGCTACATGTACTGTGATGTTTTGTTGATTAATCAATGAACCGCTAACAATCACTGGTAGTTGGTAATTTGACTTACCTTCTCCACCTGCTGTATAATTCCCGTCTTTATCCCTACGGCTATACGGCACATAAATGTTTGTTACACCCTTACTGTCCAATGGCGAACGGAAAGAAATGTAGTGTTCATATTGTTCCTCTTCCCATTCAGAGTTACAGGAAGCCCCCAACAAGGTCATTGCTGCTAAGGCTACTAAAGTATATATTTTTTTCATATATCTGTCTTTTGTTAGAAAATTAATCAAACATAGTCCATCCCGGATTCTGAGTCAGGCGTGGATTACGTTTCAACTCACTGTGCTTGATTGGCCAGAGCCACAACTTCTCAGAGAAGGTAGATGGAAGGTTGTAAATAGGAATCGGAGAATGGAACTCATCCCTGTTAGCTTCGGCCACAAATACATTACAGCCATAGATCTGTAATGCTTCTTCTATTGGAGCATCCTTCCAGCGACGAAGATCAAAATAGCGCTTTCCTTCTCCCATCAGCTCAATCATACGTTCACGTTTCAAAGCTTTACGTAACTCGTCTTTACTTGCATACTGAGTTTCTGTATAATCAGGAAGACCGGCACGAATACGTACAGGATGAATACCCTTCTGCATTTCTTCTTTATTACGACTAATTGTATAAGTCATCGATTCATCCCAAGAAGGAATATTATAGGTGCCATCTAATTCATTTAAAGCTTCTGCATAAAGTAATAAAATATCAGCATAACGAATTGCAGTTTCTGCTTTTGCGACATAGTTTCCCGGATAATCATTCGGATGTACGAACTTTTTAATACCGATGCCAGTGCGTAAATAGAACCCATCATTACGGTAACCATCCGGACTTGCAAAATAATACCATACTTGCTGATTACGTTTATTATCTTCTTCTTTAGTGCTCAAATAGTACCATGTACTGCCATTATAAGCAATAGAAGCATAAAAACGTGGTTCACGATCGGCATACTGTACAGAAACATTATTCTCTATGTTACAGTATTTATAGTCTTCCGCTTTGTGTGAACCGTCACCAATAAATCCAGTCAAGCGTGCACTTCCATCACCACGTCCAATTTCATTATCTTTTCCTTGAACATCTTTTCCATCTGCCATGTAGTAAGCATCACACATCTTTTGTGTTATTCCATGACAGTTCCATCCTCCATCATCTTTCGGCATCTGGTGAAGTACCATCATATCAATGCTTGTAGCACCACGAGTAAAAATCAACTCTTTATTGTTAGCTGGTAGTAAAGTTCCATCAAACAACATACGATATGATTTGAGTGGATCTATGTTAGCCCAACCATACGGCCATGTTTTACCGGAAAAATTATTATCATTTGGAGGGGTTATAGTCGGACGATCTGACGGACCGTTGTCAGATGTCGAATAACCAACATAGTTTAATTCATAAACTCCCAAATTCATGACATCTTTACAAGCTGCAGCTGCTCTTGCCCATTTCTCTTCGCTGTATTCAGCAGAAAGCAAACGGCGGCCTTCATCATCAACTAACTGTTGTGCATATCCATCATTATTACCATTGGCAAAGGGACTTGCAGCAAAGATCAGCGCATAAGCACGAGCTGCTAAAGCAGCACCTCTTGTTGGACGGCTCACAGCATAATTATCAGTACGGAAATCATATTGCAATTCTTTGGCAGCCTGTATCATTTCATCACTAATGAACTCTGCTACTTCTTCATATGAACTACGAGGAGTAGCTATCTGCTCATAACTCTGGGTATAATCTACCCCTTCATCCGGCATAATGGGTACAGGGCCGTAGCGACGCAACAGTAGCCAGTAATAATAAGCACGTACGAAACGAGCTTGTCCTTTATAGTCCAGAATTTCCCAGTCAGCCATCTCCTTACATTTATCAATGTTGTGGATAAAAACGGAAGCTTGATAAATACCTTTGTAACAAGCTCCCCATGCTCCAACATTATAGGAGTTTTCATCATATTCTCCTAATTTAAACATGTTGTACGACAATTCATTTTTAGTTGCATCAATAGTTTTATCGCGATCACCATAATACATGTCATCCGCAAAGCAGAAAGGATTGTAGCCTACATCTTTAGTTGTCACTTCATTATTTTCCCCTTTTAAGAATGAGTAGGCATATGCCAACCACTCTTCCGCATGGGTTTTGCTTTCAAAAACCGCCTCAATTGTCAAACGGTCTCTAAAGTATTTATCCGAATCAAGCTGGTCGGCACAGGAAGCAAAAACTCCTATCCCCAGTACAGCTAGCAATAATATATAAATTTTCTTTATCATAATCTCAGATTGTATTTTATAAGTTAACGGTTAATCCCATTGTGATTGATTTAGTCAAAGGATAATCCTCCCCACGTGGATTGGCTGATTCAGGATCCCATGTTTTGAAACTTGACCATGTAATCAAGTTAGAGCCTGCAACATATACACGAATGTTATTGAGATGTATTTTATTGACAAGACTCTTCGGTAATGTATAACCGATGTCAAGATTCTTTAGACGCACATATCGTCCGTTACGCATCCAGAAAGTAGAGGTCTGTTGATTATTGTTATTTCCACCGTAACTAAGTCTCGGATAAGATGCATTCGGATTTTCATTAGCTTGTAATCCCAGTTTGTCAGCTGTATCAGAATCTATCCAACGATCATTGATCATATCCTTGAATATGTTACCCCAATCACTTTCGCTGAATGCATATACGCACTTACCATAAATTGGGAAAGTCGATTTACCCGCTCCCTGGAAGTGAATATTAAAGTCAAACCCTTTCCATGCAAATGAAGCACCTATACCATAAACCAAGTTCGGGCGAGTAGTAGCACCGATCGCTACTTGATCTTGTGAATTAATAACACCATCACCGTTTACATCTTTGTATTTGATATCACCTGGTTGTACTGTTCCAAATTCCTGTTTTGGACTATTGCGGATATCATTATAGTCTTTAAACAATCCCAATGCTACCAATCCTTTTAACTGGTTAACGCGATAACCACTTTCGTATTCATATGGATATACCTTGGTTTCCTCATCTTTTTCCAATACTTCATTTTTACTGTAGGTTATGTTACCGCGAAGGGTCATATCTACTTTACCGACTTTCTGTTTAAAGGCAAAATTACCATCAAATCCTTTGGAACTAACTTCACCAACATTTGCACGAGGAGTACTGTCTAGGCCAACAATTTCGGGCAAGTACGAACGTCTCATATAAATACCTGTACGTTTTTCGTAGAAATAGTCGATTGTCGCTGTAAACTTGTCATTAAACAAAGACAGGTCTATACCCAAGTCATCCTTGGTTGCAATTTCCCAAGTAATTCCTGGAGACGCAACTTGTGTGTAACGCGTTCCGCTATACGATCTTTCATAATCACCAAATCCCCAGTTATATCCAGCTCCACCAGTATCTATTGTATACAAGTACGGGAAACGTACCTGTGAATTTCCTTCCATCAAGTTGTCATTACCAACTTTACCATGTGAATAACGAACTTTAAACATATTCATCCATTTCAGATTCTTCTTGATAAATGGTTCTTCTGCTATGTTCCAAGCGGCAGAGAATGCCGGGAAAAATCCGTATTGGTGTCCTTTAGCGAAGTTTTCTGAGCCACTATAACCAAAATTGAAATCAAAGAAATAACGGTAATTCCAATTGTAAGTGACACGTCCTGCTAAAGCTTGGTTACGACGGGCAATACCAGTTTTAAGATCAGAGCCAATGTCAACAGTTTGCTTTTTCGCATCTTGTGTATAACGCATCGTTACTCCGGCATGATGATTAGCAAATCCACGATCCCAACTTAACAACAGGTCTAAGAACTCCCGGCGATTACCGGTACTTCCACTTGACTGATACATGTCTTGTTCATCAAACATTTTGTCGAAGATTATTTCTCCAGTTGTCTGATTTCGTCCGTTAGCCTTATACATTGCCGGACGACGACGACGATTGATTGAACTCCAGTTTTCTGTATCATATCCGAAACGACCGACAAAACGCAAACCTTTAGTAATAAAATCAAAGTTCTGTTCTAATGTTACATTGCTCTGAAGCTTGTTATTCCATTCTTCATTGTAACCAGTCTGTGTAGCAGATACCCAAGGATTAAACTTGTAATCATCTCTATGAGAAACAGAGGCATAACCATTTGAATAATAAATTGGTGACGAAATAGCATTGTAACCAAAAAGTTCACCCCACAAGTCATTGTCACCCAGTCCCGGACTATTACGTTTGTCAAGAGATCCTGATACTCCTACTTTCAATACAGTACTTTTAGTGATATCAATATCTACATTCATACGATAGTTCCAACGTTTGTAATTGGCATTCGTATCGTAATCTTTTCTCAGTGTCTCATCTGTTTTGTACATACCCTGATCTTCTACATAACTTGCAGATACATAATAACGTGCAGTGCTACCACCACCGCTCATGTTCAAGTTAGCGCGGTAACTCCATGCACCATCTTTTAGAATCAAGTCTTTCCAATCTACATTTGGATAAAAATCCGGATCCATCTGTGTACGAATCAGTTCCAGTTCTTCCGGTTGGTAAACCATACCCAAATTACGGGTTACCTGCGCTTCATTAACCAAGTTGGCATAAGTGAGACCATCTACAAACTCCGGAGTAATGGTACGAGTATTGTAAGAAGTTTCCACCTTAGCATCGATTTTAACCTTTCCCGCCTTACCGTGTTTGGTAGTAATCAATACTACACCATTGGCACCTTTCGTACCATAAATAGCTGTTGCCGAAGCATCCTTCAATACAGTGAACGATTCGATATCTTCAATGTTAATTTCATCTAGATTGTCACGTTCAAAACCATCTACCAAGATATAAGCACTAGTACCTGCACCAAAAGTGGAAATACCGCGAATCCAAAACTCAGAAGTACTCTTTCCCGGTTGTCCAGAAGTTTGTTGGGTTAAGATACCAGGTACGTTACCAGCAATGCATTGGAAAGGTTAGAAGTTGGGAAACGTTTCAAATCTTCAACTTTAACATTGGTTACGGCACCAGTTACAGTTAGTTTCTTTTGAGTTCCCATACCGGTTACAACAACTTCATCCAACACGCTGGCAGCCGACTCTTTCATCTTAACAGCAACGGTACGTTGTTCTTTGACAAGAACTTCTACATTATCGTATCCGATATATGAGAATACCAAATAATGATAAGGTTCTATTTTAATAGTATACTTACCGTTTATATCGGTAATGGTACCCATACCCGGTACGTCTTTTACGGTGATATTAACACCGATCATCGGTTCACCCTGCATATCGGTAACTGTACCGTTCACAGAGACTGTTTGTTGTGCCAGCATCGTTAAAGGGACAACTAGTATCAACAAAAAGATAGTTAAATACTTTTTCATATATTGTGTGTTTATTCGTTAGATTCTGTTGTTTCTTCTTCCTCCATTGAAATGGTACGGATAGTATGACCTACCTCATCATGAATATAAAATATATTCTTATCCTCGTCATAAACAATCCCACAGACATCACGGAAACGTGCTACTTCACGTAAGTCACCGTCATCGGTACCCCACTGATTGTTGTCGGCAATAGCAGTTGTCGTGCCTCGGCCTGCATAAGTTGATACGATACCATCAGGAGTCATCTTTCGAACACAGAAATTCAATCGGTCTACAAAATAAAAATCATATTCATCCTCCTGACCTGCATATTCCTTATTGCGCACAAATACACCCTGGCAAGGATTGTTCATACGGGCTGACGTGCCCACATCATCCTTATAGCCACTAACTTTATACCCTCCTGCAACAGTATAAGGAGTCACAAATTCTTTTGTCACTTCATTATAATCAGATCGCATGAAATAATGATTATTAATCACACCGAAATAAGCATATTTTCCAGTCGGATGAATAAAGATTTGGAATTCCCAACTTGGGTCAGCAATAGTAAACAATTGTTTAAATGCAGAGTTTTGTGTTACATTCGCATTCCAATTTTGTCCAGATTCTATGGTTTCAAAATAATCATCTAAATTCAACCTGAATACTTGCCCGTATTCATAACTATTAAAATATAATTCTCCATTAATCGGATGAATAGTGGCGCCATTACATTGTTTATAAGCAGCCAATAATTGTATATCAGATCTGTCATCAAATGTACCGTCAGAGTTACGTTTGATAATATATACGCTAGGACTCGTGTTACCTTGACCGTCATAATCGATAGACACAATCATATACTGTGCTTCTGTTGCATATTTTCCTGCTTTATTGAAATCAATACTACGTATACGGTTTGTAGGTACAGTATTAATATTCAACGGAGTAGAAAGCATACGTTTTTCCAGGTCGATTAATTGGATAGCCTTATGTCCATCATAACAGATATATAAGTGATCTTTGTTTAACGGATCGAAAGCCAAACGACCAGTATTACTAAAACCACAACACCTAACATTATCTGGACCATCGAATGGACCATCTCTCCAGCCCTGATCATCGCGATTGTTACGGTAACCACAAAGCGTTCCTACTACCATCTTCTTTTGGTATTCGAATGCAGTACTTGCAACCGTTGTTACCGTGTTTTCTCCTTCACCTACAGTAACTTCAATTTCACCACTGAAAGCTCCTGAAGGGACAAAACAATAGATATAATTGTTTTTCACATTAATAACAACTGCCTCCCTTCCACCAATTGTTACTTTGACATTCGAAACATCCGTTCCAAAATTCTCACCTGAAATGAGCAACTTTTGGTAAGCTCCTCCATCCTTTGGGGTAAAATCAGAAATAACTACGGGTTTCGAAGGATCAAAAACCCCTTCTCCCGTATTGCTCTCGTCTTTGCAGCTATAAATGCAAATCGTGAATAATGCCAGTAGTAGCCACCGACATTCTTTCAATACTTTTTTCATTTTACATTTCATGTTTTCCATTTTAGTTAATAATAAAATTTGTGAATATCTCATATTGCGTTTTTTACAAGATCCAAAATATCATAAAGCTTATCTGAAAGCCGATCAAGACAAGTGATGATATCAACAGAGTATGTTCCTTTGTTTTGCATTCTATGTTTTCTTATTTCAATATATTGGGGAAGCCACATTCTCTTAAAGAACTAACTAATCCTGTGAGAAGAGTAACATTAATGCCGGAATCCCTGATGCATAATAACTCTCAAGTTTAGAACCTTCCTTAACCGAAACCCAAGCCTCTCCGCCACATAAATCACGCACCTTGTCCCGATTCGACCATCCGATGGCGATGTTGCGCTCCAAGAAAGAACGATATTTCTCTTGTCTGCAATCATTCACCAGCAAATCCATGTATTGAGCAAAAATTGCTGTATAGATTCCTTGTTCTGCACCAGTCTCAAATGGCAGCAAACTATACTCTTTGGACATCTCATTTACCACATAATCAGCAGCTTTAATAGCATTGGACAGATATATTTGATCGTTCGTTACTTTATAAAGCAAACAGGAGGCCCCTATGAAAGTGGACTGATTGTAGACATGCGTTTTCCAATCCGGATTCTGGCCCCCATGTTTACTATCAGCCACACGACCATTATTTACATCAAATAGGTTCTTTACTCCCCAAGCATAGATTTCTTTCCCTTTTTCCAGATAGAAGTCTTTTGTGTGGTAGGCAGGACGGCAAACTGTCTCATTCGCTGAATTCTTAAATTCAAGAGGAGAAGGATCAGCAATACGTTCTGAAGGGATGTTGTTATAAAGAATCATTGCCGCTATCACAGTTGGAAAATTAATACAGGACATCTTTCCATGATCTGCTTTGTTTGGATCAGCATATTCAATCGGTTGCCATTGCCAGAACATGCCACCCCCCAAATCTTTGGATGGATCGGCATAGGAACCTGTATCCTTGACACGAGGAGAACCATACCACACACGTGAAAAGGCTGCTTCGGACAACGTTAAATACTCATCAACCTTAAATAACTCATAGGCGCGTGCCAAAGTAATGGTCCACCACTGAATATCATCATAAATAAACCAGCCTGTATTGGTATTACTGTCATCAAAGTCAAAGTTTACATAATGTTTTTTGTTACCGGAGAAGATTTTCTCACAGAGCTCCTTATATTCAATCTCACGAGTTAAATCACCTTCCTTTTGGGCACGTTTATAAGCATTCATTGCCATATCCCAATATGTCGGTTGGCACCAAATTGCAGCTGCACCGCCCCAACGGTCTACTGCAGCCTTTTGTTCTGTATCGGACTTGTAAATAAACTTATTGGTATCCAGTAAATACTTGTTGAATGCATCGAATGCCTGCCAAGTTTTATAAGTACGGATAACCGTTATATAACAAATGCGGCTATCACCAATTACCTTATCAAAATCTGATTGTATCTTGAGAGGTAACAGGTAATATTTTAATCCCAGTTTCGATCGGTTAATTGTGAGTGTGGCAGAAGAGGAATCGTCTCCAACTTCATATTGCAGAGGTACTTCACCAAGATTGCAGGCGTTTTCGGGCATCAACTCATATTGGGACTCATTTGATGCATTGAATGCATCAACTAATTGTTGAGCATTATCGGGGATTGTAAGCATACAATTGAAATCCCAGGCACTTGGTACCAGCTTTCCATTTTCTTTGAAATTGTATTTGGTGTCCAATTGCACATCAACCGTAGCCTCAGATAATACGACATTAACATTATAGGCTGAAAATTCAATTCTGGGAACATCTAAAGAAATATATAAAAGTAAATCTTGACGTTTTTCTGAAACCTCCATATCCGTACTCTCCAAACGTAAAGGAATTACATATTCTAGATTATTTTCCTCTATTAACTTAATAAGCTTAAGCGGACTAAGTTCAATATCTATTTTATGAGAAGATTCTTCTTCTGTAAAAGCAAAAGTCTGTGGATTAATTATATACAGACCAGAAGGTAGAGAGACATAAGAAGTTCCTCTACTTTGATTATAAGCGGCCAATTCTTCTTCTGACCATGTACATATATTGGCATTCGCTTCGAAGTCAGCATTATTGCCACCTTTGAATACTGATAATGAATAAACATACTTATCCTCAAGAACAGATACGGAAACCATTTTCAAACCATTCTCCTGTAAATACATATAAGATGTTTGTGTTGTCGAATCATCATCACCATCGACAATAGAAGTATTATCCTCCTTTCCACAAGCACTGACCATTAGTAGACAGGTAAGCAGGAAGAAAAAGATTTCTCCTGATGACATACTTTTATGTATTCTACTTAGATATTTTTCAATTCCAAGCATAGATTAATTGTACTTTAATAGTTTGGTTTATTTTCCTTGCATTTTTTTCATCAATACCTGCATCCAATATCCTCCAATTACAGAGCGAGCTTTAAAACCTACACATTCACCACTGTCCGTATGATGCCAGTCACTGATAGGTACACGAGTTTTTGTTTCATTAATGTATTTATAAAGGGGATCTATAAACTTCTCGAATATATTCTGGTCGGGTGCCATTGCCGCCGTCCACATAATCCAGTCCGATTTAGTGTACTCTTTACGGGAATCCAGAGGTAAACCATAGAGATTCTGCTTGGTCTGATAATACTTGATTTCTTTCTCGATCACGTTATTGGGAAAGAGATTCAGGTTCCACATTTTGTCCCAAACCATATTATATTTTTGACTCCAAGTATCTTTACGATCAAAAGCCAAACGATAATGATCACCTTCATTCGCCATTTTTTCCCATTTCACCGCCATATTTTTTGCAATAACAGCGTATTTGTCCGCGACATCATCCAAACCAAGTAGACGTGCCATCTCACTATATCCAG
>NZ_BAKK01000074.1 GCF_000614145.1 Bacteroides faecichinchillae JCM 17102 | reverse complement strand
TCAGATAGCGTCGGCAAAAATCCCGCTTTCGAGGATGATTTCACCGCAGCTCTACTGGGTGATGTCAGACAGCGAGTTTACGCTGGACATCAACAATCCCGAAGAGCCGAAAATCCTCTGCGTGGGTAACAATCCCGACCGTCAGAATATCTACGGTGCGGCACTCGGTCTGTATAATTCCCGTATCGTGAAGCTCATCAACAAGAAGGGGATGCTGAAGTCATCGGTCATCATCGACGAGTTGCCCACAATATACTTCAAAGGGTTGGACAATCTTATAGCTACCGCCCGAAGCAACAAGGTTGCCGTGTGTCTGGGCTTTCAGGATTTCAGCCAGTTAGTGCGTGACTACGGGGACAAAGAGGCGAAAGTGGTGATGAACACTGTCGGCAATATTTTCTCCGGTCAGGTGGTGGGGGAAACAGCCAAGACGCTCTCCGAGCGGTTCGGTAAGGTGTTGCAGAAACGGCAGTCCATCTCCATCAACCGGCAGGATGTTTCCACCTCCATCAACACGCAGATGGACGCGCTCATTCCACCGAGTAAGATTTCCGGGCTTACGCAGGGAATGTTTGTCGGTTCTGTATCCGACAACTTCAACGAGCGTATCGAGCAGAAGATTTTTCATTGCGAGATTGTGGTGGATGCCGAAAAGGTGAAACGGGAAGAAAGTGCCTACAAGAAAATTCCCGTCATTACAAACTTCACGGACGAGGACGGCAACGACCGCATGAAGGAAACGGTGCAGGCGAACTACCGGCGCATCAAGGAAGAGGTGAAGCAGATTGTGCAGGAGGAACTGGAGCGTATCAAAAACGATCCGGTGCTGTGTAAACTGCTACCAGATAATGAGACTGTCTAACAAGTCCCCAAAATTGAAAATTATCCCTATCGAAGTTTGAAGTGACCCCCAAAAGTTGGATACAATTTTTTGGGGGGCACTTCAGTTCTGACGGGTAAAATCGTAAAATTCGGACTTGTTAGACAAATACTTACGCGGTTTCAACCTCAGGTACTGAATCTATCGAATTGACAAATTTAACCAATTGCGGATCTGAATCTTTTTGTATGAGGTTTCGGAGACTCTTTTTCAATTCATAAGCATCATCCCCTGCTGTATTTATTAAATCCATATAAAAATCTTTGTTTTGCAGAATCAATGAACGGCATGCCCCATCGGAAATTACAGGTTTCACTATTTTATCAATAACGTCTCCAGCTTGACTTTTCAAATTACCATGCGATCTAAGCCATGTTTCGAAAAATTGAAACTTTATTGCATTGATAGTCTTTTTACCGATGCAGAAATCATTTCTTATATCGGTAACTGTCGATTTAATTTTTCGTTTATCCAATCTTTCAACTATATTCTTGAAACAATTAGGGAAAGGATTCAAACTTTGAGTTCCAGAAGCAATATCCATCAGAATCTTTTTGCCAAATTCAGTCAAGTTATCTGGCAAGGATTTGATTTTAGCCAGTAAATGTTTTATTGCGACAAACCAATAATATGATGTATGTGCTGTTCTTTGGGCGTATAATGTATCAACACTTATTTCAGACAACGCTTCGAACGCTATTTTATTGATATGATCGGTCAGGACATTGCTTATTTTAGTGGTCAAATCGTAAAAAGATGCGTCAGGAATTACATCTTTAATATTGTTCTTAGTGATATACTTATCCAAATCGGTATTCCACTCTGCTAAATGCTCGATAAATACCTCATCCGTTACACCTATTCTGTTCTTAATATCTTCAAATTGGGGCAATATGTCTGAGAGCAATAATTTATAGCCAAGTTTATGATTTACCATGTATTGTAGTGTTTCATTTAATAGCGGTATATTCCATCCCACACTATTTACTAATAAGTCTCCATGATCCACATAATAGTCCATGAGTTCTGCAACATATTTTATATCTCCACCCTCTATTAAGGAAACGGAATGACCATGTGCCAATTGCATGGCGACTAAATCGTAATATCCAGACTCTTTAATGTTTCGGCCATCAGTTTCTAATTCAGAATGCAACTGATTTATGTAGGTTGAATCTAACGTTACAGGTAAAGGTCTTTCTTCGTCAGATGCCAATAAACGATAGGTTGTAAATATAGCCCCTATATTATCTTTATTTACATTCTGTTCATCAATGCAATTCGTGATCGCTTGCAAAAGCGTTGGAAACGTATAGGTAGAATTATCTTTTAACGTTTTTACAATATCTGCATGGTCGAAATTATCGGGTAGTAAGTTTGCCAAATAATTATCGAGCGCCTCCGAATTTGTTGCTACTTGATAATATTTATATGCTTTAGTTGTCGCGTTATCCCGATAGGCAGCATCTGTTGCATTTGCAGCTTGAATATAATCGATAAATGTATTTGGCTTGACTGTTTTTGCTTCAATCAATGACGTAAAATCGCACGCCAACTTATTTTGCGCAATAAACCTGTCTATTGCATCTAACGTTTTGAAATAGTCGCCGCCATTGAAGTCATTGAACCGAACTATCTTCTTATATAATTGAGCAATCACATGGTTTTGGCTTTCCGTGTCTAAATGCAACAGCAGTTCTTGGTATTCGACAGGGAACACCTGCTTCTCTATGGATTCTTTTAATTTCAATTGTGCTATTCTTTGCCATACACGCAGAATAACATCGCTCTTTCGAGTTAATTTATGCAAACAATGTATAATCTTATCGATAAGCGCATTGTCCATACATTGTATAACTTCTTCTAATACAGTGTCAAATTGTTTATTAGTCTCTGCATATTGATTTATGTCGTGGTCTTCTTCTCCGTTGATGCAGCCTTCAATATATTTTTTCAATGGAATTTGTCGAGCATCTTCAACATCGACACCATATACCAAAGCTGCAATTTCGCGTTGTGTTTGCAGATCATTGTTAATTATTGTTTGAATGCCATTCAGATAGTCGCCGGACAATATTTGTTCTACTGGATTTGCCAGAATATCCGTCTTCTTCAAACAGAACAATGCTATGTTTATCATCAAAATTTCGTTACACCACTCTTGTTTAAGAGCGACCATCTCATTGATATATGATATAATTTCCCTAACATTGGCATTAGGATTTACCAATCTGAATATCCGATTTATAGTTTCTTTCGCTTCATTTTCTGTTTCTCCAAATGCTTCAACAAACAGTTTGTTGAATATACTTCGATAGTCGGTAATAACAGGAGGAGCAACACGATAAACAATAGGGAAAGTTTTATTGATAAAATACTTGGTCAGTTGTTTCGTTTGTTCGTCGGTCTCATCTCCGAATGCACAAGCTAAATGTGTTTCATCGAAAGGAATAACAGCCCAAACATTTTCAAAACCGCTATCGGCGAAGAACGTATGGATAGAAGACCATAATTCTTTTACTTTTTCAGCGGGGAGACGATCCATGTTGTCAAAAACAAGGACTAATTTACGTTGTCCTTTTTCCTTGATAAAATCAGAAATGTCTTGCATCCATGTTTTGAACTCGTAAACCGTTGGTTCGTCTTCGCTCAAAGTCTCATAGCAAACGTCCTTTTCGACTTTATCTTGATAAATAGCTAACATATAACTCCATCCATATTTATGATCTTTGCTATATGCCCATTTCCAAACGCACAATGCAATAAGAACTGGCAGTGCAGCTATGATAATAGACAATAAAGAAAACCACCATGTTGTGGGTGTAGGTTTTACTGCATACGCAATAAATGTAAATATCGGAGTTAAAACTGCAACCAAAAATGCCGCAACCATACCATTACTGATAAGGGGATATTTTTCGGTTACGGTCTCCGTTTTACGGGCTAATAAATATTTCAGCTTTTCAGACCATGATACGGTTTTCGTACCTCCACCTTTGACTTTTATTGTTGCATTTCCAGATAGGATACCATCATCAATAAGTTTGCTTGTAAGCAATTCCAATATAGAGCGGCGTTGCAAGTCCTCTTGATGTCCCCATGCGTCATACTCAAAAAAGTAATAGTCGTCTGATAATTCACGTTCCAACATTTTAACCACGTTGGATTTTCCAGATCCCCAAATACCTTCGATGCCGATAATTCGAGGTAAAGTACATTCCTCATCCAATGAATCATTCTGACAAAAATGGCGAGCAATAGTTTTTGCCAACCTTTCTTGCGAACCTCCATCGAATTTGTCAATACCACACGGTTTATTTTGGATAAACCGCGGATATTGCTGTTTGGATTGTAGTTTTGTTTCCATATACGTAATTTATTGATTATACGAACTCCAAATAATTCTCCCGATTTACCACATGAAACTCGGCATAGGGATAGGCTTCTTGGAAGGCTTTCGGTGCGGCCGGCATTTTATTTCCCCACTTGAACTCCAAGGCGGTAAGACTGTCGGCACTCTCCTCAATCAGGTCGATTTCCTGTTTGTCGTAGGTGCGCCAGAAATAGAACTCCCTGTGCAGTCCCTCATTGAAGTTCGCTTTGCGCCGCTCTCCGATGATGTAGTTCTCCCACAGCGCACCGACATCCTGCCGAATGGCCAGCGGTGAGAAAGCCCCGATAATGGCATTGCGAATGCCGTTGTCGTAGAAGTACCACTTGCCAGCTTTTGTAACCTCCTTGCGTAGGTTACGCGAATAAGCCCCCAGACGATAGATAACGAAGACCTTTTCCAATAGGTCGAGGTATTTTTCAACGGTCGTCTTGCTCATGCCGAGTTGTTTACCTAACTCTTCGTAAGAAACTTCGCTGCCCAACTGAAAAGCTATCAATCGCAGTAGATCGCGCATCTTGCTCGAATTTTTTAAGCCGTCAATTGCTAAGATATCTTTAAGCAGGTATGCACCGACAATATCACGTAGGTAGTCTGTTTTACGTTCATAGTTCTCCATCATTACTACTTCGGGATAGGAACCGTAAATCAAGCGCGCTTCGAGGTTCTGGCGGGTTTCAAGTGCCGTTTCCGTCTGTGCGATTTCCCGTTGCGAGAATGGTGTAAGGAGAAATTGCGTACTGCGGCCGACCAACGGTTCACCAGTCTTATTCAGCAAATCGAATGACGAAGAACCACTTGCCAAGACACTTATTCCCGGTATTTCATCAACTATCAACTTCAGAATACTACCGATTTGTGGTATGTTCTGTGCCTCATCAATAGCCAGCAAATCAATACCATCCAATAAATGCCGATAATTGGCTATTGAGCGATTCTCCAATAGTGCTAATGTGTCGTAGTCTTCGCCGTTGAGCATCATCGTCCTACCTGAATAGTTGTCCACAATTTTACGCATCATTACCGTTTTACCAACACGGCGAGCACCAAAAATCAGTACTGCTTTATTGGGCGCGATTCGTGCTGTAATCTTCTCTTGAAGTATTCTATTTACTGTTTCCATACCTTATAAAATATAATGCAAAGATAATCATATTTTTTTAATTGGCGAATTTTACAAAAAAAACGGGCTATTAAATGGCGATTTTTACAACCACAATCTTATGGAAGTTGTTTCATTGTTTTTAGTAATGATATATGTTCATACTATGATGACTCAATAATTTACCAGACATACGTTTCTGAAATTTGTCCTTATAGGAATGAAAAACTCACATATATTGTGCTAATTAATATATAATTAAATGAAAATAAAAAGACAGGATACGAGTATTCCTGTCTTCTCATATGTAATGGATATTTTTTTATTTTCTCATCCGCTCCAACTCCTCATCACGCAACATTCTCTCGTTCAGTTTTTCCTGCATCCTGTCAATGAAATAGGTGCGGCTTTCGTTCTTCCGGCGTTTGATATCAGTGTAGAAGCGGTAGCAGTCTTTAGAATCAACCCCGAATATCTTATAGAGAAGTGGGGCGAGCTGTTTGAGCGGCATATTGCCGTTGTTGATGCAGCCCATCACGTCTATGCCGTAGATAAGTTCCACGAGGTCGATGGCATTGCCCGTCCATTGAAGAAGGCTGGCGGTGGTTTCTGTTGCGTTGTTGGCGGATATTAGTGGTGGCACTTGGGGCGTGGCAAGGAATTTCTGCATCTTTCTTACGAAAGACAGAGCCTTGCTGACGTAGGCGGCAATCTCTCTTTTTTCTTCTGACAGATTACGTACGGGATGGTGCTGCAACTCGATTTCGATGTAGGCAAGCGCGATGACGGTAAGGTTCATGTCCATGCCGCCGTTGCACAGTTCGATCACTTGGGTGGCGAAAGCCGTGTATGCCGTTTCCATATTGCAGTCGCCGGCTTCGTTTATCAGGCGGAAAAAGTCGGTTTCCGCCAGCAAGAAATAATTCATGGTTCTGTCAATTTTGAAAATTACACTTTGTTTTCTGCGTGCGCACATGAATATAATTGGCAAAAAACGCGGCAGAAAATAAAAAATCCAACACTCAATTTTACAAAGTGCTGGATTTCAGAGGTATAAAATTCAGTATTTTTTCACAAGGACAAATTATCTCCGACTTAAATTGTTTGTAATCGGAACATTTATTCTATTCCTGAAAATAGAAATGTATGCTTGCCGCACATTTTGGCTATCTTGCTTTTTTATCAAGGATATAGATAATGCGACATACACCGTTGGGATAGCTTTTCAAAGAGGAAAGCGTCCAGTGTTGCTCTGGCAGAGCCGACTTAAAAAAATGTCGTCCGCTTCCGGATATGAAAGGAACGGTGTATAGTATGATTTCATCCACAGCGTGCATCCGCAGCAGTCCGTTTATATAGTCTGCCGTGTCCGGTGTGGCTTCCGCGAGGTAACGGATGTTTGTGCAGTCTTTTCTCCATTCGTGCAGCATTGAAATGGAATAGTCCGGTGTCACACGGTAAAAGGCTTTCTTCCTGATTTCATCAAGACCGCAACGGTCAAGGCACAAATCCTGATGTGCTTTATCATATAACTCTGAAGAAAGACATCCGTCCATCGTCAGTACGGCGAGAATCTGAACTTTACCCATAATCGTTTCCTTTCGTTAGGCAAGGGTAAAAAAGTAGCGTGCAATTCACACTACCTTCAAGCGATGGCTCTGGTAAAGCCTTTACGGAGAGTACGTGAATGCACGCTATGCGTAAGCATAGCATAAGCATCACGCAATCGTCTCCGTAGTTCCAATTTACCAGATTTTCGCTTGAAACGCCTTGCGGTCTTATCCTATATGTTGGCGGCGAAAAGCTCCTGCCAATCGCCGTTTTTCTCAAATGTTATGCAAAGATAGCCAAATTCAGTGAATTACGGGCTATGATTGCTTGAATTTATATTTAAGTCCATACTCTTCAAGTTTGCTGTATAGTGTTGTCCTGCCTATGCCGAGCAGTTCTGCGGCGACACTCCGGTTGCCGTTTGCCTGTTTCAACGCACGCAATATCCGCTCCTTATCCTCCGCGTCATTGCGCAAGGCGAAGCTGACAGTAGAGGTCGGTTTCGTCACGGCAAGTTCCAGATGCTCTTTCATGACAACACCTTCCTGCGCCTGCAATACAGCACCCATAACTTTCTGCCGAAGTTCCCGCACGTTGCCCGGCCATGCGTGTGTCAGCAACGCTTTACGTGCTTCGGAACTGAACCCGCTCACGCTACACTCCAGCTCTCTGTTTGCCATATCACGGAAGAACTCTGCCAGCGGCATAATGTCTTCTTGACAGTCACGCAACGGAGGAACGGTTATCCCGAAGTCGTGCAGGCGGTACAGAAGATCCTGCCGAAAACGCTTTTCATTCACCGATACCTCCAAATCTTCATTGGTAGCAGCGATGATGCGGACATTGAAATTCCGGTCTGCCTTGTCTCCGACCGGGCGATACCGCCTCTCCTGTATGGCACGGAGCAACATCTGTTGGGTTTCCAACGCGAGGTTTCCTACCTCGTCCAGAAACAACGTGCCGCCTTCCGCCTCATGGAAATATCCTTTCTTGGCATTGTCCGCACCTGTAAATGCACCTTTGACGTGTCCGAAGAAAGCCGACGGTGCAAGCTCTTTGGAGAGTGAACCGCAGTCCACCGCCACAAATGGCTTGCCTGCACGTTTGCTCTTGTCATGCAACAGGTGGGCAATATGCTCCTTGCCCGTGCCGTTCTCACCAAATATCATCACGCTCATATCGGTGGCGGCTACCAGCCTTATGCGGTGCATGATTTTCTGAAAGGCGGAACCTTCACGGGCGAATATAGGCATACGGCGTTGTCCTGCCTGACGTTCTTTCAGTATGGAACGGATCAGGGGGACAAGTTTATCCTCCACAAGCTGTTTGGGAATATAGTCTATCGAGCCGAGTTTCATGCTTTCCACGGCGGTATTAACTTCGGCGTAGTCGGTCATAATGATGAAGGGCTGCATCTTTCCCTCCTTTCGCATCCAGCACAAAAGGTCTATGCCACTGCCGTCAGGCAGACGCAGGTCGGCAACCACGATATCATTATCTGTTGCCTGTTGCAGATGTTTCTTCGCGGTTGAGAGGTGGTAAGCCTTCATATTGCGGTAGCCCTCCCGTGACAGCATATTGCAGACATATTCGCAATACACGATGTTGTCTTCCACCACAATTATTTTTGTCTTATTCATCTTCGTATTTTCTCCTTTCCTCTTCTGCCAACCGTATTATTTCCACTCCCTTATCCAGCACGGCAGTCACGGCATGGCTTAACGCTTCACCATCCGGGAGAGCATCGCCACGAAGCAATCCGTAAAGTACATTCAGCGGTTGGTCGGCACGGAGCACCTCCCACGAACTGCGCAGGTGGTGGATCAGGGAATCCAGCTTTTGCAGGTCTTTTTCTTTTGCTGCATCCCGTACCGCCTGCATTTCCTTTTCTGTTTCAGTTATCAACTTTTCCAGCATGACGGCTTCATTGCCATAGGACAATAAGGCGGAAAAGTCCGGTTTCCCGTCCGGTGTCGCTTTTATGGCACACCTGTCGGAAACCTCCATCAGTTCCGATATGGAGAACGGTTTGAACAGGCATCCGGCAAAGCCTTTTGCCAATAGTTCCCCTTTGTTACAACTGCCCGAAGCGGTTGCCACAACCACCGGGATTGTTGGTGAATTGCCCACGTTGGACGAACGCAACAGTTCCAGCAATTCGAAACCGTTTATATCGGGCATATTCAAGTCTGTCAGCAACAGGCTGTATTCTTTCTGGCGTATCATTTCCATCAGTGCCGCAGCATCGGTGCAAGTGTCGCAGTGTATTCCTTCTTGGGAATACATCTCTTTCAGCATCAGAAGTAATACCTCATCATTGTCAATGGCGACAACATCATGGAATTTATTGTTATGATAAACAGGTGTATTGCTTGTATATCCAAGCTGTTCTTCAGCTTCCTGCATAGAAATTTCAACTGTGAAACGACTGCCTTTCCCTTTCTTGCTGTCTAAACGGATTGTTCCGCCAAGCATCGACACAATATTACGCATTATGGCAAGCCCAAGCCCGAAACCCTCCTTTGCGGCGGCATTTGATAGACGTTCAAACGCACCGAACGCTTGTTTCTGTTCCTCTTCTGTCATGCCTGTACCTGTATCTTCAACGACCAGTGTCAGAACTCCATTATCATATTCAGTAATCAAAGAAACACCGCCTTCTTCTGTGAACTTGACAGCGTTTGACAGCAGGTTATTCCCGATTTGTATTATTCGCTCTTTGTCGGTCAATACAATGGCATCGTGTCCAGTCTTCACGGACAAGGACAGCCCTTTGTTCACGGCAACAGGCATGAACTCCGTTTCAAGTGTGTGCGTGATTGCTGAAATCCGGCAGGGTGACAGACGGGGCTGTTCCTTGCCGTTGTCCAGGCGGAAGAAGTCAAGCAAAGTGTTAAGCATATCCCGCATACGGTCGGAGGATTGCAGTATGTTTTGGATATACTGCCCGGACTTATCCTCACACTGTTCTTTCCGTATCAGTCCGGCATAGCCTGTTATTGCTGTCAGCGGTGTGCGCAGTTCATGGGTGATAGTATGTACCGCCTTCTTCCTTGACGTTATCAGTGCCTCGTTCCGTTGTACGGATTGTTCCAGTTGCCTTATCAAATCAGTTGTCTTGTGCTTGTATTGTTTAATGCTTTTTGCATCACGATGTATGATGATGTAGGAAATTAACAACAATAGAAGAACGAATCCCATTAAACCGCCTACTTGCATAAATGACTTTTCACGCATGGCAACTATTTCGTTTTCCCGGCTTTGCAGTTCGGTTTGTACCTTTTCTTCTATTTGGCAAATCAATTCTTGCAGTTGTCTGTTAAGTTCTGCATTACGAGCTGCAAGGCTGTCGGCTTGTTCCGACAATTGGCGATCCTGCACTTTCTGTTCGCTGATTACGTTTCTATTGACCGAATGAAGGATAGTGGTTGATACTGCTGGAGTTACTTCCTTTTTTTTGCCGAATATGCCTAAGAAACCTTTTCGTTTTGGCTTTTTGGACTGTTCCTGCACACTTTTCTGTACAATAACCGGAATTTGATTGGCTATCTTCTTGTTAATAGATTGTTGTTCATCCATTAACCGGACTATCTGGAACATCTGTCGTTCCTTATCCTCTAAAAGACTGCGCACACTATCGATGCGCTCTGCTGGATAGGTGGCCTTGAAACGGCAGAGCATACTGTCCATTGCCATACGCCGTGCATGGTAATGCTCGATATCTTTATCGTTCCATTCCAGTATTGTTTCACCCAATAGAGAAAATTTTATCATTTGAATATTGATATTGTTTATTTCTTTTCGGAGCTCGTCTATTTTTTTATTGCCAAGTTCTAATGCTTCTATCTCCTGCCATTCATAGAGCTATTATATGCCATACATCCGATAAGAATTT
>NZ_BAKK01000075.1 GCF_000614145.1 Bacteroides faecichinchillae JCM 17102 | reverse complement strand
TAAAGATTTTTATATAAGAGTATAAAAAAGCTGTTCACTTCATTCATTTACTTCACTTTTATAATAAAAGGTCTGTACAGCAGAAGTCAGTATCGAAGTTTTCTATAATTGTCCATAATGGATCGTCATCAAACAATGGCTCTATTATGACTTCTGGTAGTTCTACTTTATTGGAAATCGGTGTTAGTCGAAAACCGGCAGTTTCAAATTTTCGTCCAATTTTACTGTGCATACCATAAGATTCAATGACCTCAAAGGAATACTCTCCTAAAAATTTCAATCTACAATATTTTTTTGGATACCAGCCAATGGTTATTTCGTCACTTTCATTCAAAGTGCTGAATTTATAGAAGTCAATCGTACTGAAACCTTTTGTTACGTCATACTTCTGTTCTGCTTTCTCACAGAAATCATCCCAACTCAAATATCCTAGTTTTCTGGCGTATAAAGAACAACTGGATAGACTAGGTTTAGTTTTGCTATTGATTAGTCCGAAATGGCGTTTTATTGAATCCTCGCTTACCTTATCCTCACTTTTATGCCCTTTTTTCTTATTGTCAATCCTATTGAGCTCCTCATCTAATGTCTCTTTGTTGATAAAAGAGCGGAGTTTCTCATAACTTCCGAGAGTTAATTGGATTTTTAACCGCTCCTTATACTCCTGTTTCAAAAGTTCAAATAGCTCTTTATCATATTTATAACTGTTACCTCCCATAATTCGTCATTTAAAATTTCCATAAAAGTACAATAAAAATTTCATCCCGTCAAATTTGCCACTAACCTGCTTTTTGAAATCCCGGTTAATTTGCAACGTAATTCAAAATTAATGAGCTATGGACAAATTAAAGGATGATGTAATGCAGCAATCGAAACCAGGAAAAAATCACTTAAATACCAATTATTCTGGTTTGCCACTAACCTGCTCCTGCCGAGATGCCGACCTTTGCATCATAATTCTAAACAAAGAAATAATGGATGCAATAAAAGAAACATCAGCAAGCAAAAAAAACATCAAAAATCAAGAAAAGAAGAGTTTGCCACTAACCTGCATTTTTCTGTTTTCGGACTTTTGCATCAGAATTAAATGAATAAGATATGAAAACGGATTATAACAACTTACCGGAACGAATAGATTATTTGATTTCGGAAATAGCAGGGATAAAAGAGTTATTAACGCAAAGGATTCGAAACCCCGAAGAGATACCGAAATATTTGGATATAAACCAAGCACTGCTCTATTTGGGAAAGTTAGGATTTTTAATTAGCAGGTCAAAACTATATAAGTTAACCTCTGGAAATAATATCCCATGTCATAAATCTGATAACCGGATTTATTTCTTTCCACAGGAGTTGGATAGTTGGCTGTCTAGCCAGATTGAAAAGAAAAGTGAAACGAGCCAGAACTTTTCAGACCAATCAAAACAATTTATTATAAAAACGGCTCAATATAAAAACAGGAAATAAAATGAAAACGGATCTCAATATTATCAATATCTGTCTATCAGACACTCCTATGCAAGAATTCATTAGAGAAAATAGAATACTAGGTCGTATTATCAGTGCAATACCCGAAATCCCTTTTGAAAAAGTAAAAATAGGGGAATGTATACGTAAGGGTCGGGAAGATTTATTGTATGAGAATAAAAAAACAGGAGCAAAGCATACAAAAATAACAATTGAAGAGAAGTGTGTGTATGTATCTAAAGTTTTGAAAAAAGTTGCGGAGGAACATAATTCTGATTTTCTGATATTGGATGGCTTTTTGCATTATTTCAATGGTGCTTATTGGGAGAAAATTGATGAATCCGTTGCTTCGGATTGTATTTCTATGGCGGCAGAAAAAGCAGGATTTTTGCCTGTTGAGGCTCAGCAGGAAAACAATAAAAAGAAACTATTGAGACAATTTATTGCTGATTATAAGTGTCCTCCCATCCAAACGAAAGATGATGATTTAAGCATCTCTGTCAATCTAAGAAATGGAACCCTGAAATATAATAATGGAGAGTTTACACTTCGAGATTTTCAAAAAGAAGATATGTTGAGATACCAACTTTCTTTTGATTACGATCCTGATGCGACTTGTCCACAATTTGATGAATTTCTTGATTATGTATTACCTGAAAAACAAGCTCAAGATGTTCTTATGGAAATGATAGGGTACTGTTTTATTCCTACCCGCAAATTGAAGTTGGAAAGAAGTATGATGCTGTATGGCGAAGGAGCCAATGGCAAAGGAGTAATTTACGAACTAGTGAAAGAAATTCTTGGTAAAGAACATGTGACAGGATTCTCCATGGCTGCTCTTTCATTTGATGCGAATACAAGGGCACAGCTTAGTGGGAAACTTCTTAACTATTCATCTGAATTAGGTGGAAAATGTAATCCTGATATGATTAAGAAGCTGATAAGCGGTGAGGATGTGGAGGTAAAAACACTCTACAAAGATGTTTGGACTATGCAAGACTATACATGTAAGTTCATGTTCAACACTAACTCTTTACCTAAAGAAACAGAAGCGAATGTCGCTTTTTTTAGAAGATGGATTATTTTACCTTTTGATGTCACAATCGCGAAGGAAAAGCGAGACAAAAAACTTCCGGACAAACTAAAAAAAGAACTTTCCGGCATTTTTAATCGTGTAATATCCGGTATCAAACGGTTATTGGAAAGGGAAGACTTTACGGAATCGGAATTGGTAAACCGTACACTTGAAGAATATAAAATTCGTTCAAATACTGTTTTGTTCTGGGTAAAAAAAGAGGGATGGTTTGCCGTTGTTCCTCCTGAAAATACAGAACGTAAAAGTGCGAAGGTTCCACATGTAGAACTTGATTTCCTTTATGAAAAATATGTTGCTTTTTGCAAGAAAAAAGGGATGCATGAAACCAGTAATGCTACATTTAATGAGAGGATTAGAAAACTATTTTATGTCCAGACGGGAAGTACCAATAATGCTACATGGGTGTTTTGTGATAAGCCTAAGGAGAAGGATATTCCAGTTTCCGATGATACGCAATCTCCAAAAAGCTATGTGGAGAGATTTATAGACAATTTAAATGAAGAAAAATGAAAAATTCAACAGTCAGTTTGTTTGAAAGTTACAAGCAGAAACTTCCAATCGGGCAAGTGAAGCTATTTGATTGGGTATGTAGTGAACGTTACAAAGAAGAGGCGAAATACATTCGCTCTCTTTCAGAGAAAAGCGAACAACGGAAGTACAAGGCAGAATTGCCTTGTATCACTCCGAGTGGCATATTTTCTTATTGTAGTGATAAGTACTTGGATTTGCATAGCGGTTATATCTGTATTGATATAGACGGTGGCAAGGATAATCCAGAAATTACAGATTTTGAGAAGCTAAAACAGGATTTGTCAAGTATTGAATGTATTGCATATTGCGGTTTGTCAATTAGTGGGAATGGTGTGTTCTGTCTGATACCGATTGAACATCCTCGCTATCATAAAGAGCATTTTTATGCTTTGGAAAAGTTCTTTCGAGATAGAGGCATTGTAATTGATACTTCATGTAAGAATGTGTCAAGGTTAAGGGGGGCTTCTTATGATGCAAATCCTATATTGAATTCCAATGCCTCAACTTTTACAGATAGAATAGAACAGCCTATTAGGCTAATTAAGCAACATACAAATGATGAGAATATGCAAGGTATTCCTATAATAAAAACGCCCCAGAATATTCCCATGATTATGACACCCATACTACAACGGATAGGAGATAATCAAATGGATATAACGGGTAATCATTTACGTTGGTTTTCTATTGGTTGTGCTTTGGCCGGAGAATATGGGGAAGAGGGCAGATACATTTTCCATGCAGTCAGCCGGTTCTATAAAACGGAAAGTTATCAATACACTCGTGAAGAAACCGACATCATGTATGATTCATGCCTAAAGAACTATTACAAGTATAAATACACGATAGGAACATTCTATCATTGGTGTAAAGAATACGGTATGATATAAATTTTATTCTAACTATCAATTATTTAATTATGATGAATGATAAACTTAAATTAGAGAAGGAGTCACATACTCTACAGAATGAGAAATTACTTTTTGCGAAAAATGTTCGTGTTATACTGACTGGCAACCATTGTTCAGGTATGAGCTATACTTTCGAGACATTGCAGCTTATGAAAACGAAGAAACCATGAGGCGTATTTTCCCACCTGCTTTTATCGTGAAGAAAAGGGGTGATGGGGGATATGATGATTGGTTTACTATTGGTTGTATTATCAGAAATTTCTTTGGAGAAGATGGTCGGCAATTATTCCATGAAATTACTAAACATTGATTACGTTGCAGTTATAATAAAGCAGATGCTGGCTATTCGGAGATGTTGAAACATAATTATAACACCGACCGCTTATTTGAAATAGCTGCAAAATATGGATTTTAAATAATGGGAAGAAGATACCCTTTTATCTTCAATAACTTTTATATTTTTAAAATAATGGGAAAAAATGAAATTGGTAACAACAGAGCCGACTCAAAAAAATCTGTTGAGAGTAAGAATTGTGATGAGTTAATGACAGTCCCTTGTGTAGATACGGATATTAAGCCCTCTTCAGACGATGAGGGTGACTGCACATCAGAAGTAAAGTTTGTAAGAGTCAGTGATTTGTACTCAAATTATCTGAAGCGTTGGAATTCTTACAAGAGTCCTAAAAGCAGAAGAGAGTATGCGCGTTGTTTGGAACGGCAGTATCCTGGTCTTGTTCGACATGGTTGTACAAACAAGGAAACACGTCTTTATTTGAAAGAGTCACCACGCTCTTGTGAAAAGGAACTAAAATCAAATGACATTGATAATATTTGATTGTACTTTGTTGGAAATGAATAGTCGTATATTATCTACACTATTACTTCTTATTTGATTTTATTGCGAAGAAAAGGGATAACTACCGGTGTGTAGCTTATCCCTTTTTTCTTCTCAAAACGTGTGCAATTTGTGTGCAAAGAGCCTCATCCTATACCGAAACCAAGGATAACCTATGCAAAAGGAAGAAACCCAAAGAAAAAGAATATCATTTACCGGTGTGTCACGTTTATCATTGATTATCACCACTTTCCAAAGGTTGTGTGCAAATTGTGTGCAAGGAGTTTCAGTGTGCAAGAAAAAAGCCGCTACAAGGTTTCTTGTAACGGCTTGATTTCCTTTGTTTTATGTTTTGTGGACCAGCCTGGGCTTGAACCAGGGACCTCCAGATTATGAGTCTGTTGCCGAGCACGACAAATCCTGCGGATTTATCGTGTGTAACCAACTGAGCTACAAGACCTTTTAAGCGTTCGTAAACCTATTAATGAACTCTCTTAAGAACGTATCGGTAAACCAGCGGTAAACAACCGTTCTTGTTGCAAAGTTAGCTAATGTTGTACTGTTATGCAATAATTATATCTTATAATTGGAGTTGCTTCAATCACTTTTTTACTTACGTGGAAGTATTATAGTTTTTATAAAATCTCGTGCTTGGCAGAATCAGATTATTCATCATGCTGTATAAATCCGATTCTTCTGCGTGGTTTTTCTTCCAGTTTCTTCTTGGCTTGCAGTTCTGCCAATGTCTGATTAATGAGTTCCAACTGCATTCGCGTATCGTCATTAATATCGTTGTAATCAGCGAATACTTCTTCTATGTAGCCTTTCAACTCTTTCATTTGCTGTTCTAATTGTCCTACTCTGTCTATTTGTGGGGCTGCTGTAATCAGTTGTCTCATGGCAACAAAAGCACGTACAATCAAAACACTTGTTTGAATGGCAATATCACTTCTTAATACACTGGAAAGCATTACAACTCCATGCTCTGTAAAAGCCAGTGGCATAGCGGACTTAGGTCGTTTCATTCGTGATGTCATCACAAATTGTGATGAGATAGATTCCCATTCCTCTAATGTAAGTTGAAACATAAAGTCTTTAGGAAAGCGTTCTATGTTACGCTTGACTGCTTGATTAAGTACACGAGTTTCTACTTGGTACATTTCTGCAAGGTCGAAGTCAAGCATTACTTTCTGACCTCTGATTTCATATATCTTGCTTTGAATTACTTGTAATTGTTCCATTGATTTAATCTTTCGTGGTGCAAAGGTAACCAACTCTGTATAATGTAAATAGAATGTACGGATAAAATTTCAGTATATGGCATAAAAAATATTTCTGCATGGTTAAGGTTCTTATTTTATTTTTGTCTGCTTTCGATTTTGACTTTTGTATGATTCTGAATACTGTTGTATATGTGAAACTTAAAATTTTATAGCTATGAAAAATTAGATAAGAAAAGATGCAAGGGTATGCCTTATACCCGATTATATGGAAACGCACACTATTACCACTTATAGATTAGCAAGTGATAAATTTCTCTGCACATATTTTCCTGAAAGTGCGTATGGGCTTACCCCATCCATGAAGTTCAAAAGGAGAAAGCGTTAATAATTTGTTCAGAACTGAAAAAGCCAACTTATCCATTTGTTTATAATGGGTAGGTTGGCTTTTTGCTTGTAACAGAATAGATAATGTTACATCTTAATATAAGTATATTTATCGTAATATTTTCCGTTTGGTTCTACTACTTCATAAATCAAAGTTTTAGATGTTAAAGTTAGGATTGTACAGTTTTCACCATTATATTTAAAACTCTTCCCATTTAGTGTGATTGTTTCCGATTCGCTATACTGCCAAGCACCATTATCATAGTAATAGGTAGAAATAGAATATTGGTTTTCTCCCATTTTCTTTATTTCCATTTTTGTACTTGCATCGCGGTCATTGGGATTATAAGGGTCTGGGTCTGTACTCCAAGGTTCTTTATTACCGTTGTACAATTCCCATCCTTCACCATAGTCATAATACCAAGTTCCTTCCAATGAAGCGGATATTTCTTCTTCATCATCATCACTACTGCAAGAAGCAAAATTTACACTGATAAGAATTGCCATAATAGCTATTCCAATTAATCTGAATGTTTTCATTGTTATTTTATTTTTAATATGAATCTAATTAATGTATTTATTCCCATGTGAAAGTATAAGTTGTTGTATAGGTATAAGTTGTACCATTTGACACAGCTTCTTCTGTACTATTTTCTGTGCAGCTTTCTAAATATCCGTCTTTATCTAATTTATAAGTCAATTTTGAAGTTGTCTCATAATAATCTTCTTTATTGTAGATTTGTATAGGCAATTGAGTAGTACGCAAACCCACTAATTCGGGATGTGCTAACATCACTTTAAAATCATCTTCTACCATTGTAACCATGAAAGGAAAATATCCTTTGCAAGTTTGATTGCCATAGGTAATCTCTGATATTCCATCCTCATCAGTTATCTTTGTAACTTTACCATTATCCCAAGTCAGAGTACGTGTATCTGAATAATCGTATCTGCTACTACTACGTTGGTAAGCTGTCAATTGTTTGGATGAATTATATGCAAACGAATAATTAGTTCCATTTGTTTCTGAGCCAGTTCTTGCTAAACCATCTGTAAGAGAATAAGTAATAGATTCGTCATCTTCACTTTCTCTAATAGTATTTTCGCCCCAGGTAATGTTGGTAATATAACTACTGCTATCATAATCCTTTTGAACAATAGATATTAATCTACCTTTGCTGTCGTATGAAAAAGACCATGTATATGTATCATGCTCATCCGTTTCTGTAAATTCTACCAGTCGTTTCTGATTGGTAATCACACCATCATCATTTTTAGTAGGTTCTTCATCATCATCACTGCAAGAAGCAAGATTCACACACATTACTACGGCTAATAAAGCCATTCCAATTAATCTAAACGTTTTCATCTCTATTTTCTATTTGTGCTTTTCAGTACCCTTAAAAAGCAGTTATATTAAATAGAAAAGGTGTGGGTACATATTTGCTTTATCCTGTTTCTTGGGCTTCTCGCATTGCCTTTGGTACGGATAAAACAATAGCAACCCACACCAGTTTTGACAATATCTAAAAGCCTTATAAGTTCATATAAGGTAGGTATATATCAAATGGTGTGGTGCTATTGCTATCATCTTCGTACCGTTTTTAAATTTTGCGAGAATCTAAGAAACAGAAGATAATTTCAATAACACCTTTCGTTAAATATGTCCTTTCAGTGTCTTAACGCATTAAGACCTCTGAAATTGCTGCAAAGTTAGCGAAAGGTTTTGAATAGCTAAAGATAAAACGCTGATAAATGCAGTTCTAAGTGTTTCAAAACATATCTGTAGTAAGTAATTAGATAGTATCAACTTCTTTTCTTTGTAATTGCATAAGCAGGTACTTTTTTTGAACGGAGACTATAAGAAGATTTTTTCCCGAAAAAAGTACCCGTAGATTTTACGGATTGAAAAATGAATATCTTCTATTATATACAAGGTATATAGGTTTACAGTCTAACTAAGTAATCAGTAAAATCAATATCTAATCTGTGTAACTCAATAGCGATATGAAAATTAGAAGTGGGTATATAAGACGATAATTTTTAAAACTCATACCTACTATCAGTTATAAATATTATAGCTGTTTTTCTGATATTGCAGATTAGTACGGCTGTTCATAACTTATAGATAATTCCGAAAAATCAACATACTATAGCTACAAGCCGCATCATGCCTTTTTTAAAAGATAATTTTCTTACGCTTGCGCCAGTGCGGAATTAGCTACGTTATCGCAATCTGTTTTGCTTGGAATCATGTCCCATCAGATTTATATATAACCATTATTTACAGTTTCTCTTACATTGCAGTTTTTGAAAGTTACTGTATATTAGAGAACGGGACAAAGTTCTTTATTTCTGAAAATGGTATGATAACAACAGAAATTTCAAACTTTGTCCCACTGATTAGAAACTTAAACAGTCATAAGTATTTAACAGTTCTTCTTGTCTAAGTCCCAAGTATCTTTTAGTTATGGTTACACTGGAATGATTAAATAATTCCATCAGTTTAACTAAAGCCAATTCAGCATTTTCAGAGGATTCAAACACTTTCCTGCCAAAAGTCTTTCTAAGTGAATGAGTGGAAAAATGGTCTATCTTTAAATTATACTTGACTTTCAACTCTTTAAGTACAATGTTTATCCATTGGATAGAATAGACTTTGTTCTTACCTTTTCCCGATAAAAAACAGAACTCATTCAAGTTCTGAATATCCAAAGCTGTATAACAGTCTTTGATATGTTTCTGAAACTCCTTATTAATTCTCACTTCTCTACGTTTGCCTGTTTTCTTTTCGGTAATGGTAAACTTTGCATCATTACTCAAAAGCATTGCCCAAGTAAGTTGTAATAGGTCAGAGATGCGTAAACCAAAAAATATGCCACACCCAATAAGCAGGCTTATTCTATAATTTTTATCCCTATATAACTTTCTTACCAAGTTTGTGGCACTGTCCCACTGTAGGCAGTCACTTGTTGTATAACTGTTCTTCAAACTCATATTGTTTCAATTTTGTAGGTTTAACTATGAAAGTGAAAGTAAATTTGGGAATCAATTTGTAATAGCTTGATTCTCAAATTACTTTCACTTCTATTGAAAAGTGTAACTAAGATTGCATATAAATAAAGATGGATAAAATCAGTATCAGCAAAAAAGGATTGATAATACCAATTATTATTAGTAACAGTACTACTAGTATGCTCCATAGTACTAGTTTTTCATTATCATTCATTCTGTAGTATTTTTAAGTTATTAAAAAAGAGAGGACACCTAAATGAATAGATGTCCTTTCATTAGTTAGTCAATAAACCATTTGTAATGCTCATCCCCATGCAAGGCTGCATTAATTCCAACTGCCATTTCAGTAGCATTTAAAGAGCGGTCTAAGAATGAATCAATATAGCTACTCTTATTTGCACCCGTTAATAGGTTGTAGAACTTCCACATATTCAATTCATTTCCAAAGCTGCCAAAGTTCTCATCATTAATGTAGGCTTTTGCAACACTGTTTATTTGTGTGTCAGTTAATAACATTCTTGGCAGTCTCTTTTGGTAGCCATTAGGTAAACACTGATAAAGTCTCATTTTACCCAATATTTGTGCAAATTGGTGTTCACTCATTGAAGTATTGCCCAACTGTTGCATCAAATGCAGATGTTTGGCAGGATTGTAGTTGTTGAACAGTTCCAAGGCAGAACGATAAAGTTCACTTGTATTGCTCACTCTTAAATCATCCTTGTAACCATCTGTAAAGATGCACATATTGCAGCATACTTGGTTCTTGAAGCCAATAGCCAATCTAAACAACTCTGGAACTTTCTTGCTGTATAAGTTCATTTGATTATAGGCTCTAACTCCTACTATCGAAAGATTCAGCTTGTTACCCTCAATCGTTTCATAAACAGTTGGAATGTCAATGCTGAAAGCTGCCCTTTCATAATAGATAGTTTTGTCAGATTCCAATAACTGATTGGCTGGCTTATGGATTGCATCAGGCGTGCGACCCTTAATAACATGAGAGACACGAATATCGGGCGTTCCAATAGTCTCACCATTGTAGTAGGAGTTTGCAGCTTCCCAAACTGTTTCAATAAATGCAGCATGGTTTACTGTAAGCTCATTGTCTTTTGCAAAAACGGGAGTAATGCAGTCATTTTTCAAATGTTGTAAGGTGGTTTCTTGGGTGTTTGCCTCAATGAAATGATTTACCCTTTTAGGCGTTGCCGTTTCTTCCACAATTATAGTAGCTTCTTCTGCATACTCACCTAAATTCAAAGTTCTTTTCTCC
>NZ_BAKK01000076.1 GCF_000614145.1 Bacteroides faecichinchillae JCM 17102 | reverse complement strand
AGTAGCTATGAGTGCATAAGTTTATTCTTGTATCTTATTTTCTCTTTTAAATAATACCTTTATACTATAAAAAAATATACGAATAATCGTCCAAAAAGTATAAATCAAAAAAGTAAATATAATTATATAGAATATACTAGTTATCATCTCAGAAAAATGAGTGTGATAGGTAATTATCGCATATAGATTGACCAGATTGGCTATAATGAAGCACACTAACAGATTAATCAATTCTTTCTTTTTCCGTTCTGCGGTTATAATACTATCTTTCATAGTGTCCCAGTGGATTTGGATTGATGATTCAGATAATTAATCTTGTATTCGTCAGGGAACCTGAGTGTTTTCTCTTCTTCCATTGCTTGATGTCCTAATAGACAGAGCATACTGGCATAATAACCTTCTTCTGCAATTCGCGGCGGTTGTTTACCGGTGATAACTGCTTCTACAAATGCTTCCAACAATAATGAGGTTCCGTCTGTTTTGGGGCGTTCTCCTAGTATGAGTTCTCCTTTATTACTATTGGCTGTCTCAGGGGCCCAACTAGTTCCTGCAAAAGGAAGGGAGTCGAACAGTTTATTTTCCCACTCATTGACCATTTGAAGAAAACCGGGAGCAGGAGGGATATTTTCGAAGTAATACCTTCCCTTTTCCGGTTCGACAGTACCCAAGTGCCCCATGATCTGTTCTTCAAGACCGTAGAACTTGTTGGATATGACAGAATCGAATGTCATCTTTACACCGTCATCGAATACGTATATGCAACTGACATTATCGTAGACTTCCCGGCCGTCTTTCCAATAGGTAATAGCACCGTGGCCCATTACTCGTTCGGGAAGTTTACGTAATGCCCAGCTTCCTATTTGGAGCTGATGACAAGCTAATTCGGTCATTAATCCTTTTGAAAAGTCCCGGTACAGGCGCCAGTTGATCAGGCGTTCCAGGTGTGGTGAAGGTACAGGACGTCTCCAGTCACCATTTCGATTCCAGAAAGTATGGATAGCGTTAATTTCTCCAAACGTGCCAGCATGGATCATTTCCATGGTTTTTATATACCGTGGGTCGAACAGACGCTGTTGTCCGGTGAAAAAAATTTTGCCACTACTCAGATATTTGTTATACATACGGAAGCATTCTTCCATCGTGAAACCGATTGATTTTTCACAGAATACATGTTTTCCCGCGTCAAAAGCGTCAATTACGATTTGGCAGTGGGAACTCAAAGGTGTTGCTACTAGTATAGCATCCACACTTCTGTCTTCCAGTACTTCATGATAGTCGCCATATACTTTAGCATTAGGAGCGAGCTTTAAGGCTGCTTCTATGGAGGCACGATAAATGTCACATAAGGCTACGATTTTGACTTTAGGGTTTTGAATGAGGAAATTCATAAGAAAGCGTCCGCGGGACCCAGGACCGATAATGGCCAGACGACATTTTTCGTTATTGGTTTGAGTTACCTCTGAGAAGGCAGAAAGCCATGGGCTGGCAGCTAGGATTACTCCGCTTCCGGCAATACCTAAGTTTTTTAGAAATTCACGACGACTGATGGAGTGGGCTTTCATATTTAAGTTTAAAATATTAAGGAAAGAATGATTCTATTATATTAGGATCATTCTTTCCGTTTAATTTAAATTATGACACAAAGATTACCATTGAATTTGTTGATCTTCGTCAGGAATCAATGTATTGAGATCACGTTGCATAGATAATGTACCTTCCACAAGATACTTAATTCTATTATTTTCACCGATTGTGGTGTAATCTTCAAATTCATATGACAAACCAAGAGTGATATAAATATGTTTTAAATAAGGTTTCTGTGGGTCCATTTCTTCTTCAATAGTATAATAAGACTGCCCGATTTCCTTAAATTTATTATTTTTGTCATTATCACTATAGATTCTCAATTTCTTTTTCAAGATATCAATTCTTTCGTCTGTGAACTCGATGAATACTTTGTAGAGTTTGCGATCCAGAAAATCAACATCTCTAAGTCCGGCATAGACGAATATCGTTTTGTCATCATGTACGTAAGCTCTATGTTCATTCAGAGTCAGTGGTTCTTTCTTATTACCGTCCATGTATATCATATACTTAGTACCTCCATAAACGCCCGAATAGTCGTTGAATGGAGTTATGTTCAGCAATGCCTTCCGATAATGTTTACGTGGATTGGCTGATAATCGTAAGAAGCATCGTCTACTATGGTCAGAGGCAATATCCATTTGTCGCTCAGATTTAGTGGATTTTCGCCATTATTTCCTCCCAAAGTGAAGTCTATGGGTAATAGAGTTTGGCATTCTCCAGCTGGAAATTCTATACTTTCAGGAAAAGTACAGTATTCGGATGTTAACTGTTGGTAAAAGAGTTCGTTCCGTTTACCATATCGTTCCTCGTTCAAACTTCTAAGTGTATCTGTATCTACAGCGAAATGTACGGTACGGTTGTGAGTATTCATCGTTGATCCACTAAAAATCACCGGAAGATTATAGCGTTTGGTTCCATTGATATCGTAGCGCACATAAACAGGAGTGACACCTGCGCTATTCGGTTCTGCTTTTAGAGAAGGCATTTGTAAGAATTGTTCGTCTTCCCATTCGTTGTTGCACGATGTGCAGCAGAGTCCTGCTGCCATCGCTAAAAAAAGATAATATATTTTCTTCATGTTCAATATGCTTAAATTGTAAGATTATTCCGGATCTCTCCATCCCGGATTCTGAGTTAATTCTTTATTATGTTTCAGCTCGTCATGATGAATGGGCCAGAACCACATTTTCGTAGTGAAAATAGATGGTAACGATGGAGTCACTGTCGGAGTATGGAAGATAGCGGACATATTTTTGGTACTATACGCATTGCATCCATATACTTGAGCAGATTCTTCTTGAGGAGCATCGCACCAGCGACGTAGGTCGAAATAGCGATGTCCTTCGGCGAACAGTTCGATCTGACGTTCACGTTTCAGTTTGATACGGAATTTAGTTTGGTCTTCATAGATATCAGCAGTGTAGTCGGGGATACCGGCACGAATACGAATTGGTTGAATACCTTTCTTCATTTCGTCGATTTTACGACTAATAGTGTAAGTGCGACTGCCATCCCAAGAAGGAATATCATAAGAACCTGACAGTTCGTTCAATGCTTCTGCATAGATTAGCAACACTTCCGCATAACGAATGGCAGGGTCCACTTTGGAGTTATTCATACGACTTTGATCATAAGAAGTTTGCAGTGTATTACTCATATCGTCTGGATGGATGTACTTTTTGATACTGATTCCCGTACGAGGCCAATATGTTGTATTTTTGTATCCGTTAGGATCTCCACGATAATAGAATATTTGTACATTCTTTACTTCGTCTTTGCTTTCGTCTGCATTCAGTAAGTTCCAGGTAGCGCCGTTGTAACCAACAGAAGCGTAAAAGCGGGGCTCTCGTCGTGCATACTGTTTACAGACCCCAACTCCTTTAGGACCCAGTTCCGGATAATTAATGAGTTCTTCTTCTGTTACTAAATCTGTTGGTCGCGGATCGGAGTTATAACGAAGAGGGCTTTCATATCCAGGTTGGTTCGCATACATATCGTTCATGCCTGGACAGTCGGAACCATCATTCATATAATAGGCATCACATTGTTTTTGAGTCATTCCATGCGAATTATATCCTTTACCTTCACGACGTGGCAACTGATGAATACACATTACGTTTATCCCTTCTCCTCCTTGGTTACGGCCTCTGGTAAATATCAGTTCCGGATTTTCATAAGCAGAGATCGCCCCATTAAATACGGAACGATAAGATTCGAACGGGTCAATATCCATGTATCCTTCCGGCCATGGCTTCTCATCGAAATGGTTTTCAGGATCTTTTTGAGGCTGTAATGTGCTAGGAAAAGCTATATCTCCATGTTCCCGACGTCCTGTAGTATATATATGATAATGATTCATATCCATGACATCTTTAGCTGCTGCAGCGGCTCTTGCCCATTTTCTTTCGTCCTTGGTAGGTGAAAGTAACGGATTACCTTCTCGATCTACCATAGCTGCTTGAACCTCTTCAGGAGCTCCACCATTAGCTAACGGGCTAGCAGCATAAAGCAATACACGTGCGCGGAGAGCTAAAGCTGCACCGCGGGTAGGACGGGAAATATTTTGCATATCACGTTGAAGTTGAAGCATGCTTGCCGCTTTTATCATCTCGTTGGCGATGTAGTCAGCGCATTCTTCATAGGTGTTGCGTGGGCATGCTATTTCATCATAATCTAATGTATAATCAACGCCTTCATCTGGTACGATAGGAATTGGGCCATAGGTACGAAGCAAAATCCAATAGAAATAGCCCCTCAGGAAATGTGCTTGACCTTTTATGTCATTCAATTCTTCTTCAGTGAATTCCTGATTCAGATGAATATTGTTGAGAAGAATTGTTACTTGACGAATTCCTCTATAGGCATTGAGCCATATCCATTTGCTATTGTCTCCTAAACCGCTTTCGTTATATTCACCGTTTTTCCACTTTTTATATCCATCGTTTTCATCCCCGTAATACATGTCATCTGCAAAATTGAAAGGGATGGTCTTTTTGCTGCATACGTCTTGCATGCTGTTGTCTGCGAGGTAAAAGTATCCTCTGGCCAACCATTTGTTGGTATACTCTTTATCTTTGAATACATCCTCTGTGGTCATACGTTCGTCAAACAGATAGTCTGAATCCAAATAATCAGCACATCCGCTGAATGAGAGATTCATACCAATCACAAGGGATAAAATTAATATTTTTCTTTTCATATGTTTTTGTTATTTATAGATTAACTGATACACCTAAAGTAAAAGTTTTGCTAAGTGGGTATTTTTTACCATCCGTACTTCCCATTTCTGGATCCCAAAGCTTAAACTTAGAGAATGTAAGCAAGTTGGTTGCAATAAAATAGAAACGTACCTTATTCAAGTGAGCCTTGTTTGCTAAAGCAGTAGGTAGCGTATAGCCGATATCCAAATTCTTTAGACGTAAATAGGCGCCATTTCTCAACCAATAAGTTGATTGCTGTTCATTGTTTTCATTCTTACCATAGGTTAGACGTGGGTATTCTGCATTCGGATCTTCATTTTCTCCCAATATCCAGCGATTGCTATTAGCCATTTCAGTCAATATATTACCCCAACCGTCACCAGTTCTGAACATAAATACAGTGGAACCGTCTATGAAATATGTTGATTTTCCTACTCCTTGAAAAAGAACATTCACGTCCAACTGCTTCCAACGTACACTGGTTCCGAATCCGTAAGTTAGGTTTGGTCTCTTTGTTGCCCCAATAGCTACTCGGTCATTGCCATCGATGATACCATCACCATTGATATCCTTATATTTGATATCACCAGGCATTACTTCGTTCCATGTTTGTCTTGGGCTGTTTCGGATATCATCATAATCTTTGAACAATCCCAAAGCAACCAATCCTTTCGCCTGATCAATACGATGACCTTGATTCAGTTTATATCCATAAATTGTATTTTCTTCATCCTGCTCAATGATCTCATTTTTGCTATAGGTCATGTTACCACGTAAAGTTACATCCACATTCTTAATTTTTTGCCTAAATGAAAAGTGCCCGTCGAATCCTTTGGTCTTTACTTCTCCGATATTAGCTTTAAATGTTTGTTCCAAGCCTACTATCCAAGGCAAATATTTACGATCCCAGTAAATATCAGAACGTTTTTCATGGAAGTAGTCGATTTCGGCCGTAAACTTATCATCAAACAAATGGATATCAACTCCTAAGTCCTGTTTAGTGGCTATTTCCCATGAAGTATCGAGTGAAGCTATGGAAGAATAGCGCATACCTCCATAGTATCTATTGACGTTGGCATTGATATCTGAAAACCAATAACCGCCGTCAGGTTCTTTTTTATTATCAACTGTCTTTGTTATTGTTTCAATATCAAATAAATAAGGGAAACGAATGCCGTTCAAATTGTCATTACCGGTTTTACCATACGAATAACGTACTTTAAGCATATTCAACCATTCTTTTGTCCGTTTTTTGATGAAAGGTTCTTCAGCGATGTTCCATGCAGCGGAAACTGCGGGGAAAAATCCGTAACGGTGATCCTTGTGGAAATTTTCCGATCCAGTATACCCAAAGTTGAAATTAACGAAGTAACGATAATTCCAGTTATAGGTTGCTTGTCCTGCTAATCCCTGATTACGACGAGCAATACCGTTTTTAATGTCTGTGCCGATCCCCTGAGTTTGTACTTTAGAAGATTGAGTATATTTCAATACTCCTCCTACATGGTGTGCCTTGAATCCACGGTCATAATGTAATTCCCATTCAAAGAATTCATGCCTTTCTCCACTAGAACCTGATGTTTGTTCAAGTTTCTTTTCATCAACAATTTTTGTAAATACTAAATCTCCTTCAGAATTACGATAACGTTCTGCACGCCAAAGCTCAGGATATTTATATCTCTTGATATAATTTGAATTTTCGGTATCATATCCAAAACGTCCTACAAAGCGGAGTCCTTTGGTGATGAAATCTAATTTCTGTTCCAAAGTCACATTGGTTTGAATATTATTTTTCCAGCTTTCATTGAATCCAGTCTGAGTAGCTTGGACCCATGGATTAAAACGGTCACCATTGTCATTTCCAATAGCTGGTATTCTTCCATCAGAATAAGTGATAGGCGTAGTGATGGCGTTATATCCCATTAATGCCGTCCAAATAGAAGTCGTACCCTGCCCCGGATCGTTCTGTTTACGTAATGATCCAGAAACACCAACTTTCAAAATAGTAGATTTAGTGATATCGATATCTACATTCATGCGATATGTCCATTTACGGAAATTCGTATTTGTGTTGTAGTCTTTTTTCATTGAATCGTCTACTTTGTACATACCTTGTTGATCCTGATAACTTCCTGATACAAAGTAACGGGCGGTTTTACCACCTCCACTCATGTTTACTGTAGCACGCGAACTGAAAGCACCATCACGCATCATGACGTCCATCCAATCTACGTTCGGGAATAAGTCCGGATCCAGTCCCAAACGGAACATTTCCAATTCTTCGTGAGAATAAAGAGGTTCTTGATTACGTGTGGTCTTGGCTTCATTTGCCATAGAAGCATAGGTATGTCCGTCTACGAAATCATATTTTTGGGTAAACGTGCTATAGAATCCTTCTAATTTCACATCTACATTGATTTTACCTTCTTTACCGCGTTTCGTGTTGATTAAAACTACTCCGTTTGCACCTTTACTTCCATAAATAGCCGTTGCAGAAGCATCTTTTAATACTGTGAAAGATTCGATGTCTTCTACACTGACTTCGTTGATATCTCGCTCAAATCCGTCCACTAACACCAGGGCAGCACTGCTGGCTCCAAATGTGGAAATACCACGAACCCAGAATTCAGAAACCGTACCTGGACGACCATCTGATTGCATTGCCATCACACCAGGCACTACTCCTGCCAAAGCATCTACAACAGAACTAGAGGGATTGGATTTCAACTGTTCTACATCTACGTTTGTGATAGCACCGGTTACGGCAATCTTTTTCTGAGTACCAGTACCTGTCACAACAACTTCGTCCATCACAGTGGCAGAAGATTCTTGCATAGTAACATTTACTACTCTTTGTTCCTTTATCAATACTTCTACCTTGTCGTAGCCAATGTATGAGAACACCAGTTTGTTGTAAGGAGGCATTTTTATTGAGTACTTACCGTTCAAATCAGTAATTGCTCCTAATCCGGGCATGTTTTCTATAGATACGTTTACACCGATCATCGGTTCTTTATTCGTATCAAGCACGGTTCCTGTTACTGTAACATTTTCCTGTGCTAATACACTGACGGAAAGTCCAAGCAACAATATACATGTTAGTAAAAAATTTCTCATTATAAAAATGTGTTTATCATTTGTTATTCAGTTTCTTTCGCAATTTTACGGATTATTTTATTCAGTCCATCGCCTACATAGAAGCAGTTTCTTTTCGGATCGAAAGTCAGTGCTCGTGGCTCGTTGAATCGTGCTTCTGTGCGTACTTCTCCGTCAAATAGTCCGGAAGTTCCGTTATTACCACGTCCGGCAAATGTTGTAACTCGTCCGGTTGGAGTCAGAATACGGACACAATGGTTGTTTTTATCACAGAAATAAAAATCATATTCATCATCTTGACCTGCATAATCTGGATTCTTCACAAATACTCCTTGAATAGGTCTGTTTAATTGTGCATGTGTTCCTATACCATCAGAATATCCCCAAGCATTTCCGGTTCCACAAATAGCATAAGGAGTAGTAAATGTTTTACTAATCCAGTCATAGTCAGTACGCATAATGAAATAGAATTCTTGCTCCAACATGTATGCATAATTCCCGGAAGGATGGGGCACTAGATAAATGGCAACTCCTGAGTATGGATTTTGAAAACATAAGCTGCTTTCACCAGTTTCAAAATCATATTTCCACATATCCCCCGCTCTATATCTGGAATAATAAAATTCACCGTTTATGGGGTGTACCATAGTTCCATTAACTCCACGAGCATATCCACCTAAGGTTTCTCTAGTGCTATAATTAGACTCCCGTGTGTATAGATAATTTGCTGTTCTTGTATCACTTGAATGATTGTGAGATAAAATGAGATCACCATCTAAAGTCCAAGTCATGGCAGTTACCCTATCAAAACCATGAGAGAAAGTCCCTATTTCATTTTTTTCAAGGTCAAGGTACCGTGTCGTTTTTCCATCATTGGTAAAATATAATTTATTGTAATCTGACAATGGATCCCATGAAAACCAGAAAACATTTCCGAAACCGCCTCCTGCATCAAGTGGACCATCTTTCATGTCAAAGAATTCGTTCGAGTTTTCGTAATGCGTTCCGAAGGCAGTACTTACCATCCATTTCTTTTCGTATTCGAAAGTGCTTTCAGCTTCTGCGCTACTTATTACTTGTCCATTGTCGTCCAAAGCGCTGACCTGAATGTCTCCATTGTAAGCTTTTGGGGGAATGATGCAGTACATACTCTTGTTTTTTACAGTGATAATACGTGCATCCTTTCCGCCAATTGTTACTTTTACCCTTGATATGTCATTGCCGAAGTTGTCTCCGTACAAAATCAAGTTATTACCGACTCCTCCTTTTTTGGGAGAAAAGTCGGAAATGACAATTGGTTTGTTGGGATCAAAAGCTTCTCCTTGATCCTCATTGTCGTCTTTGCAACCAGTGAAGCAAAGAGCGACAAATGCTAACAACATCCATTGGATGTGCCAAACATTACTTTTTGTCTTCTTTTTCATAATACATTTTTTTTAAGATAAATAATATTAATTGTTACGTTTGTTGAGCAAATCGTGCTTGTAATCTAATAGATTATTATCATTATTGTTAAAATAAAGGTCAGTCATATAAAAGGTTATATCTATTGTGTTTTCACTGGGAGAATAGCTTAAATTTTTAATCACATATCTATAATCGTCTGTTTTGGTTTCTGTGCATCTTACAAAGATTTCTATATCACCTCCTTCTTTTCCTATTTTAGGAAGTGGAGCTTTGCTTATACCTAGGGAGCTGGTAGAACTTCCATTGTATGTATTTGCATAGCCTTCATTTGTATGATAGGTTGATATGAGAAAGTATAAGAGGGAACTAATTCGTACCTTTGAAACGGGAAGTTTAGTCTTAGCAAATGAAAATTTTTATCCCTAGCTTTTTCCTTGTTTACAAATAAAATGTTTTTCATAATTTAAAATCAGTTAATAAATATATGATTGTCGTTACAAAATATTTATGGTTTTTCTATTTAATGATCGGTATTAGGTACTTTCCCTTACCATTCCGATTTTTTGAACTAAATAATTTGTTTGATCAATTTTTTAATATAATAGAATCCTATAAGCTTTCTGAAATTCTCTATTAAAATGGGCTTATAGTAGCCTATAGTATTTCCGTTTGCGCAAACGAAACTATCGCAAAAAAACTATACTCTTCAGAAGTAAGTTTTGATTTATCAGATTTCTGTCTTTTTCCTCCTTGAAGAAAAAAATGATAAGAGCATATATTCATATTTAGTTGACAAATAAGTATATTGGTAATTAAGTATCTCATAGTATTTTGTCTTTCATCACTTGCATCCAATATCCTCCGATAACAGAGCGGGCTTTGAACCCCACGTACTCACCACTATCCGTGTGATGCCAATCACTGATAGGTACACGAGTTTTTGTTTCATTAATGTATTTATAAAGAGGATCTATAAACTTCTCGAATGTATTCTGGTCGGGTGCCATTGCCGCCGTCCACATAATCCAGTCTGATTTAGTGTACTCTTTACGGGAATCCAGAGGTAAACCATAAAGATTTTGTTTAGTCAGATAATACTTGATTTCTTTTTCGATCACGTTATTAGGGAAAAGATTCAGCTTCCACATCTTATCCCAAACCATATTATACTTTTGACTCCAAGTGTTTTCACGATCAAAAGCCAAGCGATAATGATCACCATCATTAGCCATTTTTTCCCATTTCACCGCCATATTTTTTGCAATAACAGCGTATTTGTCCGCGACATCATCCATACCAAGTAGACGTGCCATCTCACTATATCCGG
>NZ_BAKK01000077.1 GCF_000614145.1 Bacteroides faecichinchillae JCM 17102 | reverse complement strand
AAGAATGTAATCAAACCAATAACGCAGAAAACGAATAGTCAAAATCCGTTTTCTGCGTTATTGGATGTCTAAAGAATAAAGAATATTCCGAAGAATATTTATTTAGTTTCCTCTGAATTCTGTAACATTTGGAATAATTTATCTAATTTCGGGGCCATGATGATTTCCGTGCGGCGGTTTTTGCTTCTTCCCTCAGCTGTTTCGTTATCATCAACGGGCATAAATTCACCTCTTCCACTAGGCTGTATTTGCAACGGATTTACGTCGTATTTCTTAGTCAAGATACGCACTACAGATGTTGCGCGTAGTACACTTAAATCCCAATTGTCCTTGAATATTGCCGTATTGATAGGTTTGTTATCTGTATGTCCCTCGATAAAGACATCAATATCTGTTTGCCTGTTCAGTACTTGAGCCAATTTGCCAAGTGCTTCCTCACCACGTTTGTCGAGAGTGGCACTACCTGACTGGAACAAAAGTTTATCGGACATAGCTACATATACCTTTCCGTCTTTCTCGCGAACGGTGAGTTCTTCACTGCTAAATCCCAATAATGCATCTTTTACACTATTCAGTAGGTGTTGCACTTTATCATTTTGTGATTTAATCATGGCCTGTAACTCGTTGATAGTACGTTCTCTTTCGTTGAGTTCATTTTTTTTCTGGTTTAATAGTGCATTCAGTTTCTCTTGCTGGGTCATGTTGCTACTCAGCATATTCTGAAATTCACGAATACTATTTCCCATTCGAGTGGTATCCTGCATAAGATTTTTAATCTGCGCCGACATTTGTGTTCCTTTATTTCGGCAGTCTGATAATAGTCCGTACAGGCTATCTCCACTTGCAATAGCTGCTATACGTCCAGTCTCTGCAATCATGTATTTTTTCTTAGTCACACATGAAGTACACACAAGCAATGTAATAAAAGTAAGTAATGTAATTTTCTTCATCGCACTTTATTTTTATTTTTTGCAAAGTAATAATATTCTTGGGAAGATTACAAATATCTTATAAAAAACTCTGTATCATATTGTTTAGCTTTGCAAAAACTCGCAGAGTTTCTGCAAAGCTAATGCCCGGTGGCTGATTTTATTCTTTATGTCATTTCCCAGTTCGGCAAAAGTCCGGTCATATCCTTCAGGCAGGAAAATAGGATCATAACCGAAACCGGAATCACCACGTTTCTCTTTGGTTATTTTGCCTTTTATTACTCCTTCAAAGAGATATTCTTTTCCGTCTAGAATCAGTGAGATAGCAGTACGGAACTGGGCTTTACGATTTTCTTTTCCTTCCATCTCATGAAGCAGCTTGAGCATATTGGCTTGCGCATCGTGTCCTTCTCTGTTTGCATAGCGGGCGGAATATACTCCGGGAGCTCCGTCCAGTGCTTCCACTTCTAGGCCGGTGTCATCGGCAAAACACTCCAGACCATAGTTCTTATAGATAAAGGAGGACTTTAGCAGGGCGTTTCCTTCTAGCGTACTGGCTGTTTCGGGAATATCTGTGTGGCAGTCAATATCGTTCAGGCTAAGTAGTTCGATCTTATCACCTAAGATGGCGGCTACTTCTTCCAGTTTATGAGCGTTGTTGGTAACAAATACGAGTTTGCGTTTCATAAGGCTTTGGGCTTTATTTGTTGGTTGTTTAATACTTGTGGAATGGTTTATTTTACTTTCAATTGGTCGAATCCTTCACCATATACGCCGATGACGGAACTTTGTGAGATAAAAGCATTTGGGTCGATGCGTTTTACCAGACGGAAAATATCCAGTGATTGACGTTTCTTGGCTAGTACGACCAATACTTTCACATCGTGTTTGCTATACCATCCTGTACCGTTGAGGACAGTCACCCCTCTGTCTGTTTCTTTCGTGATGCAGTCGGCTATTTTCTCATATTGTTTAGAGAAGATAAGGAATTGAACCGATTGGCGGGCACTATTGATGATCCAGTCGAGTACGACACCGATAATGAACAGGGTTACGAAACCAAAGATGACACGGCGCCAGTCATGAAAGACGAAGTAACAGGAACTAATGATAAATACATCGCAAATCATGATCATTCTTCCAAGTGTCACGTCCTTGTATTTATTGACAATGGCAGCGATGATATCTGTTCCTCCAGTACTTCCGTTATAGTTGAATACAATGCCAAGACCTATGCCACATAAGGCAGCACCGATGATACAGGCCATAAAGTCCTGTCCGGCTCCCAGTAAAAGAGGTTTGCCGTCGGTTGATACATCGGGTACTTGTACGTAGTCATTGACTACTATTTGGAAAATCCAAAGTAAAAAAGTCAGCATGAAAATAGCATAAGTTGTTTTTATGCTGAATCGCGGACCTAATATCCGGATGGCAAATGTCATTAGGATGGCATTGATGATGAAATAAGACCATTGGATAGGAAATCCGGTGGCATAATAGATGATAGCTCCGATACCGGTAGTTCCTCCGGTGGTTATTTGGTAAGGGAGAAGGAAAGCTGCCCAACCGAATGAATAACTTATCAGTCCGAGAGTGATGTAAAAATAGTCTTTTACTTCTCTCATTATTTCCGTTTTTGCTGGTCTTCGCATAGAGTTATATTTTGTTTTTTAATTTACCACAAAGGACACAAGAGGCATAGAAGTTTATCGTTTGAAAAGAAAACTTTCTGTCCTCTGTGTCCTCTGCAATGAAATGAGATGTTAGATTACAACGTTTACAATTTTTTTCGGCACGACAATCACTTTTTTCGGAGTTTTGCCTTCGGTCCATTTCTGCGAACGCTCATCAGCCAGAACAGCAGTTTGGATAGCGTCTGAAGCAGCATCAGCGGCAAATTCCATATTGAAGCGAGCTTTTCCATTGAAAGAGATGGTGTAGTTGATCGTATCTTCTTTCAAGTATTCTTCGTTATAGGCAGGCCATTGGGCGTCGCATACGGAAGTGGTATGTCCCAACGTAGCCCACAGCTCTTCGCAAACGTGTGGAGCGAAAGGTGCAAGAACGATAATTAATTGTTCCAATATCTCTTTTTTGCTGCATTTCAGATTAAATAATTCGTTTACACAGATCATGAATGCACTAACAGAGGTATTGTAAGAGAACTGTTCAATGTCTCCAGTCACTTTCTTAATCAGTTTGTGGAGGCTTTTCAGTTCTTCTTTGGTAGCCGGTTCATCTTTTATCAAATATTCGTCTGTACGGCTATAGAACAATGACCAGAATTTACGGATAAAGCGGTGTACGCCATCAATACCGTTTGTATCCCAAGGTTTGGATTGTTCAACCGGACCGAGGAACATTTCGTACATACGAAGTGTGTCTGCACCGTATTTCTCAACGATCATGTCCGGATTGACAACGTTGAACATAGATTTACTCATCTTTTCAACTGCCCAACCACAAATATATTTTCCATCTTCCAGGATAAACTCTGCTGTTTCGTATTCAGGACGCCATGCTTTGAAAGCTTCCTGATCAAGGATATCATTAGATACGATATTTACATCTACGTGAATCGGAGTAACTTCATACTGATCTTTCAGGTTCAGGGAAACGAATGTATTGGTATCTTTGATGCGGTATACAAAATTACTGCGGCCTTGAATCATACCTTGATTTACCAACTTCTGGAATGGTTCTTCCATTACCGATATACCTAGATCATACAAAAACTTGTTCCAGAAACGAGAATAAATCAAGTGGCCGGTAGCATGTTCCGTACCACCTACATAAAGGTCTACATTTCTCCAGTATTGGTCTATTTCCCGATCAACCAACGCTTTGTTATTGCGTGGATCCATATAGCGCAGATAATATGCGGAAGAACCGGCGAATCCCGGCATTGTGTTTAGTTCCAGCGGGAAGACGGTCATGTTGTCGATTTTTTCATTGTCTACAACACACTTGTTTACAGTGTCCCAAGCCCATTTAGTAGCATGTCCCAATGGAGGCTCACCTGTTTCGGTAGGCAGGAATTTAGCTACTTCCGGAAGTTCCAGAGGCAGACTGTTTTCGTCAATCATATAGGGCATTCCATCCTTGTAGTAAACAGGGAATGGTTCACCCCAATAACGCTGGCGGGAGAAGATGGCATCACGCAAGCGGAAGTTCACTTTTACACGACCCAGATTATGTTCTTTTACGTATTTTTTTGTGGCGGCAATGGCTTCTTTGATAGTCAATCCGTTCAGTGAGAGATCACAGTATGCAGTAACATCCGGACGAGGTGAGTTACAAACGATACCTTCTTTCGCATCGAAACTTTCTTCGCTCACATCACAGCCTTCTACCAACGGGCGGATTTCCAAGCCGAAATGTTTGGCAAAAGCATAGTCGCGACTGTCATGAGCAGGTACGGCCATGATAGCTCCTGTTCCGTATCCGGCTAATACATAGTCGCTGATCCAGATGGGCACTGCTTCGCCTGTGAACGGATTGATGGCATAAGACCCACTGAATACACCGCTAACACTCCGGTCAGCAATGCGTTCACGTTCTGTACGTTTTTTGGTACGGTCGAGGTAAGCATCTACTTCCGCTTGTTGGCCGGGTGTAGTTACTTGAACTACCAATTCACTTTCAGGAGCTAATACCATGAAAGTAACTCCGAACATGGTATCAGCACGTGTAGTAAAGATGGTGAATTCGAGATCGCTGTCTTTTACTTTGAACTGGATTTCAGCCCCTTCCGAACGACCGATCCAGTTTTTTTGAGTTTCTTTCAAAGATTCGGTCCAGTCGATTTTATCCAGCCCGTCGAGTAAGCGCTGTGCATAAGCAGAAACACGCAAACACCACTGACGCATTTTTTTCTGGACAACCGGATAACCGCCACGTTCGCTGACTCCGTCCACAACTTCGTCATTTGCCAATACAGTTCCCAGTGCAGGACACCAGTTTACCATCGTTTCGCCCAGATAAGCAATACGGTAATTCATCAGGATTTCCTGCTGTTCTTTTTCACTTTTTGCTTTCCATTCGTTAGCTGTGAAATTCAATTCTTCGCTGCAAGCGACATTCATGCCTTCGGTTCCGGTAGTTTTGAATGCACTGATAAGTTCTCCAATAGGGCGGGCTTGTTGTTCATCGTTGCAGTAGTAACTGTTGAACATCTTCTGGAAAGCCCATTGTGTCCAATGGTAATATTCGGGATCACAAGTGCGGATTTCGCGATTCCAATCGAAGGAGAAACCTATTTTATCCAACTGTTCGCGATAGCGGTTGATATTATTGACTGTAGTAATTGCAGGGTGTTGTCCGGTCTGGATGGCATATTGTTCGGCCGGCAGGCCATAGGCGTCATATCCCATTGGATTGAGTACATTGAAGCCTTGCAGTCGTTTATAACGGGCATAAATATCCGAAGCGATGTATCCTAGCGGATGACCTACGTGCAATCCGGCTCCTGATGGATAAGGAAACATATTCAATACATAAAATTTCTGCTTCGATTCGTCTTCCGTAACCTGGTAAGTTTTATTCTCTACCCACTGTTTCTGCCACTTCTTTTCAATCTCCCTGAAATTATACTCCATAGTGATAAACTTTTTATTTATAGTGATTTATATTGTTGTTCCAAATTTAGGGAGCAAATTTACGTGTTTATTTTCAGATAACCACGTGGAGAGGGAAAAAACCTTTATATAACAAGGTGAACAAGGAATTTATCGGGAATTACTGTACTAAATAGGCTTTTAGTTTGGTTATTCCATATTTATTTGTATATTTGGACAAAATAAAATGAAAGTATAACACACATAAAAGTTAGAGTATAAAATTTCAATAGGTGATCTGTAATTGCATGACAAGGATAACTAACTAATGGGAGAGAAACTGTGAAGGTTTTCTCCCATTGCCATTTTTACTCCTGACATCAGGATATGGAAAGGTGAGAGAATTACCAAACTTTGTTCTGCCAAATAATATTGCCTGCGCTATTGATAAATTTATCGTTAAACGCTTGCAGATATTCCGAAATTTTACGAATATTGTACATTAATCGTATATACAATGATTGATTATTAGGAGGTTGACTGTTTTTTATAAATAATTTTATACCTATGAAAACGCATTGCTATTTCTCTATTTTATTCCTTTTATTAGCATTTACTGTAAGTGCGAATAACAATAAGAGTATTCAGGAATTTGGAGTGTTACCGGGAAATGCTCCGGAAGTGAACCGGGATAATCTACAAAAAGCGATTGACTGGGCTACATCTACAGGAGCTGCTTTGTGGGTAGAACCTGTTGTCGGTGGTTATCCGGTAGCAGGAGGAATCCGGTTAAAGAAAAATGTCACTCTGATGGGGGTACATGGACCTACTGGAAGAGGAACCCGACATCCCGAAAAAGCTGAACCGGTGGGTTCATTGTTTAAAATCACAGATAGATCTCAACCGTTCATTATAGTAGAATCAGCGACCCAAATCCGTGGGATTCAATTCTGGTATCCGGAACAGTCTCATACTGACTCTTCCAAGATTATCGCTTATCCGGCTACCATACAGGTGGATGTAAACCAGAATGTGCAAGGAGTTACGCTTTCTTGTCTTACTTTTTACGGCGAATACGTAGCGATGGACTTTTGTTCTACCGGAAAGAATATCAACGAGCAAATCTTGTTCGAACATTGTTACGGTTATCCTTTGAGCGGAGAATTTATCAAGATTGATTATTGTTATGATATTCCCCGGATATTGCATTGCCATATTAATCCTGCCAATATGCGTGAATTCGGACGTTCGTTCAGTCGTGATGTGATAGATGCTGTAATTGCCCGTAAAAGCTTTGCCTATGCGATTAATCATACGGATAATGCCCAAATGCTTGATGTATTTACTTTCGGAACATATGGTGGAGCCTGGCTGGGACCGGAAACGTATGGGCAACTGACTAATTTTAATTTTGACTGTGTGACAATTGGTATTCATAAAATGGGTACACAAAATAAAAACAGGAATTGGCAGATTGCTCAAGGGTCTATCATTGCAAATACCGGAGTGGCCATAGAAGAGATTCATCCGTTTGTAATCGAAGGTGAAGGACATACGGCGATTTTGAATGTAGAGGCTTTCTCGGGTAAGAATGCTGCCCTTACAGCTATTGGTGAGTCTTTTGATTATATGCTGGTGAAAGGAGACAAGAGGCTGACTGTTTCCTTGGTAGGTTGTCGGATGAGGAATTATGTTTCGAACCAACCTTTTACGGTCCAGAATCCACAGGCTCGTATACAGGCTGTCGCTTGTATTGACAAAGAGGAGGAGTTTTATAACTTTCCGTAAAAAATATGTTCTAAAGTTTACTAGTGATTCTAGCTTGTTTAATAGTTACGAGTTACTAGTTTCTTTAACCGTCTGATAACTTGTAAACCGTATCTATTAATAGATAAGTTATTTGTTATTGGGACTAAATTTATTTTCTATTAGTTGATAAGTTTCTCTTATCAAAAAGAAAACAATAATTGGAACTTGCATTTATAGTTTGTATCAAATGAAAAAGAATTTATCTATTAGATGAGGAGAAGTTAAGTCTTAATAAAGAGTAACTTTTCTATTAATGTTTGAGAACTAAACTAATAGGTTATGTAGGCTATGAAAAGGATTAATTGGGAAATTGATACGTAATAAATCAGATGGTGGATTTAAAATCAACCTATTACCACTACTTTTAGTACTATGAATAAGAGGATATGAAAGAGTGGTAATAGGTTGAAAAAGAAAATGTTATCTTTAATGGTGGAAGATTACTCTGTCCATACCGCAACTCCGGCAGGCTCCAGACAGGCAGTTCCTATCATTATTTTTGCGGATGCCGGAATGTTTATAGTCTGAGTATCGGAAGTATAATTCAAAGCAATATGGAAACCGTCCCTCCATTCCAATAAAACACCTGTCGGCAAGTCTTCTATACCTACATTTGCTTCCCGGTAGATACGTTGCATGACTGCTTTTTCCAATTTTCCATCATCTGTATCTACACCAATGTAGGTAACAGTTCCTCTACCCAACTTGCGGTGAGTAACCGCAGCAGAATTTTTATAGAATTGGTCGGCATAACTTCCCCAAATCTCAGTACCTTCATTGGCTGTCATGACATCTCCAGTTGTTCCAGCCGTAAGACTCACCGTTAAAGTTGATATGCCCCCAATAGTCTGAAGGTAAATGATCAAAAAACAGGTTATTTATTCCAACCAGTTCATGGATAGGAGCGGCAAAAGAATCTTCCCACAGTTGTGCTTCCCGGTTTTTCTGTCCGGTACGGCAAGTCAGAATCAAATGTCCGCCTTGCTTTACATATTCTTTCCAACGTTCAACTAACTTATTGTCGAGCAACTGGTAAGCAGGAGCCAGTAAAAATGGATAACGGGTAAAGTCCTCCTCTTCGGAAATTACGTCTACAGGAGCAGCAAATGATTTCAGCAATTTATAATATTTATGTACGTGCCCCATTGTATTCCATTGATTAGTCTGTGGCTGAAAATTCATTTCGATATTATTATCCATCGTAAACATCATACCGATACGGCGGGAAGCAATGGATGCAGGAATCTGATTATCTTTATTGTAGGCAGCACGTAACTTCTGCATTTCATTGATGGTTTGCTTATATTCCAATCCACCGGGTGATAGACTTACTCCGTCTGTTTGCATCAATCCGTAATGATATTGTTCGCTCCCTTTTAGAGGTTGGCGGAAACGGTAGTTACATACAAATTTACCGCCACCGGCAAATACATGATACATCCACAGCCGGATGGCTCCAGGCAGAGGTTGAGGGTTATAAATTCCCCAATTCACCTGACCCGGTTGTAACTCCATTACACCAAATTGTTTTCCCGGATAATTGCGGAATAAGTCATTCGGAAATCCAAGGCTTTCAATGTTACTGATACGGAACCCTTGCTCTCCGTAACCTCTTTCATGCCCAGTCACCGGGTAACGTGTGTAAGTGGTGAAATCTAGGTGATCCATACGTGCTGGGTCCACTGGATAGAATACAGGTATAATATTAGAGGTCACCCATTGTTTTTTTCCAACGTATTTATGTAAAATATCAGCTTGCATATTTACGAATCTTGCAACTTCGTCTGCCATGAAACGGTTGTAGTCGAGTATAGCGTGAGGATTGGCTTTTTCAATCAGTTCGCCGCTGTTGGGAATGCGTATCTGGTCAAAGTTCTGGTATTTTTCACTCCAGAATGCAGTTCCCCACGTATTATTCAGTTGGTCAATAGTCGAATATTTGTTTTTCAGCCAGATACGGAATTGTTTCTGTGCATTATCGCTATAATCCATTTTCCCGTAATGTCCGGTTCATTGTCTATTTGCCAGCCAATTACTGCAGGATGGTTTCCGTAACGTTTTGCCAATCTGGTGACAATGTTACTAACATAATCTCTGTAGACAGCACTGCTCCACGAAGCGTGTTGTCGGCGTCCGTGCTGGATGGAGACTCCCATCTCATTGGCAATTAATACGTCCGGATGTTTTTCGGTAAGCCATACGGGTGGAGTGGGGCTAGGAGTACATAAGACCACTTTTAATCCATACTTTTCTGCCAAAGCTATAGATTTGTCCAGCCATTCGAAATTATATTTTCCTTCTTCCGGTTCCAGTTCAGCCCAGGCAAATTCTGCAAAGTGAGTAAAATTGATACCTATTTCTGACATATTCTTCAGGTCGCGTTCCCATTGTGAAGGATTCCATTGTTCGGGATAATAATAGGAGCCAAATATCATTAGATCTTTATCAGGAAAAAAGTTTGCCGCTGATTGACACCAGAGAGTTCCGGTAATGATTGATAAACTTAGGGTACTAATCCATCTTTTAATTTTATGAATGCACATTTCTAATTAGATTTAGTTATAAAGAATGTTTTTTATGTTGCAAATATACGTAGGAGTAGTCTTTTATAATATCAGAATAATCCCAAATAATGTAATTATCGTTTCAATATTCTTTTATAACGTATCATATATTCGCGATTCCCTCTTATCTTTGCCAAGGATAATCAAAAAAACTTGTATCTGATTGAATATCAGAATAGAATGGAGGAGTTGCGGATTTATGGTAACGATTTAGCGAAAGTGCAAGTGCACTGATATTCTGTGATTTACTTCGCCTCACAACTCTATTTGCAAAGGTACACTTTTTATTCGGGTACGCCAAGGAATTGCTCGTTTTTCTTTGTTTTCAACGTGATTTCTTGACCTGTTCATTACTT
>NZ_BAKK01000078.1 GCF_000614145.1 Bacteroides faecichinchillae JCM 17102 | reverse complement strand
ATATACTCTTTTATAAAAAGTTTAGGTATAAAATTAGTTCATTTCATTCATTTACTTCACTATGTAAGAATTTTCTACTTTTAATTTTATTCTTTCATATTCGAGATATGCTCGTGCTTCTTTATACCGAGTATTAGAGGCAAGAGAAAAGCTCGATACAGGAGACGAAAACAGCCTTATTTTTGGTATGGGGAAATAATAATTTCACGTCTATTTGGAAGCGAAAAGGATATGCAGAAAATCGTTTATTCTTGTGAGAAAACTGTTGCGTTTCGTGAGCTTCATATCGCCTTCTCCCAAAAGTAGCCACCTTGCATTTATAGACGGAAAGGCAATTAGTATCTTTTGCACAATCCAGACGGTAGGAAGTTCTTTTCTGAATAAAATGTTCATCAGTATAGTAAAAGACAATCCCGTTCTTTGACAAAAATCAGAAACGGAAGGAGATTCTTTTTCGGCAACCTGTTTGATTCTGGCTTGTATGCCACCATTCAGAACATCCCAAAAGGACAAAGGCAAATTGATGTTCTTTATATGAACCGCTTCTTTGAATAACGGTGCAATCTCAAATGGCGAATGTTTGGATATTCCGCATCCTATCTCTGTAACTAAAAAAATATATTCCGGATGTTGTTCCGCATATAGCAGAAAATCATCAATATGTTTTTTAAGATTCTCAATGTGTTTGGAAGGTAGCGCATAGGTCTGCCCCTGTATTCCCACAGCCTGCCCCATAATAGCTCCGAATTTCATCGCTGTTGCTGCGGCATTTCCATTATGTACACCGTTTGAGTTTGAACCGAACACAAATATTTCATTTTCTTTCAGCTCCGTAATGTTATAAGGGTAATTCTGTTATTCATAATTTTAAAATTTTGGGTATAAAAAATCCTCTCATTGCATAAGCAACAAGAGGATATTATTTTGAGTTGATATTAGTTCAACGAAATAAGATTGATGATTTTGTTTCCGTTTTCTGCAACATTATCGATAACAACTTCATCTGTTTCTGTGATAGTTCCTACGACATTTACACCGTCCGAATATCTAAAACCTGTAAATGCGATATTTGGACTTTCCGAACTCGCCGAAAGACTTTGTATTTCATATTCCGAAACTTGAAATTGCGATTCCTGATAATCTTTCATTGCTGTTTTTGAGAACATGGTATTGTTTAGAATATACCATGCTTTGCTTGTACGAATATTTCCGATATTCACATACTTGTCCAGTTTAACACATTGCTCTCCGTCAAACTCCAAATTCCCATTTATTACGACTGTATTACGTACATAATTTGGTATAAATTTCCAATAAGTATTATCATACGGTATTGTACAGATTATTTTTTCTTCCAAATCATTAATACCGACTGTTTCATATTTGATAATCGTATTGTCACGAACCGAATATAAATCACCACTAAAGATGAAAGTATAAGTATCTGTAATCGGATAGATTTTACCACCCGGACATTTGACACGACAATTGAATTGTTGCTCATTCCCTTTCCAGTATACTACAAATCCATCACCTGTTACCGAAAAATTATCAAAGCGTATATCATCCGGCAACAAAGCCTCAATAGTCATTGTTTCAGGCGACAACTTTAACACCTGTTCACCTTTCAGATAGCCTTTGTAATAGATATTACCTTGATTATCCAATATTGTTTTCAACGAACCGTCACCCAAATATACATCTATTTCCTTGGGCCATCGATATATCTTTTCTGTTTGGACATCAACAATGGAGAGGTATTCTGTACTACCCCAACCTACACTTATACCTTCACCATCAGGTCCAGGTTTATAGAACAAATCGATAATATCTTGTGCGATAGGATTTACAAGAAGAACTTTATCGCTCAATTTCAAAACTTTATGAATACCAATATTATGGTCTTGACCGTCTTCTCCCTTGATTGACAACTTTACCTCATTGCCTGATAAATCAAGTTTGTAATAAGAGTCATCCCCTGTTGCTCTTGTTGCGGATGATTTCTGATAAATCATCTTGCGTCACTCACATTCAAATTCGTAAGGTATTTATAACCTTCTTCATAATTGATATTGCCACTACCGGAACCACCGTCATCACTACATGCAGTAAATAAAGCTACCGCACCTAACATTAATAAAAATTTCTTCATAATTACCAGAATGTCGTTTCTCCCTTAGCCCCAAATCAGAAGAGTTTATAAATGCAGAAAGCGTGAGGCCATTAACTTATTTTATACGACGGGCTCTGGTAAGACCTTGAACTAAAACAAGCAACAGTCCCCACGCCATATACGGATATGACGCGAGAGATGCCAACTTATTCCCGTTCTACAGATAGTTTACCAGACTTCGTCGTAGAGAATCAGTTAAACACTTTCGTGTACCTTAAATTTCTAATATGTCTGCCATGTTGCCATGACGATGCAAAATTAGAAAAAATAAGGCACATCACAAAGTTACATCCCATAAAGAGACTGTTGCAGGTTACAAAATTAGATATTCTTATTCATTCAGCATTTCATCAATGGCGAATTCGTGAAGTTCATGCTCCAGCTTCATTTCTTTAAGCCGTTCTTCTTTCTTCCGAAAATAATCATCGCCCAAACCTTTTTTTTCGAGTGCCTTGTCGAATTTATCAAGTATTTCATCTGAAACACATTCTTCATCGTCATCATCGATTGACTCGTCCAATGCGGAAAGCATATCCTCTATTGTGTATTCCTGTTCTTGTGAAGAAGTATTTTCCGTTAATGAAAACTCTGTATCATCCTCACAATCAATATCCGGCCCTAACATATCTATAAGCTCATCGATTGTGTAATCTTTGTCTTTAAAAGAATCTTTCGTATTTTCTTCTTTGACAATCGGCTCTTGAGCACCGGTTTCCTGTATGCTTTCTTTTTGAGCAGACATTTTAGTCTTTGGTGCTTTCTTTGAAGATTTCTTTTTAGTCTCTACAACTTCGGCAGTCACCGGTTGTTCTTCTTTTACTTTTTTCTTTCGTGCCATAACTTTATTTATTTTTGAATTTAGTAATACTCCGAATACATGAATCATCGGACATTACATATATCCTCTTTTTTGTCGGAATATAAAAGAAAAAGGTATTTTAACTATATTCTTAACCTGAATTAAGCTCTCGCACCGGTAATTTTACATAAAGAAAGCCCGATTTCCCACCAAGCAAGAGAATCGGGCAGAATATTGAAGCTGCCCCAATATAGGCTATATAGGCTACAAAAACGAGGTCAAAAGGTTAGTGTTCTTAGTACGCTCCTCTTTCTCGAAACTCGCCAGATATGCTTCCGTAGTCCTCAGGTCGGTATGTCCTAAGGATTCACTTATATAAGAGATATTGGCTCCGCTTCGTTTCAATACGGTAGCGTATGAATGTCTTGCGGTGTATGTGGTGATATTGCCGATACCCAATTCTTCACCTATCAACTTCATACGCTTGTTGATTCGCTTGACAACATCGCGTACAATCGCTTTACGCTCTATAGCTGTTTCATGCCCTTTCATATAAGGAAATATGTAATTATCGGGTAACGGTTTGTTTCCCCACTTGTCAATTATTGTCTGTAATTGGGGAGAAACAACCGCACGTATCTCTTTCCTGTTCTTTGTCGTGCGCTCTGTTTTCTGTCTCACAAAACATATTTCACCGTCCACAATATCCGAGAACTTCAATTTCAGCATGTCTGTCGGATTGATACCGTTGCACAAGTAAATGAATATCCAGAGGTCTTTATATCTGTTAGTGGTTTCATTTTCACTCTTATAATCGAAAATGGCCTTCAACTGTTTCTTTGTCAATCCTTTCTTTCTTCCGATACCGGTCTTTATCTCAAACAGACCTTTTCCGAATGGGCATTGCGATTCTTTGATAACGCCGGCTCTCTTGGCTTCATTCACCAAAGTACGGATATTTCTCATGTGCATACCGATTGTAGAAATACTTCTCGTTTTCGACCAAAGTCTTTCACATTTTTGCAACCATTCTACCGTAACAGTACTAAATGGAATATCTTTACCGCCGACTTCCTCAACCATTACCAATGTAGTTTGATAGAACTGCATTGTCCCGATTCTTTCTTCGTTTTTCAGTTCCTCAATCTTAGCTCGTATGGCACTGTTCAGAGTATCACCGGTAGCTTTTCCCAAACGTAAATTGAGCGTATTGAAAGAGAATGTTCCTTTCTCTGCCAGAGCTTCAACATTCATACGGACTAAAGAAAAACTACTTTCAATGGCTTGTCTGATTTTCCTGCTTTCAGAAGATTTGCTATCCGGCAGCTTGTTCCATTCTTCTTTTGTCATGCAGACACCAATAGAATAATACTTGGGCTTTCTTTGATAATAAACCTTGATTTTAACAGGATATTTACCTTCTTTGTTGGCAGTACGTGCATCAAGTACCGTAGAGACTACGATACCGTCTTTTGAAAAATTATACATGGTTTTAGTGATTACCCGCAAGCGGAATTGCTTACGATAGTCTATATATCCTCATTTGAATGGAAATATAAACGTTTTGAAACCTTTTGAATATTGGTTTTGAGTAGTTTAGACATTAGTTTCAAACGGTTTAAAACGATAATAGTAAAACATAGTATATATATTAGTCTGTAAATAAGAATTATACGCTTCGCTCATTTCAAGAACATTATTGAGAAGTATCACTAAAAGTCGGAAAAATACAGCTATCGATAAATAGATAATAAAAGTTAAACATTCAAAGCCATTGAATCCGATTCTTCAATTTTAAAGAGTTCGCATTGATTTTCAGATTATGTTTGAAGATTCCGAGCATAAAATAAACATAGAAAATAGAATAAGTGCAGCATATTAATTGAATTAAATGGTTTGCCAATCATTAACACACCAATAATTTTGAAAAGATGTTTTTCACGAAACAATATATCCTTTTTTATTGTTTATTTGAAAAACAATATCATGTAATTATCAAATTTGATAATTTATTCTATGATATATATTATCATAAAGAATAAAATACTTATCTTTGCAGAAAGATAACGAATTGCATGAATATCTATACAGAAGATGAAGCACTAATTGAGTTATTGGAAGAGGGTTGCACCAATGACAAAAGATACAAGAGACTTCCTAAGGATGTAATCAAAGGTTATATAAAAGCATATAATCATTTAAAAGCAGCCACAAGAATAGAAGATTTATTCAGAATCGGAAGTCTGCATTATGAACGATTGAAAGGTGACTTAAAAGACTTTGAATCGGTTAGATGTACCGGACGTTGGAGATTAATATTTCAAAGTTCCACAATAGACGGTTCATTGATAATTACTGAAATAGAATTAATAGAAATATCCAACCATTATGGCGACTAAAATCAAATTAAACGATTGCGTACCTTGTATAGCCATTCATCCGGGTGAAATCATTAAGGATGAATTAGATGCAAGAGAAATGAAGCAAAAAGAATTGGCTTCACTTATGAGCATGCCTACTTCCGTACTCAATGATATTATAAAGGGACGTCGTGCTGTAACTCCTGAAGTTGCTGTTTTGCTACAGGAAATTTTAGGAATAGATGCTTCATATTGGTTATCATTACAAAATCAATATGATATAGACCAAGCAAATATAAATAAGAAAATAGTAGAACGAAAAAAGAATATTGAGATATGGAAAGTAATTTCTCAATATTGTTCTGTCAAATATTTCGAGAAATTAAATGTTATTGGAACGAAAATATCAGAAAACATAAAAATAATATATTCAATTTTCGGCGTAACTTCAGTTGAAGAACTAATAGCTTCGTTTTCTTCAGAAAAGGAACTTTCTTATTTTAAGAAATCTGAATGTTTAAAGAGCGACCCCATTAACATTTTCTCATGGAAACATTTTGCTTTCTATCAAAGTTCACAAATGCCGGATGTTGCCGATTTTGATGAAAACAGTTTAGAAAGACTTGTGCAGGAATTGAATCAAATGTTTGTTGTAAACATAAACACTATTGATAAGACAAAAGAAATTCTGTCACGATATGGAATTAAATTTATTATAGTGTCTAAATTCGACAAAACACCGATTGATGGATTTTCTTTTTGGCAAGGAAAAAATCCGACCATTGTATTAACATTACGATTAAACAAAATCGATAATTATGCTTTCGCTTTATTGCATGAGATATACCATGTTTATATGCATCTTATTAACAATAGAGAACAGAAATACATTGCCATAGAAGGAGCTGAAATAAATAAATGCGAGGAAGAAGCAAACAAATTCGCCAAGTGCTCTTTAATTGGTAAAGACTTATGGAATACATTCCTCAAACAACATTCCATGATTTCTCCACATGCAATGCAAATGAAAATAAAACAATTTGCTCATCAACATAATATCAATGAGGCTATTGTTTTAGGATTTTATCAGCATGATATTAATTTGTATTCTATTAAAAGCTCAATATCAAGAGAGATAAAATAGAATATTCAAATACATTTAGTATATTTGCAATTAATATGACCTCCCACGCTTCCCATTTGAATAGCGCACCCGGGGAGGTCTTCGAGTTTTATATAAGATGACAAGCTTCCTATTATTGATATAACCCAATATTACCGTACAAATCTAATTGCACACAATTTGCACACATCTTAGGAAAATAGAAGAAAACAAGAAATATTATTTGAAAAGGAAATATTATCTTTGGGCTTGGAAATCAAGATGTATGGATATGAAAAGATATAAAATGCAAATCGCTGAAAATCAAATATTTGCGACTCATAATCTGGAGGTCCCTGGTTCAAGCCCAGGCTGGTCCACAAAGAAAGTCCTCATAGACAGCAGTTTATGAGGACTTTTCTTTTGGTATAGATTCTCTGATTATGGCACAAATTGCAGCAAAATCACCTCAAACTACCCCATTGTTGACCTATTGTTGACCTCAAAAAACAAGTAGGTAAAATGAATTAAAGCAGAAGTCCAACGGGACAAACAAAGAAGTGATGGGACATACAACGTAAAAGTGCGATTTACGTTGAATAGAAATGTAAGAAGACTATCTACAAGCCTATTCGTAACATCCAAAGAGCTCACAAAATCCTTCAAATTCAGAGAGGAAGCTCCAATTAAAAAGGAAATTGATCACCTTGTACTTTACTACAGAGAGCAATGCACCAAACTCTAACTAGGCCAAAACAATTACACATTTGAAGATGTCTTTACTTTCTTGAATGGAAAGGAGCACCCAATTACACTACTGCTATTAATGCTTTGGTTCGTTTCACAGATAAAAGAGCAACTGGATGTGAATTAATTACACTAGACTCACTAGAGCAATCCAAACCATTCATAAAGGAAGAACAAGAAGCACGTACACATAGACTAATGTAACAGGGTAAACTTGTCTCCTCCAATCGCTCACTTTCTCTATACTTAATGAGCATTAAGAGATTATTTAATGAAGCTAAGAAGAAATATAACAAGAAAGACAAGAACTTAATCCTCATATTCAATTCTCCTTTTGATGAGTCTGAGATACCAAAACAGGAAGCTACCCGTAAGAGAGCTATTCCAGCAAACATCATTAAGAAGGTATGGAAGTTACCTTATAAAGACATGAGGAAAGGATATAAGTCCACCTGTTATTATAATTTGTTAAGGATTTTTTCATTCTATTATTTTACCATATGGGAATCAGCCTTTACAATGCTACCACAATGAAAGGGAACACTATTATCTATAACAGAACCAAAACCAAGACTCGTAGATTGGATGGTGAAAAAATGATGGTAGATATTCCTAAGATAGTACAGCCTCTCATTGATAAGTACAAGGATAGCCACAAGCAAACATCTGTTTAACTTCTACCAATACTACGCAGATAAAAATAGAAGTAGCTGATTTCATCTGGCACTGTTTTCACATCAGTTCCTTTAATCATTATAATCATAGCAATGCACACTTTTTTCCCTGCCTTCTGCTTCCTTGTTGATAAAAATAGTGTATAGTTTACCATGTAAGAGGACCCCATCCCAACCATAATGTTCAGCAAGAACATTAATAAGTTCTTCAAAGTGAATTTTTCGTGGAAACAATCTCGCAAGTATTTGTGTTAAAACAAACTCAGACAGGCTGATTACATAATCTACCACAATATTCTAGTGCATAATCGTTGTCCTGCTCTTTTTGATATCAACAGCGGTTTGTATTTTATTGCCAACTAGCATTTCATACAAAACCCGATGCTTTGGAGAATATTGGGAATAGTATATTCTTAAACGTAGGTCTTGTATTAACAATTATGTATGTAGAAGATCAATGCGGTGAAGACAAATTATCCGCGACTTTTTTGAGTAATTACCAACATACCATAAATATACAAATAAGGAAAGAACTGATGATAAAATAATAGAGATGACATATCGGTAACGATAATCGGCACCATATCTGAAATGGAATTGAGGCTCTTGAGAAGAACAAAAATAACGAATTAATATCAATAATATATATGGCAACAGTAAAAGTAAAATTTCGTGCTTCTTCCGTCCCGACAAAGGAAGGCACATTATTCTACCAAGTAATTCATAAGCGTGTGGCACGGCAAATTAATACCAGCTACAAGTTATATCCGTATGAATGGAATACGCCCAATGCAGAAATAGTCTTTCTCCCCGATATTGGGAACAATCGCCGAAACTATCTGGCTTCATTGAAAGACACTCTGCATGAAAACACCAATCGACTCAAGGGCATTATTTTGTGTCTAGAACGTACTGGTGAAGACTATGCAACCGAGGACATAGTGAAACATTACTTAACATCTTCAAATATCGAAGGTTTCATATCCTTTACTCGTGGTGTTATCCAGCAACTGGAACAGATCGGAAAGCAACGTACTGCCGAGCGGTACACGACTGTCATAAACAGTTTCGGACGTTTTCTCGGGGAGAATGACGTGCTCTTAGATGAAGTCAATTCCAACCTGATAGTCAGATATGAGAACTTTCTGAAATCAAGTGGCGTGTGTCCCAATACGTCTTCCTTTTATATGCGAGGATTACGGGCGATCTATAACCGAGCTGTCGAAAAAGAAATGACTGTACAACGCTATCCGTTCAAGCATGTTTATACCGGTATCGACAGAACCACTAAACGAGCTGTTCCCCTGAAAATTATTCGCCAAATCCGAGAATTGGACTTGACGTTATACCGATGGCGGATTTCGCCCGGGACATTTTCATGTTCTCGTTTTACACTCGGGGAATGTCATTCATCGACATGGCCTATCTGAAAAAAAAAGACCTACATAACAGTATTCTATCTTACCGCAGACAAAAGACTGGACAAAAATTATTTATAAAATGGGAGAAACCCATGCAAGAAATTATCGACAAGTACGATACCGGCAATACGCCTTATCTGCTACCGATTATCAAGGATATGAATTTGGACGAACGACGGCAGTACAAGAACGCAGCACACCTAGTCAATGATAAACTAAGAAAGCTGGGAGAGAAATTGGAACTTGCCATCCCACTGACAACCTACGTAGCCCGACACGGATGGGCGTCTATTGCCAAAAGCAAGAATATCCCACTCTCAATAATTAGTGAAGCAATGGGACACGACTCGGAGAAAACCACACGCATCTATCTCGCCTCATTAGACACGTCAGCCGTCGATAAAGCGAATAGTCAAATACTGAAAGCTTTGTAACTATTACAACATTCTTTGAAGCAATAGGTTAATCTATAACATCAAACACAATTTTCAATAAACAAAATAACGTGAGTACTTATTATTCAATTTGAAAAGTTCTCTTTTTAAGAGAAATATCGGTATATAATAATACCTTATTACCAATACATTGTATCTAGAAAATTCTAAATTTGCACAATAAACTACCGTATTTACTCAACATTCATGGTTAAAATTATCCTATTAATCATTTTTTTTTCGATTTTCCATTGCCATATTTTGTATTTTCATTAATTTTGCATTGTATGCTATTTCTCTTAAAAAGAGGTGTATCAGTTGACAGACGTCATAATGGATATACGCATATTACTTCCATGAGTAAAAAAACACGGAGAAAAGTGGAATATTATAATAATTCCTATGAGTAATTCCAGTAAGACGAACGAAAAACTGTAGATTAGGATGCTTCTACAAGAAATGAAAATTGTTGAGCTATAACTTTATTCTCTCC
>NZ_BAKK01000079.1 GCF_000614145.1 Bacteroides faecichinchillae JCM 17102 | reverse complement strand
AATAGAGGCGGAAGAAATAAAAGTTAGATTAAATAAAATTTGGTGCGTTAGTTCAGTTGGTTAGAATACATGCCTGTCACGCATGGGGTCACGGGTTCGAGTCCCGTACGCACCGCGTATAACACTTATAATAAGGAAGTTTTATAAAAAGCACCCGGAAAAGTACCCGTTATTCACTTTTCCGGGTGTTTTTTGTCTGTTTTTCTGCCGGAACTCTCGGCTTACCTTCTATTTTTAACAATTTTATAGCGGATATAAAAGCCCGCCGCAAGAACCGCCGCTAACCCTATCCCGCTAAGTACCAAAGAAACGGGTTCGTTTTCGGGTACTTTTCTTCTTCGGTCTGCGCGGTTTCCTTTGTTTCCGCTTCCGCCGTCGTCTTCTGCGTTTCGGTAACTTCCGTTTCCGTAGCGGTAGTAACGTTTGTTTCTGTCGTTTTTTGCTTATCGCCGTTTATAACGATGCGTCCGGTAGTCAGCGACTTTACGTTAGGCGGTTTCTTCAATCCTTCAATAGCCGGGAACAAATCCGTATTATGCCGCAGGGGGGTGTCTGATTGCCCTTCTGCCGTTTCGCTGGCTTTCCGGGCGGGCTCTCCGTTTGCCATCTCCAATGCCTTGCGCATGTCTTCATTAAACGCGCTGTCGGCTTTTTGAAACTGTTTTGCAAAGCGGTTCGGCTTTTGTCCTTCCGGGTAATACTCCACTTTTGTAAACTCTATAACTATGTTCTGCTTCTCGTTACTTCCGGTAGTAGCCGTAGTGTTGGTGGTTGTCCGGTCTTCCGTTCTCCGGCTTCCTTCCGTAGTTGCTGTTAGCTGGCTTTCCGCCGCCAGCTTTCCCTTACGGGTACTTCGGGTACTTGCGCACCCGAAAACCAACAGAAGCAAGAATAGGGAAAGCATGGCTAAAACAAATCTTCTCATACGTCTGTGAAATTTAGAATTTTGTCCTTCCCCTTCTTGTTAAGGGTAAGGCTTCCGTAGTTTATACAATTAAGCCGGGATAACCATCCTTTCTTGAAAACCATCTGCGAAGGGTCGCGCTTTATAATTCCTTCAATAAAGGAAATACGGGCGCGTTTTATGTCTGCAAACAGTTCGCGGGCGTTCCTTCCGTTTATCGCGGCTAAGGTCTTTTCGCCTACTATGCCGTCCACGCTTACCCCTAAAATTCGCTGTACCCCGGTAATGCCGTTCTTTCCCGAAGCCCAAACCCAATCCACTACCAAGTTGGCGACGGACTGGCTTTTTATCCGGTCTGCCTTCCATCTGTCCCAATAGTGCGGCTTCATCACGCGGCTAACCGCGTCTTCTTCGGTTATCAAACGCAAATCTTCCACATCTATATCGCCGTCACCGTCTTTGTCGTACCCTACGGCTTTCCAAGTGGCGATAGTTACCCCTTTGTTAGTTGCTCCGCCTTTGTCTGCCGGGTGGTTGGTAAATCCACCTTCAACTTAAAATAAAGGGGGATAATATTTCAATCCGTGCCATTTTCTGAATGTTTATTCGTTATCAACTCTACAATTTTTTCCGCGTCCTTCGCGCTTGCCGCCTGCACAATCTGCCGTATTATGTCCGGTACTTCCGCCGCGTTTACTTTGATTTTTTGCAGCTTCTCGCGTACGGAAACAAATTCTATCAATACCGCGCTAATAGTATAGACAACGGTAGCGAATGGAGCGACGTACCACGTGAACAATCCGGCTAAGAAGTCAAACATGAGGCGAATACCATAACCCGTATGTAGTCCCCGATTTTGTTGAACGTCCGGCGGTACTTCCTGCTTCGCAGTCCTTCCCCTGCCGCCTTCGCCGCCTTGCGTCCGTAGTACATATCTATGAAAGTAGCCATCGCCAAGAATACCCAGCAAATTAGCACAATGGCTACGCACACCGCTACGTAAACCGTCAAGCCGTGCCAGTTTTCTTGCTGTATCAATTCCAACATATTAGTAACCTTCCGTTAATAAATCGTTCTTTACCATAGTTTTGATAGCAATAACCCTGCTAAGGTGTGCTTTATAGTCCGCTACCGCTTTCGCTTTGCGGTCTTCGTCCGTTTCTATACTCAACTGTGCAGCGTAATAGTCGTTAATCAAAGAAAATTCTTCGGTTTCGTCTATTTCGCTACGGATAACCGCACGCGTAAGGTTTTCGTAGTCCGGCTTCTGCCAAACCTGCACCGTATCGTAGTTGTAAACGGTCTTTTCGCCCGTTTCCGGGTCTTCTACCTTTTCTTCCACTATGTTGTAGTTATAGTGGTAAGAACCATTACCCAACGGTAAAATAATCGCGGGTCTAACGTCTGAACTTGATTTCATAAGGTGTAATTTTGTTTAACTTGTTAATTAAATATTCGCTGTCGCTGTATTTAGCCCAACCCCACCACGCGGCTAACGTCTGCTTAAATTCATCCTCGCTTAACGGTTTCTTCCGTTTCCGTAATTTAGCTATCTTGCGGCAAAGGTTCTGTTTGATACGCTTCCTAAGCCGTGTTTCGTTCAAATAGAATACATAGCCCAAGAAATCAATACCACGCCCGAAGCTGTCGCGGTGGTCGCGTGCCACCGGAAAGACTTGTTTGTTCTGTTTGATTTCCAGCTTTACGTTAGCCGCCAAGTAGCTTTCAAACTCTGCCAGCAAAGCGTGAAGCGTCTTTTTGTCGCTATGTAATACTACAATGTCGTCGGCGTATCTGAAATAGTACCTTACCCGCTTTACTTCCTTTACCCAATGGTCGAAGTAGGTAAGTACAAGATTGGCTAAATATTGGCTAAGGTAGTTGCCAATCGGTAAGCCTTCCGCACTGTCTATTATTTCGTCCAAAAGATTGAGTAGCCGTGTGTCCTTAATCTTCCGGCGAACAATGGACTTTAGTACGGTGTGATCTATGGAAGGGTAAAATTTGCGTATGTCTATTTTTAGGCAATACGCGCAGCCTGCCTTATCTCTGTCTATAACGCGCCTTAACTTATTTGCCGCCGCTTGTATGCCACGCCCTTTTATGCAACTATAAGTGTCCGCCGTGAAAATAGACACCCATATAGGTTCTAAAATGTTCATTACGGCGTGATGTACAATCCGGTCGGGAAAGTATGGCAAACGGAAAATCTCGCGTTCTTTAGGCTCGTATATTGTGAAGGTACTATATTCCGAAGTCCTATAAGTTCCTGCCTTTAGTGCTTCGTGCAAAGATAAAAGGTTGGCTTCCTTGTTACGGTCGTGCAACTTCACGCCGTAAGAACGTAGTTTGCCCTTGCGGGCGCGTTCGTCCGCAAGGCGCAAATTATCCAAACTTATTATTTTATCGTAAAGGTTGCCTAACCTTTTCATAGTTGTTTCTTTGCTGATTAAATGGTGTTCTTCGGTTTCCCTACCAAACCCCGTTAATGATTAATATTTTCCGCCTTTCGGCGCGGTCTTTGTCCTTATTAGCTTTACAAAAAATCAGTATAGCTGAGAGCCGATATTCGCATTCGTATTCGTAGCCGTGTTATTCGTATTCGCGTACGAAAGCCCGGCATTCGCGCTGTTATTCGCATTACCGCCGAACAAGACACCCGAAGGACAAACAACCGTGAAAATCTTCTTACTCAAAATAATAGCGCGTTCCCGAAGCCCGCATAGTTACCTTTCGCGGAAAGGCGTTACGCTTCTTTATCTCCTGCAAAATGTATTTTATCTCGCTGGAATTTGTGAAGAACTTCTTCGCTTCGCTTTCGGGGTCGTCTTTCTTGAACTTAATTTTCACGAGGAAGCGGTTCGCACCGAATTTCGTTTTCACGTCTTCGATGAAATCAATTAACCAAAACTGCAAATTGATTAGTTTCTGTTGCGTGGTTTACGGGCAGTTAAAATGTTTGTTCGCTTCGTCCGGTTGAATGTTCAAGAACGAAAGGCTACCATCATCTGTGCTATTATTGTTTGAAGTCATTTTCTTGTATTTTTAATTGTTAAACATTCCGTTTCGTGACGTGTTACGCGGCAGGAATAAAGCAAAGCCGAGAGCCGACAGTCGCAGCCGTAGACGCAGCCGTGCCATTCGTAAACGCGCACGAAAGCCCGGCACCCGCGCCGTCATCCGCAGAACCGCCGAACAAGACACCCCTTTGTGCTACGCCGCTGGCTGGTATGTTGGTATAGAAGTAGTCGGCAAAGTAGGTAGTAGAACCTGCGCCCACTTCCGTAGGCATATTTTCCCCGTATTCGCCTATCATCATGCGCTTAACATAACCTTCCTTACGTGGAAGTTCGCCGCGTTTTACGTAATTGTCATAGTTAGTATCTTGGTAGTTTGCCGGGTTGTCGCAAGTATAGAAAGAACTTACGCCGCCGTCCGCATCCGATTCAATAGCGCATTTGCATCCGTCCGTCCAACTCCAAATATGCCCGAACGGGTTTTCTATTCCCCGGTATGAAGGTACTTTTACTTTAACTACTACGCCCGTATCATATTCGTCCGGCATGGTAAATTCAACTACGCCCGAAGCGTTGCCTAATGAATTTGTAGTACCGCAGGGGACAAACGGGTAGTAGCTGTTGAATGTGTTCCACTTCGTACTGTTAAGCGTCGTAACGCCCGCACTTAATCCGCCCTGCTTGTAGCCTTCACTTGTAGGCTGCGCGTTAAAATCAAGCTGGCAGTTAAGGTTAGCGTATTCAACCACATAAAGCCAATAGGTCGCGTTTTGTGCCGCGTATAAATCGCAGTTCCAGCCCGCGCCGTTCAATCCTACTGCACCTCTGTTTCGTGCGTATTTTCGGAAGTTGGTTAGCGATGTGGCGGTAGCCGGGCGACCTAATAGGGTTCTATAAGTTCCGTCCCATGCCGTATTATTGTTGCCGCCCCGGAAAGCAGCCGTAGTATTTACCACGCTGGCAAGTTTGGGAGTAGCCGATAAAGTTCGGTCTATCGTGGCTTCGTATGCGCTCCGGTACATTTTCGGTACTTCGATAAAGCCCGGTAGCTGGTATTGCGAAATAAGGCAGGTAAACGTAGTACCGTCAAACTCAAACTTACGGTAGTGCTTCGGTATTTCTACCATTACCATGCCGGAAGCTCCGGTAAGGTCTGCCGCTGCCCCGGTGTCCGTCTTCGTACTGTCGGTTGGATGAAGGTAGGTAACAACCTGCCCGGCATCGTTAAGCAAACAACGGCGCATAAGGGATTGAACCGGGAGCGAAACATGTAGTTCCAGTCTTCCTACGCGTTCTAACGCGGTATCTGCCACGTTTATATTAATCTTTACGCCGTAATAGTAATCATAAGGAAACGCGGGCTTTGTGTTGCCCGCTGCAATAATTAAACCCATAGTTATAATTTTTAATAGCCCCAAATCAGGGCGGTTGCTGAACTCGTTTCTTTTATCTCTCTGATAATTTCGGGGTTCCATCCCGTTTCAAAGCGCGTGCTTATAAATTCGCCTTCGGGCATTCCCCAAAGGTTTACTTCCAATACTACCGCCGCTTCGCCATCGTTTTTTAAGCAAAAAGGCGTATCCATTCGGAAGTTGCCACCGGAAAAATCCACGTTCCCGGCTACCGAAATTTGCGCGCTCACTAAATCGCCGTTTCTATTTTCCATACGCTTAATTTTAAGTCGTTACAAAAATACTTTCTTATCGTATTAGTTTAATACGTCGTGAAATACTCGTGAAGTGTTTGTTTAGCCGAAGCCGTGAAATTCGGCGTTACAACACTTCTATTTAATGCCTTGCGCCGTGATGCATGGCTTATTCTCTTATGTTCAATAAATAGGCGTAATATCCGCTGCTTCCGTCCCAAACTAAAAGAAACTCGCGTATGTCGCCCGCCGCCATGTTCCACTTTCCGGTTTCGTTTCCCGCGTTGTTGTTCATACGGTACGGGTAGTAGTTGCTATCCATAGCATTGCCGCCGGAACTGTTCTTTACGAATGTATTACGCCCGCAAACGTACCCGGTCTGCGTGCTCGTTCTATCACAAATAATAGTAATCCTTACGGCAAAGGCTGTATAATTACTAATGCCTAACACAGTACAAATGGAATCACGACGCGGTAGTCCTATGCCGCTGTTGCTATAAATGAAGCGCGGCATTAACTTGAATAACGTAGGCTTGGTAGCGTCGCCCGGTGTAAGGCAGGTATTTACGGAAGGCAAAAGTTTTGATATGCCGTAATCCGCTACGTAGCTGTCGCAAACTATCGCGCCTTTGCTCACTATACCCAAATTAACCATCGCACCGGACGCTTCAATAAGTAACCCGTAGTTAGTTCCGTAGCTGTTTGGTGTCTTGTTGGTAAAACGTCCAACGCCGACCAACCCGGTAGAAGCTGGTAATACGTTCGTTCCAATGGAAGCCCAGCGGTAAGAATCCGAGAACTTTATAAAACTGCTAAGCAATGCTAAACCACTTCCGCTTGTGTCGCCGGATGAAGCCGCTACGCCTATTCGTCCGCTTGCTATCGCAAAGCCGCCAATACTTCCGGCGTTTGCGTTGATTGTTCCCGTTATAGTTCCTTTCGTAGCTACAAAGCTACCGTCTTGCAGTACGCGGAAAGGTGCGGTAGCCCGGTTTCCCTTGCTTGCGCCAGCCCAAAACCTTACGCTTGTGTCGGCTGTGCCTTCCCCTGTTATTCCTGCTTTTATACTCGCGTCACTACCTGCAAGCTGAACCGTTCCGGCTGTTACTATGCCACCGTCTATCGTGGTTTGGGTGTTATCGTAATAAACGGCTTCCACCCAATCGTTAGCGACGTAAGAACCGGAAGTACGTTTAGTTATGCAACGTTTTAGTATTCCGTCTGTTTTTCCACCCGTCAGCCAAAGGTCGCCTATATCATACGGTGGTTTGGGCTGGGTTACAAATACCTGCCTTTTCCCGTCCGCTGTGTCCTGTGCCTTGCTTGCTGCCGTGTATGCGTCTATCGCCTTTTGGTCTTCTATCGTAGTCCATGAATATGCAGAACCGGAAACGGTATAGCGTTTCAACAACTTTGTTGATGAACTGTACCACATATCGCCTACGTGCGCCTTCTTTAGTGCCGTAGTCGTCCAATTAGCCGCCGGGTCGGAATATTGGAACCAGCTTTCTATCTTGCCGTCTATCTGTGTTGTAAGGTCGTTTACGGTTGGCGTGAAGTTGTTGTTTATAAAGTTGGTTAGCCCGGTGTCGTCCGTGTATTTGGAAGCCTTTACCCAATCTGCGGAATTATAAGAACCGGAAGTGCGGGCGGTCTTGCATCGCATGATGTCGCCCGTACTGCCTTGTATCCATAAATCGCCCACGTCGTAAGGCGTTGTAGGTTGTGCCACGAAAATACGCCGTTTTGTCCCGGCAAGTTTTAACGCGTCGTTAGCAAGCACCAACGCTTGCGCTACTTCGCTGTCTTGTAGTTCCTGCCAACTGTAAGTAGAACCGTTTTTCACGAAACGGAATACTTTACCCGTTGAAGTGTTATAGAAAAGTTCGCCTAAATGTTCATCTTTCAGCGCGGTTGTGTTCCAATCCTTCGCGGGCGCGTTTGTCAGTGTCGGGTCGTATGTTTCAAAGAACTGCTCTATTTGCCCGTCTAATTGCGCTTGTATTTCGTTCAGAATACCGGGCAGGGTATTATTTATGTAGTTCTTTGTTTCGTTCGCTATCTGGTCGAGGTCTGAAACGTTCTTTGTTGTTCCGTCGCTGCTTACAAAGTGAATAACGCCGCCTATTTCGTCGTTGTCGAGGTCGAAGTAGCATTTACCGCCACCGCTGCTCTCTATCCTTCCGGTACGGATGAAACGCCCGTTTATGGTACTGCTCCCGTAAGTCAATGAAACAAGCCTACCGGGGTTCTTCCCGTTCGTATCTGTAACAACCGAATTAAGAACCCCTACAAGGAAATTGTAATAGCCCGCTTCCGCTTCTACCGTCTTAGCCGTAGCGGATAGTACAATAGTTCCACTATCCCCGTTTTTAGGACATTTTGCGTAGATGTAATACGCCGTAGCGGATGTTAGGTTAGTAAATGTTGCCGAAGAAAGCCCCCACAACTTCAATGCGTCCGGGTCTATCGCGTAATGAACCAATGTACCGGAAGAAACGTAAAGGCTATTAGGGTTGCCGCCATAGTTCGGCTGGAACGTAATATTTTGCAGCGTGAACTGTGTGCTTTTAGCCCCGACGCTTAACATCTGCGTTTCAATGGAAAGCGGCTTTATCTTCTCGCTGTAATAGTCGCCTTCGGGGTCGAATACCATGTTTAGAAGTTCCTGCGTAGCCAGCCAACGGCGGCGCGCCTTGCGGGGTCTGCCAGCTTGTTTATGGTAATAACTTCGTTCAAGTCCTCTATTTCGTTTAGAACGCGTACGGTAGTGCTTTTCGTTACGGTGTCGCTTAACGTTATGTCGTAGCTATGCCGTTTTAGCAGATCGCGCTCTATGCGGGTAATCCTTACCGCCTTGTTTACACCTATCTGTTCGTCCTCAATCGGTATGAAATCGCCTACGTGCAGTATTTCGGTTTCCACTTCTTTGCCCCAAAGCGAAATAAAGAAGCCTTCGGTTAGTGCAAGTTTGTAACTTACTTGCGGCTGTGTCATGGTTTCAAAATCCTTTGTCCCGGCTTCCTTCAAATCATTTTCGGCTTCCGTTATGTATTCCTGCGGTAACTGAATATCTAAAATGCTGTATTTGTCGCCTACGCTTATCTGAAACGCGCCGGAAGTTTCGGAAGGGAATACCGTACCGTTTTCGTCTTGGAACTTGTTTATTACAAACTTGTGCGTTCCATGCTCGTAGCTGTGCAGGTCAAACTCGTAGCCTGCGAGTTGCCCGCTTTCAAACTTAATCTTCGCGTTCGTTCCTTCTATCAGATACTTCGTTGTTTTCCCGTCCGCTTCTTTCGCGTTAAGGTCAAACATCGTATTGTCGATGAAGGTAATCTTATCCGTACCCAATGCCGTAACCGTGCCTATACGTCCCGGTTTGATGTTGGTATAGTTCTTCTCGTTTTCCTTTATCCCGTAGGCGGCTATTGATTCCGCGTCTTCCAAATAGGAAGTAAGGCGCGTAGTTCCGGGAAGGCATAGCTTTGTATGCCCGTAGTTCTTGCCTAAATTCTCCGTTCCGCCGTAAATGAAAAGACGGTTTGTTATCCCGGCATTGTTCACGTTGGTACGGCTAAGCTGATACAGACCACGCCCGCGCCCGTACTTCAACGTGAAAGTATGCGTTATTCCCGCTTTGGCTTTTATATTGAGCGTGTTGGTCTTCCCGTCGCTGGTTATCTCAAATTCTACGCCGTAGTTGGTACAGTGTTCCTGCAATGCCGCCAAACAATTCTTTTCGGTGGCTGTAAAGTTTGTGTACTCCGTATCTTTGGGATAGTTCCCCAGCTTCCAAAGCCCCGGATATACGCGGCTTATGTTCCACATCAATACTTCCAAATGCCCGCCCAAATCCGAGTAGAACGTATCGCCGTAGCAATCTTCGGGCAAATGGTACTGAACATCTATAAGGTCGTATTGCGCCCCTTCTAAGGTCAGTTCGTAGGTATAGTTCCTTTCGCCGTTCTTGGTTATTTGCGGAAGCTGGTTAAGTTTGTACTTCTTGCCGTATATCAGCGTGGTATCGCCTATCATCAAATCCAAAGGCGTAGCGGTGGTTATGGTAATACTTACCACGTCCTCGGAAAGCAAGGCGATTTTTTGCGTCGCCTTGCTCACTGCGCTTATGTTCTTCCTGCTGAATAACGGTGTTTTGCTTCCGTCGGCATGGTTTATTATAATCTGTTCCATACTACAATACCGTTAGTTTCAAAGTCCGTTATGTCTTCAATTACCCCGGCT
>NZ_BAKK01000080.1 GCF_000614145.1 Bacteroides faecichinchillae JCM 17102 | reverse complement strand
GTTTGATTTACATCAAAAACAGCCCCGATTAAACATTTTATTTTTATCTATATTTTGTAAACATATTATATTGTAGATTAATTAATTCAATCCCCAATAATATCTATTTCTTATCTTATTACTAAATAACTAACGATCTATTCTAAGGTTACTAAACAAAATAATCTTTTTCATTTTGATAAAATTTTAAATTTATACTTTAATTATTTATTTTGTACCGCATTAGGCAGTATTGGCACCATCTCATACCTGTAATTTTCACTTGGAGCACCTAGGTGATAATACAACTGATACTTATTCGAATCAAGCAAATACCAATCACCCAAATACTCCCCAGCCCCCTTCGATGTTGGTATGAATACCAGATTAGCTAACCATCCTTTAGGGATACTCAGCATATTGAATTCAAATGTTTCGGAACTGGCAGCCGAAAATGTTCCTCCCCACGTAAATTTACTGTAAGCCTTACATTGGCTGACATTTGAAGAAGTATTTTTGAACATCACATTAATCACTGCACTTGAAATATTCATCAACTTAAATTCAACCGGGGCATTCAATGTAAGGTCAAATCCTCCATCAACTGCAGTAGTTGGAACTTTCAATATAGGAGAAGCGGTAACATCATTGTCAAACACAACAAAATTGCTAAAGAGAAATCTTTCTTCCGTCCCGATATTGACAAACTTAGCAGAGCCTTGGATAAAGACATTCTCTATTAAGCACTGTTGAATCCTGGCTTTTAAGATATTTACTCCTGTGAATGTTCCCAAATAGCCTTTTACTTCACCTGTATTCCAGTTTATAGCAATATGTGGGGTAAAAATATCTTCATTTTTCAGAACAATTTTCACTTCCGAATCATTCTGTGTGAATACCTTTATATTAGGAATATAACCATTCTCACAAGGAGGGACATTTGTTCCTTCAGCAGTAATAACCACATAGGTATTTTCTTTATAATAATACCTAAATTGGCATGTGCAGGATTTCCCGTATATGAAAATCTTAACTGTCTGCCATATGAGCCGTTCTTGCGAACAGCAATAAGGTGTTCGCCCTTATTTATATCAACTCCGGAAGTAAACTTGATTTCTTTTTCATTCGAGATCAATACTATCTCTGTAGTAATTGACGACGGCTTTTCAACCAACCAATTTCCGGAACCGAAAGCAAAACTCTCAGTATTGAAATCCTTGTAATCCGTACTTGGAAGTCCATCATAGCCGGTACCTTTCTGGCTAATCATATAATCCTCCAAAAAGACGGCGCTTCCTAATTTAGCAAAATTAGCCATCAGACTTCAATGAAAGCATACTGGAACTTATTCATTCGTATCCAATGCGCATTGCTTCCGTTCGTTGCATAATCATCTTTCGGATTAACCCCTGTTACCGACCCTTCAATGGCAAGGACATAATATTCCCCTTCACAAAGGACTACAGGGGCAGACAGCGAAGTCCTTGTATAAGTTTCAGAATCGATATATTCGCCTGCAGGAAAAACCAATGGACCCACCTTTCCAGGATCTCCTTTCCGATTATACCTTACTTCACCTGTCTTGCTAGCCAATACCATATCTCAGTCTTTAGTCGTTATTAACCAAGAAACATTTCCACCCGCCTGTTGGCACATAGCTTCCGTACAAGTTCCCGAAGCTGCTGCAGTATTTGCCGTAGATGGGTTAAGCACCACACCTGCAGAATCCATGAAGGTAAAGAAAAATGTCATATCCTTCGCCTTGGTACTCTGTCCACGTTTCACCAGGATAGGCGTATATACAACCGTTCCATTCGATCCGGAAACGATAGTTTCATCTTCCGGAACCGGATTAGTGATAATATCGTAAGGATCGGACAGGTCCATCACAGTCTGCGTGTCCAAGCCTATAAGGGTGCTATTCTGGTACACTTCCACTTTAAATGTCCCTGTGGTATCGACCATACTATCCGTAACCGTCAGGTTCTTGCTTGTCTGTCCGCTTATTGCAGTCCATACGCTGTTTACCATCTTATACCATTTATAGGTTAATCCGGCAGTCAGATCAGTAGCTCCCATTCTGGCAATGGCAGACAGTATGACACTTCCGCCTTTCTCCCTTATGGCAAAGTACTTGTCATCGCCGGAAGCAATGGTCACAACTTTCTGGTTGCCTACTCCTTTAGTGATAGGGATAGAGTACACAAACTGTATTTCGTCGGAAACATTGCCAGTCGTAACTGTAGCAACTGCTTTAATAGTACAACTTGCACCCGCAGATGCTTTCACCAGGTTTTTCAGTATTTGCAATCCGTAGTAATTGGTTACTCCGGCCTGATAAGGTACAAACTTGAAATGCCCGGTTTCACCACCTAAGATATTAGTTGAGACGTTTCCAGTAAACGCAAGCAGCACATCATTAAAGTACCATTTAACCGAGGAAGGCACAACAATACCTTCAGCAACGCGAGATGAGGTCAGGATATAGGATAATATAGGCTTCAGGATGGAAAAATCAGGTGCAATATTAGCCGGTGCACTTGATTCACCATCATATTCCTGATAGAGATCACCCTTGTCGCACATGATAGCAGGCATGTACACGCCGGATTTCTGCGAAAATGTTACTTGCCCGACTTTACTTGCTACACTCATTACTTACCTCCTCTCCGTCTATTACATCATCACTTTTATATTCATCTGGAGTATTCACATCCACAGGATTTTCGGGACCATCAATCTCAGCTTTAGCTTCCTGCGGAGTAAGACATATCCCACCTACAGCTTTCGCACGATCGAAAACCATATCACCTTCAAATTTCGCCACATCCGCTTGCCATAGCAAGACATTTCCGTCAGCTGTCTTATTGCGGATTTCAATTAATCCAAGTTTATCCGCCACTTGCTTTGTTACTTTGATATAAAATGCCATAACTATTTATTTTAAATTAAACTTATCCATTCTGCCTCACAATAATGAACTCATTATTCTCACTCACTACATAACTTCCATCCTCTGTTACTACCGCAACAAAAGGTCCCCTGTCTTCAACCTCCAACTTCAACATCATGCCGTCGGTAAAGGGGATTGAAGGTGTATATCCGGTGGCGGCAAGCGTGTAGTTTCCTGCACCGGTCTTCGTATACCATTTGCAGTTAAACAGTTCGGAAGGATTAGGGATGTCTCCAAGCGTATCACGAATAATAGGTCTGGGATTTATCACTTTCGTCCCGTCTGACACCTGCGTCGGAACGCCTTTCCAATCGATCTCAAGGGCCGGGATTTTTCTCCGTATGGTGGTGGAGACTTGTATGACAGTATCATCGGGAGCATTGGCGGGAGTACCATCTGCCGAGTACGAAGCTTTGCAGATATAGGTCATACCTGTATCGATCATATCCCTATTGATGGTCAGCACATGTTTGTTTAATGAAACAAATTCCCAATCATTATCACCATTCCCATCAATAATCTGTTCAAGAGTGCCATCTTCAAGCACACGAAACCAAAAGAATTTACATTTCCCCGTCGCGGTCACATCTTCATCCCCGACCATTAATTGGGCAGTAATAACCTGGTTGGCTATATCCCGGCAGGGGTTCCAATCCAGCCCGGAGGGAGAATCAAGCATAAGGACGGGAACAGCTTCAGTTCCATCTATCGCCCGTATCAAGCGGCTGAACTGAAATATATGTGTCTGCCCGGTACGCTTCTCATCAACATATTCTGCGTAAAATTCAAGAGTGAGCGGACTAATGGTTGATACATTCTTCTTTACCTGGATCTGCCCCTTCTGCGCTCCTGTTTCAGTAATGACATAGTTTGGATTGACAGATGTTATTAATGTCCTTGTACCGTTCAACCGTTCATACCACTTCATGTTCACAAGTGAAGCATTAACGGCACCGACCTTGGACAGAGCATTAGGATCTGTAGCATTACAACGCGGGAACAGGGTTAGAGGAGTCAATGTATAATCAGGAGTATATTCCTTTTTGTCAGCCTGGTAAACCTGCATATCCGGAACGCTGCCAACAACTTCCAGATCACCGCTAATCTGAAGCGGAGGATAATTGATTGATATTTTACGTTGTTTCGACTGCATAATCTTTAAAATGTTACAAAATTTATTGTTTCATAATTATCTTGCCCGTCACGCAATAATGCCTTGGCTATAAACTTACACCCGGTAAGCATCATGTAATCAGAGCCAAGATCATTGAGTGTCAATGGTAATGTTTTCCCTACTTCCGCGTGTGCTACCGCCCAGACATTGTCTTCCGTCACATTGCCCGTATCACGTGTCCACTCTATGTCTTCATCAAGGATATGAGAGGTTACATCCTGATTGTAAAGCTTTCCGGATATTGTCAGAGTAGTCTCAAATTTATCTGCATCGAAATACCAACCATTTGAACTGTCAATATCAATGGAAAATTCAGGATTTCCTTCAAGCATTGCCCAGCCGACACTTCCGTATTTCGGTTCTTCAGTCGTTCCGGTTATCAGACACATCCATTTACAGCCATAATGGTAGACAGCATCATACATTTTGTCACCAGACTGGTATGGAGCATCTACAGATTCAGAAGCACTCCACTTACCCCGGTTGTTTTCTTGCCTGACCACATTGCCCTTATAATCTACTTCAAAGTAATCCTGTGCGGTGATACCCCGGCAGTAGATATAGCTCTGCCTGTAGTTTATAGGCAAATTGTCGAATATGGTAAGATGCTTCAACCGTCCTACGATAATGGAGTAGTTACTTTCTTCTAATATTGGCTTGGTAACACCGTCAAGCATACAGATACAATGCTCACGACTGGAAAGATACCAATACGACTGACGGTCCTCATTCACAGGATTACCGCGACGGGTAATTACCATCAACTCTTCGGGAGGATAGTTTCTACCACCAGGAACCTCCGCATCAGGATATATAACTACATTGATTGTGTTAGCAGACGTATCTACATGTAGCACACGCATCCAAGAGGTATAATATTCTCCGGTGCCTGATGCGAGGTTATTTACCATACCATATACGATATCATTTTCGGATAATGCGGTAAAATCATTTTCCCACTGCTTACGAAGAGTTAAGAGGTAGGTACCGTCTTCCAACAGTTCCACACTCTCAATCCTGCCGGATTCGGAGAATGAATAATCACTCTCCATAGCTAAAAGACGATTGAAGATAAGCTCTTGGATTGTCAGCGAATGCCGCAACTCCATGCGGTCAGCCTGAATTCTACCATCTTTTAGCAGTATGCCCATACCTGCTGTGAGTGAATCCATGACTTCGCCGACTTCCAAGCCGCTTTTTGCTTGAATCAAACCATAAGATATTAAACCTCTCAGGAATTTAATTAGTCCCGCAGCTTCATCATCGTTAAGTTTGCTTAAAAAACTAGTACTAAAATCCTTTTCAGTTGCCAAGAAAGACAATTTGTAGTGTTTACGATTATCAGTTGTGGGAATCTCAGGATCATTAATCAAAACATATAATTTAGCCTCGCTTTCTACTGAGATAATCTGTAAAGGATAAGGGAAGTATTCTTCTTTATCAGTATTACGGGCATATGCTTCAGCATCCTCTAAAGTAGAGAACATCTCAGAAGAATCTATAGGGCGATTCGTAGTACGTTTATATTGCAGAGCAAAGCTGCTACCATTTATCTTTACCATTCTTTTATTCAACCTTAATAGTGAATATATCAGGATCATTAAATCCTCCAGTCTTAACAATCCACATCTTATACTCTATAGCTTCACTACCATTAGCACCCTCAACGGATATAGCATAGGCCCACTAGTAATCCCTGTATCTTCTATGAAGTTCCCAGGATAAGCAGTCAGAGATAAATCTTTTATCGTTCCTGATGGAATACAAATGGCAATCATCTTCCATCGGTCAACAGAAAATTTATAAGTGCCTGGACCGCTATACAAACCACTATTCAACAATCCCCTCACATCAGCAGAAGAAACAGGAACCGTATTACATATACCAGCAAACCATTTACGCTGAACATTCACACTAATAGAATCTCTTAATATCAATTCTGGCAATTGACCGTCAGAACTTGCAGAATATACCACTTCTGCCGTATACGTTTCGTTTTGTAAATACAAACCAGTCAATTGTCGTTTAGCTGTTTGTACCCCTCCGGATTCTTCCGAGAAAATAAGTTTATTAGATTCCAAGCCGTCATAAAATGATTTTTTCATAACTCCCTGCCCATTGCGATTTGCAGTATAAGTAATATGTCCTTTTGCCATTCCATATTCAACCTCATTAGCTGTAGACAATCTACCTGTCAATCTAGCAGAAGATTGCTTTTCCAGCATAGCAACAAAAACGTCCTCATAGGACATTCCTTGTGGAAGGATATCACCAGTTTTAATGTATCCTGTTTGTGGAGCAGTAACAAGAATGTTTCGTGAAAGTCTGAAGGAAGCACTATCCTGTTCCCCACCACTAGGTGTACCATCTACATATTGGTTATCAAACTTAATCTTAGTATTATTGAATATGACATGCAGTGATATCTTAAATACATAACTGTTCAACCCTTCTAAGATTTGATTCAATTCAGGCACACTGCTTTCATTCCTTACAAATCGCTTACCGTTAAAGAAAACATAGTTGCAGCTCAATATACGATTTAATAGTTCAGCATACCATACCGGGCAACCTTCTGCATTTCCTAATGTGAAGATCTTCAATGTTGATTCAGAGCTAAATAGTTCAATAACATCGCCATCAGGTGTTTTAAATTGTTCGTTATCTACAACAAATGACCAGTCGCTATCCTTAAATCCACCGGGAACACGAAAATCAAAAAGATATTGTTTACCTTCAATGATGAAGACACAATCTGTTCTTTGCATATTATCTTTCATAGAATACTGTACAAGGGTAGTTTGAGCTAGTTTTGATTGATCATCTGTTACTTCAAACAGTTCACTCAGATTTCCATTCAGTTCTACTTTATAATATCCATTGTCCAAGCCTGTCAAAGTATGGTAATACAATGTAGTAGTGTCATTCATTGCCCAAATATTCCATGCAATAGGATATTTCACATCTGTCAAAGCATCAATGACATAACCTGATAAATCGTTCTTCTCCGAAACAGTAATTACCTCAATAAGAATCTGATCGGTAGGAGCAAACTTTTGAATATATCTGCTGTACATACCATATCTGTCAGTAGATGGATTGAAGAATAGCGGGGTAAATGGACTTATTCGTAACATGATTATTCACACTTTGAAACAGATTGGACAATAAGTTTATACTTGGAGCCATCAGCCCTGCCAATACAAACATCTACATTCTCATAATATCCAGCATACAGATATCCCCCCTCTTCCACTGTTATAATACTATCGCTATTTTTAGGGATATCACACTCAGAAGTTTCAACACTCACAATTCCACACGTTGCAAGTCTCTCATTTATTATAAAATCGTCTTTTAATGCAACATCATTCACTGCTACATCGCTATTTCCATCAGATGAAGCAAATTTTAGTTTGCCGGCAAAAACACCTAAAAATTTCTTATTCGCTTCAAGCATAGCACGCTGCCAATACATTGAGTTAAACATCATTGTAGAATTCAGAACACCGGTAACAGTATATCCATTGCGAACCAGAACATATTTATCCGTAGAAGAGTCATATTTAGCACCTACAAAAAACACATCATTGTCACTCTTATTATCAGTAGTATCTTTACCTCTTTCTTGAACCAGGAACTCGATACCATATACATCTGCACGATAAGGACTGATAAGCTCTAGTTTATTGGTAGTGACATTTATTCCAGATATATATTCTGTAGTGAAGCGAAATTCATCACGACCATTAATATTGTCATATTCCTGTTTCTCATACCCTACGCTAACAGTAGAATAAATCCTACTCTCATCAACTGAATAACTAAAATTCGAGTGATTGGTACCTATTTCTTTAACAATATCCTTTGTAAACAGGCTATCCCTATGCACAAAGCGAATAGTGTTACCGTCTATTTTCTGCACAAATCCGAATTCTGATTCCATCCAGTCCATAAACTTTTTGTAAGAAGTATATATTTTAGCTTCAAGTATTCCACGCACACTTTCGGCTGCGAGTATCAAAGCCATATCAAGTCGTTCATCGACACCTGAATCAATCTCACAAAATATTTCTTTTTTTTCTGTATTTATGCTCTTTATCAATCCTTTTAAAAGATTAATCGGAGGAATCACATCGACAGATACCGGCTTATCAATTGAACTATACTTGATAGAAAACTCCTTAAACTTACTTATCTTTAAATATGAGCTGGTATATGGATCTGCGGTAAAATCAATCTTTAGTAAATTACCAGCTCTAGCATAACTGCTTGAGACCTTTACTGTACAATTTACATCAAACTCATTACCGTTACCTGAATAAAAGCTACCAACAGTAGTATTAGCGTGTCCTTCTATAATTACTACCCTTATACTAAAAGCACTAATAGAACTCCGTACAACATGGAAATTCATTCTTACTTCTACTTCAGTGGTAGCATTGAACTTTATTAAACCTCCATAGTTACTAGGATCAAAGTTATCAAGCAATGTAATAACATTACTATTATATACCTCCGATTTATCACCGTCAAGTAGAGGAAATACGATCGTATTTCCTGTAGTCTGACCATTGTAGTTTATTACTACTTCATCATTTTTAGGTGTAACAGGCTCTTTACTCCCAAAATCCTTGTCGTAGGGATAGTATTTCACAGAATTAAATACTGAAATCCTATCATAGTTCAATACTTTATCGCTTTTAACCTCAGATACAGGAATCTCATATTGAGTAGATTTCCTTGCCTTCAATAGGCTGTCAATACTATCATCTATGGAATTTACAGACACAACATATCCGTCATAGGAGAACGTACTGAAATCCAATTGACAGGTGAATAGTTGATTAGAATATGTATGATTATTATCTATGCCAAATACAGTAATGCTAGCAATCGAATTAAATTCATTTTTCAAATATTCCTCAAGTAGAAGATCATATGCAAAATCAATAAATTCAAATTTAGATGTGAATGTACGTACTACACCACCAAAATTCGAACGTTTAAAAGAATAATTGACTTCATCCCAATTTTTTAAACAAGAAATTGGGATATCATATGAAACTCCGGCAATAGTAAGTACGTATTTGCAAAGCATTTTAAATCTTATTTGAACGTTTGCAGGCAAATATAAAGAAAAAGCCAACCGGTATTCCGATTGGCTAAATTCTTGAAAATAGCATTCTACAAATTGTACTATTAATCCTTTATTTATCAGCACATTATATTACTATCAAAATAAACATATTTTTTATTTTCTTCTAAATTATGGTTCTATATTTAGATATCATTAAATTCTCTGACTAAAGCCATAAACATGTTTCTTATTCTTTCCTATTTGGATTTAATAAGTCATGATATCCATTATATTCAGAGCCAAGTCTAATCAAATATGGTTCACGAGTTTTCTCAACAATATATATCATAGCAGTAAATGGATACTTTAATTTTTTTTCACGCCATTTTTCATAATAAAGTGTCACTATATAGAACATATCCTCCGGATAGACGTAATCAGGGGTG
>NZ_BAKK01000081.1 GCF_000614145.1 Bacteroides faecichinchillae JCM 17102 | reverse complement strand
GCACAATACACTTGTAATCAATTGTTTTTCAATTAGATAAATTATATCTATGTTATTCTCGTGTTCTAATAGATGGATTATCTTGATAAATCAAGGAGATATTTTGTTGAATAAAAGAAACCAACTTTTACTACTTAACTTAACTGTTTATCAGAGGTAAAGTGTGTACTAAAACTATATGAGTAGGTTGATTGGTCCATTACAGACTAAGTACAATAATGGGAACAACAAGGATAAAAGTTTATTTAATATTAACCAATAAATAGAGAGAATGAAATTTATACATAGATGAAAAAAATAATAGACTAGAATAAAGCTATATGTTGATATTTCTAAACATGTTCAATTGGTAAGATTAACGGGTGATATTTGTATGAGTGAATTAAGTCACATTTTCGTTTTTATTTTACTGAAAAATAAGATATCATCGTATGAACAAAGAATCAAACAATAAGAGAGAGTTTATAACTTCAAGGAAGTTTATTCTTTCACCGGATGAAGAGTAATTATAAAATCTTAACCGATCATTAGAGATGTGATCAATTGAAACTTTTGGGAAATAATAGACAAGATGATAATGGAGTTTTTCAATAAATTCTCGTCAACATTCTGTCGGAAGACAAAAGGAGAAACGCTTAGTTATCGGTTATAAACTCAGGTGTAGGTTGTTAGGTTTACAATTAGTTAATTGTAACATGTGACATGCTTCATATATTTGTTTTCATCATACTTCGCCACGATGCAATCAAATTTATTTCTATCAAGGTATGCTACTAACTGTGAGAAAACGTATTTATTTTGATGCCTCTGCTATCTTATTAGTGGATATCTAATGAGACGGATAACCAAAAAAGGGAAGGAAACTTCTAGGTATAAAGTTACCCTTCCCCATTCTATTCTATTTACTTGATATTATCACCATTCAATTGCTTGATCTTCATCCGGTATCTGAGTATTGATATGACGTTCAAGTGTTAATGAACCTCTTACTGTATATGTAATACCAGTTCCTGGCACCGAAGTATAGTCTGTATATTCATAATCAATATTATTAATGATTACATAACGACGCTTCAAATATGGACGAGTTGCGTCCATATCCTCAATTATACGATAAGAAGCTTCTTTGTTATTCACAAAGTGTATCTCGTCATTCTCTGCATAAAAATTAACAATACCTCCAGTCTCACCACCAGAGAACTCTGCAAAAATCTTGTAGTTAGCACGATCTGTACGGTCTTCATTAATTATACCAGCATAAAAGAATATCGTATTTTCGTCTACAACATATCCAGTAATATCATTTGCCATAATAGAGCCATTTCCTTCATCACCCTTAATGTAATTCAGTAATGCTACTCCAGAATAAACTCCAGAATAATTATTGAATGGTAATATTCTCAAAATAGCTTTACTATAATTTTTACGTGGATGTGATTGATAGCCATAAGAAGAGTCATCAACAATCTTTAATGGAAGCACCCACTTCTTTGACATATCAATTCCTCTAAAATCAAAATCAATATTTAACAAACTAACATCTTCTCCGGCTTTAATCTCTATGTTTTCTGGGAAAGATGCGTATTCTGGATGTTCATCTTCCAAATCATGATACCATAAATCATAACGCTCTTGAAAACGAGCGATATTTAATGTTTCCAGTGTATCAGGATCATGTGCAACGTGAACTGTTATATTCTGTTGATTAGTATTCGATCCACTAACGATTACCGGCAATTCATAGTTCGATTTTCCTTCCGTATAGCTACCATCGGCATTCTTACGACTATATGGGACATAAACCTCTGTTACTCCTTTACTGTCTAATGGGGAACGAAAAGAAACGTATTGTTCATATTGTTCATCTTTCCATTCATCATTACATGAAGTTCCTAGTACAATCAGAGCTACTAGGGTTACTAAAGTATATATTTTGTTCATATATTCATTTATATTACAAGTTAATCATACATAGTCCATCCAGGATTCTGTGTCAGGCGTTTATTATGTTTCAGCTCATCATGTCTGATTGGCCAGAAATACATCTTCGGAGAAAATGTAGAAGGCAGATTATAAATAGCAATTGGTACATGAAACTCATTTCGATGTGTTTCATCCATTACCACGTTACAGCCATATATTTGTAATGCTTCTTCAACTGGTGCATCTTTCCAACGACGGAGATCATAGTAACGTTTGCCTTCGCCCATTAATTCAATCATACGTTCACGTTTCAATGCTTTACGTAATTCGTCTTTATTTGCATATTGAGTTTCTGTATAATCAGGAAGACCGGCACGAATACGTACAGGATGAATACCCTTCTGCATTTCTTCTTTATTACGACTAATTGTATAAGTCATCGATTCATCCAAGAAGGAATATTATAGGTGCCATCTAATTCATTTAAAGCTTCTGCATAAAGTAATAAAATATCAGCATAACGAATTGCCGGTTCTGGTTTTTTCCTGATATTACCTGGAGAATCCTCAGGATTAACAAATTTCATAATGCCAATACCTGTACGCAAATGGAAAGGCGAGTTCATAAAACCATTCCCTAAACCACGATAGTAGAAAGTCTGCCGATTACGATCATTTGGTTCTGTACGACTCATATAATTCCAAACAGCCCCATTATATGCTACCGAAGCATAGAAACGAGGTTCACGATTTGCATATTGCAAAGAAACATTTTCGCTTAGTGGCTTATAAAGTCCTTTCTCAACATCTTCTTTTGTAGTAAAACCTGTCAAACGCTGAGAACCGTCACCGCGTCCGATTTCCTTGTCCTTTCCTGGGCAATCAGAACCATTGTTCATATAATAAGCATCACACATCTTCTGTGTTAAACCATGTGTATTCCATCCACCAAAATCTCGCGGCATCTGATGTAATACCAATGCTTCAATTGCATAATCCCCATCAGTTGTATTATTAATACGAGAAAATATTAACTCAGGATTATCTACAGCAGATACATCACCACTAAACAAGTTACGATAAGACTTGAAAGGGTCAATATCTTTCCATCCATTTGGCCAGATTTTAGTAGAGAAGTTATTATCAGAAGGTGGAACAATGGTCGGACGATCTTGAGGTCCATTATCAGAACTTGAGAATGAAGCATGATAAAGTTCATACACTCCCAATTCCATCACATCCTTACAAGCTGCAGCTGCTTTTGCCCATTTTTCTTCATTGTATTCAGGAGATAGGAGACGACGTCCCTGATCATCCACTAATGCTTGCGCAAACTCATCATTGTTACCATTAGCCAAAGGACTTGCTGCAAAAATCAAAGCATAAGCACGAGTAGCTAAAGCTGCTCCCTTAGTTGGACGAGCAATATTCTCGTTATCCATACGTTTTAAATATTGTAACTCTTTGGCTGCTTGTACCATTTCAGCACTAATGAAGTCAGCAACCTCTTCGTAAGAACTACGAGGAGTGGCAATTTGGTCATAACTTTGAGTATAGTCCACTCCTTCATCCGGCATCAAAGGTATTGGACCATATTTACGAAGTAACAACCAGTAAAAATAAGCACGAACAAAGCGGGCTTGTCCTTTATAATCCAATCTTTCCTCCGGAGTCATGGTTGGGTTCATATCAATGTTATGGATGAAGACAGAAGCTTGGTAGATTCCTTTATAACAACGAGGCCAAACCTCATTAAACTCATTCTCATTATACTCTCCCAATTTGAATTTATTATAAGAAAGCTGACTGCCTTCTTTAGGATCATATGCAATATCACGGTCCCCATAGTACATGTCGTCGGCAAAGCAATGACTACTTGTACCTGCATCTTTACTTACTACATCAGCACATTGATTCTTCAAAAAAGAATATGCATAAGCAAGCCACTGCTCTGTACGATCTCTATCTGTAAAAACCGCTTCAATAGTAGTACGGTCTTTGAAATACTTGTCTGACTCCAAATAGTCATTGCAGGATGAAAACACACCTGCACTAAAGATGGCCAGCAGTAATATAAATAGTTTCTTTATCATAATTTCGTATTATTTTATAAATTAACTGTTAAACCCATTGTAATTGATTTAGTCAACGGATATTCTTCACCACGTGGCTGAGTTGATTCTGGATCCCACAATTTGAAACTTGACCAAGTAATTAAATTAGATCCTGCAACGAATATACGAATGTTATTAAAATGAAGTTTATTGGTTATATTTTTCGGAAGAGTATAACCTATATCTACATTTTTCAAGCGTACATAGCGTCCGTTACGTAACCAAAAAGTAGACCCCTGCTCATTGTTCCCATTTACACCATATGTTAAGCGTGGATAAGGAGCATTCGGATTTTCATTCGCCTGGATACCAAGTTTTTCTGCAGTTTCTGAATCTACCCAACGATCTTCAAGCATACCTTTCATGATATTGCCCCAGTCATTTTCTCTAAATGCAAATACACACTTGCCATAAATAGGGAAAGTTGATTTACCAGCACCTTGGAAATGAACATTAAAATCAAACCCATTCCATGCAACAGAAGCACCAATACCATAAACCAAATTAGGTCGTCTTGTCGCACCGATAGCAACTCGGTCACCATCATTAATAACACCATCACCATTGACATCTTTATATTTGATATCACCAGGTTGTACTACTCCCCACTCAGTTTGTTTCGGACTGTTACGGATATCATCATAATCTTTAAACAATCCTAATGCAATAAGACCCTTTTCTTGATCCACACGATAACCACGTTCATATTGATAAGGATAAACCTTATTTTCCTCATCCCTATCTAATACTTCATTTTTACTATAGGTCATATTACCACGAATTGTCATATCGACATTTCCAATTTTCTCTTTTAATGAAAAGTGTCCATCAAAACCTCTGGAACGAACTGCACCTACATTAGCTCTAGGTTGACTTTCCAATCCTGTAATGAGCGGCAGAAATTGACGTGTCATATAAATACCAGTACGTTTTTCATAGAAATAATCTATCGTAGCAGAGAATTTATCATTGAATAATGATAAATCTATTCCAAGGTCATCTTTGGTGGCAACTTCCCATGTAATATATGGAGAAGCTACCTGCGAATAATGTATACCTTTATAATAATTAGAATATGCTGCTGTTCCCCAGTTATAACCCGCAAGATCTCTATTATTATCCCCATCTCTATACCAATCCTGAATGGTATACAAATATGGGAATCTATCATTCATATTGTCATTACCAACTTTACCATGTGAGTAACGAACTTTGAACATATTCATCCACTTTAGATTATTCTTGATAATAGGTTCTTCAGCGATATTCCACGCTGCAGAAAAAGCAGGAAAGAATCCGTATTGATGTCCTGTTGCAAAGTTCTCAGAACCTGTATAACCGAAATTAAAATCAAAGAAATAACGGTAATTCCAATTGTATGTAACGCGTCCGGCTAACCCCTGATTTCGTCGTGCTACACCATTTTTAATATCAGTACCGATATTTACTGTCTGCTTTTTAGAATCTTGTGTATATCTTACAGTAGCACCTAGATGATGATCTTTAAAACCACGATCCCAACTTAATAATAAATCTAAAAACTCGCGACGATCTCCTCCCGAACCACTATCTTGAAACATATCACTTGGACCGGATACATGATCCCAAACAATTTCTCCATTCTGAGGATTACGGCTCAATGCTTTCCATTGGTCTGGCCAACGATGACGATTAATCCAGTTGCTATTATTAGTATCATATCCAAAACGTCCGACAAAACGTAATCCTTTGGTTATAAAATCAAAGTTCTGTTCTAATGTAACATTGGTTTGAATATTATTATCCCAATTTTCATTATAACCAGTTTGTGTAGCAGATACCCATGGATTGGTTTTATTTCCTGTACCTAAAGCTGGAATACGTCCATTGGAGTAAAGTACTGGAGTACTAAGAGCATTATATCCAAAAAGTTCTCCCCATACATCATTATCACCCAATCCAGGCTATTACGTTTAGCTAAAGAACCTGATACTCCTACTTTTAAAAGAGTCGTTTTGGTTATATCAATATCAACATTCATACGATAATTCCAACGCTTATAGTTAGCATTCGTATCATAATCTTTTTTCAAAGTATCATCGGTTTTGTACATACCTTCATCTTCCACATAACTAGCGGAAACAAAGTAACGAGCTGTAGAACCACCACCGCTTAAATTCAAGTTGGCACGATAACTCCAAGCACCATCTTTCAACAATACATCCATCCAATCTACATTCGGATATAAATCAGGATCTAAGCCTAAACGTATAATTTCCAGTTCTTCCGGTCTAAAGACAAAACCTTTATTACGAGTAACACAAGCTTCATTCATTAAATTAGCATATGTATTTCCATCTACAAACTCTGGAGTAATAGTACGTGTATTATACGAAGTTTCTACCTTAGCATTAATATTTACCTTACCAGCTTTACCATGTTTTGTAGTAATCAATACTACGCCATTAGCACCTTTAGAACCATAAATAGCAGTAGCAGAAGCATCCTTTAATACGGTAAATGATTCAATATCTTCAATATTAATCTCATCCAAATTATTACGTTCAAATCCATCAACCAAAATATATGCACTGTTACTCGCTCCAAAAGTAGAGATACCACGAATCCAGAATTCAGAAGTGTTTTTACCAGGTTGCCCTGAATTCTGCATTGCGATGATTCCCGGTACATTACCAGCTAATGCATTAGATAAATTAGAAGTCGGGAACCGTTTCAAATCTTCCACTTTCACATTGGTTACTGCACCGGTTACGGTCAGTTTTTTCTGTGCTCCCATACCTGTAACCACCACTTCATCTAATGCACTTGCAGCGGCCTCCTTCATCTCTACATTAATAGTATATTTATCCTTTACTAAAACTTCAACAGTTTCATAACCAATATAAGTAAAAGCTAATTTATGATAAGGCTCCATCTTAAGATGATAATGTCCATCTAAGTCAGTGATAGCACCTAGACCTGCAACGTCTTTCACAGAAACATTGACACCGATCATAGGTACTCCTTTCGTGTCGGTAACTGTACCACTCACAGTTACAGTTTGCTGTGCTAACATAGTTAATGGTATGCATAGTAACACAACAAACATGATTAAATACTTTTTCATATAAATACGTGTTTATTCGTTAGATTTTGATTAATTAAAATTACCTGATTCCAGATCTACCGATGTTCCCGTTTCTCCTTCCATTGATATTGTACGTATCTTACGACCTACAACATCCAAAATATAGAATACATTGTCCCTCTCATCATAAGCTATACCACTTGGATCACGGAAACGAGCAACTTCACGTAAATCACCATCCTCGGTCCCCCAAACATTATTATCAACAACAGAAGTAGTATTTCCACGTCCAGCATAAGTACTTACTATACCTTCTGGAGATAGCTTACGAATACAGTGGTTTTTATTATCGCAAAAATAGAAATCATACACATCTTCTCTACCTTCATCTACATACTCTTGATTCTTAACAAACACTCCCTGATATGGCCGATTTAATCTAGCACTTACTCCGGCAGCATCTTCCCATGCTGCAGAACGTGCCTGTCCAGCAACAACGTAAGCAGGAGCAAAACGTTTCTTTTCCCAATTGTAGTCTGTACGCAAAATGTAATGTTGATTAATTACCACAATATAGGCATAATTACCACTAGGATGTATGTTAATTTGGAATTCCCAGCCAGTGTCCTGAATTGTAAATAATTCATCATAATTTCCACCATCTCTGTCAGGATTCCAATTACCACCATTATTAATTGTTTCAAAGTATTTAGATACATCCATACGGAATACCTGTCCACGCTCATAACTATTAAAGTATAGTTCGTTATTATTTATCGGATGAAGAGCAGCACCATTACATTGTTTATAAGAAGCAATTAACTGAATACTACTATTATTCGTAAATGAACCATCTTCATTGCGCTTCACGAAATATACACTTGGACTAATTCCAGTACCCCAACCGTCAAAATCGACTGCTACAACCATATATTGTCCATCATTTGTGAAGTCAAGCGAACGTAAACGTCTATCACCAAATGATGAACGATTTAACGGAGTAGAAAGCATTCGATTCTTCAAATCCAACAATTGAATATCAGCACCGTCATATACAACGTACAGATGATCAGGATACAACGGATCAAACTTCAAACATCCATCATTACGAAACCCGCAACAGATGTCAAATGAACCATCTTTCCAGCCCTGATTATCATATTCATTACGATAGCCGCATAATGTACCTACTACCATCTTTTTCTCATATTCAAAGATACTTTCCGATATACCAGTCACTTGGTTCTCTTCTTCTCCGACTATCACTTTAATGTCACCGTCATAAGCTTGTGATGGGACTAAACAATAAATACTATTGTTATTAACATTAATAATAGTAGCTTTTTTCCCGCCGATCATAACATTGACCAACGACTTATCTACTCCAAAATTTTCTCCGTAGATAACCAGACGTTGCCCAGTTCCACCTTTCTTGGGTGTAAAATCAGAGATCAACACGGGTTTCGAAGGATCAAAAGCTACCACATTTGCATTGTCATCATCATCTTTACAGCTGCAAATGCAAATCGTGAATAATGCCAGTAGTGCCCACTGCCATTCCTTCAATACTTTTTTCATTTTACATTTCATGTTTTTCATTTTAGTTAATAATAAGTGTATTGTAAATTAAATATCTCAACGAACTTTGTTCATTAGTACCTGCATCCAGTATCCTCCTATTACCGAACGGGCTTTGAAACCTACCCATTCACCACTGTCCGTATGATGCCAATCACTGATAGGTACACGAGTTTTTGTTTCATTAATGTATTTATAAAGAGGATCTATAAACTTCTTGAATGTATTCTGGTCGGGTGCCATTGCTGCCGTCCACATAATCCAGTCCGATTTAGTGTACTCTTTGCGCGAATCCAGAGGTAAGCCATAGGGATTCTGCTTGGTCTGATAATACTTGATTTCTTTTTCGATCACGTTATTGGGAAAGAGATTCAGGTTCCACATCTTGTCCCAAACTATATTATATTTTTGACTCCAAGTATCTTTACGGTCAAAAGCCAGGCGATAATGATCACCTTCATTTGCCATTTCTTCCCATTTCACCGCCATATTCTTTGCAATGGTAACATATTTATTTGCAACATCATCCAAGCCAAGTAGACGCGCCATCTCACTATATCCGGCAACACCCATGATGGCTTTTATTGACAAGTTCGCATTATGCGCCCAATGACCTGCAAAGTCATCTGTACAAAGCTGATTAT
>NZ_BAKK01000082.1 GCF_000614145.1 Bacteroides faecichinchillae JCM 17102 | reverse complement strand
ATCAGATTGATAAGCAACAAGATACAAAAGTTGCAAAGCAGACCACGTTTTTGAAGATCTGGTACCGCCCTTCGATCCGATTCCCCTTATAGCAGGATTAACGAACGCATCGATCAGCTTATCGAATACCTTAGTTGTTTTCATTTCGGCTTTCTCTTCAAGGTTTTCAACTTCTGTATATTATTTACAGTTTCATGATTCAATACAGAAACAGATAATCCGCCTTGTATCTTTTCACCTGCTGTAGTAACATCCCTTTGATCTCTTAGCCCTCTAAGCCTAGCAACATACATTGCATCATATTGCCCTGATACAGCCCCACGATCCATATCTTCTGCAATAAACTTACGTATGTCATTAACTACTTTAAGAAATCCTAAAGCTATTTCGTCTTTTTCTTCCTCCCAATCCTTAGTAAATGCGTTTGCACGATCCTGTATATAATTACTGTTAGCTCCAATGAAGAAACAGAATCCGGCTTCCGTAATCAAATTCTTCCTCTCAACTTCATAGGGTTCACCAGCACGTGGACCACTCTTTACATATTCCTTACATAAGATAGGGTGATTGCGTGACCATTCGACATAATCGTTAAAAGCCTGTTGAAACTCAGACGGTTTAGTAAAAATCGGCGGAGTACCAACACGCTTAGTATATAAGTCCCATAATTCTGTGCCTTCTTGTGGATCATACGTGCGCATAAATAAGTCTTTTTGAAGATGATTATCAATGAGCAAATGTATCTTATCACTCTCTTACTACAAGGTCAAAATACATCAATATCGTAGGATGTATTACATAGCTTGTACTTAATAGAAATATCATATAACCATGAAGCCGAATCTTTTATGCTACGTGCTTCTTCTACGTATCGCCACACTTTTGTACTTCTATCCCACTTGAATAGAGTTTTTTTCCCGTTAGGATAATGACTGATACGATATATTTGATTAAGTAGCTTCCAACATGAAACCTCTTCCAGATAGGAAACGTATAATTCTTTTTTAGTCCATCCCTCTACTTACTATCCCAATCATTTTGGCTTCCGACTTCCTGATCTATGAAAGCAATCAACTTAATAGGTTCCTGAGTCTTTCTACCATTCTTTAAACTTTTCACAAATTCTTTTAGCTCTTCGAAATGCTTCGTTATAAATAGACCGTCAATATATCCATTCCCACTTCGATCCTTTATACATTTAATACCGATCTTCCTTAGATAAGAATATACTACGAACGTATGAACATTAAGCATTATACCTATTTCACGTGCACTTACCCATGTACCGGAATCCGTATAATTGTTTTTTCTATTGATCATATACGATTATTTAAAAGTAAATAGTATATTTGCCTCATAATCGTATAAAAGAATCGGGAGTACTAAGTTTTTTGAGTTGGCTAGTCCTCCCGATTTATTTTATTATCTTTATCCTGTACAGGAATAGATAATTTCAATTCTTTACTATTAAATTTATTCACTGCATTTCTTACCATTTGATACGATCTCTTTACTGTACGTGCTTCTTCTTTAGAATCACACTTACCTCCATCAATGGTGAAATATCTACCGTCACCCTGTTCTACCATAACGCAATACTTATCTTTCCTGCGTTTTATACGAATGTCTCCTACCATAAATAATTTGATTTTGTTTTTAGAATTGAGAATAATAAAAAAGCCCCTACCACTGTAGGAGCTATTTGAAAGCAAATCACAAACAACCAAAGACTAATTGTTTCCAACGATGTAAAGGTACAAATTTGAAAACAAATTACAACTCAACAATGCAATCAATCCTTTCTTGCTCTTTCTTAACAAAGTCATATAATTCTTTTTCGAAATCCAATTTATGAGCTTGTATTTGATGTGACATTTCTGATTCAAAAATATTCATTATATCCCTAGCTATATCTACTATATTAGTTCTATTCTTATATATATCATCTATTACTAATACATATTGAGAGTCTGTTTTTTTACACATTTCTACCATTTGATCTACTATATTTGTGATAACCACATCTCGTTGTTCTGCCGGAAGTTCACTGTCAGGATTTAAAAATACATGTAACGCATTGATATTGCTCGCCCATGATCCATAAATATTTCTTATTATATTTAAGCGATCTAATAATAATTTAGCAGCAGGATAGTTTTTAAGTTTTATTAGCTGGATATTTAACCGAATATTATTCAATTGATCCTGTTCTGCTATATGATCAATTTTACACCTATCTTCTGTTGTAAATGTTTTATCTATCCATTTTGAAGAAAAGTCTAGAATATCAATTGGCTTTATAGAATGATTTATTTCTAAAATATTACTCACCATTTCGTCAAGCCTTTTTTGTTCTTGCTCTTTACGAATTAATAATATTTGAAGTTTACGATTCTTTCTATTTTGTTTATTAGACACACTTATAGATATAAATGCACTTATCACAGCAATTGTAGTTGCCATTGAGCCTATCGCAGTCCAATCAATTGTATATAAATTAAAATTAAGCATACTTATAGTGTTTATTAGAATTTATTCCATAGTATATCATATTTCTACCATATAAGTCAAAAGACTGTATAAGGAGCTAATTACAAACACAAAGGTAATATTTCTTATATAAATTTCATCATATGCTTGTTCTTTTTTTTTCTTGTTTTGAGCCTAATTAGGCTACATCGTTAATACTAATTTCTTCTTTCAAAACTCGTTCTACCTGCCTGTCGATGATCTCTTGAAATTCAATTTGGCAGATAAGCGAGCAATCCGGTATAATCTCTTCCACTGGGTCGCCCCGCCATGTCGGTAGTTCATCCAAGAAGATACGCCCATCTTTATCTTTCAGACAGGTAGCTCCAACATCACGCTCAATCTGCGCCATTTGAGCAAACACTTCTGGGAACTCCTTCCGGATTTTATTCCAGTATCCCATACCACCTTTCACGCAACCGATGCAGTTGTTGTTATTGTAGCCCATCTTGTACATAGCAGGGATTTCAATATTGGCTTTCCAAAGCATCCCCATGGCATCCGGCTTCGTAATCTGCTTTTCAATGAGCGGGAACAGTGGTTTTGTGTCTGGGTACTGCTGCTTTAATCGGATAGCTCGGTTAATCTCTTTTGGTTCATAATCGAATCCCCAAACTTGACCGTCCCAAGCACCAAGCTCCTTTTCCAACTTATAACGAACCTGTTTCTTCAATTCGAATGTACAGGCAGCACCAGTAGGTCCATTGATGTATCGTTTTTTAAGCAGCACATCTTTTACATTAAGATACTTATCGTTGCGAATAGTATGTATTGGCTGGCCGTACCATTTTTCGCAATCTGCCAAAAATCTTGCATTATCGGGATGTCCAGAACCTGTTTCAATATAGTAGAGTTGTACATCTTCGTACAAACTCAACGCTATTTTACAAGCTACTGCGGATGTTACACCGCAAGAAAACCATGCTATTATCATTGGCTTATTATTTTTTTTAATTAAATTTGCACCGTTGAATCCAATAAAAAATCCGTTTATCAAAAACTAAATTGGATTTTAGAGGCTTCGGTCTCTATACGCTCGCTTCTCTCCGGAGTCCGAGTGAGGAATACCAACCATTGAAGCTAAAAGGGTGTAAGCAGCGCCTTGGCGAAGTTTGTGGGGTTCGAATCCCCACCTCTGATAATTCTAATAACCATATATTAAGCAGGCTTTTATTAGTCTGCTTTTCTTTTCTCTTTGTTTTACTCATTTCTTTATTGTTATGATTTAAACTTTACCTTCTACTATCGCCCTTTATCTCAACTACGTTAAACATTTCTTTCACCCTATCAGCGATATAATCACCGTATTTGTTTCCAAATGCTACGTTAGGTTCGATATTGGTTGTAACATGAGTAACAAAATCCCTTCTTACTTCATATCGAAGTTGGAGGATAGTTTGTACAACATTTATTCCAGTACCATAGTGCTTTGAGTCGCTAGGTTCACGTCCTAGCTCATCAATAGCCAAATTACACATACATTCTCTGTCGGTAAATTGAGAGATACCATTCATTCCTTTCTCTGCATACAGGAGAGATATTTCTACAGCACTGGTAAACTTAAAGCCTATTTTATCGTTATTACATCCATATCGGAAACGGTTTATCTTTCCTAGATATCGCTGTAATCCTTTTATCAAAACAGACTTTCCAACTCCAAGAGGACCCCATAAAAGAAGTCCTTTAGAAGAATCAAGTAATTTACTTCTTTCCCAAACGTAATTATACAACTCGGATAACAGGACCTTGTTACGTTCGTCAATGGTAAATCTCGGTTCTACCTCCTTCATTGAGTTTATAAACTCTTTTTTCCAGAAATATTCTATCTGGTTCTCATTCCAAGCAATTTCATTACCTTTAGCATGGAATTTAACCGAATGATATTGATTTGATTCCTGCGGGCTTAGTTCCATTACTGGAATTACCTCCCTTATTGTTCTGATTGTTTCCATATTTTTGTTTTAACCAGTCTTGATAATCTCGTTCAGTTCCCGTAAAAACTACTCCGGTCCAATCTGATTCAATTGCTCTTTCAATCTGCCGAATGGCAAACTCTTCTTCAAAATGCCCAAGTTTGTTTAATGAAAGTTGAAGCGCATAATTAAGTTTCTTCTTCCATTTAGGTGTTTGCCGGAGTGCTTCCCAAGCAGACATAAAAGCAATCGAATTGAAGGGGTAAACTAAAGGCTTAGAATCTCCTTCTTTTTTCCTAGAACGTTTAGGCTTTGGGGGTGGGGTACTCTCGCACGCACGTGCGTGAGTTTCTCCCTGTTTTATGTTTATATTATCTATAATAGGTGGAATTCCGGTTTCATCCTCAAAATTTGCGGATGATTCTGAGGATGATGCAATGTCATTACTTAATTTCTTAACGAATGAGTAATAGCAACCTATACGCTTATCTTTGCTTGTTTCAAAATATATAAGACCGGAAGCAGCTAGGCTACTCCTTGATTTACGTAAGGTGTTATCAGACATATCCAAATTGGAGCAAAGAACACTACTACGAGCAAAAAACACATCTTTCCACTTCATTTCATTACAGATAGCTACAAGCTCGTGATATAAAGCTTGAGCGGCTGTTGTAAGGTAAGTATCATCACGAACCTTACGAAGTTTTGAAACTAACTGATAACTATTCATAAACGGAAATATCTGTTAGCTGCACATTCATCAAATGACTTTACACGCTCTATAAGCCTCTTTTGCTTTCGTCTAAAGGCTAAATTATTATCGTACCTATTATGGCATTCTCGACACAATCCTACGATGTTCTGAGGATTGGTATAATGTTCTGGATACATGCTCTTAGGAACTAAATGCGCTGCATCTACGGCAGGTTTACCACATATTGCGCAATAAGGAGAAAGAGACTGTTTAATCTTTGAAATCTCCCTGTTTCGTTTGGCTTGTTTGTTACTTATCTGTTTCATAAGAATAACGTTTAAATAATAGTTCCCGGATACCGAACCAACGGACACCGGGATAATTTATCTACCATGTTTAACTCTGTGGCAATCTTCGCATAGAGTTTCAAGACAATACAAGAACTCTAATTCATGTCCGACAATGGAATATCCAGCAACCTCATAAACCTTGTGGTGAATCTCCAAATTGTATGTTTTACCACATACTTGGCACTTATGACCATCCCGGATACGGACCTTACGCTTTACTTCTTCCAAATAGGGATTATTCCTCAGACTCTGCCGATACTTCGACGGTCTCCCCTTCTTGTGTGCTAGTCTCGTCATTATCTTCCTCCTTTCTCCAAGGGCTATCCGAAATTGGTACTCTATGCCATTCATGGCGTTTAATAGGTACTACTTCACCTGTATCATCATCGGTATAGTCCTCAGTCCATTCCTCTAACCAAACATCCATATCATCCTCTTCCCATACCTCCATAGTATTTTCTCCTTCTCCAAAAACACGTACATTCTTACGTGTATCTCTGAAATCAACCTTTGGAAGTTCATAACCTAATTCTTTGAATGCTTCTTGGTTCTTTTCTCCTGAGTTGAACAAATCGTTATATTCATGCTTCGGAATTTCCTGAACTAATGCTAAACGGAACGCATCATTTACCCATGAATAATACAAGTAGTATCCCATGACAGGGATACGGAAAGTATCAACCATATTCAGAGGATAGTCTTTAATCCCTTTCTTAGCTAAATTTACAAGATCTTTAAACTGAGTATGCAATGAAGATATCTTCGCTTCAAACTCTTTCTTAGCTGCATTGAACTCAGATTTCAAGCTTTCTAACTGTGCTTCCAGTTCCGGCATTTGTTCTTCTGCAATCTCACCATAATTAGCCCTAACAGTGGAAATTTCGTAATCATCCATTATTCTGTTTGCAATAACATCTTTTTCCTGAATGGTAACGAAGTGTTCAGCTAGTTTCTTCTTTACATCGTCCATGCAGACGGAATCAGGAAAAATCACCTCTGGAAAATTAACAGTAGTTGGAAGTTTGAATTGAATCACTTCCGGTACATAGTCTTTTAAATCAATCATTGTTTCTTATTTTTAAGAATTAAATAACTTATAAAAATATACTAAAACAGCTATACAAATAATTGTACCGCAAATAATAACAGTACATTGTACTGCTATTGGTAATTGTGCAATTTGATCCATTTTATTTTAATCATCTATTGCAACTGGGTGAAGTAACTTTTGACTCCATTCCGGGAGATGCATATCAATTATACCCCTAGATCCTTCTTCTGCCATAGCGTCATATCCGGGAAAAATACTATGATTATCAAAGCAATCCTTTACGATTGAAAGAGAATAGTGATACTTATATTTACCATTTGCCAAATCATCAGGAGACCAGAATAAGACTGCTACATCGTAAGGTGCAACCGTCTGCAACATTATCATAATAGTTACATTGAAGTTTCTACCTGTAATGCTGCTCATTACTTCCTGATACATACCTTCTGAAAGCTCATATTTGAGTTTAGCGCAATCATAGTAGAACTTACCGAGGTCATCGGCTCGTGTGGTCTTGAAGGAAATCACAGCATTCACGCCAATGTTTTCCTCAACATTGAAATAATCCGGTCGAACTCTTACATTAAGCCCGGTTTCTTCGTCCTTGCCATAAAAAGAAGTTTCTGAAAAAGCTCCTTTTAGAAGCTGGGGAATGATACCGCCACCATACCAGTAATAGTTTTTTTTCAATGCTTCAATGATCATACTCATTTCCTCAGAGATAAACGAATACCCAATATCAATACACTGTTGTTTCTTATTATCCCTAAAATCTTTCAAAGCATTGAAATTCCAATTAACAGAGGGAATTTCTTCGTCCACATCCGGCACATAGTTATTATCACTTGACAATAGATCATTATAAAAATCTATCATACAAAGTACTCCATCTTTTGAAGATTGGTTGTATTTTGGTTCTACTTTAACCAGATCAAATAATCTAGGTTCTAAAAATGCCATGTGAGCAAACGTACCTAACTGAAAGCAAGGCCTTTCTTTCTCTTCAAATACCCTTTCATAATCGTAATAAAATGAACGTGGAGTTTTAAGAGCGTTTTTCAGATTAGAAGAAGATATGTACTTACTTTGCAAATACATTTCCATCGGATCACGCTTAACCATTCCATTAACACTTAATTCTTTTAGATCAATGTTGATAGGTGGTTTATTGCAATTCAAAGAAATGAAATCTAACATTTCTTCTTTAGTCGGATATTCTTCCGGATTATAGGCAAAAGGATTAAGTTCTTCACCTTCTGCACAATTATCTAAATCATAATAATCTATCATCCGACTACAGATAAGTTAATACGAAGGGGACGTACAGACCAGTTATCAGATTGGTATCTATTTGTTTTATTATCACGTTTACCCATATAGGTAATTTTAAGAGCTGTCCCACTTTTAAGTGAACCGTTCGCAATATATTGCTCAAGAATACCAACCAACCTCCGAGAACCATTTGTTACTGTCTGAACTGTCCCGTTTCCTAACTTCTCTAGGAAAGTAGCACATTCCAGATCTATCAATTCATCAGGATTAGTCGCACTTAATACTTTTTGAGGCTTTATATCCACAAAAAACATTTTCTTGAACTCTCCTACATGCTTTGGAGTCCAATAATTTCCACATAAATCTATCGGAAGTTCTTTTGCATCGTCCAAAGAAGGAAGATCGGTACTTAAATCTGCTGTCTGAATTTCAAATGCAGAATCGGTTCTAAGAGATAATTCGTTTTCACTCATAATTGTTATTATTAAAGGGTTAATAAAATAGTTCCCGGAAAGCTGATCAAAGCAATCCGGGATTCAATCATTCACACGAGATAATTTTTCCATTATATAGTTTATAGAAAGTATTTGGTTTTATTACTTTACCATCTACCTTAACTGCTTTTACACCCTTGATAGGATATGTATTGCCATTCCATTCACCTCTTTCTGTCAGGACTATCCAACAGCCTATAGATCCTTTTGCTTTACTATCCCTACCTGTTACTATGGCAATAGAATCTTTACCACTAACTTCTGCTGCTGACTGGTA
>NZ_BAKK01000083.1 GCF_000614145.1 Bacteroides faecichinchillae JCM 17102 | reverse complement strand
ATCGCAAATTGATATAAAAACATATACGAACCTGTGACATTTATGTCTATTGTTGCTTAAATGGCGTCAGAATATATATAAATGTCCTAAATACGTACTTCTATTCAATTAAAAAGGAGACATTACAGGTGATTTTTCTGCATAGGCTTTGGAGCTTTTCCTTATTTTACATATCTTTCCGACAAATTGGACATCACGTTTTAAAATTAGGAAACCACTTCATGAAGAAACACAACTATAGGATAAAAAAGAGATTTTCTTTAAATAGTACTTTATTGCTAATTATTTCTCTCCTTTTGATCACTCCGAAGGCAGATGCTTCATATACGTTACGACAATTCTCAAGTAAGAACGGATTGTCTAACAGTGCCATTCTTTCTATGTGTCAAGATAGCCATGGAGTGATATGGATCGGTTCTTGTGATGGATTGAACGTTTATGATGGTAATTATCTGGGATTATATAAATCTGCTAACTTAAATAATCGTCTTTCCGGCAATCTGATAGATAGAGTGATGGAAGGCGAAGAAGATGTAATGTGGATACAGACAAATTATGGTCTGGACCGTTTTGACATCCGTCATCAAACGATACAGAGTTTTAAACAGTTCAAGGACATTAACTTTATGGATAAAAGTCCGGATGGTGATTATTTTATTATTAAAGATGACGGCTATATCTACTATTATTATCCGGGAGCCAAAGATTTTCAGAGGCTTAATGTTGAGAAGATTGATTTTGAGAAGGTTCAACAGTTGAAAATTGATAGCTCCGGTATTCTTTGGGTGTTCTCTTCGGGCAATGATAACCGGAGTTATATGATAGAGAAAAATGGAGATCAGGTTTCCTTAATACCTTGCAACTATTTTAATCATCCTGAGCCTATATTATGGGCGTTTGTGGAGGATGGAATGCTTTATTTTATAGATAATACTTATTCGCTTTATGAATGTGAACTGCGTAATCGCAGGATGTATTATGTGGCAGACTTAGAAGAAGAAATACATCACCGGGGAGAAGTTTCCTCTATCATTAAACACAAAAATGATTTCTTCATCGGCTTTAAAAATAGTGGATTGATTCGATTGGAGTATTTATCGAATTCGAAGTCAAAGTATGCAATACATCCTATCAATATTCAGTCGGGTATTTTTTGTCTGATGAAGGATCGGTTTCAGGATATTATCTGGGTAGGAACCGACGGACAAGGAATTTATATGTGTTTCACCAATGAATTTTCCATTCAAAATGTACTTTTGAATGCGCCTGAATATAGGGTAAATAATCCGGTACGTTCTTTATTTCTGGATCAAGAGAAGTCTTTGTGGGTTGGAACAAAAGGTGATGGAATTCTAAAAATGAAGAATTTTAATCAGGATGGAAAGATAACTTCGCAAGTAGAGAGGTTTTCAACTGCTAATAGCTCTTTAGCGCATAATTCTATTTATAGTTTTGCAACAAGTCGGTGGAATCGTTTGTGGATTGGTACGGAGAACGGACTTAATTATTACTCGTATCCGGAAAAGAAAATAAAGGAATTCCCGGTTTTGGCAGATGATAAGACAGTGAAATATGTCCATTCCATTTTGGAGACCAATGATAGTACATTGTGGATTGCTACAGTAGGAGAAGGAATTGTTAAAATAATATTGGATACTTCCAGCTACGGAGTTAAGGTGAAATCTGCCAAGCGTTTTGTTTTGGATGGTGGAAAAAGAGCTTCAAACTATTTCTTTGTTTCGTTTCAGGAAAACGATTCGACTATTTGGTTTGGTAATCGGGGATATGTGCTTATAAAATGAATACGCATACCTGTCAATTGACACCTTGCCGCATTGACGATGTAGTGAAGAACCAGATGGTAAATGATATTTTTGCTATTTATAAAAATGATCAAGGATATTGGTTCGGTACGAGTTTTGGTCTAGCACGATTACATCAGGGAGAATATCGGGTGTATAACCAGATGGATGGTTTTCCGAATAATACGATTCATGGTATTTTGGAGGGTAGAGATAATAATCTTTGGTTAAGTACCAATCAAGGAATGGCGAGGTTCAAGGTACGAGATAATACCATACAGACATATCGTCAACAAAGTGGTCTGGAGGTGACAGAGTTTAGTGATGGGGCTTTCTTTAAAGATCAATATACAGGTACCTTATTTTTTGGTGGGACCAATGGATTTATCACAATTAGTGAGAACGAGCATACTTCTGAAGAATATATGCCTGCATTATATTTCAACCGCTTGTCCATTTTTGGTAAAGAATATAACATATACGACTTCTTGAAAGGAGATAAACAGGAGACATTGGTACTGGACTATAGTCAGAACTTCTTTAATCTTTCCTTCCTTGCTGTCGATCATATTAATGGGAATAACTATACATATTCCTATAAAATAGATGAGTTAAGTGATAGCTGGATTGATAATGGACTTTCAACTAGGGCTGTTTTCTCTAATTTATCTCCGGGAGAGTATACTTTGTTGGTGAAATATCGGAGCAATATTACAGGAAAAGAGAGTCGGCCATATTCACTGATCATTCGAATTACTCCTCCCTGGTATATGACTGTCTATGCTTATATTATTTATTTCATTCTGTTTAGTGTACTTGTGACCGGTTGTATTTGGCTTGTAGTAAATCGTTATCGCATGAAGCGTAATGTGATGATTGAACAAATGAACCAGCAACAACGTGAAGAGCTGTATGAGTCGAAATTACGATTCTTTACTAATATTACTCACGAGTTCTGTACTCCACTGACATTAATTAGCGGACCTTGTGAGAAAATCCTTTCATATAACAAAGTAGACGGTTACATTCATAAATATGCTTCCATGATTCAGCAAAATGCATTGAAGTTGAATGCACTGATATTGGAATTGATCGAGTTCCGGCGTTTGGAGACGGGTCATAAGCAACTTAATATTAGGCATATTCCCGTTACGGAACAGGTGCGTACCATTGCCGAATCGTTTGGGGAATTGGTTGAAAGTCGGAGTATCAACTATCGTTTACAACTAGAAGAAGGCGTAAATTGGAATACTGATATTAGTTGCTTGAGTAAGATTGTGAGTAATTTGATTTCTAATGCATTCAAATATACTCCGGAGCGTGGTTCTATCGCGATTGAATTATTTGCAAACGAAGAACAACTTTATTTTCGAATTTCCAATACCGGGAAAGGTATAGAAAAGGCTGATCTTACTAAGATTTTCGACCGTTATAAGATTTTGGATAACTTTGAGGTGCAAAATAAGAATGGAATTTCTCCGAGAAATGGCTTAGGATTGGCAATCTGTCATAGTATGGTGACTTTGCTCAACGGACAGATTCATGTATCCAGTATACCGAATGAAGTAACAACTTTTGAGGTAATATTACCTATGTTGGAAGTAACTACCGAAGTTGAGGAAGAAAAATTGGCAGAAGAACCTGTTCTTCCTTCCGACGAACAGATAATAGAGCTTCAGAACACTTCAACTGAATATGATAAGAACAAACAAACCATTATGATTATAGATGATGATCCTTCTATGTTGTGGTTTGTAACAGAGATTTTCGTCGGAAAATACAATGTTGTTCCTTTGTATAGTGCAGATGAGGCCTTGAAACAATTGACTCTCCAGCTGCCGGACTTGATTATTTCCGATGTAATGATGCCCGGAATGGATGGAATGTCGTTTGCTAAGAAATTAAAATCCGATAAACAGCTAAGTCGTATTCCTTTGATTCTGTTGTCGGCACTTAATAATATCGACGAGCAAACGCGAGGCATCGAATCAGGTGCTGAGGCTTATATTACAAAACCTTTTAATGTAGAATACCTAGAAAAGGTAGTGAAAAGGCTTATGCAACGTGAAAAAGATCTGAAAGAATATTATAGTTCGGTATTAAGTGCTTTTGAATTGAATGATGGTCATTTCTTGCATAAAGAAGATAAGGCTTTCTTTGAAAAGATGATGCAGAATATCGACAGCCATATTCAAGACTCTGAATTATCGGTAGAACTACTTAGTAACTCTTTGGGATATAGTACGCGGCAATTCTATCGGCGATTAAAGAATATCACCGACAAGACTCCTGCTGATATTATTCGGGAATACCGTCTGACTATTGTAGAGCGTCTATTGCTTACTACACAGCTTTCTATTGAAGAGATTATGGATAAAACCGGATTCACAAATAGAGGAACATTTTATAAGGTGTTTGCTCAAAAGTTTGAGATGACCCCTAAACAATATAGAAATAAGAAAAAGAAAGATATTCAGGCTATTTCAGAAGGGGAGTCGGTAAATGCGTAAATATATCTAAATTGGAGATTGTAAATTTGTACTGCGGTGGTAACCAATTTTGTTAGATGAAATAAATCTTATTAGTGAAAGGGGCTTTTAAGGTTTATAAGAGACAAAAGTATAGTTTATGTATCAAGGTTTAGCTTTCTTCAGTAGGACATAAAAAAAGAACTTTCTGTAGCTTTATTTAGTTATATTCGTTGATAAACTATAAAGACAGAAAGTTCTTTCTATTTTTCTAATACCGGATTTTCCGGTTGCCCACCGATATTTTATTTTTTAGGTTTTCTACGTGCCCATCCCTCTTCACTAAAGTTAGGCTCTTCATCTTTGAAAAACTGTTTCCAGTCATCTTTCTTTAGAGGTCCACGTGCATCGGAATAACCACGATTTTCACGACTTGGTTTTTCTTTCTTTGTATTACCTTTGGTAGATGAGGAATCTTTGGCTTTTCTATCTCTATTTCCATTGCGTGAAGATGTACGTTCCTCACCTTTACCATATCGTTTAGCTCCCTTATAATCGCTGGAACGGCCGTTACTTTCCCGCCCTTTTCCATTCTCATCACCTGCTACTTCTACAACAACCTTACGTCCGTTTCGTTTCACACCATTCAGTGCTTTCAAAACGTTGTTTGCTTCTTTTTCCGGGACTTCAAAGAAAGAGAAGTTTTGCATCAAGTCTATACGTCCCAGTTCGATACGTCCACGTGTGTTGCTGTTTAGTAAGCTGATAAGTTCGTTAGGGAAGAAATTATCAGTTTTACCCATGTTGATGAATAAACGAGTGAAACCGGGAGCACCTTTTCGGTTTCTCTTTTCAGCATTCCCTTCTCTGCCATCCCTATCTCTGCGTTCACACTATCAGAAGGTTGTTCTATTTCTGCACGTCCACGATAATACTCAGAGAAGCGGTTGAACTCGTGTGATACCATTCGTTTGATCAAATCCTCTTTGCTCAACCATTCCAGTTTACGGTAAATTTCCGGCATGAAATCCGCAATATCATCTTCGTTTACCTTTACCTTTTCCAAGTCATCGATCACCTTAATTAATTGTTTCTGGCAAATACCCGAGGCAGTCGGCATTTCTCCAGCGATGAATTTTTTGCCGATGATACGTTCTATTTCACGCATTTTTCCTTTCTCGCGAAGGTTGATGATAGCGATGGAGGTTCCTGTTTTACCGGCCCGGCCTGTACGTCCGCTACGGTGAGTGTAACTTTCCGTATCGTCCGGTAAACCATAGTTGATAACATGTGTCAGATCGTCTACATCCAATCCACGAGCAGCTACATCGGTAGCAACCAATAATTGCAGGTTACGGATCCGGAATTTCTGCATTACTGCATCCCGTTGCGCTTGTGACAGTTCTCCATGCAGTGAATCGGCATTATAACCTTCCTGCATCAATTTATCTGCAATCTCCTGTGTTTCCTTGCGGGTACGACAAAAGATGATGCCATAAATTTGCGGATAATAATCGACGATGCGTTTCAGCGCTTCGTATTTATCTTTAGCATGTACGGTGTAAACGACATGTTTTACATTACTGGTACTTTCATTCTTGCGTCCGATAGTGATCTCTTTTGCATTACGTAGATAGTTCTTCGAGATGCGAGCGATCTCCGGACTCATGGTAGCTGAGAATAACAGCGTGTTACGTTCTTGCGGAACATCCGCAAGAATTGCGTTGATGCTGTCTGTGAACCCCATGTTCAGCATTTCGTCCGCTTCGTCCATCACTACGTTACGAATGGTAGACAGTGAAACTGTCTTCCGTTCCATTAGGTCAAGCAAACGTCCGGGGGTGGCAACAATAATATGCACACCACGTTTCAAACTGCGTATCTGGCTATCGATAGAAGAACCGCCATATACAGGCAGCACTTTCAATCCGTTAATGTATTTGGAATAATCGTTCAGGTCGCCCGCTATCTGGAGGCAAAGCTCGCGGGTAGGGCAAAGGATAAGCGATTGTGGAATTCTTTTATTTACGTCAACCTGTTGGAGCAAGGGCAAACCGAATGCGGCTGTTTTACCTGTCCCCGTTTGTGCGAGAGCTACTACGTCGTTATTATCTCCTAAAAGGTACGGAATCACTTCCTCTTGTACCGGCATGGGATTCTCATATCCCATTTCTTCAATTGCTTTACGTATCTCCGGAGAAACGCCAAGCTCTTCAAATGTCTTCATTAAATCTCTGTATATCTTTTATTTCGGTTGCAAAGATAGTCAATTTAATGGATATTAGACAATAGGATAATGGATAATTGTGCATGGTGATTTCACATTATTGTTAGTTAGTATCTAATATTAGTTAATAAAATGCTTCGTAGTTGTTTTATTTCTTCATTAGAGAGTCCTATTCCTTTCTTGAGGTAAGTTTGTACGTTACCATATTCCATTTCAATTTGTTCTTTGGCGGCATTCAGAAAGTCTTCTTTGGCGGAATAGATAGTTGTGATAGCTTCTTGTGAATTAGTGGGTAGATTGTAGGCAAATTTAGAGGCTTTCACGATGTCAAAATAATAATTGCTCAGACGATAGTCTTCCATAATATCCTCTTCATTGATTCCTAAAGATGCTAATAACAGTGCGGAAACAACACCTGTACGTCCCTTACCTGATGTACAGTGAATTACTACTGGATAATGATTAGGATTAAGCAGGTAGGTGAATATTTGTTTGAATTGTGACTTGTAATTGGTTACTAATTCTCGGTTGGTTTGTTGTATTAACCGATTGATAGTATCAGTTTTTATTTTTTTCTGTTGAATTCCTATAAGAATGTTTTCTAAATTCCCGGTGAGGATGGGGATATGTAGAATCTTGAATCTTTTATCATTTAATGGTGGATTATTACGATATTCCCTTTCGGAACGGAGATCTATGATCGTACGGATGCCTATGTTAGCCAGTTCCTGACGTGCACAAGGCGGGATACTGTCAATTTGTGCAGATCGGTAAATCATGCCCCAACGTGTTTCTTTTCTTGTTCCGGAGGATTTATATCCTCCTAGGTCACGAAAGTTTTGAATACCAGTAATATTAATGTTCCGGGGGGCTACCTCAGTTCTGTATTTGCTATTGAATGTCATTAAGTAATAATAACGCTGTGTCGGATCTTCGGTTATAATAGTCATTTTACCATCGGAAATGTTGGCCATAGCTACAGGAGAACTTTCCGGAATCAGGTCGGGTGAGGTGGAAGCGTATACTTTTACCTGTCCATCGATTGCTGGATTTGTTTCCCACTTAATAATACAGTTTCCTATATTGTTTTCTTCACATGCTACTAATATATTAGGACGGCTATCAGTGCATGATGGAAACACCAACAGAATTGTGAGCCAGCTTAACAGGTTTTTATACATAGTTTTTTTGTCTTAGATCTATTATGCAAAGATAGAAATTACCCGTAAATATGATGATTCCTTTGCGATAATTAGTCAAAGTTAATAGTAATTTAAGAGAAGTTTATACAACTGTATAACATTATGGGGTAAATCTTTTGTGGTATGCCAAATGGATACAGCCTTCAACAGTTCGCGAGAAATATAATAGCAGATATTGGTTGCAGTTTTATTTGTATAAAGATATGGAGAATTCGCTTATTCGCCAGGGGGGGAGGTGAGGATAAACTTCGTCAGTTAAACCAAGCTTATTATTCAGGGGATGGGTCATTAATAGAAAACTTCTTCTCTATTAATAGAAAACTTGCTTTCTATTAGGAGAGAACTTGCTTTTCTTTCATACAAAACTATAACCGCAAGCTTCGGTTATATAACTGCAACTTGCGATTACATAATCAAAAGTTGCGGTTTCATAATCAGAGCTTGCGGTTATAGATTCTTTGCTATAAAAAAACATTTTATTTCATGAAAGGAGAA
>NZ_BAKK01000084.1 GCF_000614145.1 Bacteroides faecichinchillae JCM 17102 | reverse complement strand
CAACCCTTCTACATCAACAGCTTCTTTATCCAAACGTTGCAGGAATAAAGTTTTACTTTTTTCTTTTTTCCTCCATTTACGAAAAGTACCTTCCTCTATACAAAATGCCATATCCGGAAGTAACAATACCTGGTTCTCAAAATTATCTTTCAATAAATTATAAGATAATAAATCTCTAGCACAAAGAGTTAATCTCTTATGCAGCCTCATTTTATCATTATCTCGACAAATTTGCTCTACATCTTCATAATATACTGTTTGTGGAAAGACTATAATTCGATTATCGGGATAAGATTCTATAACTTTTAATCGAAAATTCTGATGTTCCCGCCACAAATCTCCAAAATTACCACCTCCCTGTAACAGAATGATAGTGTCTGGATCGAGCTTGGGAAATGTGCAAGTGTATAAACTTGCAGAATTTAAACATTTATATGGTAACTTATTAAGGAATTGCCTTTCACCTTCCCAAATTAATATATCACCTATATTATTATAATAAGGTAAATCCCACAATACATAATCATTATCTATTAAAGGAACAAGTTGCTTTTTTATCTCACAATGCAGTTCATTTATTTTCATTTGAAATACCATCATTCACACATGATTTTATTTAACAATAAGTAATATTTTCACAAATATCAATCCAACTTAATATTTACACATTTTTACTACCGTACCTTATCAAAACAAAGAATACTCTCTCTTTAAATCTACTTTTATTTGCTGTGAATCAGTAACCTTCCTAACAATCCACTCATTATCAGCAAGTAATTCATTTTTCTTTTCTACATTCTCTTCATGCAGTATCAAATCATAAAGAGAAAACACCTGCGATAAGCCTTGATTGTCTATAATTGATTTTACTATTTCAAATTTACAACTAACACTATCAAGTTTTCGATTCTGAAAATCAATATGAACAATAATTGAATAGGAAGAACGTATACTGGCATTATCACAACATGAACCTTCAGATCCCGGATACGAACATAAGTCGCCTAAAGAATAAAAAGCGAAATTTTGATTTCCTTTCTTCTTGCTTTTATGAACAACATGAGGATGATTACCTATTACAAAATTGACTCCATTATCCAGCAAATAATCAACAAGAAACGATGTGTATTTATCAGGAACAGCGTTATATTGACCACCACAATGCATACACATAACAACAAAATCAGCTTTCTCTTTAGATTGCTTTATATCATTTCTCAATTGCTTTAGATTAGAATAAAAACGCCATTTATAAGGAATAAAAGAACTAAATATTCGGAACGATTTATTTATGACCCGGTGAAAATAATCATTCTTATTTATTACCTTCTTTTCTTGTGGTTGAAACAAATTCACCATATATCCATCTTCTTCTAAATATTCTTTATTAAAAGAAGAATTTGTTCCATAAGTATACGCTAAGAAAGCAATACGTAATTCACTTATCGTACGTATATAAGATAAATCTCGATCCCTTTGAGTAGCATAAGTTCCAATATGATCAATACCAAATCGGTCTAAAGTCAATAAAGTTTTTAAAAGTCCTTCTTTACCTCTATCTAAACAATGATTATTGGCAGTAGAAAGAAGCTTGAAACCTAAATCTTTTAATGCATATAGCAAAGTTTCAGGAGTATTAAAACTCCATTTTTCATAAGTATATTTCAAGGATTGACCTGCTAATGGTGTTTCCAAATTACTAATAACCATATCCGAATTTTCAAAGATACTTTTTATACCGTAAAATATATCACCAAATCCTCTTTTGCTGCCAAGAGCCTTTAACTGTTCTGACTCAAAATTATATCACCAGTAAAAGACAATCTTATTTTCTCCATAGTTGTGCTTTTACATGAGACATAAAATGATGAATCTTATGCAAAAGGATTATCGTAGATTTATAAAATGTACGATTTATATGCTCAAAATTATAAGAATATATCCAATCAATTTCAGATTTATCTTTTAACAAGTATTTATTGGCTATAAAACGATCTTGAATATTTTTCCAAAGTTCAATATATACATCATTAAAAATAAGTTTAGTACGGATATCCTTACATATATTTTGAAAATCATTATACGTATAACTAAAACCATATTCTAAAGGGTTTTCTCCTTCTGCCAAAATGCCAAAAATAGTTCTATAGCATTTTTCACAATGACAACAATTACCGCCACCTTCAGACTCCCAACAAACACGAAGCTGCACATGTTTTCCCTTTTCTTTTACATAATTACAAATATTGATAATTTTATCTTGACGCGTCCAATCTGATTGGTCATTTCGAACTTGACATGAACTTATACGAAAAAAATTGTCTATAGTAGGAGAACTAGCACAAGCAATTTGCCCCCCCTTCGTATAGGAAGAAGCCAAATAGACCATACGAATTTTTCTGGTAAATGCAATAGGAGCAGCATGAGATATAATCCCTATTCCATGTTGAAAGCCATACCAATATCCATAGCCAGCCTTTTTAACCAGTTGATCTAAAGCTGTTTCTAATACTATTTTACGAAAATTTGTTTTTATAAAACAAGTTTCTAAATCCCATTCCAAAGCAGTGTTCACTATATGATTAGAAACCATTTTCCAACCGCCTATATCTTCATGCTTTACATCTGCTCCCCATAAAGTTAGTAAAATTGGACTTTCTTCGATATGTGCTATTAAAGTAGAAAAAGCATCCACTCCCCCACTAAAAAAGACAGCAGATTGATCTTGAATATCATAATTATGATTAACTAAATGCCCTACTTGAACCTTTCCAGCAAAATCTAAAGTAGGATACATTTTAATATAGCCTTTCTTAAACTCCTCTATACTATTATAAAAAGCAAAATCTAATTCAGGTACTTCTAAGGTTGCATCTAATAACCATACTAAAGGCAATACATTAGCACAAAAAGGTATAACAGCAATAGAAACTGGAATATTTTTTATAGGAATACTATACTCGATCCAAAATGTCGCTTCATCAAAATTTAAATATTCTCTACATTTTCCTTCAGCTATATAAGAAATATCTACCTTATTATCTGTAATAATCACCGATTGAACTTTGATTCTATTCATCATTTCTATTTATTTATAATTTTAGCAATTCTAGTTTTATACATGTTTTGAAAGAAAACTTTTTCTGATTTATATAAACCAATGTAATAAATAAGAACAATAGAAGTAACCAAAGATAAAAGTGACACACAAAATAAACGTAATAAACCATCCTGCATATTCAGTCTTAATAGAATAGGTAAAATACAAGATAACGCCACAACTAATAAACATTTAATAATAACTTTATTAAAATATTCCATTATAGAAAGGGATACAAGTTTATTTACAAAAAGTAATCTAGCAAAAAGAGCTAAAACATAAAGAAGCATTTCAATATAAATTGTATACTCAGGAGAATATCCCAATTTCAAAAAGACATAAGACAAAGGCATACTCAATAAGAAAATACTACTTGTCACCAACTGATATGTTTTTACTTTTCCAGTAGCTAAAACACTAGATAATAATGTGCCAGATAATGTATCTATCAATGTACTAATGATCATCAAACGGCAAAATAATACTCCATAATTTGGAATAACAGTTAGCCAAATTTTCAAGATATAATCTGTCTCTAATAATAAAGGCAATGCTAAAATATAAAGTAACAAAAAGGAATATTTTGAGCTTTGTATAATCAATTTATTCATTCCCAATATATCTTTTGATGCATATGATTTTATAATTTGAGGATTAACCGCAAGCTGAAAATTGGCTACAAATGAAGTTATTGCAGTATTTACTTGCACTGCAATCCCTCTAGCAGCATTTATAGTAGGCCCTAAAAAAATATTTAATAAGATATTAATACCTTGAGTTCTAGCTACAAAAGAAACATTCCCGATCAAGTTCCAACCAGCATATCCCAGTAAAGTCTGACATAGTTCTTTATCCCAAACAAAACGATAAACACATTCTTTAAAAAAAATAAACACAATAAAGTTTGTAAAGGGAGCTAATCAATAATGAAACTATAAATATCAGTAAAGCATATAATTTTAACTCATCAAATGATATCCAGGTAAGCATAAACACTATCAAGAGTTTTAAACAAACTTCAATTATACTAATATAAGCATATATATTCATTCGCTCTCGTGCTATAATAGCGGCATTATAAGGAACTTGAATAATGCCAACCATGGATGTAAAAATGGAAAATTGATATACCCAACGGGCAGCTTCCATTCGTTCTGCCGGAATATTCATTTGTGTATTTAAAAACCACAAACCAATAGTTTCTGCTAAAATCAAAATGATAAATGCTATTAAAATATGAATTGTAAGTGTCAAACTAAATGTCTTTTTCAAACACTCAAAATCATTTCGTCCTATTTCAAATGCTAAAAAACGTTGTGTTGCAGAAGCCATAGTTCCATTTAAGAAAGAAAACATAACAACAATTCCTCCAACCACATTATATATACCAAAGTCCTCAACTCCTAATATTTCTAAAACGACACGAGAAGTATATAATGTTACCAACATGGTTAGTAACATTCGAAAATATAACATGAATGTATTTTTAGCTATACGCTGAGTATCTGTAGCCCCCATATAAAAAACTTAAATTTTCATTTTTATTTCTCTCCAAATACCCCTAATCAATAATAACCATCCTGCTGTACAAAATACAACGATAAAAGCAAATAAGACCATATACACTTTTAACCCCAGACCAGAAGCTTTTAAAGGTATAACAGCCGGCTCTACAACAGCAAACACTGGCTTCTCTTCCTGAACTTTAGCTCTGGCAACTTGCAATTGGTTAGCAACCTGACTATATACTTGATATGCCAAATTCATATCATTTTGTAAACGCTCCTGTTCAGCACGCACACTTTGAAGAATCAAATTATCATGTGTATCCACATATTCAGCATATCTTTTCTGAACTTCATAGTACTCCTGTTTTCTTTCTTCAAATAATTTTTCTAGATAAGCACAATCGTCCTTTGCTTTGGAAGTACGATAATTAATGATATATTCTTGTAAACGATGAACTACAGAATCAGCAACAATTGCAGCTACCTTAGGATTTTGCAGAATAACAGTCACATTGGTAATTGCTGTTTTCTTATCAATAATAGCTGTAATATTTTTCTTCAAAAATGCTACTTTCGCATTTTCTTTATTTGTCAAGCTAATCACTCCACTAGGTTGTCCATTAGTCTCATTAGAAAGTTCTTTGTCAGCAAATAATGATTTCAATCCATTAATTGCCATACCAGGCAAACCTATAACATAACTCCACCAAGGAGAAGATTCATCTTCCAGATAAGTAGATAAAGTCTTTTGGTTGTCTTCATCAACTGTAACCTTCATATTCAGTAATTCCAGCAGAAAAGGAGTAGAAGAAACGATATCAGATGACAAAGAGGCATTCAAAGCATCTGTCCCATCTCCCATTGCAGTAGTTCCTCCCAGAAAAGAGGCTGCAAAACCAGCTATTCCATTCCCTGCCTTATTCGTACCCATCTCTGGAGATAGAGTAACATTCACAGTATATTGCTTAGGGATACTCAAACTCACAATCACACCAATTATCAAACCGATAATAATTGCCTTATAAAGCGTTTTACGGATAGCTATGATTCTACGAAGGATATCTAATAAATCAATTTCTATCTCTTCTGCTTTCTTCTCTAATGCTTTTTCAGACATAAGAATATTATTTCTTTATTAAATTAGCAATAGAAGCAATCATCATACCCATTGTGCTGAAAGAGGTAGCATATCCCAAAATTTCTCCTATATTGGTTCGCTTCTTTGATTTACTTGGAACGATGATCTCACATCCAGGCTCAATCTGCTTCTTTCCATTTCCTTTTACCTTGGTTATCTGCCCATTCATATACACAATAAACTTCTTACTCTTCTTCGCGTTCTCTGAATAACCACCAGACTGATTCAAATAATAATCAATATCCTTACCTTCCAGATAAGAGACTGTATTAGGCATCATTACAGCGCCGTCGATAGTAACCGTATTTGTATTTTTCGGAATAGAAATAATATCACCTTCACGTAAGACAATATCAGCAGAGCCTCTTGGATTAGCCAATGCTTTCTCTAAATCAATACCTACGGTAAATGTATTCTCCACTTCGATACCTAATGAATCAATCATCGCTTCACCTAACTGACGACGCATCAAACGAATGACATCACCCATACGTTTTTTCTCACTCGCATTGGCCACACGAGTTAATTTTGCACCACGCAAATAAGCGTAATTAGTAGTGCCACCAGCTTTGTTGATCAAATCTGATAAACGCTCTTCACGACTAGTCAATGCGTAATTACCACTAAATAAGATTTGCCCCTCTATTGCTACATTCTGTTGAGGTTGGTAACCCGGACTACGACGTACATAAACCTCATCATAAGGTTGGAGTACAAATCCGGGCTGTCCGTCCACCACAAAGCCATCTTTTAAAGAAAAAGTATACATCTGTCCGATAGTATCATTGTTTACAATACTACGGGGATTCTTGATTCGTCTTGTCACATCCACACGAACAGTAGAAGCAGCTTCACGTAACCCTCCTGCCTGAATAATCAGATCTTCCAAAGTCATATTATCAGCATAAGGATAAGAGTCCGGTTTAGCGACTTCACCATGAACCGTTATATTACCGCGATCTTCCAGATCGTGAATGCTAGGGATATAAAGAATATCATTCTTCATCAAGGCGATATTGGGAACTGTACCATCCATGATAGATTTTATATCTATAGGCATTACTTCTGTAGTTAGGTCTTCACGCTGACGATACAAAACAGAACGGTTTAGAAAAGCGTCACCGGTTAAACCTTGGGCTTCATTTACCAATTCACGTATAGTATTGAGTTTTCCACTTAGTTGATAGATACCGGGACGATAAACAGCACCACGAATTTCCAGTTTATTAGTAAAACGGTTCAGAATGGCTTCGGCAGTAACAACATCACCGTTACGCATCTGATAAACACTATAATCTATATCTTTCACAGTATTTACTTCGTATTCCTGCCCATTCTGACGGACAACGCGTAATGAACGAGTATAAGAATCGGCTTCAAAACCACCAGCATATTTAATTAATGTAGAAAGTGTTTCATCTTTCTTCATCTCAAAACGCATAGGACGTTTTACTTTACCACTGATTTTAACTAAGACTTCATAAGCCGGAACAATAATAACATCACCTTCCTGAAGACGAATGTCGTCCTGAGTGTTTCCTTTCATGATAAATTCGTAAACATCAATGCTAGTAATCTTCTTTCCATTCCTTACCAGTTGAACATTACGCAAACTTCCAATGTTGCTAACACCACCGGCACGATATAGTGCATGGAAAACAGTGGAGAAGGAAGAAAGCGCATAAGTACCAGGCTGAACCACTTCACCCATAATATTAATCTGGATAGTACGGATATTCCCTAATGTCAAACGGATATCAGAACTTGGGTCTGTGTTGTTATTCAAACCATTATAGATTTTATTTAGGGATTGTTTTAGATAATCGTTCGCTTCGGAAACTGTTAATCCACTCAAAGAAACAGGACCAATCTTTTGAATATTAATAGTACCTTCCGGAGATATAGCTTGCCGAATAGTATTTTGGCTGGCTCCCCAAATATCAATGATCACTTCGTCTCCCGGACCCAAACGATAGTCGGAAGGAGTAGCCAGATTGACACTAGGCTCGAAAGTCAGGTTTCGGGTATTGAAAATATTACGACCAAACACTTGATCTTCACGAGCCAAATCTTGAGTGGTAGGCTGATCTTCCAACATATCGGAAGTATTCTCCTTCATCTCTTCACGCAAGCGAGATTCATTGACATCCGTTCCGGTAGATTTGG
>NZ_BAKK01000085.1 GCF_000614145.1 Bacteroides faecichinchillae JCM 17102 | reverse complement strand
AAAGGAATTTCGCCTGACTACCCTTCAATATGTATTTCAACGTATCCCATCTTCTGGAACCATCCTCATAACGAAAAAATCACAATCTTGATCTTTCAAACAGGTCATAAGAAACTCTGTTCAAGTAACAGAAAGATTCTATTTAGATCCCTTCTGAAACAGCCTCTGCCTTGTAACGAACAAAAAGACGTTCAAAATCATTGTAGCTATACATTGCCTTTTGTTTTAAAGCTACAAAATTTTATTTTTATTCTTAATATAATACGTCAAAATTGGCTGCTAACAGATATCATTTTGGGACGTATACTGTTTATTTTACTATATAAGTATCTCAAAGGTTACTATTGTCTTAATATTTTACTTTTCAACACACTAAGCAAAGAGATTCTACGATCCAATCCTTTTAACGAAAAATACACAGAAAAAGCAGCTACAATGCCACCAATAAAATAGGTCTTTAAAGATTCTTTTAATACAAGAGCAATAATTAAAGCAAATATTACTAAAAGCAACTGCGGTACAAATAATTTTCCAAAAGATTTACTAAATGTAAAGCCGAATTTTTTATGTCCTACTATGTAAAGTTGAATTGTGTAAATAAGAAAATATGCAAGAGTAGCTATACCTAGACCTTCTAATCCCATAAAATAGAAACCTAAAAGTTGTAGTGGCACCTCATAGAATTTAGCTAATATTTCATTCTTAATAAACTGTTTCGCATCGCCTCTTGCTATGAAATTATATGAGATAGACCAAGAAATAGCTTTAAACAAAACACCTACTGCAGCCCAAATAATATATAAATCCGCATCTAAAAATTTTTCAGAATATATCAATCTTACAAATAATGGCATAAAGACAATACATAAAGCTATTAAAGGAGCAACAATAAGAATAGCTATTTCTATTTGGTGATTAATAATTGTATTTCCCTTTTCAATATTCTTATTCACTGCAGCTAATCTTGGATAATAATCTGTTGCCATTGCTGTAAAAACTAGACCAGTATATGTATTAATGATTGTAAAACCAGCCGCAAAAAGTCCAACATCATCAATACCACCCTGGGTTCTTATAAACCATCTTAGCAAATAAGATATACACATGGTCATAATATTACTCAATGCCATCGTAGCTCCCATCTTCATTATAACTTGACCATCGACCACTGCCTGTTTTATCGTTACTTTTTCTTTTTTTACTTTTACCTTACTAACATAATACCATGTAATCAGTAGTGTGGTAAATGCTGTTAATATTAAAGTTGGGACAATTCCTTTAATACCAAGCCAATAATAAAGAGGAACTGAAACAATTAATCCAACAGTTGCACCTATTGCAGATGATTTTGCTAAATAACTTAATTTTCGCATTCCTTGAAGAATCACTTTTTGGGCTGCACTGATTTGATTCAGTAGCAGAACAATACTCAACAGAATAAAAGGAATTGTATAATCATTGTTTCCAAAAGTCAATTTGCTCCAGTATGAAGCAAATACTAACATAGATAGCATTCCTAATAAGCCTGTAATCCAAACAAGTTTTTGTATAACAGCTACAATATGAGTTATTTTTTCAGTACACCCAGATACATTAGCTGCACTTACGTCTCTTACAGCACTCTGTTCAAGTCCAAAATTAGTAAAGCCTTGTATAAGACATATAGTACTTTGATAGAGGCCCATAATTCCCATTCCTGTTGTTCCAAGAAGAACTGCAATGAATTTAGTTTTAATAATGCTAAGTAGTATATTATACACCTGAACTCCACCAAACAATGATGTTGACTTGAAAATACTTCTATAAGATTGAGTTTCCTCTATATTAGCATCTTTTACTTCCGAGGATATTTTCATAATAAAATTCTTCTTTTTAGTTAACTAACGTTTCAAAGAGGTTTTATGCTCTTTTAGATGAGTACTGAAAACATTTATCCACTTTTGTAAGCACTCCACGCCTTCCACATCACTGAAAATCAGTAAACCAGAGATTCGAACATTTTAAATTTAACTTTGATTTAACTATTATCAGCATGAAACAACTGATTTCATCAGTGTTTCGTAGTTTTTATTTCCGGACATTATCTCATGGTACACATAAGTGAGGTATCCCTTGATGTCAAAGAGATACATCTTTACAGTTTTAATAATATAAAAAAAGACTAAAGCAATCCCCTTACCTTTTACTGCTGAAGTAAGAAGAGTTCTTGCGAGATGCTGTAAATGAACGTACGCATGTTCCTTCACCATGTTATCTATTGTATATTCCCTTCAATAACGATATTCAAGTAAGTTATTCCATCCGTTCAACATATAGACAAGAGCTGTGTCTATCATCTTACCGTAGTGGTATCTCGTTTCCTGTTACATCTTCAAAACTTTTTTTTCTTAAACCTTTCAATATCTCATCGACATTGTTTTTTTCTTCGTTTTTTATTTGTTTCGCACTCAACCTCCACATCAGACATTCAACCCCTATCAAGTATAACCGCCCTATCTGTTCAACAAACCACAAAGCCTCAGGAACTTTAGCTATCTGAAAAAAAGCATATTTCCCCAAACGCATATAGCTCACATTATTGATACGCCACAATCGAATACCTCCGTTTAGCACTAACATAATTCCTCCAACTTATCAATGAGCAACTTCAAAGGGGGATAGTCTACATTCTGGTGCTGTGTGGTCAGATCATTGCTAAAGGCGATACCAACTTCTGTTTATCCAGCATGAAGAATTGGAGGTAAGTACACTAATTGTACGACTATCCTCTTCGTTATCATCAACCTCATTCCCTATCATTTCAACAGGAACAATATCGACATTCTTGTACCATCTCTCAAACAGGTTATAAGGGACTTTGTTGGAGTGGTAGAAAGACTCTATCGAGATCCCTGCCGTTCCGACCTTTGGCTTGCAACAAACAAAAATACGTTCAATAACCACTTCCTGTTATCTTCATAATATTTTTCTTATTGGTGAATTTATTTTTCACCTAAAGAGTCTCCTTTGTCCAAGACATCAAACCGGGAGTTTTTAGAAATAAACTCCGGGACAATCCTCTTCATTAAAGCAACTGTATTCATTATCTCTACATTACGAGCAAGATTCTCAAAATCAGCATAAGCTTCTAACACGTCATCATACTCATAACGACGAACTTTAGCGATCTTGATCTTCTTATTGGAAGTTGGAAGAGTGTTCTCCTCAGTACTCAATAATTCTTCATACAACTTTTCACCGGGACGTAAACCTGTAAACTCGATTTTTATATCCTCATCTAAGCGATAACCGGCCAACTCAATCATACGGACAGCAAGATCTACAATCTTCACTGGTTCTCCCATTTCAAAGACAAAAATCTCATTACCCTGCCCCATCATACCGGCTTCCATTACCAAACGACAAGCTTCGGGAATAGTCATAAAGTAACGAATGATATCAGGATGAGTTACCGTCACAGGCCCTCCATTCTCAATTTGTTCTTTGAAACGGGGAATTACGGAACCATTACTACCTAGTACATTTCCAAAACGGGTAGTGATAAATTTAGTCTTACCTTTGACCTTGCCTTCTTTAATAGCAGTTCCCAAGCTTTGGACATAAATTTCAGCCAAACGCTTAGAAGCTCCCATCACATTCGTTGGATTGACCGCTTTATCCGTTGAGATCATAATCATCTTCTCTGCTTCATATTCCACCGCCATTTCTGCGATCTGACGAGAACCAATTACGTTCACATAAACGGCCTCGCAAGGATTCTCTTCCATTAAGGGAACATGTTTGTAAGCAGCAGCGTGGAAAACGATTTGGGGATGGTATAGGTCAAAAACCATACGTATGCGTTGTTTCACACGAACATCACCAATGACAGGGACAAAATCAATATTAGGATATTTCTTCTCAAACTCCAAACGGACATTATGAAGGGGAGTTTCAGCAGAATCAAACAAGATTAATTTACGGACTCCAATCTGAGCCAACTGACGGCACAACTCACTACCAATACTTCCAGCTGCTCCTGTTACCAAGATAGTCTTATTACAATATTCGGAAGCAATCTCTTGCATATCGATTTTGATTTCTTCACGTCCCAAGAGATCTTCTATCCGAATGGGACGAACAAATTGATGAAAGAATCCATCCGTATCGGCCTCACTGATAGAAGGAGCTATCATTGTTTTGATACCGCTACTTTTACAGTATTCAAGCAAGCGATTTTCTTCTTCTTTGATGGATTCATTACGAGCAAACAGAATGCCCTGAATATGATGTTTTGTTATCAGAAGGTCAAAATTCTCTTTATTACTAAAAGAATAAACCCGAGAGTCCACCAATATTCGACGACTATGGTCAGGACTATAGATACAAAAGCCCGCTATTTTATAATGGGAACTATTACGCAAACGGGTTTTAAGAGCAACACTTTTGTCATCAGTGCCATAAATTAAGATCTTTGTATCTGTTTTACGGACAATACCAATTAAGGATTCATAGGTGACAATGACTAAGACTCTCAGACCTATCAAAGTGACTAAAGTTAGCATTCCGTCAGAAATGACAAATACCAGATTCTGACTGCCGAATAATTTATCCCCCTTAAAAAAGAAGAAAACAAAAACAGCCATGCAAGCCGTTTTAAACAAAACACTGCAAGTGATACGCCACAGGTCCTTTATCTCGGAATAACGAATCGTATTACGGAATGTATTGAATATCAGATCTCCGACTACACTTGACAATAAAGCAACAGCTATTACCTTAATCAATTGAATCGCATTCCACTCTATACCTGTAATGTAATGAATGCCGACAAATGTAAACAATGTACATAAACTGGCAATAATTGTATCTACCCCCAAAATTAGCCAGCAACTAAAAAAATTCCGACTGGTGTATTGAAGGAACTTTTCCAATGATTTCTTCATGATGATATATCTATAGATTCCCCTTTAAACATTATATTAGTTCTTTCTTTAGCTTATCCAAAAGATCTTTTGCCCATAGCTTCCACACTGACGTGACAACTACAGCCAAGAATACAAAAAGTATCACATACGCCTTCTTTCCCGTACCAGAAGGTTGTTGTGGAACGACGGCAGGTTCTACTATCGCAAACACAGGTTTCTCTTCCTGAACTTTTGCTCGGGCTACCTGCAATTGATTAGCAACCTGACTATAAACCTGATAGGCTAAACTCATATCATTCTGTAAACGTTCCTGTTCAGCACGAACACTCTGAAGAATCAAATTATCATGAGTATCTACATAAGTCGCATACTTCTTCTGAGCAGTATAATACTCGTCCTGACGCTCTTTAAATAGTTTCTCTAAATATATGCAATCTTCCTTAGCTTTGGAAGTACGATACCCCGTTATACATTCCTGTAATTTATGAACAACCGAATCTGCAACAACTGCGGCAACCTTGGGATTCTGAAAAACCACAGAAACACTAGTCATGGCTGTTTTATTGTCTACTGTAGCCGATATATTTTTCTTTAAAGCATCTATTTTTTCTTTTTCTTCTTTGGTTAATGTAATCGTCCCGGATCTCATTTTATCAACAGTACTCTCTTCATTGTCAACAGTAAATAATGACTTCACACCACCTATTACCATACCGGGCATACCAAAGACATAGCTCCACCAAGGAGAAGACTGTGTATCCAAATAAGATGTCAAAGTTGTGTTCTCGCCTTTATTTGAAACAGGAACATTGATCTCTAAAAGTTCCAATAAAAAAGGTGTAGAAGACACAATATCAGACGAAAGAGAGGCATTCAATGCATCCATACCATCACCAACTGTTGCTCCACTACCTAAAAAAGAGGCTGCAAGTCCGGCAAGCCCATTGTTTCCTTTAGAGTTTCCCATTTCGGGAGATAAGGTAACTTGAACAGTATATTGTTTCGGAATACTTAAAGCAACTATAATGCCTATGATTAATCCTATCCCGGCAGCTTTATACAAAGTCTTGCGGATACCGATTATTTTGCGTAAGATATCCATCAGATCAATTTCCATTTCATCTGCTTTTGATGTGTTGGAAACAGATGGGGTTTCTTTATCTAGTTTCTGTTCTGTCATAATAGGTATCTATTATTTCTTTATCAAGTTAGCAATAGAAGCAATCATCATGCCCAGAGAACTGAAAGAAGTGGCATAACCCAAAATCTCACCCATATTAGTACGTTTCTTCGACTTGCTCGGAACAATGATCTCACAACCGGACTCGATCTGTTTCTTGCCATTACCTTTTACCTTAGTCACCTGACCATTCATGTATACGATAAATTTCTTGCTCTTCTTGGCATTGTCTGAATAGCCACCAGCTTGATTCAAATAATAATTAACATCCTTACCTTTTAAGTAAGATACTGTATTTGGCACCATTACAGCACCGTTGATAGTGACTGTATTTGTATTCTTCGGAATGGAAATTACATCACCCTCACGTAGAACAAGATCAACCGAACTTTTAGGATTAGCTAATGCTTTCTCCAAATCAATGCCTACAGTAAAGGTATCCTCAACATCTATTCCCAAAGAATCAACCATCGCTTCACCCAACTGACGACGCATCAAACGAACCACATTCGCCATACGTTTTTTCTCATCGGCATTAGCTATACGAGTCAGTTTGGCACCACGCAGATAAGCGTAATTTGTAGCACCGCCAGCCTTATTCACCAGATCTGAGAGACGTTCCTCACGACTGGTCAAGGCATAAGTACCACTAAACAATATTTCACCCT
>NZ_BAKK01000086.1 GCF_000614145.1 Bacteroides faecichinchillae JCM 17102 | reverse complement strand
AAAAACAGAAAACCCCTTGAATCATTCGACTCAAGGGGCTCCTTCAAAAACGGCAGTTACCTACTCTCCCACTGTTACGCAGTACCATCGGCGTGACGAGGCTTAACTTCTCTGTTCGGAATGGGAAGAGGTGGAACCCTCGTGCTATAACCACCTTAAAAAGGTTATGACATGATGAAAAGTAAAACTTAAAAATATATCAGAATCTAACGTTACTGATATTCCGCTAAACGTATATATCGCGATCCGCACCGTCCGAAAGAAAGTGAACGGGCAATTAGTAATGCTCGGCTTTGATGTTACCACCTGTACACCTGCATCCTATCAACGTCATCGTCTGTGACGACCCTAAGAAATCTAATCTTGTGGCTGGCTTCGTACTTAGATGCTTTCAGCACTTATCCAATCCCGACTTAGATACCCGGCAATGCACCTGGCGGCACAACCGGTAAACCAGAGGTCAGTCCAACACGGTCCTCTCGTACTAGTGTCAGAGCCACGCAAATTTCATACGCCCACGATAGATAGAGACCGAACTGTCTCACGACGTTCTGAACCCAGCTCGCGTGCCACTTTAATGGGCGAACAGCCCAACCCTTGGGACCTTCTCCAGCCCCAGGATGTGACGAGCCGACATCGAGGTGCCAAACCCCTCCGTCGATATGAGCTCTTGGGAGGGATCAGCCTGTTATCCCCGGAGTACCTTTTATCCTTTGAGCGATGTCCCTTCCATACGGAAACACCGGATCACTATGCTCTAGTTTCCTACCTGATCGACTTGTTAGTCTCCCAGTCAAGCGCCCTTATGCCATTACACTCTACGGACGGTTACCAATCGTCCTGAGGGCACCTTTAGAAGCCTCCGTTACGCTTTTGGAGGCGACCACCCCAGTCAAACTACCCACCAAACAGTGTCCTCGTAACAACGAGTTAGAACTCAAATAATCAAAGGGCCGTATTTCAACAGCGACTCCACAAATACTGGCGTACCTGCTTCAATGTCTCCGGCCTATCCTACACATCAATTACCCAAATTCAATGTTAAGCTATAGTAAAGGTTCACGGGGTCTTTTCGTCCCATCGCGGGTAATCGGCATCTTCACCGATACTACAATTTCACTGAGCTCACGGTTGAGACAGTGTCCAGATCATTACACCATTCGTGCAGGTCGGAACTTACCCGACAAGGAATTTCGCTACCTTAGGACCGTTATAGTTACGGCCGCCGTTTACTGGGGCTTCAATTCAATGCTTCTCTTGCGATAACATCTCCTCTTAACCTTCCAGCACCGGGCAGGTGTCAGGCTGTATACGTAATCTTTCAATTTAGCACAGCCCTGTGTTTTTGTTAAACAGTTGCCTGGACCTATTCTCTGCGCCCAACGGAAGTTGGGACCCTTTATCCCGAAGTTACAGGTTAATTTGCCTAGTTCCTTAACCGGGAATCACTCAAGCGCCTTAGTATATTCAACCCGACTACGTGTGTCCGTTTGCGGTACGGGTACCTCAAGGATTAAGTTTAGCGGATTTTCTTGGGAGTATGATTACACGCACTATTACCGCATTCCGAAGAACTTGGTATACTATCAGGATCGACTCTCATCCTGGATTTGCCTGGGATGATCAACATCTACACCCTTCAACGGACTATTCCGTCAGTCCGCGGCGCTGTCACTGCTCCGTCTCCACGTCACTCCTTTAGGTAGTACAGGAATATTAACCTGTTCTGCCATCGGCCTCACCGTTCGGCTGAGCCTTAGGACCCGACTAACCCTGATCCGATTAGCGTTGATCAGGAAACCTTAGTCTTTCGGCGAGGGGGTTTCTCACCCCCTTTATCGTTACTTATACCTACATTTGCGTTTCCACACGCTCCAGCAAAGCTCACGCTTCACCTTCGACGCTGAGTGGAATGCTCCCCTACCGATCATTACTGATCCCATAGCTTCGGTAAAACACTTAATGCCCGATTATTATCCACGCCAAACTCCTCGACTAGTGAGCTGTTACGCACTCTTTAAATGAATGGCTGCTTCCAAGCCAACATCCTAGCTGTCTTAGCAATCTGACTTCGTTAGTTCAACTTAGTGTTTATTTGGGGACCTTAGCTGATGGTCTGGATTCTTCTCCTTTAGGACATGGACCTTAGCACCCATGCCCTCACTCCTGTGATAGAACTAATGCGCATTCGGAGTTTGTCAAGACTTGATAGGCGGTGAAGCCCTCGCATCTTATCAGTCGCTCTACCTCACATTAGTAACTCACAAGGCTGCACCTAAATGCATTTCGGGGAGTACGAGCTATCTCCAAGTTTGATTAGCCTTTCACCCCCACCCTCAGTTCATCCGGAAGCTTTTCAACGCTTATCGGTTCGGTCCTCCAGTTAGTGTTACCTAACCTTCAACCTGACCAAGGTAGATCACTTGGTTTCGCGTCTACTCCTTCCGACTTGACGCCCTATTAAGACTCGCTTTCGCTTCGGCTACATGTCTAAAGACACTTAACCTTGCCGGAAAAAGTAACTCGTAGGTTCATTATGCAAAAGGCACGCCGTCACTTCTTAAAAAGCTCCGACCGCTTGTAGGCGCATGGTTTCAGGGACTATTTCACTCTTCTATTCGAAGTGCTTTTCACCTTTCCTTCACAGTACTGGTTCGCTATCGGTCTCTCGGGAGTATTTAGCCTTACCGGATGGTCCCGGCGGATTCACGCAAGATTTCTCGTGTCCCGCGCTACTCAGGATACCACTACGCTTAATTTGACTTCGTATACCGGACTATCACCGTCTATGGTTCCACTTTCCAGAGGATTCTACTCATCAAATGTCTTGCGACATCGTGGTCCTACAACCCCACACATGCCGTAACATGAGTGGTTTGGGCTAATCCCCGTTCGCTCGCCACTACTAGGGGAATCATTATTATTTTCTTTTCCTACAGGTACTAAGATGTTTCAGTTCCCTGCGTTAGCTTCCATCAAAGATGGATGACATTCCTTCAGAATGACGGGTTGTCCCATTCGGAAATCTCTGGATCAAAGGTTATTTGCACCTACCCAGAGCTTATCGCAGCTTATCACGTCCTTCATCGCCTCCGAGAGCCAAGGCATCCGCCATGCGCCCTTGCTTACTTTCTTTCAAACTTACTTTCAAGTATCAGCTATTAAGTATCAGGTATTAAACCCGAGTACTCAATATCGCGGTACTTAAAACGTACGGTTCGATATATACTTTTAGCTCTTTACTAAATTTTACTTTTTGTACATCATGTCAAAGATCGTTTCTCTTTTCAGAGACTGTGGAGAATAACGGATTCGAACCGTTGACCCTCTGCGTGCAAGGCAGATGCTCTAGCCAGCTGAGCTAATCCCCCAAGAGGAATTGAACATTGCAATATTGCATTGACAACGACAATTTTTGTTCGGAGTAGTCCCAGGCAGAGTTGAACTGCCGACCTCTACATTATCAGTGTAGCGCTCTAACCAACTGAGCTATAGGACTATGTTCTACGCATTATCGGAGGCTTTCGGCATAATCGATGCAAGCATCGCTTATGCTCTATCTTGCTCGATAATTCAACCTTGTCTACCTGATGTTAGACTCGGCTTCTTTATTTCTCTTGTTTATCTCTATCTATACTTCTATAGATGGTGATCTATATTTATAAATAAACAAGTACCAGTAGTACAATCAATAGAACCAATGAAATCGTTGGTACGACATCACTCCAGAAAGGAGGTGTTCCAGCCGCACCTTCCGGTACGGCTACCTTGTTACGACTTAGCCCCAATTACCAGTTTTACCCTAGGACGCTCCTTGCGGTTACGTACTTCAGGTACCCCCGGCTTTCATGGCTTGACGGGCGGTGTGTACAAGGCCCGGGAACGTATTCACCGCGCCATGGCTGATGCGCGATTACTAGCGAATCCAGCTTCACGAAGTCGGGTTGCAGACTTCGATCCGAACTGAGAGAGGTTTTAGGGATTAGCATCCTGTCACCAGGTAGCGGCCTTCTGTACCCCCCATTGTAACACGTGTGTAGCCCCGGACGTAAGGGCCGTGCTGATTTGACGTCATCCCCACCTTCCTCACATCTTACGACGCAGTCTCTCTAGAGTCCTCAGCATGACCTGTTAGTAACTAAAGATAAGGGTTGCGCTCGTTATGGCACTTAAGCCGACACCTCACGGCACGAGCTGACGACAACCATGCAGCACCTTCACAAATGCCTTGCGGCTAACCTGTTTCCAGATTATTCATTTGCAATTTAAGCCCGGGTAAGGTTCCTCGCGTATCATCGAATTAAACCACATGTTCCTCCGCTTGTGCGGGCCCCCGTCAATTCCTTTGAGTTTCACCGTTGCCGGCGTACTCCCCAGGTGGAATACTTAATGCTTTCGCTTGGCCGCTTACTGTATATCGCAAACAGCGAGTATTCATCGTTTACTGTGTGGACTACCAGGGTATCTAATCCTGTTTGATACCCACACTTTCGAGCATCAGTGTCAGTTGCAGTCCAGTGAGCTGCCTTCGCAATCGGAGTTCTTCGTGATATCTAAGCATTTCACCGCTACACCACGAATTCCGCCCACCTCTACTGTACTCAAGACAGCCAGTATCAACTGCAATTTTACGGTTGAGCCGCAAACTTTCACAACTGACTTAACTGTCCACCTACGCTCCCTTTAAACCCAATAAATCCGGATAACGCTCGGATCCTCCGTATTACCGCGGCTGCTGGCACGGAGTTAGCCGATCCTTATTCATATGGTACATACAAAATCCCACACGTGGAATACTTTATTCCCATATAAAAGAAGTTTACAACCCATAGGGCAGTCATCCTTCACGCTACTTGGCTGGTTCAGGCTCTCGCCCATTGACCAATATTCCTCACTGCTGCCTCCCGTAGGAGTTTGGACCGTGTCTCAGTTCCAATGTGGGGGACCTTCCTCTCAGAACCCCTATCCATCGAAGACTAGGTGGGCCGTTACCCCGCCTACAATCTAATGGAACGCATCCCCATCTTATACCGAAAATCTTTTATAGTCAAATCATGCGGTTAGACTATAACATCGGGTATTAATCTTTCTTTCGAAAGGCTATCCCCGAGTATAAGGCAGGTTGGATACGTGTTACTCACCCGTGCGCCGGTCGCCATCATCTCTATTGCTAGAAATATGCTGCCCCTCGACTTGCATGTGTTAAGCCTGTAGCTAGCGTTCATCCTGAGCCAGGATCAAACTCTTCATTGTAATAGTATTTTTGAATATCCAAAAGGATATCCTCTTTGCTCTGTTCAGGATGCCGTACTCTTATTATTGAACTCATTTATAATACCTATAAAACAAGATATTGACGGTTCTATTTTTTTATTGTACTACTTGTATTGTTTATCAATATGTCAAAGAACTT
>NZ_BAKK01000087.1 GCF_000614145.1 Bacteroides faecichinchillae JCM 17102 | reverse complement strand
CAATCAGCCCTGCGCACTGGCTGTTATTTCTGTTCTCGAACGATGCAAAATTAGGTATGGTTATAAGTGGTAAGGATGTGGTTGATATAAATGGAATGTCTTATTATTCATCTGAATATCAGAGAATAAAATACCACTCAAAAATTAATTTGAGTGGTAAAAGTGGTAATTTCGTGGAATGTCAGGATGTATCACGAATTATCTGAATATGCTTTCCATTTCTTTGGCGAATTTCTGGTTGCTATCACTCGGAAAATCGGAAACGGGTTCTTTGTACTTCGACCTGTAATAGCTCTCGTCAATATCCAGTAGTTTCAATATCTTGTCTCGCCATTCGTCCCTGTATTGCTTGGATAGTTTTTCACTCATCAGGAATATCAGGTAACACACCCGTATCTTTTCCCTTGCCTTGATTTTTAACCTATTCTTGCAGGGGTACAGATTTATATTGGCATAGAAGTCCGCTATGGTAATGGCTTCGAACTGTTCCCCGACACAGGTTTCATAAATAGGTGAAAGCGGCTTCATGTCAAAATATTCATGCTGTTCCTCCGGTGTATTCTGTACTTCTTCTTGCGCATTTTGCTCGACTGATTCCTCCGGTCGTTTTTCTTCCACATCATCAGGAAGGTATTTTTTCAGGACTTCCATGAAAAGAAGGCTTAGGCGGTAAACATCACTGGAAAGGTTTTCGATATATTGAAAAGCCTCTTTCTGGTCTTGCTTTTGCAGTTCATAGAGTTTATCCAATTCCTTCTTTTCCTTGTCGTATTCAGCCTTGCAGCGTTCATATTCCTTTTCTGCCTGTATTTCTTCTTCGTCCGTATGCTCCCGAAAACCAATGAAATCATATCTGTGGTATGCGTCATTCAAAGGCTCGTGCAACTTGGTGGTAATCTCCAACTGGTCTCTAATTGCAGAATTACGTCTGTCTGCGTAGTGAAAACACACACGTTTTATGATGTCATCATTCAGCGGTTTTGTTTCATAAGCCCGTATATTCTTTTCTATTTCGATTTTTAAACTATTGAGAATCAATGTGTATTGTTCTTTATGCTTGTCAAGTACCAGTTCAAGGATAGCGGATTCAAAAGCCTTTGTATCATTGTGCTGCCTGTAAAAATCGGTGATGAATTTTTGCTTGTCAAAAGAAAAAGCATAATTGGTCACCCAATCATTATATATCCTGTTGAGTTCTCCGTATAGGGGAATCAGTTTGTTAATCTCTCCTGCCATAGACCTCAATTTTGGGGATTATTGTCCTTGTCAAGGAAAGATGCCAGTTCTTCTTCCACCTCTTCCACACTTGGCAAAGCTGATTTCAAATTTTCGGGTATAGCCTTGCTCAACTGGTAATCACTGATACCTATCGGCTGGTCGTAGCCTGTCAAAGCGTATTGTGCCACAACTTCATCTTTTCCCTTGCACAGCAACAGCCCGATAGTCTTGTTGTCATTTTCTCCCCTCAGTTTGTCATCCACCACATTGATGTAGAAGTTCAGTTGTCCTGCATACTCCGGCTTGAATGGAGTAGCCTTTAATTCCACTACAATGTATGCGTGTAGCGGAATTGAATATAGAATCAAGTCGGCAAAGAAATCGCTGTTGCCAATTTGAAAATGCTTCTGCCGGGCGACAAAGGCAAAACCGTTGCCCATTTCCAACAAATAACGGGTAACGTGTTTTACCAGTTGTTCCTCTATGTCCCTTTCGTCTGCCTTTTCTTTCGCTCCTGCCAAATCGAAGATATACGGGTCTTTCAACAGGTAATTGGCAAGGTCGCTTTGTGGTGCCGGAAGTGTGGCTGTAAAATTGTTTACCTTGTTGTTACTGATTTGTCTGTTATATAGATTGGTTTCAATTTGTATTTTAAGAACATTGCTGCTCCAACCCATTTCTACCGATTGTTTCATGTACCAATATTTTACACCTAATGGAAGCGAATTATTGAGCATAATTACATGACTTGCCCAATTTATTCTGGCAACAGGGGATGCCAAAAATAAATTTTCTATATCCTCAATCGTTATCCGGTAAATGGCAGATACAGTTTTGGCAACATTCTGAATTTGCGCAAGAGGTTCTTGCGTAAATTCTAACAACTGACTATCAGTGGATTGTATTTGCGCAGTAAGTTCTTGCGTAAATTGTCCGTTGTTTAGTTTCAAGACTTCATCTGCGACCTTCTGTATGCTTGGAACAGATAGCCTTGCATCCGTATCAATGAAACTTCGTAGCACGTTCAGCGGATATGACCGTGCGAATTGGCACATATAAGTAAGGTTACGTTCCGAATAGCCTTTCTTTTCAGGGTAATTGAGCCGGATAGCCTTTGCCAGTTGCTTGATGATTTTGCTTCCCCAGCCTTGTAAGTTCTGATGATACAGGATATAGTTTCCTATTTTCCAATAATGGAACAGCATTTGCGCATTGGCTGCGGTAATCAGCCTGACTTGCGCCTGTTCTATTTCCGAACCGACAGCATGAACAAATGCGTCAAAGTTCGTTCTTTCTATATGATGTTCTTTGTTGTTTTCCATGTTCCAATGTTTATTGTTGTCGCAAATATAATTCAAATAGCGGATAATCCATGAAACTGATTGATACTTTTATAGTTGGTTAAACTTGTTCATGGCATTTGCCTTAATATCATCCGCTATGTCAATGTAGGGTTTCATGGCTTTATAGTCACTGTGTCCCGTCCATTTCATTACGACCTGTGCCGGAATACCGAGAGCCAGCGCATTGCAAATAAATGTTCTTCTTCCTGCATGGGTGCTTAGCAATGCGTATTTCGGGGTGACTTCATCTATACGTTCATTTCCTTTATAATAAGTCTCCCGTACAGGCTCATTGATTTCAGCCAGTTCCCCCAGTTCTTTCAGATAATCATTCATCTTCTGATTGCTGATAACAGGCAGTGCCATATGGTTTTCAAAATGGATTTCCTTGTATTTTTCAAGAATGGCTTTGCTGTGGTCGTTCAGCTCAATTATCAAGCTATCCGCAGTCTTGACCGTGGTAACTTCAATGTGGTCGGACTTTACATCACTTCTTTTCAGGTTACGGACATCCGAATATCGCAGACTTGTAAAGCAACAGAACAGGAAAACATCCCTGACACGTTCCAAATACTGCTTGTCTTTGGGTATCTGATAATCTTTCAGTCTGTTCAATTCGTCCCAAGTCAGGAATATCACCTTTTTAGAGGTGGTTTTCAATTTGGGTTTGAAAGTATCGTATGCTATATTCTGATGATGACCCTTCTTGAAGCTCCAGCGCAGAAACCATTTGAGGAATCCCATCTGTTTGCCGATGGTACTGTTCCTCATGTCCTTTTTGTCACGCAGGAAATTCACATATTCGTTCAATCCAAACTCGTTGAAGTATTCAAAGGTTATATCTTCCTTGAACTCTTTGAGGTGGTTTTTCACTGCTGAGAATTTCTCGTAGGTAGATGCCGTCCAATTATTTTGATTGCCACACTCCTTTACAAATTCATCGAATACTTCCCAAAAACTAATCTGTGTTTCTTCCAGCTGCTCTTCGTTGGCATCTTTCATCCGCAGGTTGAACGCATCCTTTAGCTGTTGGGTGGTCGGCATGGTTTCCTGTACCTCAAATTCCTTGAACACGTTTTGAATCTCGGCATAGTATTTCAGCAAGTCCGTATTGATTTCGGCTGCACTTTGCTTTAGCTTGTTGATACATCCATTCTTTACCCGCTGCTTGTCTGCATCCCATTTGGATACGTCAATCCGGTAGCCCGTTGTAAACTCGATGCGTTGGCTGGCAAAGATGACACGCATACGGATAGGTACGTTCTCTACGATTGGCACACCGTTCTTTTTCCGGCTCTCCAATGCAAAAATGATGTTACGTTTGATATTCATAATTGGGTGCGTTTGAAATTCTACACCCAAATATACACCCAATATTTGAGATAGCAAAAGACATTTAGAAAGATTTACTTTCACTCTATATTTTGATTAATATTTGATTATCAGTAAATTGTAATTCTATGATATTTTCTGAAAGTATAAGTTCGAGAGCCCGTCTCTCCGCAAAAGTTAGAGATTTTGTAAAGTTATAATAGCCTGTCATTCGTCAATGAATAGCAGGCTATTTTTATTCCATTTATAAGAAAGTTCCGTTACATGAACATTACATTAATATTATAGCTATATCTGTTTGATAATGAATAAAATGAGTTTTTGGAATTTATTCTTCCTGCTATTTCTCTACACTACTTTTGCCTTTGAAATCAAAAACAAAAAGAATGAAAACGATTATTAAAGCAAAATCAGAGCTTAGTTCAAACAAAAAAATGTCAGATTTACTTTTTATCTTATGGGGGGAGGAGCTGCGTTTCTTTTGATAACATTGAAGCATTCGGATTCGATTATAATCTTTTGGCTACTATAATCCAAATCATATGTTATCTGATTGATAACCTATATCAGGCTATGTACGATTGATATGCACAGTGGCTTTCACTTGCGCTATGGTTTATCTGATACAGAGAAACAGAAGAGAAAAGTTGTAACAAAAGACTGTTGTCGGTGATATCTCTATCGGGCTTAATTATTATCTCAATAAACATATTGGCATTAAACTGAATTATAATTATTTTCTGCCCGGAGCACATATAAAGGAGATTGTTTCTTCCGATTTTAGTGTTATTCAAGGACGGTTTCAGTTTATTTTCTAAGTTTATAAAATTAGTAGGATTCTTGAGAAGATGTTTCAAATATTAATTAATCCATCATTTCGCTATTGTACAAGATAGAATAGTGTTAGATTACATGATAGCTTGTATAAATAAAGTTAAAATAACAAAGTCTGAAAGCTTTATTTGTCTTTATTTTGCGTAGATAATTATAACTTGCAGAGTTATTTGTCACTATGATTATTACACGATACATTTTCTATTCTACTACTATGTTTCCGGATTTCTGATAGGGCATTTGCAGAACTTAAAATGTGGGCCTGTTATTAAGCCTGAATTGATCGGTAAATTCCATATTGACATTGCAATTGTAAAACTTAAATCTAATATTATGTTTGTTTGCAGGTATCATTTCACTTCTTTGATAATGACAAAAGCTGAATCACTAACAGAATATTGGAAGGTAAAAGATGACTTTGGTGCAGTTCATTGCATCTGAAAAAAGTATGACTATTATTTTAT
>NZ_BAKK01000088.1 GCF_000614145.1 Bacteroides faecichinchillae JCM 17102 | reverse complement strand
GTCAATCGTCACATCGGAAACAGGATCATTCAGGTTGCCGGACTGCTGGCCCTCTACTACAAAGTAATAGACACCGGGAGTTAATCCGAAAGCTTTATAAGCGCGAGAATTGTATTCCCACCTCTTACCGGCATCATCCAGCAACATAACATTGGTCCAACAGCGGTCAGGACGGGTTATCTTGAACTTTACCGTCATTGAATTAGTCAGCGTAATCCGGTAAAAGATCTCTTTAACGCCAAGGTAAGGAGGATAATCCACATCCCAGTAAAAATCATCCCCGAAATCCCCTGTATACCGGCTATCGGTAAATGTAAAAGGGCTGTCATGCGTGCCGATGTCAATGGCTGTGTCCATACGGTGCTGATAAGTCGGTTGCCCGAACATCACCGCCGAGAACAAACCAAACAATAAGATACAAATATATTTTTTCATATGTTTCTTCTTTTGTTAAGTTCTGTTATTGTATTTCATTTCTTGTGTTATTTCCCCAAACGGTAGATATACTGTTGCAGCATCACCTTCTGTAAATCGGGATCCACGTAATAGCTGTCTGTCAAGCGGTTATAATGGTCATACTCAAAACGAGTCACCACACCGTTCGGGTCTGTCACTCCGGTAAGCCCCTGCACCGGATCGTAATCGTAGAGCGTCACCCTGGCACCCGGAAGTCCGTTCCGAAGAGAAGCGATTTTGCTCAGGATATCATCCGAAGGTTCCACAAAGCCCGACCAGGCATCCAACACACTCGTATCTGTCGCCGAGTAACCCATTCCCGCCAACACCTCATCGCGGGTGGCATTTTCGATCTTAGCGATCGGAAAACGGTTAAGATAGCCCCACAGGAAAGTGACGGGAGTGCCATCCTTACCTTTAATTTCAGCCACATTATTGTGACCGTCATAAGCCGTATAAACCACTTCGTCACGAAAGTCGGACATCCGGTCCGTCTTGCTGCGGATACGTTCCGGGAAACAAGTACCATCCTTGAACAGGATACGGTTTTCACGTGAATGCCCGCCTTCACTATGCTTGTGATACGAAAGGACAGCAGGAAAACCACTCAGGTACTCATATTCATCCGTAACACCGGTGCCATTACTATTGGCTGTTTCCACCTTTCCGGGTTCCAGCGAAGCTCCCGGATTGGAAAAATCGATGTTGTACGAATACTCCTTCGTCGTCACAAGGCTGTCACGACGTCCGCCGGCCGAATAATATTCGGTTGTTTTTTCCTTGCCGAGCACACAGTAGTTGGTCACATCCAGGAAAAACTCAGTCTGTACCTTTGCATTCTCATCACCAGGCGTATAATAATTACCGGAGACAAAAAACTCCTTGCCGTTGAGCGTACTTGTATTCATGTATTTGCGATAACTGTCGGTACCAATCGAAATCAGCCGTACCGGAAGGTCGACAAAAACGCTCCCGTTGGAAGAGACCCTGGTATTTTCATAATCCGTACGTGAAACCAGTTCATCCTTCCTGAAACAATTCTTACGGATCAAGCGCCCGTAAACCTGATAACTATCGGAAGGGTGTCTGGACAGGTCATCCGAAGGTTCCTGCGGATGAGCGGGGAAAGGACGGAACAGTTTGCGCAGCTCTGTCTCCGGCTTGTTTTGCAGAAACTGCTTAACCATATCGGTCTGCCCGTCATACCAACTCAGCACTCCCTCATAATTGTGCAGCTTCACATGATAATAGTAATCCGTACGGATAGGCTCCATCTCCTCTCCGCTGATTTCTTCGCGGACAATATTATACATCACCGCACTTCCGTTGTTGAACGTAATGTTGGAGTGGGGCATGGAACGATACGTGGTCAGGTACTCAAACCAGGCATTGTTACTCGAATCATCTGCAAAATTACTCATGCCCGAGCAATAATCCCGCTCGCTGACAATATGCTTGATGGCACCGCCACCCCAGATCGGTTCATAACCGGCATTATTCACCTGAGTCAGTCCATACCGGTACGATTTAATCGTACGGCGGCCGGTATGCGGATCCCTGGTAACAATACTCTTTACACGCAGCCCGCCGACCGGATGGAGATAATTACGGTAATTGGCCGAGCGGCTGGGGTCGCGGAACCCACCGTAATTCCCTTCATACTCGAAAGTCGTCTGTATCCCTTGCGGGTCGGTAATACGGCTGAGAATACCGGTTGCAGCCCACCCGGCATTCGCTTCCCGGTTCCTGCCCGAATGCTCAAGAATGGTTTCCAGTGTTTTGCCTATTCCGTTGGGCACATACACTTTTCTGCGGAAACTGGGAATATTCCTTTCGTCTTCGGTGGTGGTGTTGGCACCGTTGCAGAACCCCCAGTGGTCTACCGCTACGGTATAGATGGAAGGGACACTATAAATATTATTATAATGAAATGCATACACCTTTGTTTCCACTCCGGGAGCCGAGACACGCACCGAGTCGAGTTTGGTCAGAGAAGTGGAACTGTTGTAAAGGCTGATAAAGAACTCGATGGAACGGATCGTCTCACCCCGGGCATTGGTCACATCCATACGGTCGTAAGCGTCCGTAGCGGTCACATCGGAGCCGACTGTCCTGTAAGAGACCGAAAAGGTGTTACCGAAATAATTAATCCTGCTCAGACGTGCCTCTTCGCCACGCCCGCCCAGAAAAGAACCGCTCGTAGGATAATGCACGCCGGCCTGCGCCTCCGAAAGAGGAGTGAGCTTGGCGTTATAAGGCAACACGTAGCCCTCAGTGTCGATGCGGTAGTGTTTGTTGGGCTTTCCGGGCACCAACTTTGAGAAGACGATCTTAGGGGCACCATTCTGGATGTCATTAATGATGATCCGGCTGTCCATGTTAAAATAAGCGCCCGCATGCAGCCGCGTTCGAGTCGTGGTATATTCAAAGGTGACCGGATGACCGGTTTGACGCGGAGAACGGATAGCCGTACACATCCAGCGGGTGATAATATCGTCCGCTTTCTCGTTCACGCCGTCAAACTCGTATTTCACACCGTTGCCGTCTGTGATATCCATGCGTGTTCCATGGTAGCGGACGTCATCATTGGTCAGGGGGATACAACGCATGGGGCTGAACGACTCCAGGAAATACCCGCTTCCGCCACCATGGGGAAGCTTGTAGACAAACTTGTCCGGTTGCGTGTCATATTGGTTGTCCACCTGGGCGTTATAATACCTCAGTCGCTCCACCTTATCTGTCGGGACCGGACTGTTCCGGGTGTTGAACCAGCCGTATGTGTCGCTGTCCGCGAGGCCTTTGACCTCCCGCATGATGGAAGGTTCCAGGTTCAGTGTCCACCCCGTACCGGCAAGCCCGCTGCGTTCTTTGGGTTTCAGGCCCGAGGCATGGTAGGACAGGGAGACTGGAATGGTGATGTCTCCCGCTACGATTTCATACAGGGGGATGATGATGTTGGGAACTCCCGTACAATAGTCTACCGGGTAGGACCGGTACTTTTCCATCGCGGCAGCCTCCGGTGATACGGGTACGATACGGGGAACGTCCAGGCTGATCTCATGAGGTTGTTGCGCGTGTATTCCCGGTAGCGGAAAACAGGCGAGTAAAAGTATCAGGGGGAACTTTCTGTTTATGCCGGTTATCCGGTTTATCCAGTTAATCCTGTTTATCCTGTTTTTAGAATGGATCGTATTAAAAATATTCATTATTGTCTTGATTTAAATGGGTTAAGTAGTTTATTGGTTAATAAAATAGTGGTAGACAATCCCCCGGTAGAACCAGGTTCTTATCCGCAGGGGAGTGTACCGGTGTTTGTGTACCGAAGCTGTTCACAAGATTCGTTGATAGAATCTGTCTACAAACGCTACAGGTTCATTGCATTGCCTCCCAGTGCGCCGAGCACTGCTGAAGCCACAGCGATAATCGCTTTGAGGATGATATCCCAGGCTGATTTCTTTATTGCCATCATTTTCCCACCTCCTTTCCGGGGATTTTAATTGGTTTTATCGGTTTTATTATGCTCCTAAAAATCGTTTTCAATTGACTGGATATTATCTTATGATTAATTTTCAATCGGTCGTCGATCCACTCTTGTTCAGTTCCGGATTTGCTCTTTCGTTGCAAAAACAATATGTTCCGACCGTTCAAATAGAGCGTACGACTCCCCTTCATAGTAAGATTGCTTACTACGATCAACTTGATTATTAGTAAGTTAGCTGACAATTGCTAGCCATTGAAATGCCTCATTGGATGCGGTGGAGAATGACAAGGGGACGTGTAAGGGTCGCGTCCATTGGAGAATTCGCTGGTACGCAGTGGAGCTTTCTCGTTTACCCGCATATCCTGAACTTGCGGCGCCTCAGGTTCACTCTTGCCGGAATGATCGGTTGATTGCAGCCGGTCTGCATTGTCTCTCAGGACATAATGATTCGATGTTATATCGGGATTTAATTTGTTCATTGGTATATTATCTTTTTAGTTTCACAAAAGGATTTTAATGTTCAATTCTTTACTACTTGCTTGATCCCTTGTAATCCAAGATTATCGGCAGATTGTTTCGAGCTGTAAGAAATGAAACGCTTCTAGATGGTATTACTAAAATATCAGAGAATCTTTCGATGGCCATACTCCTTTTTAATGTTTTTTAGTTTATTGTATAAGGTTAGTATTATCACCTGAAAAGTAATACCGGAATAATTCCGGTAAGTACTATGAAAAAGTATTGTATAGTTTATATTCATAATCCTGTCTCCTTTCAATAAGATATTAATTAAATGTTAGCAAAATAAGTTGTAAAAACTACAT
>NZ_BAKK01000089.1 GCF_000614145.1 Bacteroides faecichinchillae JCM 17102 | reverse complement strand
TCCGGTGTTGGTTGCTGCTGACTGGTATCCGGTGTTGGTTGCTGCTGAATCCTTCCAATTAACCTTGTCAAGTATAAACTTTACTCCAGCTTCTACAAGACCTCTTAATCCTATTTCAGCAGATATGTGAATTTTTGAAGAAGCTATTTTAGTATCATCATTATCCTTATCAATACTTCCACTTCCTTCTACTGAACAATATCTATTTATTCCCTTATCTGTAGATGGAGGATAATAAGAAAATACATCCAATGGATTTTCGCAAAAATGAAAACCTTTCGAACAGGCTTTGATCTCACCTTCTTCTTGAAAATCTTTTCCTACTTCATATTGATATCCCCTGCATTTAAGGTCCTTATCGAATCCCTTAAAACCTTTTATTTTTTCTGTCATGATTATAAATTATTAAAGTGGATAATAAAATAGTTCCCGGATACCGAACCAACGGACACCGGGATAGAGATTATTTTTGTAATAGCTTTAATGCTAAATCGACATCTACCTTTATTATTCTACCGGTTTGGATGATCGCTTTATCTATAGCACCACTCATTTTAATTGATTGAGCTTTACTTAATGAGCATTGAAATATTTCCGCTATCCCTTTATAACCATATACATATTTTTTTTCTTTAGTTACAGGTGCTTGGGGAATTATGCTTTCAATAAATGTTTTAAGTTCTCCTACGGTTAATTTGAATAGGGGAGTGTCATCGGGGATTCTTTCTGCTCCAATCATAAATTACACCTCCTATTCCTTTTGATGAATTTCTTTTGAAGTTCTTTCAAGCAACATAAATACTGTTAGTAACAGCATAATAATACACGAAAAAGTTTCGTTTCTGGTCATTTCAACCTGTTGTGCTAAATACATTACCATCATTAAGGATATAACGGCAATCACATTTTGAATTTTATGGATTGTTTTCATTGAATTTATTGTTATTGTTAATACTAAACGATAAGCATTAAATCACCTTCCGTCTTACTTCTAGTCACACGTACCGAAGATCGTACACCAGAACGGATCCTACAGCGTCTCATGTCCATTTGATAATCAGGAGTAACGGAAATAATTAAAAACCATATAGAAAAAAACAACTCAATTCCATGTTTCCTGATTTCATTCAAATCGAAATTACGTTTTGATCTATCACACAATAGGAATAGAGTTAGTTCAACGTTATTATTAATACCTAACTTCTTATGAATATCCCTGATTTGTGCCTTTATGGTCCAAACCGATTTTTTAAGCAGATCAGCTATTTCTACAGGGGTATGTCCTTTGGCAACCTCATGAGCTACTTGATATTCACATTGCGTCAAAGGTTCCATTATTCGACTCGTTTAATTTTAAACGTTCCTTTCTCATAGTTGATATCACCTACTCTTTCTATTACTATATTATGTTTACGCCTAGCACGATACCGAGTCGCATTCATAATGCTGTCATAAACATTGTTAGGTAACTCTACAACTTCATTTATTTTCAGTCCTCTTACAAACTGCATTAATTCGCCTTCTTTTGCCATAATATTATTTTTTAGTTTATAATAGTGGACAGTGCCGGAATCGAACCAGCTTCATGGAATTAGTGCACATTACCATAGTTTCATCCAGGAAAACATAACTGCCCGTTTTGCCTGTGCCAATTAGACACAGGACTTAATTGAGTTTAAAACGAAAAAAAGGTGAACTATTCTCACGAACCATTCACCCAAAACACAAACACCAATAAAACATGACAAACAATTCTATATATCAAACTTGTAATAAAACAGAGTAAATATACTCTACCAGCTATTATAATATCTATTATAGCAATTTTAATACAGGTATTACCCCTAATAATTGCAATATTGAAATAATAATAGATATACAACTTATAATGATTGCTATTTCAGCATAAGGAATATATTTTCTAGGCATAATAAATAGAATTTTTGAAACATTACTATTATAAATATCTCTTCAATGACTCACATAATTTATTGAATTTCTCTAGAAAATTACATTCGTCAAAGTAGATTCTAGAATCATAAAGCCAATTATTATAATTCTTCTTACTCTCTGCAATGCGAACTTCCATACTATCCACATGTCCACTATAATTAATAAACACACATTTATCAGTTTCACTCTCTATCTTAAGAGCCAATTGCATCAATTTTAAAATAATCTCCTCTTTACTCATAATCTATATTTTTAATTAAATTGTGCCCGCCATACCTTCTACGGATTGTTTCCGGTATCGAGACCGACGGGCTATATATTAAATCACTTAGATAGCGTTATAGCTTGCCTTAATTGCTATATGCTTACTGATAAAGACGTTTTCGGACTTCCAAGTGATATTATTTACTAATTTGAGCCTACCAGACAGTCACCGCATTTCTGCTATGTCTGGTTCTCTTTTCGTATGAACCAATAAGTCAAATAGCTAAAAGAGTGCCTATGTAGAATATTCTCTACGTCTACATAAACTTATCTCCAAGAACTATCATAATAGACATTCTCAGGATGTCCAGATAAAAAGAATGATTTCAATACATTTCCCTCTTTATGCTGAACTGGTTCTTGTGGCTTAATTGAATCCTGATATTCTTCCATCGCTTCACGAGCAGCCGCCCAAGCATTTTTCAGAGCCCTTGAAAAAGAAAACCATTTCAGGTGAGAGTTCCATTTCATCTCTGCCCAAGCTCTTTGCATGATAGCTTTCATATTATACTTGCCATCTCTTACCAAAGAATAATCTCTCTTTTTCATTGTCTTACCTATTTTTAGTTATTTCTATTTTTTGTTCAAACCAACACTTTTAGCTTACTTTGCAACTGTTGTTGTTGTTGATGTTGCAAAGGTAAATAATACTATTTACAAAACAAGCAATAAGTAAATATTATTATAGACTTTAACTATTATTAGTAAACAGTTCTATTTACACATTAATATAAAAGACTATGACCCGAATTAAAGAAATACTAAAAGAAAAGGGAATGACAGTTAATCAGCTTGCGGACATGCTTGATATAAGCCGACAGGCATTAAGCAAACAGATTCAAGGAAAGATGTTAGTTGAAACAGCTCAACGTATTGCTGACGCCTTAAGCGTTCCCATGTGGCAATTATTCGCATCCCCTAGTGACATTCAGAAAGCAGACGGTTCACTCGTTTGCCCCAAATGTGGTACTCCTCTTGAACTCAAAATCAAAGAATGAATACTTTGCAACGTCATTAAATCAAAGATCTACCTATTTTTAGTGATACAAATAATTAGGTTTTATCAAACAAACTTTGCATCTTTGCATTGTTGTTGTTGTTGATGTTGCAAAGGTACATAATATTTTATGTAATCCAATAAAATCACATAATTATTTATGTATTTAACCTTTATTTTCATTTGAATTTAGATTTTCTACATAATAATATATGTAATACAATGAGCGAAATAAAAGAAAGGCTTACAAAATTTCTAGCTTATAAAGGTATAGGGCAAATAAAATTTGCAGAAGCCGCAGGTTTATCAAGAGGATTCGTTAATGTATTGGGGGATGGAATCAGTTCCAAATCATTAAATAAAATAAGTCAGGCTTTTCCTGAATTAAATCCGATATGGTTAACCACTGGTGAAGGAGAAATGCTAAAACAGCAAGAATCCTCTCCAGAAGCTTCCACCGTTAAAACTAAAGGAAACGATATATATCTTGAAACAAGCTCTGGAATTAAATATTATGAGTTAAGCGGAAATAAATATCGTATGCGTGTTCCATTGGTTCCTTTTAACGCCTATGCTAGATATATAAGTGAAACTTGTGAACCTATCCAACAAGATCGTGAATCATGGGATGAAGTAGAATTTATTGTAGATAAAATAGGTCATGGAAATTATATGGCTTTTGAGATCAAAGGAGATAGTATGAATGATGACAGTAGACGCAGTTTTATTCAAGGAGATTTAGTATTAGCTAGAGAACTTGATAAAGTACACTGGACAAATAGCCTACGTTACAATCAATACCCGTTTTGGATTATAGTATTAAGTGATACAATATTATGTAAAGAAATAATAGATCACAATGTAGAAACAGGAGATATCATATGTCATTCATTGAATCCATCTCCTGAATATGCCGATTTTACTATTAATTTAAAAAATGTGTGTCGTATTTTTAATATTGTACAGAAAACATCTACTACATTTTAAAATAGACAACAATTATATTAATCAACAAAAATACAAGATTATGAAAAAGATTATTTTATTAGTAACAATGCTCACTTTTTTATTAGTCGCTCATGCTCAAGAAGCGGACAGCATTGCCAATTATCATATGGAGTTTAAAGGAGTTCCAATAGATGGAACTTTAAGTAGTTTTATTCAAAAATTACAATCTAAAGGATTCAAAAAATTACAAGATGATATAGACGATGATATAAAAACTATGGAAGGTAATTTTGCTGGAGAGCAATCTACTTTATATATATTAGCTTCCCCTAAATCTAAAACAGTTTGGAAAGTTCTTGTTCAATATCCTAAGGAAAATTCTTGGTCTTCCTTAAAAT
>NZ_BAKK01000090.1 GCF_000614145.1 Bacteroides faecichinchillae JCM 17102 | reverse complement strand
TCTACTAAATAATTAGTCCATGTGGTTAAAATATCCCAATATTTTTTTACATAATCAGCATTTCCTTCAATTTTTGAGATAGCTGCAGCTAGAATAACCATATTACCACCTTCTTCAATTGGCATGTCGCCTCCATAAACTTGTCCATTGGCTATAGGATATGTTCCTAAGTCATGAGCTGGAAAAGGTTTGTTCCAACGACCACTAGCACTGTATTCAAAAATACTAGTCATCATTGCTTTCTGTAAATCAGGATTATAAATCAAGAATAATGGAGCGGACGGATAAGTCAAGTCCACTGTATTAACACAACCATTACTGTTGTTCTCTTTTGAGAACCACATCAAGTTACCTTCTTTATCTGTAAAAAGCTTGTGGGCTGACATTACCTGACGATAAGCAACCGAACAGATTTCAGCATATTTTTTGCCACCTGCTTTTTCTGCATCATCGTAAATCATCGCATCCAAAGCGCGACAACGTTCCATAATTGGTTGATAATTATCTCTCAGATTCTCAAAAGCATCGAATATGGTTATTTTGCCGTCATGCTTCCAGTATCCCATACGCTTTTCATACATATATTCAATAGAATAGATATCATCATAACCAATCATCATGAATCCCTCTTTGCTATCCTTAGAAACTGTACCTAAGTTATGTACATAAGCCATAGCTGGATTATCCTCTTCTTTGCGGGTAGTCCATTTGGTAACAGTGGAATTTAAACTTCCATTTTTCACAAACGACTCTTTCATCCTATAATAATCACCTAAACCTATAGATTTTCCTGCTCCATTTACACTAGCAAGGTATGCGTAACCCCAATCTGCACAAATTAAGTCACCTTTACGATCACATATTGGCTGATCAATTGTTCCTGCCTCAACATAACTAATACCATTTTTAGATAATGTACGTGCAATAGTAGGTTGATTATTCTCGTTAATACTCAATTCTGGAGTAGTTTCCATATAGAGTTGTACGTCATGGCCTTTCTGATCAAGTGCTCGTACGCGATAGGATATATAATTAATAGGTGTAGATAATAGATCCAAATCATCAATCAGCTGAGGAGCTGTAAAAACGAGATCGAGTTCTACAGGACCACAGGTAAAAGTATAATAAGTAGAAGTTGCTAATACATCTACAGATTTTTGAATAGCCTCATCAGAGAACTTTACGGCATCTTTCTTTTCACGAAATAAACCAAAATCCACATAGGAACCTCCTGTAGTATTGTGGCAATGAGCAGCAATCACATTCTTACCATCACGCAATTTTTTCTTTGCCGCATCAGTCAGTTTCAGATACACATTGTCTCTCCAGACAAGATCTGTAGAAACTAATTTTTCTCCATTAAGATATAGCTCAAATACATCATCATGAGAATAAATTAAATAAAAATCTTCTTCTAAATCTAAATTATTAATATCGAATCCGCGGCGAATATAAATGTCTGTATCATTCCCTTTCCACTCTGTGTGAACCCGTTGCATATCGCGGCTACCAAAAGCGGCTTTTCCTTTTTTCCAACTAGTATCATCAAATTGAAATTCTTGCCATCCATTAGCTGGTGTGCTATTCGTATAAGCTGCCTCCCAACGTTCTACATTGGTCATAGGAGCAATCGGGACTAAATTTATTTTATCTTTACCCAGAAACCGATATACTTTACCATCTACACGTAAGGCACCCAATAAAGGTTTCTTTGCACTTGTCCAATGTTCTGTACTCCCTTCCATCAGTTTGTCATAAGGAGACCAAATTGAAAAATATGGGTCTGAAACAACAATTGGCACTGACGGAACACGTAGCGCTATTTCTTTAACAGGTTCAAAAAAGTTAGTTGTCTGAGCATTAATCAGCATACTAACAGAAAGAGCCATCATAATTAGTAGTTTCTTCATAATTCTTTTAATTAATCTAAAATTTAAGGTTATCCATCCTACAATCTTCTTACCTTAATAATAAAACAACCCCATGTTAGCTAAATCACTTCTTACCTTAATAATACCTTATGAAAACTTTAATCCTTAATACTTTTATTTTTTTTCTTCTTACCTAAAATTAATAAATACCAGTACTGACAAATTTTGAATAGAATGTTATGGAGAAAAGTACTACTGTTTTGTGTATCTTGAGTAGGCATAAACCTGTAAAGGCTAGTTATTTTCCATAGCATTTCATTTCGATCGATACAAAATAAGACAATTAATATAAAAAATAAGGAAAATCTATGGTCAAGAAAGGATAAAATCTGCTCTTTTTTAAGTTTTTCTCCTTTTTTAAACTCAACAAATAGAGGTTTCTATACCGTTTGAGCAATATTTATCCTTTTATGAACAGAAATTTTCCTTAGCTTAAAGAAAATTATTAAAGCATTAGTAACTACCAACTTTAACTAAAGAGATATTTGCTGTTTTAGATAGCTTTCTTAAATTTGCAACACGAATGCAATACAGATATCACTATAGCAAAATATTTTCCATATATTAAACCAAAGTACGTTACTCAAGAGGGCACTACAGTTCTTTATATCCGATATAATTATGATCGGTTTAAACGTACACTCATCTCTACTGGATACAATATTAAACCTGAATATTGGGATGCCAAGAAGAGATGGATCAAACGTGCTTGTCCACAGTACGAAGAAATTGATTCTTGTTTAATTAGAATCACGTCAAAACTTGGTAAGATTCTTACTTATGCTAAAGATAATAATATAGATCCAACTGTTGATTTTGTTTTGCTCGAATTGGAGAAAGATAGGGAATATGATTTGTGTTCCCATCGGATAGATATATTTGATGCATTAGAAAGATATATTATAGAAAAGGCTCCATCTGTCTCTAAAGATCAGATCAAAGATTATAGAACACTTCGTAAACATCTAATTGCTTTTAAGGAATATTCATCTCAACCTTTGTCATTTCATAATCTGAATTTGACATTTTACAATGAATTTATGGATTATTTATTCTATAAAGCTGAAAAGCCAAATGGAACAAAAGGATTACTCACTAACTCTGCAGGGAAAATTATACGTTTATTGAAAGGATTTGTTAATTTTCAGATTGTAAAAGGATCCATTCCGCCAATTGATCTAAGATGTTTCAAAGTTGTAGAGGAGGAAACAGATGCTATTTATTTAAGTGAAAAAGAATTAGCAGCGATATATGAGCTCGATCTATCGGATGATAAACAATTGGAGAAAATACGCGATATATTTATTACCGGATGTTTTACAGGATTACGATATAGTGATCTTTCAACTTTAGGTCCGGAACACATTGATTTAGATAATGGAAATATAAACCTTAAACAAAGAAAAGTACATAAGGCAGTTATTATTCCCATGATTGATTATGTTCCAGAGATTCTTAGAAAATACAATTATGAATTGCCCAAAATACCAAGATATTTATTTAATGATAGGGTAAAAGAGTTAGGACTAAAAGCGAAGTTAAGACAAAAAGTTGAAATAGTTCGTAAAAAAGGCAAAGAACGAGAAAAACGAATATACGAAAAATGGGAACTAATATACTCCCATACTTGTAGACGCTCTTTTTGTACGAATATGTATTTATCAGGTTTTCCTGCAGAAGAATTGATGCGAATATCTGGTCATAAAAGCCCATCTGCTTTTATGCGATATATCAAAGTTGATAATCTACAAGCCGCTAATAGATTGAAGGAACTGAGGCTAGACTTGCCAAATAAATTAAAAAAAATTGTTTTTATATTATGATTTAAATTATTCATATACTATTTTATTCTACATATTCATACTGTAATAAACAAGATGAGTACCTAACGATATAGGTAAGTGTTCCTAATTAATTCATATCATGAGCATCTGTTGTTTAAGGGGATAATAGACAGCATTAACTAATTGTGAGCTGTAACTTATGTGTAATAAAAATATATTTTACTATTCATTGCTGGTTATAAATCTTAGCTTATTTGTCAATAACCATCCTATAATTATCAAAGGTAGCGCTTTATTTCTATAAAAGGTTAATAATTAACATGTTGCAAATTTCGTATTTTGATTTAAAGCCAAGATATAGTTTCTTTAAAAGAAACAAATAGTTCCTCGGTGAGAAACAACTTGTTTCTCACCGAGGAACTAACCAATCTTTAATATCTGAAAGAAAAACTATAATAATATTCTTATTTTTCAAAAAATAGACTATACAGAACCTTCTTTATAGCGTAATAAATTAATCAAATAAGTTAGCATTCCTAATTAATTTGTATCATGAGTATCTGTCTAAAGGAGCGAAGTGAAGAATGACGGATAACATTAACTAATTGTGAACAGTTACTTACAAGATGTTTATTCGCCAATTTAAGAGATGAGCATCAGTATATGTTTTTATTATAAACATGTCACATATTACTATTATACTTTCATATTTATAATAAACTTCTTTAGTACATAGATATAGTATAAAAAACACAACACAAAGACAACACATTTTTATGTAATAAATTGATATACAACACATTGTTTGCAAGGCTGC
>NZ_BAKK01000091.1 GCF_000614145.1 Bacteroides faecichinchillae JCM 17102 | reverse complement strand
AGCATGAATCCAGCTTCAAATCTTTTGTTTCTAACCTTCATTTCATATGCAAGATTAATGTCTTCAGAAATATAATCGTTATCTTCCAATTTAGGAACGTATTTAGGGTTATCGTTGAATTGGTCGTAAAGGTTATTGAATCTAATTTTAATATCATGCTCGTTCCTTTCTATCGCATCAGCTACGACAATCCTCCATACTTTATTGCTTTGAGTGGCGACAAAAATATTTACTTTTTCGCCATTAAATTCACCAGTTAAAAGATCGATTTCATTGTCGTATTCAAACCCTTTAGCTTTAAGTTTCTGAATCATATCTTTTTTAAATCCATCTACGGGGATTCCCATAAATTTTGTTATATCTTTCTGTGCTAACATTGTCAAAGAGTACATTAGCAGTATAAATAACAGTGAATTTTTCTTCTTCATGAATAAATATTTAAAGATTACAATTGCAAATTTAGAAAATGATTTGAAAATATGACATTTAGGGAAGCACTTTTAGTTGCTTAGCTGTCTTTTATTTTCCCTTTGAGAGAGTTTATAATCCACCCTTTAGGGTTGTTCTTCTCTCGTGATTTTCCGTTTAGAATAGCCAGTTCTCCTATAAGGTCGGCTATTTTTTCCTGTGCAGTTATAAGCGTTTCCTTGTTCCGGTTTATTTCTTCCGAAGTGAAACCACAGGAATAACGGAGATATTCGTACACATGACTATCTATTTGGTGGCGTGCCGTTACTTTCGCTTGAAGTTCTTTTACTTCCAGTTCTTCATCCCTGAATTGAGGTTGATATACAGGGTAAAATCTAAATCCAGTTACTTTACTACGTTTGTTGTTAGGGTTTTCACGCACTTTTACGTAGTTGAATGTGTATGGGCAGCTTTCATCAAGCGCAGCCTTTGCTGGTTTTAATACTCTTTCCTCGAAGTTGTCGATTCTATCTTTTCCGTTTTTGTCTTTGTATTTGTCCGCAGGTATGCCAAGTCGTTCTTTTAAGTTGTCCAGTGATATATCCAAAGGGTACACCTGCCCACTCATGAGCATATAAAACCTAAGTGAATAGCCTGTAGGCAGCGCAAGAGCCTTGTTTAGTTCAAATTCCCTATATCCTTTTGCGAATTTGGTAAACACGTCCCAAAGGTCATTAGATACACGAAATGTTATAATACCGGTATGCTTTTTGTATTTCGGGTTAGATATAAATCCACATTTCCACCATTCCTCATCATCTTCGTAAGTGAAAAAACGTCCAGCCAGTGAATCGAGTGCAGCTATGATTTCGTTGTAGTCACGTCCGGAAAAAATAACGTCAGACACATGCATTTGCGCATCAACATCCCAAAGTCCATGCTCAAATTTGCGTTTCGTGCCTGCATAATCTTTCAGCTTTACTCCCTTTAGTTCAGCCTGGCAGGCTTCCAGTATGCGAAGAATTATTCTTTGTTCGTGTATGGACATGTCTTGCTGTTTGGACCATGTATATACCCATGATACAACTACGTCTTTATTTTTGGTAATAGGTAGCTTCTTTTTCATAACTATTTGATTTGCTGCAAAGATATAAAATACCTACATATAAACAAAAAAAGAAGGGTAAAACTCCCAAAGTGTAGGGAAAGTTCGTCTTAAAAACTCCCAAAGTGTAGGATTAAAACTCCCAAAGTGTAGGGAAACACATGTTTTAATCCCTTTATTTATCGGTGTTTCCGCAAAAGTGATAGAGCATATTACAGACGATGCTTATAACAGACAAGGGGAAATTAGAGGGAAAAAGGCTGAAAATCAACTCGAAAAGAGGGGAAAAAGCAAAGCAACACCAACCAACGGGCGGTAGGCTTGAATATGGCTTTTAATGGCGTGTACACAAATAGGTACACAAATAATTTGGAGGTTGAACTTTTATAGCTATATTTGCGGTGTAAATCAAATATATAAATATTATGCAGATAATTACAACGCGTGAATTTCGTGCCAATCAGAAGAAATATTTTGAACTGGCTGAAAAAGAGACAATCTTTGTTTCCCGTCGTAATGCCGCCCCCATAGTCGTATATGCGGCTACGGAAGAGGATTTCCCCTCAAGGGAAGAATTGGAGGCTATTCAGAGGGGTATTGAGGATATTAAGCAGGGACGAACTTTTAAAATGCGGAAGGATGAATCATTAGATGATTTTTTGAACCGTATAGAGGATGAGTGTAATGTATGAGATAGAATTTTCAAAAGAAGCTGCAAAACATGTACTGTTGCTAAGAAAGTCCTCTCCGCAACTCTTCAAAAAGTTAGAGAGGCTATTGGATGAGCTGAAAGAACATCCATACACCGGGACTGGACACCCCGAACAGTTGAAGTATTTGCAGGGTGTATGGTCAAGGCAACTTGATAAGAAAAACCGTATTAGATATACGGTGAACGAAACCACCATTGTTGTTTTTGTTATTTCTGTTTGGGGGCACTATGACGATAAATGACGTAAAAAAACAATGTAAAAATTAAAGATATGGCAGTTATAAATCTTACATCCGAGGAATTTGCTAACCGAATAGAGGAAATGCTTGATTTGGCGAGTAAAGGCGACAATGTACTTATTCATCACGAGGGGAAAACCTATACTGTTATTCCTATAAGTGATGAAGAATTGGAGAACTTAACCGCGAAAGAAAAAGTATTACTGAATAAGTAATTTTTCTCTTTTTTGTCTGCAAATGTAACTCCATACTCCGTAACCGTCAAGGGCTTCGCAAGTCCGGATCCGGAAAAATCCTGCGCTCGCAGGCTCGTGCGGTTTTTCCAGCCCGTCCCCTTGACAGTTCTCCGTATTCCGTTGTGAAAAAGGCAGGAAAAAGAGAAAAAAATGTGTGCCTATGCAGCGTGTCAGCGTTGTGTGTATTCCCATGCGGCATGTATATATAGCAAGAAGTGTCCTTGTCGGACAATTCTTGCTTTTCTCGCTTTGCTCAAAAAGATTTTTTGCCTATCTTCGTGGCATGGAAGTAAGACGGAACGAAAAGATAACCTTCCGATGCTCGGCACTTGAAAAGGCGGCACTTTCGGAGCAGGCAGCCCGGTGCGGTCTGAGCACATCGGAGTACTGCAGGAGTCTCTCCCTTGGTGGTCGCCCCAGGGAGAGGTACACAGAAGAAGAACGGGAACTTCTCCGGGACATCGCCCGGCTGAGGGGGACACTTCAGAGACTGAACAACTACTTCGGTGGTCGCCAGTACCGGGAAGTGTTCGAGGAGAACCGGACACTAATCACAGAACTCCAAAAAATACTCTCACGATGATAGGGAAAGGGAAAAGCATATCACATGGCGTGGCGGCACTGGAGTACGACCTCGCCAAAGAGATAGACGGGCAGGCAGCAGCCACCGAAATAGCTCGGCATGAGCTTTACGGGTGTACGGGTGCGGAAATGGTGCAGGAGATGAAACCTTACTTCACTGATTTTCCGAACGTAAAGAACAACTGCCTGCGTTTTGAGGTCAGCCCCTCGATAGAGGAAAGCTCCAGCTTCACCGATACGGACTGGGCAGAACTTGGCAACGACTTCATGCAGCGCATGGGACTGATGAACCACCAGTATATCATCATCAAACACAGTGGGACGGAGAGCAAGAAGAAACAGGCGCACCTGCATATACTAGCAAACCGGATATCCCTTTCCGGGGAACTCTACCGGGACAACTGGATAGGGAAACGGGCAACGGAAGCCGCCAACGCCATAGCCAAGGAACGGGACTTTGTGCAGTCGCAGGACATCGGAAAAGCCAATAAAGCGGAAATCAAGGAAGCCATGAACGAGGTACTGAAGAAGCTGCAGGGCTTTGACCTTGCCAAATTCCAAAAGGAACTTGGCAAACTGGGCTTCAAAGTTCGGGAAGCCAGGGCAAGCACCGGAAAACTTAACGGCTACTATGTCACAGCCCGGAGCGGAACGGAATACAAGGCAAGCGAGATTGGGAAAGGTTACACACTCGCCCATATCGAGCAGACACAGAAAAAATTGAAGTATAACCAAATGAGCATATCACATGGAAACAAACTCACGTCCGGAAAAGGAGGTTTCCACCTCTAAGCAAGGACAATACCGACCACGCAGGAAAGACACCACCCCGAAAGTGAACCCGCAGCTTGCAGTAGAACTGGTATATCAAGAATTGAAGCGCGTGGAAGCCTATACGAAACGCATAGAGGACGCAACAGCCAAAAAGGTACAGATAGACGGGGAGAACCTTGAAAGTGCCGAAAAACGCCTAAAAAACGTGTTGTCGGACTTTGAACGGCAGGGGAATAGAATGAAAAATGGTGGCTATGTGGATAAACGGGTTTCGTTCTACTCCATTCTTTGTGCTGTTATTTCCCTTTTGTTCGCTTGCCTCATGTGTTATCTTTGGGTGGATGCAGCCAAAGATCGGGACAACTACAAACGGTATTACGAATATTACCAAGAGCAGGCAATAGAACAAAAGGGT
>NZ_BAKK01000092.1 GCF_000614145.1 Bacteroides faecichinchillae JCM 17102 | reverse complement strand
AAGATATAATGAAGAATACGATTCGGAGGGCAACAAGAACAGAATGTTATCCAATCTCCTTAGAAGATACAAGAACGAAAAATTTCCGTCTGTTATAGCTAATAACTACATGGTAGTTTCATAAACAACATACATAAAAACATAGCAGAAATGCGTACTGAAAGGCTTATTCTTTTCGGTACGCATTTTTTTTGCGTACTGGAATGGGCACGTTTTCTACACACATGGGCATTCGGTAGATTCCTTTGCCACCCCTAAATTCCTGCCTAATTTTGCAACGTCAAAAGGACGAGAGGACATTGAAAAGTTAAACGGAAATGATTCATTCCATTCAGCATATTAAGGAAGTTCACTCCGAAGAATAGTAAGGGAGAATTAAGGTCATTACCGATAACCAAGTAAACAAATCTCTGAATTTTGAAAACAACAATCAAAGACAGTAAGGCGCCAAAGTCAATGATTGCATTAATCAACATGTTTTATATTTAAAGTATTAATTTTTATGGCTAATTTTAATTATTCCATTAATGCTGAAAGTGCAGTAAAAGAGTATGATAACCAAGGCGCATACAACACCTTGCAGGAAATGATGAAGCGTAAGGAACAACTGACAGTGAAGTTCTACGGAAGTAAGGACAATATACCTTGTGCATGGATAGAATCCGCTCACGTGGCAGGATTCAAATACCAACTGAAAAGCGTATCCTATCAAGGCTTGTTGGACTACTTGTTCAAAGGTAAAGAGATAGACTTCGATACAAACCCGAAAGAAGCGGACACGTTGAATGAGAACGAGGACTTTCAGTTTAAAATACTGACAATGATGGTTGAAGCAGGCAAGACAATCCAATATGTCCCGTTGTTCAGAGAACATCCTGACTATATCAGTGCGATTCTTCCTTGCTTCAAAGGAAAGATAATGTTCAGAATAAAACGAACGGAAGAAACATTGAGTTATTTACGTGAAAACAAACAGATTATCTAACCAACTAATTACAAGGGGGAAACTCCCCCTTGTTTTCAAACCATTTAATATAAAAAAGATGAAGAACAAAGAAATAACAGCCAGCAAGAAAGCAAATGGCAAAATCCAATACTTGACAGAGATACTGCCCGAAATACCCACCAACACCATATTATATAAGAAACTTACGGGACTTGGTGCTACTTATGGAGAATTGAAAGCAAACCGCAATTCAATCATTATCGAACCGAATAAGCCTGTTATCAGTGGAAAATGCAAAGACCCGAAACACAAAGACGACAACTTGTTCGGAGTTTATGAAGGTGTATATGCTGACAATATAATGGCATATATAGAACGAAGCATTAAACAGAACAAACATTTTAAGATTCTAACTACTCCCGAAAGTTTCCACAAGGTGCAGGAAGCGTTTGAAGAAATGGATATGGATATACGCTATAACAGCTTTCTATTATTCGATGAGTGCCATAAGATAGTCAAAGATTCAGGTTTCCGTCCCGACATAGCACTGCCTATGGACTTGTTTTTTGAATGTGAAAACAAGGCATTGGTATCTGCCACTCCCATAGAGTTTACAGACCCACGTTTTGAACAGCAGAAATTTCAGACCATTACCATCAAACCCACATTCGACTATGTAAAAAACATTAATCTCCATGCTACCAACAATCTGTTGCAGGCAGTAAAAGAAGTGTTCGCAGGTCTGAAAGGCAATTGCTTCATATTCTGTAATTCTACAGATACCATCCATTCACTGATGCAGCAACTTGGCTTGTTGGACGAATCCGCAGTATTCTGTTCCGAAAAGAGTGTGGAAAAGTTGAAAGGCTTGAAGTTTGACAATGTTTCCGATATATGGGACAAGGACATAATGAAGTGTTACAACTGGCTCACCTCACGTTTTTATAATGCGGTGGATATTGAACTTGAAGAGAAGCCTACCATATTATTACTGACAGACTGTTATTTTGCGGACTATACCGCATTCGACCCGAATACGGACACGATTCAATGCGTGGGAAGATTCAGAAATGGTGTGTCCTCCATTCACCATATCAGCAATACCAACCGCAATTTCATGGTGAGAAGCAAGGAGGAACTGAAAGGACGCATCTCATGTTGGAAAGACGTGTACGATATGTTACAGAACCATTATGACTATGCGACCACCCTTTCCGCAAAAGACGCATACAGTGCTGTTCTTGTCAGTCTGCCCTATGCGGAGATGCTGGACGAGAAAGGAAGAACCAGATATTTCAAGATAGACAACTACATCAATACTGAATTGGTGAAAGGATATTATAATTGTCCCGATAATCTGTATGAAGCATACAAGAATTGCGACGCTTTTACAATCAATCATTATAGTTTCTTGGATTATAAGCTCGGTGATTATGAAAAATTGCAGCGTACCAATAAATCAATCTCAATTAAAGAGAAACGCAAAATAATGGTGCAACAGCTTGAATTGCTTGGTGAGTGCCAAACGGAAATGGAATACCAGTTCAAAAGGGACTTGGAGAAAGCGGACAGTTTTATTGTGGAAGCATACGACAAAATAGGCAAGGGAGAAATAGAACGGCTGAAATATAACCGCAAGAAAATCAAGGAAGCAATGATTATTACGGACTACCATACCAAAATTACGGGAACGGAAGTCTCACTGATGATATACAACTCTTTTGAAGCGGGCAAATGGTATTCCCGAAAATTCATAAAGGAAGAAATCAACAGAATATTCAATCTGTTCGGTATTGAGCCAAAGAAAGCGGTAACATCACATACTATTCTTGATTTTTTTCATGCGGTGGAAAAGAAACGGAAAAATACAAAAGGTTATCAACTGACTATGCGGAAAGGCATATAGGCGAGTACCTTTTTTATGAAGAAATTCCTATATATACCCTGCTAAAAAAAAGTACCTGCACCTGCATATACAGAAAGCCATCTCTCATTTATACAAGATTATAGGACAGATGCAAACCGTATCTCTCCTATAATCGCCAAAAACGGATTGTTTTCTCACTGACTGATGATTGCACCGATTTTACTTGGAACTTTTTAATGCTATAAGTAAGATAGCATATCTGAAAATACAGAAATCCAACCTCAAAAAAATACCATCCTCAAAATCCGATTCTGATTCTCCCAAAAGAGGTGTTCATTTTAGGGGGTGCGGAGTGTTCATCTTAGGTGGGTCGCTTATAAATACCTATATATAAACACCTACCTACCCGATTTTTCAAATCGGGACAGATTGGTTAATTCTCAAAATCTTATATTCAATTGCCTATGATTATCTATTTACCTACAAAAAAGACATTCACGAATCAGAAAGAAGCGAAAAGCTACTTCGGAAACCACCATTACAGAAGATTGGTAAGGAAAGGAGATATTTATTTTACTAACTATAAACATACGGTTGCTAATGACCTCATACAGAAAGATAACATCTAATATCGCAGGAAAACTTAGTCTGTTGGAAACATATCTGTTCTATTGCTTGGCTCTATGCTCCGATTGCTATACGATGGAATCATATATCAAACAAGATAACCTGACTAATATCTACGGAATTAAAAAGACAGACCAGATAAGGGAATGGCTGCACAAGTTTGAATCCCTCGGATTGATAAGCATAGACAAGTCCGATATTTACGGACAATATGGAAAATTTAACAGATGCAGTTACCAATTAGATACAGAACATTATGTTCTCATAACTAATAAGCTATATGACGAACCGATAAGCAAGGAACTGAAAGGCTTTCTTATCCTGCTGAAATGCAAATGCTTGAACGGAACCAACACTACTCTTTACAGCCAAAACAGATTAGCGGAAGAACTTGGCTTATCCAAAGGCACAATATCGAAATACATTAATGAAGCCGAAGAGAAAGGCTATGTAAAGAGAAATAAGAAAGGAATACACCTGCTTAGAGAGGATATATTTCTGAAAACTTCTGAAAGTCAATTAGCTATAATCAAAAATGTATATCCCGAAATAATCACCGATGAAGACCTTGCAAGAGGTTACGTTGTTTAATATATCGCCAAGCCGTAAGTGACCCTTGCGGCTTTTATTTTGGCGCAGAACCACAGCCGTACATTTTCCCCGATTCCGATTTCCTGAATATTTCCACGTTAGGAAGAGTTATATAGCACATACTTTATAATATACCACATACAGCTAATGACATTAAAAAGACTATCTGACTAAAGAATCACCTATATACAGTTTAGCTAAAAGTCAAGAAAACAGACATATAAGGTACTTCATATAAAAAGCCCCCTCCCCATTCAATC
>NZ_BAKK01000093.1 GCF_000614145.1 Bacteroides faecichinchillae JCM 17102 | reverse complement strand
GGCTGAATGGGGAGGGGATTCTTATATGAAGTACCTTATATGTCTGTTTTCTTGACTTTTAGCTAAACTGTATATAGGTGATTCTTTAGTCAGATAGTCTTTTTAATGTCATTAGCTGTATGTGGCATATTATAAAGTAGGTGCTATATAACTCTTCCTAACGTGGAAATATTCAGAAAATCGGAATCGGAGAAAATGTGCGGCTGTGGTTCTGCGCCAAAATAAAAGCCGCAAGAATTTCCTGCGACTGTGTATTATTAGTTAGTAAGAAAATTACTCTGTTTCATTAGTTATTAAGGTAGTTACCAACATTTCTTTCAATTTCTGTATCGGGTATAGAAAGACAAGATTTTCAAGTTTTGTTGGTAATAGTCAGACTATCTCACTAATTAATTGATAACCTCTCTTTTTACCAACAGCAAGGGATAGCTTGGTAATAGAGACTGATAAGTTTAGGTTCTATATTTTCTTCGGGGTGAATATTCAACATCTCGAATATTCTCGTTAATTCATTAACTATTTTCTCATTGGAATATCTATTACCAACCTTGAATATATTCTTAATCAGTTTGATAACCTTATTTCCTTTACGCTGTGTGAGAATCATTTCCTCTCTGATTTTCCTATCAATATAATTAAGTTCCTCTATCCTCTCTTTGCCCAAAGTTTCAAACGCTTCCACAATGAACGGGTCAATCTTCCGCATATCATTAATGAAATCTAAGGCGTATTCCGAGTAGGGAGTTTCCATTTCACTAAGAAGTTGTACCATTTTTCTGTGTTTGTCCTTTACCGAGCGTGCAGCCTTGGCAATCTTTAATTTCTCGTCATTCTCATTATATTCGTCATTCTCAAATGTGGGATTGAAGAAATGGCAGTCATTGTACCAATTCATTATTTCTTGTCTTGATTGGTATCTGTTGTTCACCAATACGGAATTAATCTCATTGTCTATGGCAAACCAGTTCTTTGTAAAGTCGGAATATAGGAATTTACGGAATGGCATGGTTTCAAGAACTGCACCGAAAGCGAATCTGCTTTCTCTGTTATCCGCACTATTGTATAAAGTCTGTATTGTGTTATAGGCAAATTCATGTGCTGAAATTTCCCATTCTATCTGTTCTCTGCCTTTGGTTATTATTTGGGGATTCACCCTATAGATATGTGTTGCCGATTTTATGCCATTACGGAATCTTCCGCAAATCTGTATGCAGTCCGTATCTATGTCAAGTATGGTATATTCGGAAATATAAGGGTCTGTGACCATTACCAAATCGGGCTGATAAGGCAAGTCCAAGTCGAATGCCGTAAAGAATCTGCCAGTGAAGAAGTTGTATTTCTTCATGGTGTCTGCGCTCCAGTCATTATAAGCATTATCAAATGAGTATTCATTTTTCAGTTTCAAACGGCTTTTTGGCGCACAGTAAACGGTAGAATCCTCCAATATGTCAAACTGTTTCATTATGGAGTGAATCATTGCCACAGAATTGACGAAAAAACAGACAGTTCCCTCCTTGTGCTTTTCTAAATATTCACTTATTGCCTTGTTGGTATTATAAGTATGTGTAGCCGTAATTTCTTGTCTGTAGTCATAATCGGCACTTACTTCCACTGTTTCAAACTCTTTAAATCTTGGGTCACTGAATCCGATAGGAGTGGCGGAAACAAGTGCCTTGCCTTTGAAGCGGAAAAAGTCATTCATGGGCAGCACTATGTCTGTTCTGTAATCCACATCCTTGATTAATTGGTGGCATTCATCCATCAACAGGAAGAAATGATTATAAATGTCAATACCATTGCAGGCTGTTTTCACCTTACCGAAACTTTCGGGAGTAGTCATTATCTTATGTAGTCTGTTATTAGTCAGATAATTGCGAATCTTATCTGTTGTAACATCTTCATAAACGCCTAACAGATTGCTGTATTTGCCGCACTTGCTTTTGATAACGGGCACATTGGAACTACGATAATGGAATTTCTTTGGGTTTCAAGTTCCAAAGTGGTAGCACCACAACCGGGTATTCTTTTGGAAAGTATGCAGTTTGACGGAATCTCACTCATTACGTCAGACAGGTATTGACCTTTATGTAGGGTAATCATAATCCTTTACTGTTTAGATAATCTATAAATTCATCGCTTCTCCTTATGCTGAAAAAGAGTTTTCCGAAACGGAACAGCCCCCTGAGTTTTATATAGGCTTCGGTTTCCCGTAGAAAAGGGATTCTTGCGATATTGTATTTCTGTTCTATCAGTCCTTTTACCACATCCTCTTGGAACTCGCTGCATAGCTTGGATAGTCTGGACGGGAATACTCCAAAATCCTCATAATCTCCCGTTTGCAGATAGTTAAGAATCCACTGCCAGCCTTGTGCGTTGAGTTGGTATCTTATACCCGTTACTCCTTGACTGCTTATCCATGCTTCACCGTTCACTTGGATATAAAGCTGCTTGTGCTGCTTCATCAGTAGCTTCACTTGTCTGTGTGCTGCTTCATTGTTATATGTTTGGGTAAACTGTATCTGTTTCATTTTCTCTGTTCCGATTAAAAAGAAAGCCGAGAGAGGTTGTTCCCTCGACTTTCTTCAAAGCTGACTGTTTAGGCTACTTCATTCTGTTCGGGAACTTGTTGTTTGGCTCTCCTTATTGATTCAGGCTTGCAGGCTTCACTGATAAGGTTGTTCACTTCAAGCGTTGCTTTCATACAGAACTTTACATTTCCTTTAGGGGTGGGAGAAAATCTCACGCAACGGTAACGCTCTCCATAATTGTTATACCAATCCTTTTCAACATACCCATATATGGGAGAATTTATATGCTGTTTGAACAGTTCCATTACCAAGTTTTCGCCGTCTTTGGCAGTATCTACCTCATGTTCTTCCGCTTTGTAATCATCCAAAAGCTTCGTAATTTTTGCCATACAGAAATTTATTGCAGTAATAAGGTCTGAATCTCCTGCACCCTCAAGATGTTGTTTCATACCAGTATCGTAAGCGAATGTAACAGAAATAATCAGTTCACCTTTGGAAGACTGTTTGAAACGCATATCTGTTTTGATGGGAGACATGGAGAATGCTTCTTTCAGTTCCTGCACGAATGCTGCACTTACTTTGGCATTCTCTACTACGTTCTCTACTTCATTAATTGCAAAATTAATAGTTTTCATAGAATTTAATTTTAATTTATTAATACATTAATTATTAATTCATTAGGCGGCTACTGGAGCTATGCGCACTTGCTTGTTCGCCCCCCTTTCTATTAGCAAAATTAGGGTGAAAACACGCACTAACAAAGTAATCTACCGAATGCCCATGTGTGTAGAAAACGTGCCCATTCCAGTACGCAAAAAAAATGCGTACCGAAAAGAATAAGCCTTTCAGTACGCATTTCTGCTATTGTTTTTATGTATGTCGTTTATGAAACTACCATGTAGTTATTAGCTATAACAGACGGAAATTTCTCGTTCTTGTATCTCCTAAGGAGATTGGATAACATTCTGTTCTTGTTGCCCTCCGAATCGTATTCTTCATTATATCTC
>NZ_BAKK01000094.1 GCF_000614145.1 Bacteroides faecichinchillae JCM 17102 | reverse complement strand
TAATAATTGAAAAGGTAGTAAAAATACGAATATAAATAACTTTTTTGACATAATAATAATTTTTTGTTTATTGAACATTATTGAGTATAGATACTTTTTGTTTTACTATGACCGGTTTAATCAATTCTCCACTAATGCTTATTATTCCGTTGTCCGAGAAATGGAGGTCATTAATGTAAGATGTTCTTGGACCAATACTGGTGGAACTGGCATGAGCATGGAAAATGTATTTATAGCTTCCGTCTTTACATACGAATGGGGCTCCGTGACCAGTACCTACCAATCCACCGGCAGCTTCTTTATCTCTTCTCAAAATAGGATTTCCACTATATTTCATCCATGGACCTAATGGAGAATTTGATGTTGCATACCCTACAGCATAATCCTGACTTTCATAATGATTGGCAGAATAAAGCAAATAGTAAGTATTTCCTCTTTTTATTAAAGAAGGTCCTTCTGTGATAGTTCCTTGTTTCTTTTCCCAGGAATTTTCGGCACTGATACATTGTCTTAATGTTTCTGTCTTGATACTTTTCAGATCTTTATTCATCTCAGCCACCCAAATAACATTTCCTCCGGTGAAACGTACAAAATAAAGATAAGGCGTACCATTGTCATCCATAAAAAATGATGTGTCGATTCCTTTTTCATTGGCAACAATAGGCTTTTGCTCACTTTGTACAAAAGGACCTTCAGGATTTGTGGAAGTAGCTACACAAATGTGTTCATTTACTGTGTAAAACATATAAAACATATTCTTTGATGCAATATAGTATACCTCAGGCGCCCAATACCATTTGTTTCCCCATGAGTTCTCGGGAGATAATGCTAAACGCTCTCCCCGTTTCCAATGCTTTAAATCTTCTGATATATATACTTCAAACCCGTTGATGCGAGTACCGTAAGCATAATATTTATTATTGTAATACAAGATGTAGGGATCGGCTATAGGTAACTTATTTTCTACAATCTCCCAAGATACTTCTGCATCTTTTTCAGCAGGTATAGCTGTGATTGTAGTTTTCTTCGAATGCCTTCCATAGTTATCAATGGCAGTCGCAGAAATCCGGTATGTATTATATTCTAGAGCTTTTATTAATAAAGAGCCTTTAATATTATCATTTACTCGTACATTGGTGATAATAGCATTTGTTTCATCATCTCCATCCGGTAGATAAGAGATCTCTACAGAAACTGCTTCAGAAGGGTTTTGCCAGGTTAGTTGTAACTCGTTTGCTTTTTGAGTCTCAACTGCCTTTAAATCAGTAACAGGATTAACTATTACTTCAGGTGCTTCTCCTTTGTCTTTATCATTGTTATTTCCAGGGGGCAGTGAGTCGTTACCACTACCACAAGCATAAAATACTAGTGGCAATATAATTAATATAAATGACCAGATATATCGTTCAATTGGTCTCATGTACTTTTGATTTAAAATTTATAACTGTAAATTATAATCCTGAGTATTATTCAGGATTATTTTCACTAGCCAGCATACGGGCAATTCCTTCTATCAAAGATGCTCCACTAGCTTGAGCTCCCATTGATGCAACATCTCCAGAGAATATGCTTCCCCAATAGTAATCGCAGTACATAGCCGGATATTTTTTTCTATTTAGGTTGTTACGCAATGTCTTGGCATTTTCTTTCATAAAGCTTCTTAAAGAAGTTCTGATAGAACTGAGTGCTTTGTCGTCCAAAATAAGATTTATTGCATAAGGTACAAATACTGCCTTAAAAATACTTTGATCCATACTGGTCCCTTCATCTCTTAATATTCCATTTCTAAGACATCTACTACTTGTCGCTGTATAATTTATTACCTTTTCAGCCATTCTCATATAGCTTACTTCTTGAGTTACGTGATATAACTGTCTACATGCTTCACCGAAAGTTCCTTGTGTGTAAGTTAATGGAGGTTCTTCCACTCTGCCGTCATCTTTCAATAGATTGCTCTCAATATATTTGTATAATGTTTTTGCATCTGTAAGATAATTCTCTTTATTAAATTTCTTATATAATTTGACGGCAATCAAACAACCCGGAGAGTTTGTACAGGCATTTCTTCCATTACTTTCGGTCTGCCATGGCAATCCTGTGCCTTTGTTATCTGTCCATGCTCTAGTAATGATATGTTGATCATAGATCTTTTTAGCCATATTAATATATGTATCATCCCTGTAGCTTCTGACAGATGTATCATTGTCAAACAAATCCAGCACATATCATCAGTAAAAGGATTAAGAAAGCCCGTTTCATCACTTGCACTATGATGATAATTATTGGCTTTGTTTTCGAACCAAAGTTTAAAATATCTTTTATAAGTATTAGCTAAGTCTGGATTCTCATCTTTTATTCGTTCATAAGAATATACTACAACATCCATCGCATGTGCTTGTTGCCAATAAATATTGAAAGACCCCCCACTTATGTCTTTGGGAGATTTCCAGAAGGTTCCTTTATTTTTATTCATAAACTGTTCTATTAGAACATATGTACAGCTATCAGCAAGAGCAGACCAGTCAATGACAAACCCTGTTTTGGATGGAGTGGCAGTAATTGTTACTTTTTCTGATCTTCTGCCATAATTATCGATAGCAACTGCTGATATTTCATAATTTCCATATTGGGCTAGTTTTAAGAGGAATGAGCCTTTACTTCCCGATGTTGCATTCACTTGTTGTGTGAGAGGTTCATTTTCAGTTCCTTCTGTCAATAATGCATAAGATAATTCTACTCTTATTAGCCTTGGATCCTTTGGATTCTGCCAGGTTACTTTCAACTCATTAGCATTTTGTGTCTCTTCACCCTTTAAATCGGTTACAGGATTAACTATTATAGTAGGTTCTTCTCCTTTATTATCATTCTCTTCCTTTGTCGGAAGAGAGTCATCGCCACTACCACACGAGCAAAATAGAAGTGGTAGGGCGATTAACATAAGAAACAAATTCTTTCGTTCAGTCAGTCTCATGTTTTCTCTGCTTTTGTTATGTTATAACTTATAAAATTCATCCCATCCTTTACGCGGTGGTAATCCTGCCAACATCGAATTGGCAAATTCATTGTTAGTAATCTGTTTTGTACGAGGGTCAAAGAATAACTGTGTATTCAAACGTTGCGCCATTACTCCCAATGAGAATACCTGGCTCAACACTCCATTGATTTCAAACGGTGAACGCGTTTTCTCAACCCCCTGACAGGCAAGTAAGAAGTTTTCAAAGTGGTTCGAAGGACTTTTCGGTACTTCCGGTAGCTTGTCAGCCATTTCCTTTGCCTTTTCCTCGGGAATGATCGACAATGTACTGCCATGACTACCGCCCTTAAAGATTAAATCCTTCGTATAAATAATCTTTCCGGGATTCAATTTAGCAGCCGGAGCAGTTCCCTGGTTCGTTGTAGGGATATTCGGATCCAGACCGGAAACGCCATAACCTGCCGGAATAGGAGGAAGGTTATCCAAACCG
>NZ_BAKK01000095.1 GCF_000614145.1 Bacteroides faecichinchillae JCM 17102 | reverse complement strand
TAGCCGGTTCCGCTCGTCGTACACATAGTATGTTTCCAGCCGTTCGTTTCCGTCTACCGCTACCGTCAATACCGTCAGGTCGTTATTGTCGGTATAACTCTCTATCTGATGTCCATCCTCGTCGGTGACTGTCGTTTTCTGCAATCTTCCGGCAGGGTAACTTCCGTCCAGCGAAAGTGTCCCGTCGGAGGTCACTTTGTATTGTCTGACTTCTCCGGTCTGATTGGTTCCATACAGAGAGTTTACACTTTTCCCGGCTGTATGCCAGGCTTTTCCCGGTCCTGTCTGTTTCGCAACCCGTGCCAATGGGCTGTGCTCGTATTGGGTCAGGGTAAAAGCATAGTTCTGTTCCTCGGTTCCGTAGATGCTCCAGTGGGAGGGAGAGAACATATCCGCATCAAAAGCTCCGTTGTTTCCGTTTTTTGCATACGGAAGGTATTCCTTTTCCACTTGTCCCAAGGTGCCGTAGCTATGTGGAAGGATCAAGTCTGCTCCTCCCGAAGGCTTGCCCCCACCTGTATCTCTTGCCATTTCAGGCCGAATCCGTCGAAATAGACGATGTCACTGACCATCTTCGCACTACTGCTTCCTGTTTGGGAAGTGGGTTCTATATACGTTTTCTCGGCGGTGTAATTGCACGTTCCCGTATATCCTGTCGTATTCTGCCCTAAAATAGAATGGTAGTAAAAAATGCGGCAGAAGCGATGTGCTTTTGTCGCATTTGACTAATTAAAGATTTCTGTTCTATTTTTATCCATACTGATCATTTCTCTTCCCAATCACATACAGTATATATCTTAAACATCAAGTCCATTGTTTCATCTCTCCAGACATTAGATTCTTTTTTATCCAATTTGAATATCTTAAAAATAGCTGTATCGCCTTGCTGATAATGACAATCTAGATCTACATTTGGTTTAGAAAGACCGACACTACCTGTCAGGCTATCTTTAATAGCCCACCACTCCTTCTCGAAACTATCATGATAGGAAAAAGGACTATCCGGAATAATATCGATCACAATACGTTTGCTATCCTCTGTAACGGTGGTAGTGACTATGCCAATACAATTCCTGCCTAAACTGTGATATTTTTCCACCCATATTCTTTCAATAGGAAATTCATATCCAGCCATGAGAGTATCCACTTTGAAAATCCTACATTCTCCGACATAAGCATTTATTCGTTTTGATTCTTCAACGCTTTCGGACGTCAAATAAAGACTTATTGGGGGTATTATGAATAATTTCCCCAATAAAAACAGTAATAACACAATAAGCAAACTTATAAATTGCGTTTTTAGAATAAGAAGCATAGACTTCATAATAATATGTCTTAAAATTTAATGCAGAGGGTATGTATCCCCTCTGCAAGTAAATTATGTTTTATGATAATTAAAAAATCATTCCAAGTGCCACCCTTATTCTATTGTTATAATCGGTCTTTTCCCATCAATATGTATAAGATCAACTATTCTTCAAATAAATTGCTATATTTCCATTTTCCTCTTCCGTATTTATCTGTTTCCCCATCAGAGTATATGTTATATATACTATCATTTACCCAAAAATTATATCGGGTAAGAATAGTGGGGGTATAAACTTTAAACTCCTTATTCCATAGGATTCCCCGGACCGTATCGGGTATTTGAACAGGATGTTTCGGAACATAAAAGATAGAATCATAGAACAAGTCGTATAATTTGTGCGCATATTTTTGCGGAGGTGTGTTTTCTAAAATAATCGGCCCTTTTGCAGTATATAAGCCAAAGTCCATCTCTCCATGCGGATCAATTGAATATAATCCGGAAGAGATTTCACGAAATCCGTCATTTACCCATATCTTCTTTGGATGTAAAGGTATGGAGTGTTTTCCATTTTTCATTATAAAGCTACCGTATAAATCCGGGTCTAATCCCACCAGAAGTGCAGAGTCTGATTTATTGAATATTGATATGTCAATTGATATCATATCCGGAGAAGAGAATTTTTCAATTTTCCCACTTTCTCCATGGACATAAAAAAAGTCTGATACCATATCTATTACGTCCGAGTCCTGCTCTCCTCCATAAAAATATCTTAGTTGTGGGTATTTATAGTCCTTAACCTTATTATCAATTTGTTTAAAAGTGGATTTGTTTGACCGCTTGTCTTTCATATATACCATACCCGTGTGTCTTCCCCCTCATATTCCGGCAGATCACGTTCTGATTTAATGCCTAATATCTCACATATTTTCTTTTCGTCCATCGCTTTCTTCCCTTGTGAATAGAAAAGGATGTATTTGTCTTTATATTTTAATGCGTTTGTCGGTAAAATGAATTGACCATCCTTATCATCTCTGCCTACATAAAACCAGAATCCGGAATAAGGACTTTTAGGCCATATAAGACACACATGGGCTTTCCACGCATCAAATTGGTAAACTTTTAGCGTTTTCCTACAGTCCGGATAGAAATCGATTACGGACTTGACATGCTCCAAAAGTTCCGGATCAATGCTGTTGCCATTTGCCCCCTGGCAGGAAACTGTCAGGGGGATGGTTAATGCCATTATTACATTAATCAGAAAGTTGATCGGTTTGTTTTTCATAATTACTTGAATTGTTGGAATATATATTTTATTAAATCATCCATAGAACTCACTGTTATGGAATTCTTTCTTTTTTCTTTATCTGTATAACTAAAAAATGTTCGTTCATCTTTATAATAAATACCATACTTCACATCCATAAATTTTTTCACGTTATCCATGTCGCGCTGTGAAGCAAATGGGTTGTTAGGATGTGAATGGATATCAAATATTGCTTTAAAGTCAGGATATATTGCCTTATCCACTTCAGTTAGTCCATATATATTTGTAACAGAGTTTTCGCTATTATTTGTTCCTAATATGTAGGTTTCTTTATCATTTATATAGCCACCTTTCAAAGTCCATTCAACAGTTGTATTATCTGTTGCAAATAAAAAAATATTGGCAGCATCAGAAATGGAATGGGTTGAAGAAAATTCCATTCGGTCCCAGAGATCTCGACCAATTTGAGACTCAATAAATCCGTTCAATACAGATTTATCAGACACTTGGATACTTTTCCAGCTCGGATCTGGTTGTGTGGCTTTTGGACCGTTAATTCCGCTTGCATACAAAACGTCTACTGCGCTATTCGTTTTTCGCATCAGATAAATATATCCATTTCTGTTTACTACATAATCATCTTTCCCATTCGGATCAATTCTTATTATCGGGTTATTCTTACAGTAAGTATACAAGCCCCAATTGGCATATTTTTCTCCTGACGGGTCCACCCCATGCCATCTCCCTATCGCTGCATCATACTGCCTTGCTCCGTAATCATACCAGTCCAGCCCATTGGTCCTGTCCAGTTCCTTGCCATTATACTTATAAGGCTGAACATTCGTCGAGCCGGTGAACACTCC
>NZ_BAKK01000096.1 GCF_000614145.1 Bacteroides faecichinchillae JCM 17102 | reverse complement strand
ACTTCAACTAATAGTGTTCAGCCTTACAAGTATAATGGTAAGGAGTTGGATACGAGGAATGGGCTGAACTGGTATGATTATGGTGCGAGACATTATGATGCCGCGATAGGAAGATGGCATACTGTAGATATGCGAGCTGAGAAATACAAAGCAATGAGTCCATACAATTATTGTGGCAATAATCCGGTGAATTATGTGGATTTGAAAGGAGATAGTATTTCATTTGCGGATATACAAAACCTAGATAAAGGAATAGGTACTAATTTTATGCAGAAAATAGTAGATGATTTGCAATCTCTAACAGGTTTGAGCCTAACTGTGGATAATAATGGTATAATGACTTATGCTAAAGACGTTAATGGAAAACCTATGATTACAACAACGACTGATGCTAATGGTAATACTATTCAAGTAGGTAGTACCACAGCAAGAGGTACAATAGCAAATGCTTTAGACCATTCTGATATGGTGACAGTTGTACGTGGGGCACGGTCAGGAGTGAAACCTCAAAGTAATAATACAGTACAATTGGGGATAGGACAAATAGAAGGTTTTGTCAAAGGGACTGTAGGAATGGACAATCGTACATTGGGCTGGGGAATGACCTTAACACATGAACTTTATCATACACAAGTTGGTGGTGGATTAAAAGATAATTATAGTGTAAATTACCCTGGAGATGTTGTCAGCAAAATGAATACCATTCGTTCTGAATTGAACAGTCAAGGAGGAAATTATGGTCAACGTATGGATTATAAATCAATGGAAATAAACAGTTCTAGATATATATCATTTGATAGAGCTTCTCAAGGACAATTGTCATTGGGCTTACCACCATTACCTGTTAATAAATACATAAAATACAAATAATTATGAAAAGATGTATCGCAATTCTTATGCTTTGTTATTGTTTTCAATACGTAGTTTGCCAAACTACATGGCAAAAAGACTCGACCATGTATATGACAGCATATCAGCATATTAAAAATGATTCTATTTTTTCAGGCAAATTGATTGCTGTGACAGATTCAATTGTGGATTTGGATAGATATTGTTTGGATTGTCTTAAAAAAGAATTTCCAGAAGAATATGAAAAGCTGAAGGTATATCGAAAAAATAAGAAATATCCATACTTTTACACGTATTATTCATATTTTTACACGTATTATTCTCCATTATTAGCTTTTCTTTTTCGTAATCAAGATGTCGAACAGGCATCTGCGATATTGTTCTTTTCTAATATTGAAGATTTGATGCTAAGAGCAGATGTTAATTTTTACGACAAAACATATATTTCAAACAAATTTAAATATGAAGAATATATATGGGGAATTTCTTATGAATATCTATTTATCTTTGATGAAAATGCAACTTTAAGAAAAGTAGTAAGAAGTGAGTTTCAACTCAATTAATATTTGTTATACTCTGGTATAAGCTGCATAAAAGTCTATTTATATCAAGACTGTAACATGAACTGTGTCAGGAAAGAAAATTATATTCACTTTGCTGACGTAGTTAAGTTACAGTCTTCCTTCTGCACTGTATTCGGCTAGTATTTTCAGGCAATCTCAGAACGTCATATATACATACCAGTGCCGGAAAGCCTCATATAATTACCGTTAATTTACCATGACTGTATGAATGAAAAAACTTCTGGACTTTCCAGACTAAGCTAGAACCTGAGGGGATGTGAAATACAACACTACAACTGCTCTGAAAATTATTAATGGGAATTAGTACTGGTGCGATAAAATCGCACGGTTATTAAATATCGTCAAATAGAGTTCGTTCTTTGAAATTTTGAATCGGTTTGGTCTCCACCTTGGTACTTGTTATCAGTTCTCTCAAATTCTCTCTGCTGAGTATTGAGATTCTTATCAATGTAGCCCCCTCAGTGACTGAATATGGACTTTTGCATTCAGCCTTGATTCTCGCAATTATCAAGTATGCCACAACAGCAACCCATAGATGAGTACGTACAGCATTCTCGGAATACCCCCAAAGAGTTTTCACTACGATGTTTTGCTTTACCCATTTGAAGAAAACCTCAATGTCCCATCTGTGTCGATAAAGTACGGAGATTTCATATGCGCTAATCTCAAAATTATTGCTTATGAACTCTACATTATTGCCAGTTTCCTTATCATGGAAGCTGACCAGCCTAATAGGATCCGGATATAGTTTCTTGGACTTATACGTAGTTAATCGTATCGTAAAGTCAGCATTGATACCTGTCTGAGAGTCAAAGTCACTTCTGAACTCTACGACCTCATACTTCATGTTGTCTTTAGGGCGACTAACCCAATAGGCACCAGCTTTATGAAAGGTGTAGAGTGCAGCAAAATCCACATAAGCCTTGTCCATCATATAGAATGCAAGTGGCTCAGGTACAAGTTCATCAAGCTCATTACTATCATGCCATTTCCCATCTGTGATATGGATATTGGCTGGGATAGTGCCTCGCAGGTCAAGAAGAGTATGCATCTTCACTGCCCCTTTGCTGTATTTGCCAAAAGCCCATGACGCAAGTTTAATACTTGTAGATATGGTTGTTGAATCTAAAGCATAGAGGAGATTGTCCAAATTCACATCAAGAACAGGGGTATTCGCGTATAAAGGTCTTACTAAAGCAATTAAATGTTGCCCTAGTCCTTCATAGATACGATAATCTCTATTCTCGTTTGCTCTTGACAACGAGGTGTGGGTAACACTCTTGCAAAATCCTAAATGATAAAGACTACTTTCGTGCGCCTTTAGACAAAGGCAAATATCTCGTAAGGAGTCACACCCTGACAATTGATCAAATAGCAAATGGAGTAACTGACTATAACAAGTGAGATCCTTAGCATGCCAGTCTCCGTTATACTGTTTTACTAGTTTGCCAAACTGATATCGTGGGATGAAGTCAATGACTTGTACAAAGATGTACTTTCCGATATTCATAACTCTATAGGTATAGACCTACAAAGTTACATTGACCAATTCAAATCAAAAAATCAAAGAACGCAGCTAAATAACGTAGTATTAACCAGTTATAAACAAATGGGCGATTTTATCGCACCACTAGTAATGGGAATCTACAAGAATACCTTCATTTATACAGCTAATCCATTTAAGGACATCGTAGTAAAGGTCATCCGGCTGAATGGAAAGAATCGGAGCAATGAGTAAAAATGGTATGCTCTACAATAATAGGTTACCCTGACCACTCCTGTCGTATTGGGCGTGAATTATTATGACCGGTATATCTTTATAGGA
>NZ_BAKK01000097.1 GCF_000614145.1 Bacteroides faecichinchillae JCM 17102 | reverse complement strand
CAGGACGACTGTTTCTGGAGATGTATCGCCTATATAGAAGGCGGTGATTACTCTGAATCTGGTGCAGAGAGTTATGCTGATGCTTATGATCCTGAGGCAGGAAGATATTTTAATGGCGCAGGAATGAAAAACCCGGAAATGAAAGAGTATATTAATCAAATGTACACCGGTAGTACACAACATAATATTATTCAGTATGACCCAACAAAAGTTCCAGGCATGTCGACAGCTGGAAACACGACGACGCATGTAGTAGTATTTAAAGAAGATGTTAAAAATAGTAATGGCGAAGTTATAGCCTTCAAGGTTTATGATCCTCAACAAAGTAAATCATACGAAATTCCATTTGATTCTGTAATGGACATTCTTTCTATTGGCAACGAGAAAAAAAATAATGGGAGCTTTATGGAAGCAGCGACAGTTATGGAAACAGTAGTAGTAGTGATTATGCAGACAGTAGCTATCATGGAAACAGTAGCGATTATGGAAGTAGCAGTTATTATGGCTAGTAATGGGTGATAAAAAGTCTTCATCATGATTAAAAAATTAAATAATTACTAAATATGAATACCATAAGAAAACTATTTTCAATGATATGTATCATCGCATATTTAATTCCTGCTTATGGACAAAATGACACACTCACAACTGATGGATTATATCTAAAATATAATACTCCATATTACCGTGGAAGTGGTGTTATGACGTTAACTATGGAAAGGATAAAAATAAAGATCTTTATGTGGGTCCTCCTAATGATTCTGATATGATAAGAGGAGAGTTAGATAGAGCGACAACGTGTATAGGTTTAGCCTACAAGGCTCTTCCGCAATACATTATTTCTGAAACATTTGGTCTTAGTACTTCTCAAACTAATCCAAGAGAGCTACTTTGGACAGCAGGTACTGTAATAACGTCTCAATGGATACATGAAGACGGAGAGTGTATATTATTTATCAAATGTAACGGAGGGAGACCAAACAAGTCTTTTGATAAATTGCCGGAGAATAATTTTAATTGGATAAAGCACACTCTAGGTATGGGATCCTTCTTAACTGACCCGACAGAGGAAGAAATGGAAAGGATAAAAAAGAAAATAACCATGTGGCCACCGGAAAAGGCGAAGGAAACGTTTAACGCACAATACGTGATTACATATCCCATAAAAAACAAGAAAGCGGTATATATGGGTAAATACACACACAAGCTAGAATTGATAATGATAAAGTGGGGAGGAAATCTGACCGTCTCATTCTTGGTTACTAAAAAGGGAAATAAGAATATTGAGAAATATATCAAGGATGTGGAGGAAGCATTTTGGTTTGAAGATTGATTAAAAACGCCCTTTTCTTGATAATTTCTAACTATTGCCTACCTGCAAGGTTAAAGCAATAGTTAGAAATTTTGAAGGTTTTAAATAACAAAACCTCACTTTACATTAATAATTACTACTCTCTCCCGTCACATATATAAGCTTGTGGTAAAGCAGATACTCAACAGCCCTATCCACCGCCCAGTCAGTAGGTTTATCATTGGCATTATCGATATAAAGGTCCAGTTTATCAAGCAATGAATTGAATGTGAGCTCGGTTTCAAGCATTACCAATATATTGTAAGACAAATCATCAATTAATACCTCCTTATAACCTTTATTCAGAAGAGTGGGAATACAGGCAATATCAAAACGGTCTGATTTAAATTCAGAATTAATTTTACTCCGGATTAACTCTTTTGTTTCCTTTGGCCACTCTTTGGAATCTTCATAAATCTCCAGATAAGGGTTGCTCTGGAGTTTATATCGTAACTTCTTTCGCTCTTTCTCCTGTATGAATTTGAAATAATGAGTAGACATTTTCTCCAGATTCAATAATTCTTCATTATCAATCTTTTCCCATTGAAGAGAAAGATCTTCTAAAAAAGTATGATAATCATGGTAACTGTTATCGGAGACATATTTTTTCCCTATCCGTTTGTGGCTATCTTTGAAAAGGTCTATAATCTTACTGTAATATTCAGGATACTTATTCAACAGAATACGTTCCAACAGTTCGCAAACGCGATGATTCTTTTTGTGACCGCCGATGATATGCATCAAATCTGTATTTTCAAATCGGTAAAAATCACAAAACTCAGCATAGGAGTATTTATTGTCTCCGATCGAGTGATCCAGAACGGTTGTTACCCTTCTCCCTTTTTCTTTCACTAAGGCAGCAAAGAGAACTTGTTCAAAAAGTATGTTATGATTTACACCGGTCTCTTTGGGATTGGGATTTCTCAAGCTGTTTTTCTCGATAAATTGAAAAGCGTGGTTACAATATTCTTTTATAAATTCTAAATCGTTTCCTCCTATTACACCTGCATTGTAAGAAGGAATGGAATCCGCAGTAATAGCATTATTCAAAAAATGCGGAAGAACAGTACTGGTTCTTTCCTTAATTTTTCTCATCATATCCCCATAGCATTCGGCAGTTCCGATTTCCCAGTTCTGGCTATCAGTTCGGCCGACTCTATAGCAGGTTTTAATCTTTTGGGTAAGTATACATCACCATCGACATGAACGAAAGGTTTATCTTGCAACGAATAGGTTAAGAGTTTTGAATATGCCCAATGTGTGGGATAACAATCCAAATTATCATATTGAATGATAATTTTCGAATACGGAAGCGATAACTGCTCCGCAAAAATAGCATATCCTACGGAATCTGTATAAAGAAATACTTCGTCATAATTTTGCCTGAGCGTCAGACAGCTCAATGCCCAGGACATAAAGTGGTGTTGTGGAGATGACCATCCGAACGAATCAATCAAGGGATCTTTACCCCCGCTCCAAAATGTTTGTACTACTCTCATATTTAATATTTTTAGGTATGAAATTGCATTTTGATTATTACCAAGAAATTATTTTAAGTGACAGGAAGATATCTTATTTTATATTAAACTTTAGATTGTCAAACAGTCTCTCTATTAGCCTGCGGTCTTTAACGATAATATCAGCCTGACCGCCGATTTCATATTTGAAATCCAGTTTATCACCATAGTTGGTTATCAGACCGTCAGGCATATCAACCAAAACAAGATAGGTATTGATACTGCTTTGTGGAGTCTTATATTCATTCG
>NZ_BAKK01000098.1 GCF_000614145.1 Bacteroides faecichinchillae JCM 17102 | reverse complement strand
TTTATCCCAACTTCATTATTATCCCAATCAAAGAAGCGTATGTCCTGTAAAACAGATTATTATACGTGATTAAGGTTGGGATAATAATTTCATGCCTATATTTGTGCTGGCACTAAAGCCAAATACATATATGGATATAGAACAATTAAAATTTACCCACCAAAAGTTGCTTGATCATTTGGAGAGTTGCAACTACAACAAAGTATATGTAAAGGAGGTGAAGATAATCCTTGCTGCTTTGTTTGATGAAAAATCCCCAATCCTATCCTATGAGGACTATTGGGAACGCATCGTGAATAGCCGGAGATACACAAAGTTTACTTTGGATCTTAAGAGAATGTATCTCAATACAGTAAGAGCCTTTGATGAATACGGACATCTGCCGAATGGGCGTCCTTGTGCAAAATTACTTTTTTCATCCAATTACAAGAAGCTCAATCCAGGCTACAAGTTTTTAATGGATGAACTTCGTAACAGAACGAACATAGCCGAAGAGAATCTCCCCAAATCCGCCAAATACACTACGTTGGCATTATTCTTATTGGAGATGCAGATTGCCGGGGCGGTAATATTGAATGACGTAACAGACAAATTGATTCTTGATTTTTTCATGACCGGAAAGCGAAAGGGGTCAAAGCATACCCAGTCCCACCTCAGACTGGCATTGAACCAGATTCGGGATCTGTCACCGGACATTCCACGAATCATCTCGTTGTTGCCGAAGATGAAATCCAAGAAAAGGAACTATAACAATCTACGGGAATCTGAAGTGGAAGCAATCAAGAACTGTCTGTCCAATCCGTTGGATAATCGAATGACCCTGAGGGAAAAAGCCATAGTAGCCTTGGCTTTGTACACTGGTATACGCGGCTGTGATATAGCAAACATCAAATCTGGAGACATTGATTGGGAGAACGAAGAAATCAGGTTGATACAGGTAAAGACAGGGCAACCCCTTGTGCTGCCATTGTCGGCCAATGTCGGCAATGCATTGTTGGCCTATATCCTGCATGAAAGAAATGCGGATGACCGTTCTGAATACGTTTTCCCCAATAAAGTACAACCCGGAAAACGACTTTCTTACAAAAGTATCGGGACTATAGTATCCGGAGTCTTTGACAAACTTGGATTACGTCCCGGTGAAAGTCATCGCGGAATCGGGGTGTTCCGACATAATCTTGCCACGCGACTTCTCGGAGCAGGCACGGAATCTGTCATAATAAGTGGCATTCTCGGGCATACCTGCCCTCAGGCAGTCGAAGCGTATGTTGACTCAGACATCACGCATCTTCGAGAACTGGGACTCAGTATAGAGAAGTATCCATTACCTAAAACCTATACGGATGAATGAAGTGAATAATATCAGAGGGATTGTTGAAGCATATACAAATCTTCTGACAGAAGACGGGAGATTGGATTATGCAACCGGAATATACCTAAAGTCTTTTCTACGCTATTGTGAATCACACGGCGGTGTAATGAACGATATGCTGATAGCCGAATGGAGTCACAGACGCGATAGTGAAAAATACTATACCCATAGAGCCAGATGCATAATCATCAGAAGGCTGGTCCGACATATTGCCACGGAAACAGGGGTACGGTTTTCGTTGCCGTCATACCCTCCAGATCCCGGCTATATACATAAGCCATATGTCCCAAAGTCTGCGAACTTCCGTTTCGTCCGAGTATCATATCCCATATGCTTGAAGCCTACCAATCCCATATAGAGGTATCGGGTAGGCTCAATAACCGTACAATGGAGAGACTCCGAAGGTTCAATGAGTTCTGCGCGTCAAAATATCCGAATGCCCAAAAGCTGACAGCTGCATTCTCGATGACTTCTGCAAGCGCGGAGAAAAAGAGTCTGCAAAAAGCCGCAACAACAGGGTCGGAGCCGTCCGTGAGTTTGTCAGGTTTACCAATGGCAGAGGGTTTACGACACTGCAACTGCCTCTGACAACTCCCAGAGCCAACCGTTGTACGTATACACCACATCCGTTCACTCAGGAAGAACTGGCTGCGTTCTTTGCGGAGGCAGACTCGTTCACCCCGTCATACACATGCCGTGACATCCGGGCAGCGTTGATCCGGCTTGAACTTCCGGTATTCTTCCGGCTTCTATACAGTTCCGGAATGCGAACCACCGAGGCCCGCCTTCTTGAGTGTTGCAATATTGACCTGATGGCAGGTATTATCAATATCTGTCATACGAAAGGCTATAATGAGCATCGTGTGGCATTACATGAATCCATGAGACAGGTCCTGGAAATATACGACAAAAAGATGGACGCAATCATGCCCGGAAGAAAGACGTTCTTTCCCAATGAATACGACAGACCGTATTCCGATGCATGGGTAAGTTCCAACTTCAAAAAACTGTGGAAGCGGGTCAGTAATAATTACGCCCGTGCTTATGACTTGAGAAGCAACTATGCGGTGACAAACATCAACAGGTGGTGTGGGGACGGTTCAACTTCTGATTGGGACAGGAAGCTGGTGTGCCTCAGCAGGTCTATGGGTCACAGATATTTACAGAATACCATATACTATTACAAACTCGTGCCGCTGTTCTCGGAAAAACTGGAGTCTGTTACCGGAGCCTGTTACGATGAACTTCTGCCGGGGTTAAACAAATACTTCGAAAATGACTAAGGAACTTAAAGAACATATAATGGTGGGGGAAGCATCAATGAATGGCAAGGTCACTATCTGACAGAGGTAAGAAATCTGAGTGGGAATGCAATCAGAGCATACAGGAACGGACTTGGACTCTTCCTTGATTATCTGGAATCGGTGAAGGGGGTAAGACGGGAGACCCTTGTCGGTGATTGTTTCCGTGTGGATACAATCGAGGATTGGCTTGCTTGGATGAAAGAAGCAAAAGGGTGTTCTCCGTCAACCTGCAACCTGCGTTTGGCGTCCTTGCGAAGCTTTATAGCTTTTTTAGCGAGGAAAAATGTTGCGTTCATAAAGTATGGAT
>NZ_BAKK01000099.1 GCF_000614145.1 Bacteroides faecichinchillae JCM 17102 | reverse complement strand
TGATGAGAGATATCGATTTCACAGTACCTTTGATGGAGCCGAATTCGGCATAGGGGTAGTCATCCAGTTTGATGGAAACACTACTGCCTTCTTTGACCTTGCCGGCTCCCATCGCAGGGAGCAACACCTGTCCTAGTATCTTATTCTCTTTAGGTACGATACTGAACACATTTTCTCCGGCCTGTACAAACTGACCGTTCGTCCAGAATTTAAGAAACTCCACCTGACCGTCGAAGGGGGCTTTGAACACATAAGTTTGCTCCCACTGCTTCATTTGGTCATTCAGTTCATGGTAAGAGGATAATAGCTCCAGATGCATCTGTCTTTCTGCTCCATGCTTCTCCACTGTCAGTTGGGATAGTCTGTTCCTGCTTTCCGCTATTTGCATTCGGATAGAGGCGATTTCTTTGACCAGGTTCTGGTTGCTTTGCTTGGCGGACAGATATTCCGCTTTGCTACGGTCTACTTCCAGATCGTAGGTGGTTACTATTTCTTTGTTGAGGGAACTGTATTTTTTGTACCATTTTTCGGTTATATCCAGATTGTCGTTCGAGATGGAAAGGGCTTTTTCTGTTTCTTTCAAGATTTCGGTTTTCCATGCGATGCCGTCTTGAAGGCTTATACGTTGTTGTTCGTAAACATTGTCTTTGTGGTAATCTGATATATTTTTCAATGAGGATAGAAATGTGTAGTACTGCATATTCAACTCACCTAAAGAGACTTTCTCGGGGAAGGCTTGGATGGCTTGGGGAAATAAGGAGGGATTATTAGGATCAAAGTCGTGAATAAGGGAGGCCACAGACTGAACATCTTCTGTTTTTGCCGAGTTTTGAATAACGGCGATGTAGGCTCCTTCTTTCACTGAGTCTTGAGCTTCAAAACCTAATATGTCTATTTTACCCGACGTATGGGCGGGTAGTTTGACAGGAGCGGTATTGGAATTGATTGTTATTTGCCCGGTTACGACATCGGGATATTTGATGATCCAACCGAAGACAAAAAGCAGGAGGGTGAAGATTATAATGGCGGAAGCGACCCATCTGCCGAAGGAGGTGGGCATACGGTCTATGATGTCACCGACTTCTTCACTGCGTTTCGTGTTATCCTTGCGTGTAGGACGTAATTTCAACAGGGTCAAGATCATATTGGCTTTGTATTAGTTCGTAATAGTGTCCTCTTCTTTCCATCAGGCCATTGTGGTTGCCCAGCTCTACAATCATCCCCCCTTTCATGACGACAATCTGGTCTGCTTTCTTGATCGTACTCAGACGGTGGGCTATGACAATCACGGTACGGTTCTTAAAAACGTTATTCAGCGCGGAGACTATTTTCTGTTCGTTGATGGTATCGAGTGCATTGGTTGCCTCATCCAGGAATAGATAATCGGGATTTTTATAGAGTGCTCGCGCGATTAATAAACGTTGTTTCTGACCGCCACTCAGACCGCGTCCCATTTCGCCGATCATGGTCTGGTAGCCTTGTGGCATGGATTCGATTTCTTTGGAGATGTTGGCGATGTCTGTAGCGCGTTTCAAGGCTTCGTAATCGACTTTCTCTTCATTCAGTACGATGTTATTCTGGATGGTGTCGTTAAAGACTTTTCCTTCTTGCATGACGCAGCCGCATTGGGTTCGCCATTGGCGAAGGCTGACGTTGTTGATGTTCATGTCACCGATACAGATCTCGCCATAGGAAGGAAGGTAAAGACGTAGTAGGAGTTTTAACAAGGTGGATTTGCCACAACCGCTGTCCCCGACGATGGCGGTCACTTTGCCTTCAGGGATGGTTAGATAAATGCCTTTCAACACGATCGGGGCGTTGGGAGAATAAGCGAAAGAAAGATTTTTCACGTTCAGGCTTTTGTCTTTAGGCAAATCCATGCTATTGGAGGAAACGGAAACCATATCGTCTTCGTCTTCAAGCTTGTGAATCTCATTGATGCGCATGAAGCTTATTTTGGCGTATTGGGCGGATTGCACAAAACCGACAAACTGGGCGACAGGGCCATTGAGCATGCCGATAATAAATTGTGTCGAGATCATGATGCCGAAGGTGATATCTCCATGGATTACGGCTATGGCGCAAAAGAAGGTGACGGCCATGTTTTGCATGCTGTTGATAAACTGTGAGCCTAGCATCTGGGCGTTGTTGATGTTCAAGATCTTCACATTCAGTTTGTAAAGGCGGGCTTGTATGCCTTCCCATTTCCAACGTTTGGTGTCTTCGTAGTTATTGATCTTGATTTCTTGAATGTTGCCGATGGTTTCTACCCAGTAGCTACGGTCTTTGGAGAGGATGTCAAAGTACTCCCAATCCAGCTTACGTCTGACTTTCAGGAAAACAAAGACCCAGAGGACATAGAGGATGCTACCGACCAGAAAGATGAAGAAGATGGTTTGATTGAAGATCAGCAGGATGGCGCTGAATATGACAAAGGTGACGGAGGAGAATGATCATGCCCAATGAGTTGTTCATGATGAAGTGGCGGATGCGCTCGTGGTCGTAGGCGCGTTGCAGGATATCTCCTACCAGTTTGTTTTCGAAGAAGGAGACGGGAAGTTTCATCAGTTTGATCAGATAGTCTGAGATTAGGGAGATATTGACTCGGGTAGTGACATGAAGCAATACCCAGTCCCGAAGGACATTGGAAAGGGTGATGCTTAAGAGTAATACGATATTGGCGGCTAGTACCATGTAGACGAAGTTCACGTCTTGGGTGCGTATCCCGGTGTCGATGACGGCTTTGGATATAAAAGGGAGAAAGGCTTGCAGGATGGTGGCGATGAACATGATGAAGAAGAGTATTCCGAAGGCTTTTTTGTAAGGAGTAAAGTAACCTAGAAGGTTTTCAAAACTTTTGAATCTT
>NZ_BAKK01000100.1 GCF_000614145.1 Bacteroides faecichinchillae JCM 17102 | reverse complement strand
ATAAGTATAGCCGCGTGACATTGATGCATATTTTGGGTGGACATAAAAGAAATCAGCGAATTTGTGAACTGCTGGGTAAAACCTTATTATACAAATATCCTGAGTATTACAAGAGAGTATTGGAACTGTTTCCATATAGCCATAAGCGGTTGCGTGACAAAAATAAATGTTCAATTACTCCCAACTTGACTTCGCAGATGTGCATTGCTGCTTATCATGATCATTTAGATAGTTTATCCGCAAAATGGAGAAAAATATCCAACGAAGATTTATATAACCAAGAGAAATCTTCATCTGCTTACGTTGGCTTCTTGAATGCTAAACGTGGAATACAAAATCTATGTGTTCTTAGTAGAAATCCCTATTTGTCCGTTTTTGAGATTCCTAAACATTGGCCATTGGAGGCCAAACGTTTGCTAAGAGATCGAATCAATAAAGATATGCCTTTCGATAATTTTGATATCGTTTGTATTCCCAGTTTGCTCGACAAAGGATTTAAAGAGATAATCATCAAAGATTTATGTTACAATATTTTGAATTTATTGAAAGAGAAACAAACATTTGGACGTCTATTGGAAGAGTTATTGCCTCTTTTTTCATTTGAGATAAAGAAAGACGAGCATCAAGTTTACAGATTAGTTATAAATGAGCTTGAATATCTCTTTTACCATGGATTGATATGTGTTGAATCAAATTGAGATAGTGTTTTTCACTATATATAATTATTTAATTTATAAACTTTTAAAAACAAAAGAAAAATGGAAGAAAAGAACAAAAGTGAAGAATTGAAGCAACAAGAAACAAATGGAGCTTCATCGGCTACGAGAACTACTTATTCTACTGGTACAGGTATGGGGGCGGATGATTGTATGTCTCAAGATTTTTTCAATTCTCTGAATGACAGAGGGGCCATATCTGGTACGATTTATGTATGTGGCCTGGGATGGGTGACAGCCAGTGGTTGTGGTAGTGGTTGTGGTTCAGGTTGCGGTTCAGGTTGCGGTAGTATTCCTAGTTGTCTTTGTGGTTGTTGTAGCTATGATCTCTGTAGTTGCATTAATTCCGGTTGTGGTTCTGGATCTGGTTGTGGCTCTAGTTCCGGTTCTGGAAGTGGTTCCGGTTGTGGATCAAGTGATAGTCATACTTGCGCATGTAGTTGTTATTACTGTGGTGCTTATGGTTGTGGTGCTGGCAGTGGTTCTATTGATCCGGAAAAGATTATGGAGGCTCGTAAACCTGAGAATGTTAGAAATAGTAAAGTAGTTTTAGATTGTATGAGGACTCTGTGGAAAACTGTAATTGATTATGAAGAAAAGAAAAAAAAGAATTGAAAAAGGAATTAACAAAAGAAGAGTATGCAAAAATTAGATACAAAAGAAGAGAAGCAGCTTGTTTTATTTATTACAGACCGGCAGATGGGCAGTATTATATAGGTAAGATAAAGTACGGTGAACCTGTGTCAGGTGATGCACAAGCATCTGTTTATTTAGGATCATCGCTTCCTGTTGAGAATGGTGTCCCAAAAGATGCTATTTGTATTACGACATGCCATACGCATACTCCATTTTTAGATGGTTCTTTTGAACAAGAACGTGAAGTCGGTCCATCTAAAGGAGACTACGATTATTTGAAGAACGGTGATGAGAGTAATTATGGAATTGTGTTGGATTATGTAGGAATTCATGTTGCCGATAAGGGAGATTTTGTATTTCCGGGACATAGTGTAACTGACCCTCCACAGATGTATATTTATTATAATAACGGAAGGAAGGCAGATAAATATTCATTTATTGATTAAGTGTTGTTGCTGAAACGTGTAGTTTTTTCCTATTTATATTATATATTTATTATAGGTAAAAATAGTAAGTAATAATCCGCTGTCTTGTTAGGCGTTGATTAGGATAATCTTTAAAAAATCTCTCAAATTTAGAGGTAGGTGTTAATAATAACCTGCCTCTAAATGTTTTATAAATTAGAGATATTATATAGTAGCCATCTTGAATATATATATTGCATGTATGATAGATGTTTATTGCTTAATATTGAATATAATGTTTCAATAAAATTGATTGAGATAGTGTGTTTTTAGATTGTTTTAATTACATGTTAAATTAGCTCTTCTTTTTTATCTGTTTTTTCTGAATAACTTTGTCTTTATTCGAAAAATAATATTACTTTTGCTATAGTATGTATAATATGAGGATAAAAGTGTAATCACTATTATGTAAAGTATTGGATATGAAAAATAATAATGCGGGCCATGGATTGACTATTATTTAAAGCTTTGATTAAATAAATTAAATTATTATGAAACATTTTTTTTTATTGTTGTTATTTGTTTGTACAAATGGCATGCTGATTGCACAAGAAGCTCTCTCTTCTATGCCAAAAGAGAAAAGAGATAGTATTTTAGTTGAGATTATTCAGAACTTACTAAAAGAGAAGTTTCCCAAATGGTACCGTAAGGAGATAATTCCTAGCGTGGTGCAAGGTGATTTTATGTTTTTAAAACACAAGTGGCTACAAGAAGGATGGCCGGATTCTTTCTATATATTGCCGGATTATTTGAAACCGGAAGATCTATGTTATCACGTGACGTTTTATTATGAAAAATGGCGTGATGAGAATTACCCTAATCGATCTACGGTACAAGCAACAATTATTGATAAAAGCCACGAAGTTTACCGGATTTATTTGAGAGAGCCTAATGCAGGCTATCGTTGGCATGGGTTACAAAAAATGAAAGGTGAAGAGCCACTTTCTTCTATG
>NZ_BAKK01000101.1 GCF_000614145.1 Bacteroides faecichinchillae JCM 17102 | reverse complement strand
CCCTGAGTGGGTCATTAGGGCAAAGCCCTAATCCCCTCGGGAGAGCCCACAACTACGAAAGCGGAGCGTGTAGTTATAGTGGGCTATAACCGAAAGCCGTTCTTCTTTTTCGGTGACTGGCTGCGCGTCTCTTTGACAGACCGGACTTGCCTTTTTCTTTCAACCTGTTTCTGCAAGTATTCATTCAAGTCCTTGCATCCGTTGTAAGTCTGCGAAGCGTCACGGATGTACAGGTCTCTGCCGTATTCCTTGCGGATTTGTCGGAGAGCTTCCATGCCTGCATGGTCGTTGTCAAAAAAGCAGTGGATGCGTTCGTAGCTGCCCAACGGATAGAGAGCCTTGTTTACATTCGATACGGAGTTCAATACAATGTAGTCCTGTCCATCCAACTCCGGATAATTCGGGCAGCTCTCCTGTCTCAATGTCAGAAAGGAGAGGTAGTCCATGAATCCCTCGAACACATAACAGATATTCCTTGCTTTCCCCGACTGCCTGATGTGGGAGATTTCCTTGGGTGCGATGCAACCCTTGAAATAGCGGTTGCGAACCTCAAATCCACCCAAACCATTGGGAAAGGCGATGGCAAAGTACCGTTTGCCATTGTGGGTGAAACGGGCTTCACTACATTCTCTTTTTGCCAGTTCCATATTTATTCCTCTTCCCTGCAAGTAGGCAAGCAGGGCAGGGGACGATAACGGAACAATCTCCAACTGTTGGAAACTCGGTTCGGAAGAGTTTTGCTTGCCAAAAGAGAAAGATACCGGGCGCACATGCGGTGTCTGTTCCGCTATCCGTTTTAAAATGTAAGGTACATGGTCGGTAGCATACAGGTGTGCAGCCAGTTCAATGATACCGCCACCTTTGCCCAAACCGAAGTCATACCATTGGTTACGTTCGGTATTTACCTTGAACGAAGCTTCTGCTTCTTCCCTTAACGGTGATTTATACCACAGGTTGATACCTTGTTGCTTGACGGGAGAATATCCCAAACTGTGCAGAAAATCTGCTATCCTGATTTGCTTGGCTGTCTGTATATCCATAAAATGATTGTTTTAGTAGTTGGTAAATTGGTTGCTAAATTGATTCGTTTTTCTTTTCGCCCGTACCATTTTAAGAAGTACGGTCTGTATAACCACTTCACTTTATTTTCGTATATATAGGATACGGTAGTAAAGTGAAGTGATTTTGTACTTCCTGCAACCGCTTCGCTTTATTCCTAATATATAGACCCACAGAATAAAGTGAAGCGATTACAAACAACAGGCTAATAGTGGAAGTCGGGCATGAACGTGTATTTCCTGCCGTTCTCCTGCACTATCATCCGTTTGTTGCGAAGCATGGTGATGAGCGGTACCGCCTTTTGATGGTTCAGCTTTACACCTATTGACGTATAGCTTTTGATTAAGGCATTTTCCAGCTCCTTGTAGCCATATTCCTCTTTCAGTCCGAAAACCGCTTCCAGTGCGATGCGGTGCTGTTGTTCGGTGATGTGCCTGTAAGGGTCAAACTTTTCCTCTTCCGGCCTTCCCGGTTTCTTGGCTTCGGGCTTGTAACCCTCCATGAGTTCGGGCAGGGCATTGTCGTTGATACGGAATGCGAAAGGCTCGAAGTCCATTGCCCGTATGTGCATGGCTGAAACATTGCTTATATCTCCATTGTTCTTGTCCTTTTCCACAAGGAGTACGGTTTCTGCCTTGTTGTTCAGTTCAGTACCGATATGCCCTCTCGCATTTTCATCCCCTTTGTTCTGATGCAGTATCGTATGGATATGTATCTGCCTGTCGTCCGTCCACTGCATCAGTCTGGATATGATGCGTGTCGATTCACCGGGACTATTGATGTCATATACCATATCACGAATACCGTCTATGATTACAAGGGCTATGTTGGGTGTATTGTAGATAGCCTGCTCTACAATTCTGATACGCTGTTCGGGCGTGTATTTCCTCAAAGCAAGAAATTCAAGATTTTCATTGTCCCTGTCATCGGGAAGTCCTGCCATCCGTAAAATACGTTTCATGACTTTCAGGCAATGATAAGGCTCTGTTCCGTGTCCACATAAAGGATTTTCCGTTTGTCTTCCGGAAGTTCCGCCACATATCGCAATACGGTGCCGTTCTTCAATGCGGCGGCTACGATAGCCGACACATTGAACGTCTTTTTACTTTTGGCTTTGCCGATGGATGCGCTGAAGTTCCCCAATGTCCCTATGACAGAACCATGTACTTTGAGAATTTCCGGTGCTTTCTCGTAACTTTTCGACAGGCTCAAACGTGAGGCTTGCCAAAGGATTACGGCTTCTTCTGCCGATATTTCCTTGTTGTCTTTCATATAATCCATAAGCACACTTCCCGTTATTTTCGTCCTCCGGTTTTCTTTCCGGCCAGTTCAAGGGCAAGTTCCGCATCAACGATAATCTTGCGTCCTATTTGCGTAATGGCTTTGTCAATCTTTCCGCTTTTCTTTATACGGTTGGCGGTGGGTAGGCTGCACCCGAACAGTTTGGCAATGCCAAGTATTCCGTACACATACTTCCTTCCCGTGTCCGTGACGGGCTGCGGTTGCGCTTCCGTTTGGTTGGAAGCGTGCTTGCTTAGGAATATGAACTCTTCGCCTGTCATCTGCCAGACGGGTTTTAATAATAACTCTTGAAGATTTGTCATCGTCCAATCTATTTAGTCGTTAAA
>NZ_BAKK01000102.1 GCF_000614145.1 Bacteroides faecichinchillae JCM 17102 | reverse complement strand
CCTTGAGTGGGTTATTAGGGCAAAGCCCTAATCCCCTCGGGAGAGCCCACAACTACGAAAGCGGAGCGTGTAGTTATAGTGGGCTATAACCGAAAGCCGTTTTTCTTTTTCGGTGACTGGCTGCGCACCCCTTTGTCGGATTGTACTTGCCTGTTTCTTTCAACCTGTTTCTGTAAGTATTCGTTCAAGTCCTTGCATCCGCTGTAAGTCTGCGAAGCGTCACGGATGTACAGGTCTCTACTGTATTCCTTGCGGATTTGTTGGAGGGCTTCCATGCCTGCACGGTCGTTGTCGAAAAAGCAGTGGATGCGTTCGTAATTGCCCAACGGATAGAGAGCCTTGTTCACATTCGATACGGAGTTCAATACAATGTAGTCCTGCCCGTCCAATTCCGGATAATTCGGGCAGCTCTCCTGTCTCAATGTCAGAAAGGAGAGATAGTCCATGAATCCTTCGAATACATAACAAGTATGCCTCGCTTTCCCCGATTGTCTGATGTGGGAGATTTCCTTTGGGGCGATGCAGCCCTTGAAATAGCGGTTGCGGATTTCATATCCACCGATACATTGGGAAAGGCGATGGCAAAGTACCGCTTGCCGTTGTGGGTGAAACGTGCTTCACTGCATTCTCTTTTCACCAGTTCTATGTTAATTCCTCTATCTTGTAAGTAGGCAAGCAGGGCAGGGGACGATAAAGGAACTATTTCCAACTGTTGGAAGCTCGGTTCGGAAGAGCTTTGCTTGCCAAAAGAGAAAGATACCGGGCGCACATTCGGTGTCTGCTCCGCTATCTGTTTCAGGATGTAAGGTACATGGTCAGTAGCGTACAGGTGTGCAGCCAGTTCAATGATGCCACCACCTTTACCCAAACCGAAGTCATACCATTGTTCACGTTCGGTATTCACTTTGAACGATGCTTCGCTCTCTTCCCGAAGTGGAGATTTGTACCAAAGGTTGATACCTTGTTGTTTTACTGGTGAATAACCCAAGCTGTACAGATAATCTGCTATCCTTATTTGCTTGGCTGTCTGTATATCCATAAAATGATTGTTTTAGTAGTTGGTGAATTGATTTGTTTTTCTTTTCGCCCGTACCTTTTCAGGAAGTACGGTTTATAACCACTTCACTAAATTCTCGTATATATAGGATACGGTAATAAAGTGAAGTGATTTTGTCCCATTCCCCAAGCACTTCACTATATTCCTAATATATACACCCCGAGAATAAAGTGAAGTGGTTGCATGGAAACGGTCTAATAGTGGAAATCGGGCATGAAGGTGTATTTTCTGCCGTTCTCCTGTACTATCATCCGCTTGTTGCGGAGCATGGTGATGAGCGATACCGCCTTTTTATGGTTCAGCTTTACACCCACTGACATATAGGTCTTGATTAAGGCATCTTCCAGTTCCTTGTAGCCGTACTCCTCTTTCAGACCGAAAACGGCTTCCAGGGCGATACGGTGCTGCTGCTCGGTGATATGCCTGTAAGGGTCGAACCTCTCTTCTTCGGGTCTTCCCGGCTTCTTGGCTTCGGGCTTGTAACCTCCATGAGTTCGGGAAGGGCTTTGTCGTTGATGCGGAACGCAAAAGGCTCAAAGTCCATTGCCCGGATGTGAATGGCTGAAACATGGCTGATGTCACCATTGCCCTTGTCCTTTTCTACCAGTAATACGGTTTCCGCCTTGTTGTTCAACTCCGTACCGATATGCCCTCTTGCGTTCTCATCCCCCTTGTTCTGATGTAGTATCGTATGGATGTGTATCTGCCTGTCATCCGTCCACTGCATCAGCTTGGATATGATGCGTGTGGATTCGCTGGGGCTGTTGATGTCATACACCATATCCCGTATGCCGTCTATAATTACAAGACCGATGTCGGGTGTATTGTAAATAGCCTGTTCCACAATCTTGATACGTTGCTCAGGCGTGTATTTTCTCAAAGCGAGAAATTCAAGGTTCTCATTGTCCCTGTCATCGGGCAAGCCAGCCATCCGTAAAATGCGTGTCATGACTTTCAGGCAATGGTAAGGGCTTTGTTCCGTATCAACATAAAGCACTTTACGCTTATCTTCCGGCAATTCCGCCACATACCGCAACACTGTGCCGTTCTTCAATGCGGCGGCTACGATAGCCGACACATTGAATGTCTTTTTACTTTTGGCTTTGCCGATGGATGCGCTGAAATTGCCTAATGTCCCAATGACAGAGCCATGCACTTTGAGGATTTCAGGGGCTTTCTCATAACTTTTCGACAGGCTCAAACGTGAGGCTTGCCAAAGGATTATGGCTTCTTCTGCCGATATATCCTTAGTTTCTCTTATATAGTCCATAGCCATATCTCCCGTTATTTCCGTCCTCCTGTTTTCTTTCCGGCAAGTTCAAGGGCAAGTTCCACATCCACGATAATCTTGCGCCCTATCTGAGTGATTGCCTTGTCAATCTTTCCGCTTTTCTTGATGCGGTGGGCGGTGGGCAGACTGCACCCGAACAGTTTGGCTATGCCCAGTATTCCGTACACATACTTTCTTTCTGCGTCCGTAACGGGCTGTGGCTGCGTTTCCGTTTGATGGGAAGCGTGCTTGCTTAGGAATATGAACTCTTCGCCTGTCATCTGCCAGACGGGTTTTGATAATAACTCTTGAAGATTTGTCATCGTCCAATCTATTTAGTCGTTTAA
>NZ_BAKK01000103.1 GCF_000614145.1 Bacteroides faecichinchillae JCM 17102 | reverse complement strand
GGAAAAGTCGGTGCAGATTGACCCCTGTCGGCGGGAAAAAATTGACCCCCTCGTCAAAATAAGATTGACCCCTGAAAAGTCCTGGCGGCGGGGGTCAATTTAATTTTGTCGATTTTATATCCGGCTTACTTTTTAGCTTGAGTTTTCGCATGCTTTCTCCTGAGAGTTCGATGGTATGGGCGGAGTGGACTATGCGGTCAAGGATAGCGTCAGCCACAGTCGGATCCCCCACCATGTCGTACCATGCCGAGGGCGGATACTGGGATGTGATGATTATTGATTTGCGCTCGTGCCGGTCTTCGATTATGTCCAGCAGTATGGGACGTTCCTTTGCGTCAAGAGGGACAAGGAACAGGTCGTCAAGAATCAGAAGCTGACAGCGTTCGATTTTCTTGAGTTCGGCTTCAAGGCAGTTTCTGACTTTTGCCACCTTCAGGCGCCGAGAAGTTTTGCGGCATTGCCGTACAGGGTGCGTATGCCGCGCTTGCAGGCCTCATGTCCCAGAGCGCATGCCAGGAAGCTCTTGCCGGTTCCTGCCGAACCTGTGATGAAGAGATTGGTCCCCTGGCGCACGAAGTCGAGAGTGGCGAGCCGTTCCATCTGGTTACGGTCGAGGCCCCGGCTGACGGTGTAGTCGATTTCTTCCATATAGGCCTTGTAGCGGAATGACGCATTTCGGGTCAGACGTGCAATGGCGGCCTGAGCGCGCCAGTCCCATTCCCGAGCGAGCAGCATCGAGAGGAAGGAGTCCGGAGTCATCGACTGTGCTGTGGTGCCGGCGAGGCTTTCGCGGAAGGCTTCGGCCATGCCGTGCATTTTCATTCGGTTCATCAGATCGAGCGAGATCTGGTTCTGGTCCTGTACTGCGGATACAGGGGCGGTTTTATTGTCTGTTTCCATTGTTGTCTTTTTTATTGTTGTTTGAGTTCTGGGCCAAGAAGTATTCACGGCCACGTATGTTTTTGTGTATCAGAGAAGGAACGGGTTCCTGTGGACGGGAGATGTTGCCGTTTTCATCCGGCAGGAAGTCTGCGTCCTCACCCAGTTCAAGCACCCGGCGCAATGCCTGGTAACCGTATTCCGCCTTCATTCCGGCACAGGCGCAGGCCGCGATGAGACGGTCGGCCCCATACTTCTTTTCAAGGGTGATTATCCCACGGCATGAGCTGAAGGACTTCGGCGGATACTGTATGTGTCTGTCTACTTCCCGGAGATAGTCGAGCACGATGTTGTCGATCTGTCCGGCGCGTACGAACAGTTCCTCAAGGTCCTTGTCGTAAGCCCCGTAATGGCCCGGCAGGTTGTGCTCCCGTTTCCAAGAGTAGGCATAGGGGATGTCGCAGCGGTCGTGAACCGCCACAAGATTCAGTCCGCAGTATATCTCCACGGTGTCGGCGTCATAGAGAATGACGACACGTTTGCCGACGTGTTCTCTGGGTACGCTGTAGTGATGCTTGAAAAGCGACACATAGCAGTTCTTCCCGACAGTCATCAGCTTGCGTTCCTTCACTGTGAAGCGCCGCTCGGGCAGCGGACGCAGCATGTCTTTTTCCATCCGGTTGAACATCTGCACCCGTGAGACGTCCCGCCCGGCCATTGTCTTTTCGTTGAAATCGAGCAACGAGATATGGATGGCGATATTAAGCTCGTCAAGGCTGCCGAACGTCATTCCCTCGATATCGGCATAGACGGATTTGTAAAGCAGTTTCACGGCATTCTCCACCAGGGCTTTGTCCTTGGGGTGCCGGACACGTGCCGGATATACCGCACATCCGTAATGCTCGGCAAATGCGGCGAACACTTCATTGATCACCGGCTCGTTGCGGTCGCTTCTGCTTACGGCCGCCTTGAGATTGTCCGGCACTATCGCGGCAGGAACGCCGCCGAAGTATTGCATGGCGCCCTCACATCCTTTGATGAGGTCTTCCTTGCGCTGGGACCATACGGCCTCACAGTAAGTGTAATGACTGAAAGGCAGTATCGCGACGAACACCTCTGCTTTTTTAGTCTCGCCCGTCATGCAGTCGACCACCTCAAGGCGGTCTCCGGCAAAGTCGATGTACATCTGGTCTCCGGCATAATGCTCCACATGTCCGACCACCTTGCTTTGATGCAAGTACTGACGGAGAGCCTGCTTGAACATCGTCAGTCCATAGCCGTCAGGATAAGCAGCATGATACTGCTCGTACAGCCGTGCCTTGGACATACCCTTGCGTGTCAGCTGTTTTGCATACTCAGGAAGAAGTGCTTCAAGCTCCGTCTCACGCTCTGAAGGTTTGCTGTGTCGCACCTTCTCCTGCCCAAGCTCCTGCCGGAGTTGTTCTTCCGTCATTGCAAGAAGCTCTTCCATGGACTTGCCGCTCGACTGAAACAGACGCACATATTTGCGCGTGCTGTTGCGGGATATATGGAAAACCGCGGCCATTTCCTTTAATCCCATCCCCGACTGGTAACATCGAAGGATATTTTTTAATTTTGTAACCATAAATTTGTAATTTTAGATTTACCCCCGCCGTGCCAGGACTTGGGTTTCTAAAACTACAAAAAAAATCCCCTGCGGAGTACTCCGACAGGGGTCATTTTTATTTCGTCGCCGAGGGTCAATCTTATTTCAACGAAAAGGGTCACATTTTCCCGCCGACAGGGGTCAATCTGCACCGACTTTTCC
>NZ_BAKK01000104.1 GCF_000614145.1 Bacteroides faecichinchillae JCM 17102 | reverse complement strand
CCATAGGCTAAGCACCAGCGCCTTTCCGTGTTTTAATACGGTAGGTTTCCAAGCACTCGCCTCCGAACCGTGCTGACAGGTCTCCCCGTACACGGCTCTCCACCTTCTCATTCAGTCTAACTTTCCAGCGTGTATTTTGTGATGACATACTGAACATACTGCTAATGTTTTACGTTTGCGTGAAATCATTTTAATATCCCAATCACTTTTACCTTTAAGGTCTTTCAGTTTGCGTACATGGTGCATTTCAAGGTTATCTGTAGCACCGCAGTTTTCACATACCCGTGCTTGAAGTCTCTTGATTAGACCATTTCTGCCACCAGTTATGGCAATAGTGTTTGGCAGTCTGTCATCCAAATACCTATTGGGTAATTCCTTTCGCTTAAAACCTTTGTCGTAGAACTCACGTCTGAATTCATATCCTCTTTTGTTGGTGTACGGTATGGCAAACACCCCGTTTTTCTTGTACTTCGCAATGATTTTCTTTTTCGAGGTACTGTACTTTGCGGCATACGTCTTATACATACTGTATTCCATGATATTATAGAATGAATCAATGACGGGACTGTTGTTTGCTATCGAGTAGAAGTTATAGAACCCCATGATTTCAGAATTATATTGGCTTATAATCTCCAAATCGTCAAGGCAGCGCATGTATGTACGCCCCTTGGGTTTCCAAACCTCCTTGCCATTTTTCACGATGATTTTTAACGCATCGTATTCAAGGAGCTTCTTCCGCATCACTTCGGTTGTCACATACAGTACTATCTTATGGTCTAAACTTCTTGTCAGATGTCCGTTCTTATCCCTATGGGTGTCATTGGATTTGCGTACAAATACGTCATAACCAAGAAATTTGGCATGTTTCCTCGCATTGGTTATCAGCGTTTTCTCATCGGATAGTTCCAATTTCAATTTGTCAGCCATAAACTGCTTTATGTCCTTCTTGATTTTGATACAATCCTCTTTGCTACCGATAACACCAATGAGAAAATCATCCGCATATCTTACATATTTCAAACGCTTCATAGTTGCATCCATTTCATCACTTGCAGGATAGTTGAGACGTTCTCTGACAATTTCCTTGATTTGCATCGACAGTCGTTTCCGTTCCGTTTTGTCCGTTGATTTTTTCAGTTTGGCTACTAACTTGGCTTTCCGTTGTCCGAAACGTTTTACTATCGGATTTTCCTTACGCCTTTTCCCCTTGTTGAATTTTTCAGTGTATTCCTTGATGTATTTGTCGAACTTGTCAAGATAGATATTTGCCAATATCGGGCTTATTATCCCACCTTGTGGCGTTCCGCTATACGATTTGTGAAATACCCAATCTTCCACATATCCGGCATTCAGAAACTTTCGAATAAGGCGTAAGAAACGCATATCTGAAATACGTTCTGAAAGAATGGCTATCAATACCTCATGGTCTATATTGTCGAAGAAACCTTTGATGTCTCCCTCGATGAACCATTTTGTACTGTTGAATGTCTTTTGTATGCTCCAAAGTGCAGTCTGCGGACTTCTCTGTGGTCTGAAACCGTGAGAAAAATTTTCAAAACTGCCCTCATAGATTGCTTCCAAAATCATTTTTATAACCTCTTGCAGAAGTTTGTCAATGAATGACGGAATACCCAGCGGTCGCATTTTTCCGTTTTTCTTGGGAATGTACACCCGCTGAGAGGGATTTGGCTGGTACGTCTCATCTTTGAGCATACCTATTAACCGTTCAATATGGGATATACTGAAACCGTCAATGGTTTTTCCATCGACACCTTTCGTCATATTGCCCTGCTTCGCATAAATACTTTGGTAGGCAATGTAGTACATCTCTTCATTAAACAGTATCCGATACAAACGTTCAAACTTGTAAGCCAAGTCGGAACTATGTTGTGTTAGACTGTTTAATATCTTTTCCGGATTTCTTTTCATGTCTCTCACATTTTCCAAAATTTGACATTAAACGATATTGGCTGCTTCCCTTCGCCATGTACAAGGCTTTCCCTTGCTCGGACTACTACGGAAGCTCTGTTGCCATATGGGTTGCCCCACTTAGGCAATCCCCGTTTAGACATATAATAACTATTGGCATGATAGATTGTCGGATACGACTTTCGTCCTTTACTATGTATGTAGTTGCTCCGTGATAAGTTCTTTTGCCCAAACAACCTGATGGGAGAAGCTGGGTATCACGGCATGGCGTAGGATAACTTTTTGAGTTATATAACTGTCTTCCGCCAAGGCTTAAGCATCGAGCCGCTTAGACTATCGTTCAACCAGTATAGGCTTTATCCTCATATCTATCGTTTCACCTCGCCACTCGGTCAAGACTTGACAGTTAGTCCACTCGTGGCTTTTCCGACATGCTACACTCCCCATCGTCTTTCGTTGAATGGATAAGTCGGCTGGTGATAGGTTATTATTTCAAAGAACACGAACCTAATAGCTTGCCAAAGCTATATTTATTATATGCCTTTACGGGCGCACC
>NZ_BAKK01000105.1 GCF_000614145.1 Bacteroides faecichinchillae JCM 17102 | reverse complement strand
CCTCCTGTACTGACATGTTCGTACTCATACTCCGTAGTGGATAATAAAAAGCCGTTATCCTTGTAACGGTCCACCCGTTTCAGCTTTCCCGCCAGCCATTGGTCATCGGACATGTTGATGTATTCGTCCGCATGCTTTCCCGGATTGTTGGGAAGAGGGCATACGAGACCTTTCAACTCACTGTAAGAGTGGCTTAACAGGTAATCATTCACCTGTTTCTCTTTTTGGGCATAGTTCAGCTCAGGATCATATTGGTCCCATTCCAGTACGTTGTTGTACTCATGGCAAGGCACATGGTAGACATACTCTGTCACAAGGGCGGAACCGCCGCCTTCCAAACTCTCCCTTACGTTACTGTAGAGCACAGGGCTTCCGTTGTGGAATGTGATCTCACCGACAGGATTGTTATGGATAACCGTCATAGTCTGGAGATTGGTAGGTGAGAAAGGTACCAGCACGCTGGTCTGGTAATCCCGTTCGGTGATGATATGGGGAATGGCTCCGCCTCCCCAGATGCCCCCCCAGCCGATGGAACCTTCCAGCCCGTAGCTGTATCTTTTGTGCACCGTCTTTTGCTCCTTGGGGTCGTAAGTGCGGATGTGCTTGATACGCAGACCGCCGACCGGACGTAGGTACATCGCACCTTCTTCCTCCGGACCCGGATAGCCCATGGCAAAAGCCGCCTGGTTTCCCTCGTATTCGAAGTGTGTTTCCAGACCTTGCGGATTGGTGATCTGGATCAGCATCCCCAGATTGGTCCAGGCGGCGTCAGCTTCGCGGTTCGCTCCCTTATAATCCAGCAGCAGGCGTATTGGCTGCCCGTTCTTACTGTAGGTCAGTATCTTGCGGAAGCTGGGGACCGTATTTACGGCATACCGGTTTTCCGGACCGTTGCAGAATCCCCAATGGTCTATTACCCGGGTATCAATGGAAGGTACATTCAGCCCGCCGTTATAATTGAACTTATACGTCTTCGTCTCCACCCCGGGCGCCGAGATGCTGACAGAATCCAGTTTGGTCAGACTCGTATGGGAGTTGTAGGTACTGAGGTAAAAACGGATGCTGCGCATCGGCTTTCCATGTTCGTCGGTCACTTCGATTGTATCGTATGCATCGTTCCAGTAGTCAGGGCCGCCTACCGAATGATAACTGATTTTCATCGTATTGCCCAGGAAACGGATGTCGGTCAGCCGGGGAACTTCAACGTCGTTGGGAAGGATACTGCCCGAATTGTCAATGTAGAGACCTTCGGAGTAAACGGGGCTCAATTCCGCCTTATAATCATAATAGTAAGCCTCCGAACCTGAGTTATAATCGGGCAACAAGGCATAGTTGTGTTCCTGGAGAGGAAAATGTTCGGTCAGGTTATACCCGTCTTCGGCGGCGTTCTTGTTGATGATTACTTCTCCGGGACCCATGCAGCCTTTGTTGGTGCCGGTTGACTGGTGGGGAAGGATATCGTATTCGAAGGTTACGGACGGGGTGCTCCGGTGGGGCGACCGGATGCCGGTACAGTGCCAGCGGTTGATGGATTGGGTGTAGAAGACTTTCTCCACTACACCGTCGAACTCATAATAATATCCTTTATCGTCGGTGATACTCATTTTGTCGCTTCTATCCCAGTTTACCACATCATTGGTGCGGGGGCAGGTGACCATGGGGCTTCCCCGGTAGAGCATGTAGCCGCTTCCTCCTGCGTGAGGCAGGCTGTAGGTAAAACGGTCCGGCTGACTGTCGCGGATGCCTCGGACAACCTCGTCCATAAAGTTGATCTGTTCCATTCTCGAAGCTCCGGGAGGGGTACCGCGGTGATAGCTGCCCTCGCACAGCCAGCCGTAATTGCCGATGTCGTCCGTACCGCGTATCTCCCGGCTGACGGTGGGCTCGAGGCTGAGGGACCAGTTGGTGCCCGCAAGGCCGCTGCCCTCATGAGGCTTGAGACCGGAGGCGTGGTAGGATAAGGTGACGGGAATCGTGATGTCTCCCGCGACGATCTCATAAAGGGGGATGCGGATGTCAGGTACCCCGGTGCAATAGTCCACCGGATAGGAATGGAATTTGTCCAGAACGGCCGCTTCGGGGGAAACGGGGAAGATCTGTGGTATGTCCAGCTTGACCACCTGGCCGAATGCGGACACTAGGGGAAGGCAGGCGAGGATAAGAAGACGGAAGAATGCTCCGGGAATCCGGAACTTGCTATTTTGGGTAGGATTGGTTTTCATAAGATGTTGTTTTTTATAAATTGAATAATGGGTTGTTTAATAAATATCGGTATACAATCCCCCTGA
>NZ_BAKK01000106.1 GCF_000614145.1 Bacteroides faecichinchillae JCM 17102 | reverse complement strand
ATTAATCGGTGGGGCATTATTATTTTAGTTTATTTACCTCTGTGTGCCGTCATCTTATGTACACTTTCTACTGTTAACTCAATTCGGTGAGCCGTATGGATAATGTGATCCATGATGGTATCAGTCACAGTAGGATCACCGATTGCGTTATACCAATTGTCTGTCGGCAGTTGAGAGGTAATGATGATGGATTTTCGGCCATGTGGGTCCTCTATTATATCGAGTAGGAGAGGGCATCAAGGTTCACAAGGAAGAAGTCATCCAAGATGAGTAGTGCGCTCCGTTCGATTTTCTTGAGTTTAGATTTCAGTGTGCCTTTTACCATTGCTACTTTGAATATACCCATAGGTTTCGAGGCATTAGCATAGTATGTGCGTATGCCTTTCTTGCAAGCTTCGTAACCCTATGGCTGTGGCAAGGAAACTCTTTCCGGTTTTGTATAAACCTGTGATGAAGAGGTTCTGTCCTTGGCGGATGAATTCCAGTGATGCAAGTCGCTTCATTGGGTTGTGGTCAAGACCGCGCGGGATAGCATAGTCTATCTTGATACGTTTGCCTATCTAATATTGAATTAGAGAAAGAGAACTCTAAAGAACAAGAATCATACCAAGTTGATAAAAAGGCCTTAGATATCGCAAAAGATATCTTAAGGTCACAAGGACAAAACCTTGAACAACTTATCAAATTGGAATCTGAGTTGAAATCTGTATCTGAAGCTCAGAAGAAACTGAATGAAATTGAAAAAGGTATTAACAAAAGAAGAGTATGCAAAAATTAGATACAAAAGAAGAGAAGCAGCTTGTTTTATTTATTACAGACCGGCAGATGGGCAGTATTATATAGGTAAGACAAAGTACGGTGAACCTGTATCAGATGATGCACAAGCATCTGTTTATTTAGGATCATCGCTTCCTGTTGAGAATGGTGTCCCAAAGGATGCTATTTGTATTACGACATGTCATACGCATACTCCATTTTTAGATGGTTCTTTTGAACAAGAACGTGAAGTCGGTCCATCTAAAGGAGACTACGCTTATTTGAGTAACGGTGATGAGAGTAACTATGGAATTGTGCTGGATTATGTAGGAATTTTTGTTCAAGGTAGGGGGTATTATATATTTCCGGGACATAATGTAACTGATACTCCTCAGATGTATATTTATTACAATAACGGAAGGATTACGGACAAATATTCATTTAATAATTAATTGTTGTTACTAAAATATGTAGTTTTTCCCTATTTATATTATAGGTAAAAATAGTAGGTAATAATCCATTGTTTTGTTAGGTGTAGATTAGGATAAACTTTCAGAAATCTCTCGATTTAGAGGTAGGTGTTATAATAAACTGCCTCTAAATGTTTTATAAATTAGGTATACTCACAGGTAGCCATTTTGAATATATATACATTCTGTATTTATAATAAATGTTTTTTGCTTAATATTGATTGTGATATTTTGATAAAAATAACTTAGATCTTCTTTGGATTGTTTTAATTACCTATCAAAATTAGCATTTCTTTTTTTAATGTATTTTTCTGAATAGTTTTTCTTTATTCGAAAAATAATATTACTTTTGTTATAGCATGTATAAATATGATGATAAAAGCGTAATTGCTATTATGTAAAGTATTGTATATGAAAAATAATGAAAGTCGTGTATCAAGTATTGTTCAAAGCTTGAATTAAATAAATTAATTCAGATTATTATGAAACATTTTTTTTATTGCTGTTATTTGTTTGTACAAATGGTATGTTGCTTGCCCAAGAGCCTCTTTCTTCTATGCCGAAAGAGCAAAGAGACAGTCTTTTAGTTGAGATTACTCAGAACCTACTAAAAGAGAAGTTTCCCAAATGGTATCGTAAGGATATAATTCCTGGCGTGGTGCAAGGTGATTTTATGTTTTTAAAACATAAATGGCTACAAGAAGGATGGCCGGATTATTTTTATATTTTACCTGATTCTTTGAAACCTGAAGATCTGTGCTATCACGTGACGCTTTATTATGAAAAATGGCGTGATATGGGAGGTCATCGATTTACGGCAGAAGCAACAATTATCGATAAAAGTCATGAAGTTTACCGGATTTATTTGCCAGAACCTAATAGGGGATTTCGTTGGCACGCGTTACAAAAAATGAAAGGTGAAGAACTACTTTCTTCTATG
>NZ_BAKK01000107.1 GCF_000614145.1 Bacteroides faecichinchillae JCM 17102 | reverse complement strand
AAGTGCTGTTATCCTAACTTTCGGATAACAACAGCGAATCAACCCCGAATTTACGGAACATGGCGACAAATTTGCGCAGGTCTTTCCGCAAAAGTTCATCCGCATCCCGTTTTGTCATGGTTCGTGCCGAATACTTCTCGTTTGGCAAAAGTTTGTGACCCCAACCGACGTATGGGTAGTGTTTTTCTGAGTGCCAGCCTTCAAAGTAGCGGCAGCATAAAAAAGCACGTTCCATAAGCGGCAGTCGGTAGATTGCCGCCTGCCCGTCCGTTCCCTCTTGGCGGCTGATCTGCGCGGACACAGAACAGACCGTCAGAAGTGAACAGAGCATTGTCATGAATACACGCATCATTTCAACAAGGGGCTGAAGTTGCCGATGGGAACGATGGTAAGATCGTCGTCCTTTACATTCCTGTTGTTGAAGTCAAATTCCAGTTCGTAGGAGTTGCTAAAGTTATCCTCCACCACCACGATGAAATTATGCGCCTCATCACCCGCCGCCGTGTAGTACAGGCGGAATTTTTCGTTCTCCAGCAGGTAGCGGTCGTTAGGCAGGAAGGTGATGCCGTTATCCATTTTGAGCGAGCCTTCCCCCTCGAACTGGAAATAGCGGATGGTATAGAGCGTACCCGAAAAGTCGCCCTCCTTTTTCAGTTCACAGCGGATTTCCACTGTCTGCCCCTTTACTACCTTGTTCGGCACGGGCATGACCTCCACCGTGAAGGGATAGGACTGCTGGATGTCCATGTCATCGTCACATGACACGAGGGTGAATGACATGGCGGCTATCAGGCATAACGCCACTGCCTTGAATATTGATGTTCTCTTGTTTCTGTTGTTCAGTATGTTCATTGTTCTTCGATTTTTAGATGGTTGTTTTTCTGTTTTTTCGTTGTCAGTTGCAGGTACTCGTTCAAGTCCTTGCAACCGTCATAGAGGGAGGAACGGTCGGTGACACGTTCCCCGTATCGCATGGTAAGTGCGGCAAGCGTCCGCCGTCCGGCTTCGTCACGGTCGAGGAAGCAGCCGATGCGCCCGTATCCGTCCAGCAATCCCGCCGCCTTCTCCACGTTGGCGACTGAGTTCAGCACAAGACAGTCAGCGTTACCGGTTACACCAAGCGTCACGGCAGAGAGAAAGTCCATGAAGCCCTCGAACACGAGGCACTCGTCAGCCGGGATGTCATTCGCCTTTACCAGTGATACAGACTTCGGAGGTATGCAACCCTTGAAATATCGGCTTCTGACTTCATAGCCACCTGCCATGTTCGGAAAGCCAACGGCAAAATACCGTTTCCCACGCACACCGTAGTTCAAGCGGCAGCAGTGACGGGATGCGATGGCGTAAGGGATGCCCCGTTCCTCTAAATACTCCGTCAGCAGTGAGCGGAGCAGCGGAGCGACCTCCACATCCTCAAAAACGGATTCGGTCGGCTTCGAGAGATAGACGGGCTTTTCCCATCCGGCAACCGTCATATTGGCGGCTTCCGCTATGAACTTCGCTTGCTTCATGAAGTCATCGCTTTGCAGAAACTCCCCGGCAAGCGTGAAGATGTCGCCGCCCTTGCCCAAACCGAAGTCGTACCAGAGCTGTTTCGCCACGTTCACACGGAAAGAGGATGTGCGCTCGCCCCTGTACGGGGCAAGATACCACAGCTCGTTACCGCTCCTTCTGACAGGCTCATGCCCCAGCCGTGCGAGAAAATCCGCAAGCGGCATCCTTCTGACAGCATCTATTTCCGTCCTTTCCATGCCCGTGTCAGTTGATGATGAACTTGATACCGACCCC
>NZ_BAKK01000108.1 GCF_000614145.1 Bacteroides faecichinchillae JCM 17102 | reverse complement strand
ACATCAACCAATAGTGTTCAGCCTTACAAGTATAATGGTAAGGAGTTGGATACGAGGAATGGATTGAACTGGTATGATTATGGGGCGAGGCATTATGATGCGGCGATAGGAAGATGGCATGCAATAGATCCAAAATGTGAAAAGTACAATTACTTGTCTCCATATGTTTATTGTAACAATGGCCCCATTGATAAAATTGATCCTACCGGAGAAGATTGGTATAGAGACAATAACGGCAACCTGCGTTGGGTAGAAGGTAGCGAAGAAATTGAGGGATGTGAAAGACTCGGTTCATCCGTTTCTATATCTCTGGGAGATGGTTTGTATCTTAACGCTTATCAGAATGGTGGTATCATTGCGAACCAAGCAGTCAATGCGTTCGACTTAATTGCCGGTAGCGGAAAATTACAGAAGCAGTTCTTAGGCAATCAAAGTCCTTTATCGGAAGACTCAAAATCAGCATTGTTCAATGGACTGACCAGCAGGGGAGTTGATGCAATAGCCCGTCCCGTAGGAGAGTTTCTGGTAGAACAGGGGGTTGCTTTGATGGGAGGCAAACTATTAGGTTGGGGAATTGGAAAGTTGGCCGGACAATTTGCCTCCAAAAGTAGCAGTGTTGCCCAAGCTGTGGAAGCTTCTTCTATCGGTAATGAAGCGGCTGTTGGAACCCATTCCGTTTACATAGGGAAAGATGCTTCGGGAACTATTCGATATGTAGGCATAACAGGTCGTGAGCCATCTGTCAGGTTTTTGGAACATTTACATTCGGGAACGGCAAGAGGTGCACTAAAATATGAAGTTGTTAAAGGTGCTAAAAATCTGACAAGAACTCAAGCCCGGGTATGGGAACAAACCTTAATTAACCGGTATGGAATGGAAAAAATGGAGGAACATTATTAAATAAAATCAATTCAATCGCCCCTAAAAACTGGGCAAAATATGGTATAAAATAATATGGGAGCAAAAAGAATCAGAACAAAAATTGGAGATGTCTTTTCGGTGAAAGTATCAGAATCCGGTATAAAGTATTTCCAACTGATAGCATTTGATCTAACTCAGTTGAACAGTGATGTTATCAGAGCTTTTAAAAAGGTGTATACTTTGGATGAACATCCTACGTTATCAGAAATAGTCAATGGCGAGGTGGAGTTTTATGCTCATTGTGTGACTAATTTTGGGCCTAAACTCTCTTTGTGGGAGAAAGTGGGAAGTATCGCTGATGTAGGAGATACAAGCCATATTCTATTCAGAAGTACAAGTGACGGGGTTCGTGAGCCGGGTGAAGAACCGATTCAGATATCACATAGGTGGTATGTATGGCATATCAATGACGAAAATTTTACCGATGTTGGGAAATTAGAAGGCGAAAACAGGAAAGCAGAAATTGGGATGGTTTTAAGTCCTTGGGATATTGTAGATCGTATAAAGACAGGAAAGTATAATTTTTGGTATCCTGATTTTGAATAACTGATCATTACCCTGATGTAAGTTATCTAATTAAAGATAATTTATATCAGGGTATTTTATATATTGGAATGTTTATTCCATAAATATTTACCAACTCTACCTGTTTAATACAGCGAACATTCTTCCTTACCAACCAGAACCGGCAAGGACTGGCGCATTAGCTGACCTTCTACCCTAAGCTGAGCGTTCGGATCTATTGCCTTTCTGCGGACAGCCTCACCTACCGGCAGGACTATGCGACGGGTACACTCGATTGTACGCAGACCACCGACGAGGACGGGCACATCT
>NZ_BAKK01000109.1 GCF_000614145.1 Bacteroides faecichinchillae JCM 17102 | reverse complement strand
CACTTCGACAACCGGTGTTCAGCCTTATAAGTATAATGGTAAGGAGTTGGATACGAGGAATGGGCTGAACTGGTATGATTATGGGGCTAGGCATTATGATGCGACGATAGGTAGGTGGCATGTGGTGGATCCGATGAGTGAGAAAAACAGTTTCATGAGTCCGTATGTTTATAGTGTCAATAATTCTGTAAATTATATAGATCCTATGGGTTGCGATACTGTGCCTGATGATGAAATCTGGGATTACAATTTACTAAACTTTAGAACTAATGGTATGGGATTATTAGCAGAGGAATTTATTCCTGTAAAAATAAAAGGAGGAGTTAAATATATACTACGTGAATTTGTTTCTGGAGAAAATAAAGGGAATTATGCTGCAATTGAATTATATGGAAAAGACCCTGAAACAGGATTTGATTTATACGAATATAAATATGTAGTAGGAGAAAATAAAGTAAAAGATTTTAAGAATGGTGATACGAGCCCAACAGGCTTTCAATATAATGTTGTGAGATGGGCTGCAGACAATGGTGTCAATGGAAATGAAAATGTTTATCAGAACATGTTTAGAGGTTATTTGCAAATAGTAAAAGATCCTATGAACTGGATTCCTACACCATTAGATCCTACGAATCTAATTCCAAAATCTTGGTACACGATAAGTTCTCCTTGGAATAGATTCCAGATGTTAAATAGAGGTAAATATACTATAGAAAATTATGGGACACATCAAAATGCTTTAAAAAATAGAAGTTTAGATTATCAAAAATGGAAACAATAATAGTAAATAAACAATCTTATAAATTAGAAATATCAGAGAATGGTATTTGTTTGTATTTATGGGGTGAAGAATCCAATAAAGTGGCAACTAATTTGCTATTAATTCCCCCTATAATTATAAGTTTTATACTTATAGGTTCATTGATTTATATGGCAAGTCTTGGGGAAGGAATACCTATAGGATTTATTATTTCCTGCATTGTTGGCTTAGGTACTTCTGCTTATTTTATAAAACTATTTTTATGGAATAAATATGGACAAGAAGTGTTTTTACTTGAAAAAGATAAATTCATCTCGTATGATGACTATAATTTTTTTAAGGACAACTATCAATCTCATGGTTCATCTTTGTCTCAGTTTTATATAGTAAACGGGATGACTTTATCAAAAGTACCTAAGAAACTTTATTCTAAATATAAGAATGGAATGTTTCAAATTGCTTTTTTAGTAAATGGTGTACGTATTATTTCTAAAAATAAACTACCTATTGAGACTATTATGAAGATAAGAGAAGCTATTGATCACTGGGAACTCAAATACTCTTAAGAGTATCTTGGGGGTGTGTCAAAATAGAAATTTTACGAGTCTAAACTTTCAATCTGTAAGTTGACTCACTGATTTGATACAAAATTCGGCTTTATTTGGCTTTCTACAAAGCCATAAATCATGTTTGAAGTTTTAACTTGTTACTTTTCAAACACGCCATTTCTATTTTGAATTCACCCTCATTTTATAATTGAATGTTTATTCTATAAATGTTTACTAATTCTACCCGTTCAACACAGCAAACATCCTGTACAGACCTCGTTCCTTACTAACCAGAACCGGCAAGGACTGGCACATTACCTGACCTTCTACCCTACGCTGAGCGTGCGGATCTATTGCCTGTCGGCGGACAGCCTCACCTACCGGCAGGACTATGCGACAGGTACCCTCGACTGTACGCAGACCACCGACGAGGACGGGCAGATCA
>NZ_BAKK01000110.1 GCF_000614145.1 Bacteroides faecichinchillae JCM 17102 | reverse complement strand
CGGAACAGGGCCCGTATCCACAGTGGGATTGTACAGGGGTGGGGGTCTTGAATCTGTTTACAGAATTCAATTACTTGGCCTGTTGAAGGATCTTACAGGTTCATGGCATTGGAGCCCAACGCTCCGAGCACTGCCGAAGCCACAGCGATAATCGCTTTCAGGATGATATCCCATACGGATTTTTTCATTGACATGGTCGTACACCTCCTTTCTGATGCTGTTAAATAGTTGTATTAATTTACATTCAATAGTGGTTTTGAGAGATTAGGATATTCTTTATATGTTGCAAATTGAGTGTACTGTTCCCTGTCATGGCGGAATCATCCGTCATGATAAATAGATAATATGATTATTTACAGTGGCTTATCTACCTAGTGAAGTTCTACAGTCTTCGTCCGTTCAATCAAGTCGTTCTTACGCTTTGTGATGACGAATAAATCTTACATGCATCGGAAACGGAGGAGGGCGGCACTGTTGCCGATAAAGTTTCCATTGGTTCGGATGGACATTATTAAGTAAGATATTTACGGGAGTGCACAGACAGTCTTGAACTTGTAGTACTTCAAATTTCTTTTTGCTGACAAGCTGCAATTCTTCCGTTTTCCTAATGAAAAAGAGGGACTTTGGTGTTCTATGAATAGTTAATTTGTTCATGGTATAATTATTATTAAGGTGTTTATTGTTTATAATATCTGTTTTATTTCCGGCTGTTGTCACATGCTGTTACGCATAAGTCGGGGAGGAACGGTGCAGGTCACCAGAATATGGAAGCCTTCTGTCAGGTATTACTAACGGGGCCGTAAAAAATCCGATGAGAGCAGAGCTTTTAACGAAATTTATGCCTGGGGCTGCCAAACAACTCTAAGACCTCAGTGTATTATGTTTCATATTGATTCCTCCTTTATAAATGATTAAAACAGTTAGTATGTTAGTACGAAAAACTCGTGTGTCGGTTTGTGAATAACAAATACATTTATTACATATACTAACCATACGCGTTGCTACAATGCAAATATACTAACTATATTGTAAATCCCAAATATAATATTAGTATTTTATACTGTTTAACTAATAACTATTAGCTAAATAATAGTATATGTAAGCAAAATACGCCAACAAATCTAAAGGAATTGTAGTTATAGCAAGATGATTACTAACAGAAAACTAATAATAGCAAATTAACCGAAGCGTGAGAATAAGTTTTGAAAGCCCCAACAATATATTAAATGACTCAGGAAGGGACATCTTACTATGCCGCAACAATTAACTACGACTGCTAAGTATTACAAAACGGTTATTTTATTGTCATTTGTCACTTTTAAGTGTTATACATCTGATAATCAGTTGTAATATGGTGACAATAGGCTGGTGACAATAGAGTGACAATAGACATCTGCAGCATTTCTATTGTCACTTTCATTTTGCTGTCTAGCAACAGAATACACTGGCTGTCATGTGTTTAAGATGCTATTATAGGAATAGGGGGATTAGGGTATCTTGTACCCCATTCCATCCGTTTTTGAGAAAATCATAGTCTGTTATCTTTGCATTACTTGTTTTTTGGGGGGAGTGGACAGAGGTTTTACTTCACCATTACTCTCATTCAGGAAAAGCGGAAAGAGCTATGGAAAGAACATGGACGAATAGGGCAGAAGAAAGATTTAAAGAAATCTATGGAAACAGAAAAAAGCTAAGATACCATGAATTTAGTTCCTGTCGCTATTTCATTAATGGATAGTCTGTTGTTTATT
>NZ_BAKK01000111.1 GCF_000614145.1 Bacteroides faecichinchillae JCM 17102 | reverse complement strand
CTCAATCGTCACATCGGGAACAGGATCATTCAGGTTGCCGGACTGCTGGCCCTCCACTACAAAGTAATAGACACCGGGAATTAATCCGAAAGCTTTATAAGCGCGAGAATTGTATTCCCACCTCTTACCGGTATCATCCAACAACATAACATTGGTCCAACAGCGGTCAGGACGAGTTATCTTAAACTTTACCGTCATTGAATTAGTCAACGTGATCCGGTAAGAAACTTCTTTGAAAATACTTTTTGATAGAAATAGATTAGCAATAATTAGACAATCTATATCAAAGTTAGGCAAGTTTTATATCTTAAAGAAGTATTACGAACATTGATACATTTCATTCACAAAATATCCTGATATAAATTATCCACAATTAGATAATCCATATCAGGATATTATACTTTAAGACGAATAAGTTATTCTTCAATTTTCAAATTCATTGCAGGAATAAATTCCCATCCTGTTAGTCCATTAGATTCAATAGAGTTTTTTAGGCGTTCACTTACATAAATATTTGCATCAAGTAAGCTGATAACAAAAAAATCCAATTTTGATCAAAACCTTTACTCATAACAATTTCACTACCCCATATACCCCAAGAAATACCTTTTTCGTGTTCTATAACACTTTTTTTATGCAAAAAGTCAGCCCTAGATTTGACAAAAAAAACTTCACTTTTTTCCCCATTAGCTATGTTGTATTCTTGAAATGAAGTTTTTTCGTAATTTACAAAATCTGAATAAGTAGAAATGAAATTGAAAAGATAATAATCGTATTTAACTTTCCCCTTATACAAAACAAGCGGATAAAACCTGTAAGAGCCCAAATGGTGTTGTTCTAAAATAGTTTTAGCTCTTTCGTTCATAATCCGTAGGCGATGACTAAAGCTACTACTTATAAAATCTGTTAATTTAGTACAACTTGATATCATAAAACCATCAAGATTAGGAATATAATCTGGAAAATCTTCCCTATATTTATATAAACTAAATAGCCCATTCGATGCTTCTGGATCATACCCTTGTGTAAACCTATGTACTTGTGGAAAATTACAACCAATAATCTTTTTATCTAAAGATTCGCTCATTATAAAATATCTCATATGACTATAAATTTAAAATTAAGCCTCTCCAAAATTAACTCTTTTTATAGGTTTAATAGTTTCAATTGGCTTGACTACTTTTAACTGATCAATAGGCAAAGACAGCCCCTTTATTTCCAAATCATTTATTTTTGTATTTGGATTGCTTTCTATGACGTTTTTAGTACCGGAAACAGTTTCTTTTATAAAAGAAGCGCTTTGCTCTGGTGAAGCATTAGGATTTTTTTCTTGAAATTTCTCTAACTTATTCCGTATTTGATTGGTATAATTAGGATGTTTTCCATGTTGTCCCTCACCAGTAGACTTATTGAATTTATCTACTGAAATTTTATTCTCTTTACCTTCAATCTTAAATCCTCCTTCTCTTGCTGATTTAACCACTTCATTCCCTTTAAGCGATCTCGGAATAATATGATGCTGCTCTTTTGGCAATAATCTAAGCACTTTATCTGTCGTACCCAACATGGTAATACGACTACCTGTAGTAAGAATAGGGTTAGCTCCTCCAAAAACGAAAGGGGGGATTTGAGTTGAGTTCCCATCAGGATCTATATATTTGACTGGACAATCGTTACAGTAAATAAATGGAGAATATTTATAGCATTTCTCACTCATCGGATCTACAGTTGTCCATCTTC
>NZ_BAKK01000112.1 GCF_000614145.1 Bacteroides faecichinchillae JCM 17102 | reverse complement strand
TTCAGACTTTCTAATGTTTTCCAGCACTGGTATAATCCCCTTGGCACATGAAAACATCCTTTCCACTTTCCCCCCTTCAATGGCAACAATATTTCCCCTCTGCGATCCAGATATCCAAACCATTCGGGATATTTAGTATCTTTGAAATGCCCCCACGTATAATCATGCACTTTCTCAAACCATGCCAGACACGCCTCATCTCCGGTCAATTGATACCCCTTTAAAAGCGAGATCAGCGTTTCGATATGCACCCACCAAAGTTTCTGGTCCCATTCCAGCTGCTGGGGGGGACAGCCATTACGGTCCATGAAGTAGTAGATGCCACCATATTCCTTATCCCAACCGTAACCGAGCATGGTAAGAGTCACATTCTTCGCCTTTTCGATCAATTCGGGACGGTTCAGGCGTTTGCCAGATCCATGATGAACCACATGGCTTCAATCGCATGCCCGGGGGTGATCTGGCGACCTTCGAAACAGTCGGCAAGACTACCGTCCGCATTTACATTCTCAACAATAATGCCTCCCAGTTCCGGACGGTAGAATACGTCCATTACTTCATGGATACACGTTTCCATGGTTTGCTGAAGGTACTCTTCATCCAATAAATGTTCAATTTCCAAAGCCAGGTTACAGAGAATCATCGGCAGGGCGAAGTTCTTCAGATTACGGGTGCCCGGATGGAGTTTGTTCCATTTCCCTTTCGGATTATCGACTTTGGAGAGGGTGATTTCAAAGGTCATCTTCGCTATTTCCGCATACTCTGGGTTGCCTGTGGCCAGACTCAATTGTCCGAAGGCCATGGTGGCGAAGGTATACGAGAAGATATTGTATGGTTCTACCAACGGGCTACCCGAACGGTCGAGCGAAAAGTACCAGTTATAATGACCGTCATGTCCGTATTTCTTTAAGAATTCACCACCCTGGGTGGCGCAGTCCAACCATTCCTGACGCTTTTCTACTTTGTTGTAGAGCATTGAGAACATCCAGACTTGACGGCCTTGGAGCCAGATGAACTTGTCGGTGTCGAATACGTTCCCTTTACGGTCCAGGCAGGTGAAGTAGCCGCCATATTCCAGATCTTGGGAGTGGCTGAGCCAGAAGGGAAGAACATTATCGAGCAGTTCGTCCCTGTATTGATTTGTTAGTTTCTTAAAATCCATATATCTTTTACTGTTAAATGATTAAGGTCTGTCTGACTGTCCCGAACGGGTCCAGTATCTCTCGATTTCTTCCAGGGACTTGCCGGTGGTTTCCGGCACGAGTCTCCAGACGATGAGCATATAGGGTACGCACATGATGGCGAACAGGAAGAATGTTCCGGCGGGGGTCAGGTTTTGGAGCATCCAGGGGGTGAGCTGTCCGATCAGGTACGTTCCGATCCACAGGGCGAAGCCGGCTATGGACATGGCGAGTCCGCGTACTTTGGTGGGGTACATCTCCGAGAGGAGCACGAAGACTACGGCGCAGATGGAGACGGCGCAGCAGAATACGTAGAACAAGAAGAAGGCCAGCAGCAAGAGGCTGGATATCCCCAGGGATTCGCCATAGAGGAAGTAGAGACCGATTAGGAGCAGGGAGAGGATCATGCCGGAAACTCCGTAGTAGACTAGGTTTTTGCGACCCACTTGGTCGATGATGACTAGGGAGAGGACGGTGGTAAGGGTATTGACTAGTCCTACGAGAACTTGGTAAAAAAGA
>NZ_BAKK01000113.1 GCF_000614145.1 Bacteroides faecichinchillae JCM 17102 | reverse complement strand
CGTTACGTGTTGCCGCCCGAGGCAAGCCTGCAGAATAAAACGGCGATCAATACTTCCGCGTTGGACAAACTGGCTTATTATTACGAATACGACCGGCTGGACCGGATGATTGTGAAACGGTTGCCGGGATGCAAGCCCGTTTACATGGTGTACGACTGGCAGGATCGGTTGGTACTGGCACAGGATGGAAATCAACGTACCGAAAATGCGAAAAAGTGGAGCTACTTCGTGTACGACAGCCAAAACCGGGAAGTAGAGAACGGGGAGGTCATTACTTCGGCCGCCTCTACACACCAGCAGCTGCAACAGGCGGCATGGAAGCAGGAGAAGTATTTGCCGGCAGGTACGAAAACGCCGTTGCAATACATGGTATACGACAACTATCAGGCGACGGAAACCGTAACGGCCCATCCCTTCACTGCCGTCAGCGGATACAGCGAAAGTCATCATCAGAGTGCCACAGGAATGATCACCTCTAAAAAGGCGAAGGTGCTGGGAACCGGCGATTGGGTGACCACTACCCTGTATTATGACGACCAATACCGGGTGATACAGACAATATCCGGTTATCCGCAGAAGCCGCTGAGCTACGTGAATGTCACCTATGACTTTGTGGGAAACAAGATGAAACAAAGGGAGACGGCAGGAACCAACACGATGGAAACAGTGTATACCTACGACAACCGAGGAAGGATGCTGACCAAGGAATACAAATGGAACGGTGCGTCGGCAGACAAGATCAGCTATGCGTATGACGCGACGGGAAGAATGAATGCCCGTAAGTACGGTACGCGTGCCACGGAAACGCTGACGTATAACATCCGGGGATGGATGACAGGAATAGAGAGCCCGTACTTTACACAGATGTTGCATTATACCGACGGGACGGGGACTCCCCGCTACAACGGAAACATCAGTAGCATGACGTGGAAAGCGGGAGGTGAGACAACGCTTCGTGGATATAAGTTCACGTATGACGGTCTTTCCCGGTTGAAGAACGCCGTCTATGGAGAAGGAGCGACCCTTGCATCCAACCTGAACCGCTTCAACGAGCAAGTGACCGGTTATGACAAGCAGGGAAACATCCTGGGATTGTCCAGATACGGGCAGACTTCAGCCAGCGGTTATGGGTTGATAGACAATCTTGTATTGTCCTACGACGGAAACCGGCTCAAGGCGGTGAAAGACAATGCCACGAGCGGTGTATATGGCAACGGATTCGAGTTTAAGGACGGTGCCAATGCGGATACGGAGTATACGTACGATGAAAATGGCAACCTGACTAAAGATTTAAACAAGAAAATTACGGGAATTCAATTAAATTGCTAGATTTGCCTGAGAAGGTACAGTTTGAAGGTGGAAACAGTATTTCGTACCTGTATGCAGCAGACGGAACAAAGATACGGACTACGCGCGTCACAGGCAGCACTACCCTGACCACCGATTACTGCAACAACGCGATCTATGAGAATGGAGTACTGACCAAGGTGCTGACAGCAGACGGTTATCTGACTCCGGCGGATGCCAAACTCCACTATTTTATGCAGGATCATCAGGGCAACAACCGGGTGGTGGTGGATAAAACAGGAAAGGTGGAAGAGGTCAATCATTACTATCCTTTCGGA
>NZ_BAKK01000114.1 GCF_000614145.1 Bacteroides faecichinchillae JCM 17102 | reverse complement strand
TCTATGTTGTATTCCTAATAATTGAATACTCTTTTATTTGTTATTAACTTTATAAATCAATTAGTTATCTCTTTTCTCTCATTTTTCAAGAAACAATACCCTACCCGACTAAGATGAAAATCCTACTCTACTCTATCAACCACTAATCACTTCTATCGTTCCTCGTGGCTTTCTCTTAAATAAAAGCCCTATTAGACAAACTTCTATGAGTTGAACTGCACAGCGGCAGGCAACAATTTACTTCTTCAGAATAATAGGATGGACGCAACAAACTATTTAGAGATGCAGCTCAAGGCTCATCAAATATGAAAAAGGAGTCGTCCAAACTGAAATTTGCCTAACAGGCTTTTATAGGGTATGCTAACAGCATCTGTCATATTCGTATTTCTTCCCTTTTTTCAGCACATTCAAAATTCTGCTTGATAATTTACGGGCGATACGTATAATCGCTTCTTGTGGTTTCATGCGTTTGCAATATTCACCATAGGCGGCTGCCATGACACTGTCATGCCGTATGATTACCCAAGAACTTTCCACCAACATGGGACCGATCTTTTTATTTCCCCTGAATGTTTTCTCGCCGTTACAGGATTTCTCTCCACTGCTATGCATGGTGGGAATAAGTCCCAGATAAGAAGCGAACTCACGCTGGTTGTTAAAGCGGGATATGTCATCTATTTCCGTGAGCAGACACATGGCGGTATTCACTCCTATGCCGGGAATAGAAATAAGAAGGGAATAACGGTCGGCGTACAACGGGCTACCGGCTAAATCACGAAGCAGGCGGTTTGCCTTAAGCAGGCTTTTCCTGAATAAGTCAACCTGTTCCAATAACAAATCAAGTCCGATACGGCTGGAAGACAATAAAACCACATCTTCACGTAGCCAAGACATAAAACGTTTAGACCAATGCGTATTAGGACTGGCAAAACAATCGGGCAACTGAACACCATTATTATAAAGCAAATGCTTTACACGCGATTTATAACCACCGAGTTGTTGTTTTAGGGTTTTACGTATGCGTACAACACTACGATTGTCCAGATTTTCTTTCCTGCGAATGTAGATACCTTTAAGTGTGCCGGCCTTTAAAGCTTTGGCAAGCTTCTCCGAATCCACAGGATCGGATTTCATCACATTCTCGTATTGAGTAGTAGGAACATCAGCCGCATGGATGACCATGCAAGAAATGCCATACTCCTGGAGAGCGTAATAAGTCGAGAAGCCACTAAATCCAGACTCGTAAACGGCTTGATAATTTCCGTTAGGATAATGTTTCTTCAAATGTTCAAAGAGCTCTTTGGCGGAAGACTTTTGAGAATGTTTCTTTTTATAACCCGATTGGGTGAGAATTGTCACGTTCCAAGTCTTCAAATGCACATCAATTCCGATATAGATGTTTTGTCCATCGAAATTTATTCCTTTACTTTGTACCATAGGTGTAATAGTTTTAATTACTGATTATTTGTTGATTGTCAATTCGACAAATGTAGTAATTCAATTATTACGCCTATTCTGTTTAAACCAAATCTTCGGTCGGGGAACGCCCAGCGGCAAGGGGCGGGACCACCCGTCCCGACGAGCGTTTGTTTTCAGCGTTTACAAACATAGTAACTATTT
>NZ_BAKK01000115.1 GCF_000614145.1 Bacteroides faecichinchillae JCM 17102 | reverse complement strand
TCCGGCAAGCCCGGAAGTTTTTACCCGCGGAGTCACAGTGATGATGTGGGGGTGCCCGGCACTGGTGTGCATGTACAGGGTGTCCCGGGACTGGGCGGAAGTACCGCCGGGATACAAGGACAGGACCAGGAACGATAGAAGGGTTCCCAATGTCTGCATATTTTTGATAGTTCGTAGCGTTTTCATAATGCTTCGTTATTTTATGCTGTTATTTTATATTATTTTGATTCTCTTTTTGGTTCTTGTATTACTCTTATATACTCTTGTTACAGGTTTTCTTTATCAGCCATCCCAGAAGCCGCAGTCGCGTCTGGTAAAACCGTCAGCCGGTATCCGTTACAAGCATATCCGCCTTCGGCATACCCGATCCCCGTTATTTCTCCCCCAGGTGGTAGAGATACTGCTGCAGCAGTACCTTGTTCGAGCCCGGGTCCAGGTAATAGCTCCTTGTCAGCCTGTTGAAGCCGTCGTACTCATGCCGGGTGGTGATCCCATTGGGATCGGTGATGGCTATCACCCCCTGCAACGGTTCGTATTCGCAGGTGTACACGTTCGCTTCCGGTAAAGAAGTACGCAAGGAGCTTATCGCCAGTTTCATCTCCTGAGCAGGAACCAAAGCGTTCATCCGGTTATTGAGGGAATCGGCGACATTCGGATTATACACTGTCATGGCCGCAATCACTTGTGAATAGGTGGCGTTTTCTATCATAGCCACCGGGAATCCGGAACTTGCTATTTTTGGTAGGATTGGTTTTCATAAGATGTCGGTTTTTATAAATTGAATAATGGGTTGTTTAATAAATATCGGTATACAATCCCCCTGATGGAATAGGGCCCGTATCCATAGCGGGATTGTACAGGGGTGGGGGTCTTGAATCTGTTTACAGAATTCAATTACTTGGCCTGTTGGGTACTTGGCCTGTTGAAGGATTCTACAGGTTCATAGCATTGGAGCCTAACGCCCCGAGCACTGCCGAAGCCACTGCGATGATCGCTTTCAGGATGATATCCCATACGGATTTTTTCATTGGCATGGTCGTACACCTCCTTTCTGATGCATTTAAATAGTCTTATTAGTTTACGTTTAATAGTGGTTTCTGAGAGATCAGGATATTCTTTTATGTTGCAAATAGAGTGTACAATTCCCGGTCATGACGGAATCATCCATCATGATAAACAGGTAATATATTTATTTGCAGGGAGTTATCTGGTTAACGAAGTCTTGCAGTCTTCGACCGTTCAGTCAAGTCGTTCTTACGCTTTGTGATGACGAATGAATGTTACATGATCGGAGACGGAGGAGGGC
>NZ_BAKK01000116.1 GCF_000614145.1 Bacteroides faecichinchillae JCM 17102 | reverse complement strand
CGTGAACGTCATCTTGACAAGCATCAGGTTCGCGGCTGGTTGGCCCGTTACAGGGCCTATGGAGAGGAAGGTCTTCTCAAATCAACAAAGGGTTACCACTTTACTTCTGCAGAAAAAGAAAGAATTATTTTGGAACATATCAAGGATGGAGTAACTTTGCAGCAGTTAAGCCTTCGTTACGATGTGAACCGCAACACGATTTTATTGTGGTTGAGAAAGGTTCGGTCGGGAGGCTCGCTATATGACGTAAAACAGCGAGGTCGACCTCCCAAAGCTCCCATGGCAAAACCTAAGAAAAGAGACGCACAGACAGAACTAGAGAAGCTTCAGGCAGAGAACCTCCGCCTGAGAGCAGAGAATGCGCTGCTAAAAAAAGTAAAGGCCTTAGTCGAGGAACAGAAAGCCCGAGCACGTCTCAATGGGCAAAAGCCATCGACGAACTAAGGTCGGAATATCCTCTTGGCTTGTTGTTAAAGCTGAGAAAGATGGCTCGCTCTGTGTTCTATTATCATCTGAAGTACCTGAAAGCGAAGGATAAGTACGCCATGGAGAGAGAAACCATAAAGGCTATTTACCATGAGCATAAAGGTCGCTACGGCTATCGACGCGTGACTGCAGAGATGCGAAACCGTGGGTTTGTCATCAACCATAAGACCGTACAGCGCCTGATGAATGAGATGTGTCTTAAGAGTAGAATCCGTAAAGTACGTTATCGTTCCTACAAAGGAGAGGTCGGAAAGATTGCGCCCAATATACTGGCAAGGAACTTTGATTCCGAAGCCCGAACCGCAAATGGGCTACTGATGTGACACAGATAAACATTGGCTCGGTCAAACTTTATCTATCACCGATACTGGATATGTTCAACGGTGAGATTATATCTTATAATATCTCTCGCAGTCCGAATATGGAACAGGTGTACGATATGCTTGACAAAGCTTTTGCCAAGTTCGACAGACTTGAGGGACTTATACTTCACTCCGACCAGGGCTGGCAATACCAGCATTTAGGCTATCGAAAGCGCCTTGCGGAACATCACATTATACAGAGTATGTCCCGTAAAGGGAACTGTCTTGACAATGCCATGGCGGAGAACTTCTTTGGTATCATGAAGTCTGAACTTCTATATGCAGAAGTATTTGAATCGCCAGAAACTTTCATAAGAGCTTTGGAGGAATATATAGAGTATTACAACAATAAAAGAATTAAGTCCC
>NZ_BAKK01000117.1 GCF_000614145.1 Bacteroides faecichinchillae JCM 17102 | reverse complement strand
GCCGTCCATCTGACGCGTCAGCACCACCCGACCCAGCTTATCCTTAAACTCATAACTCACATTTCCATCCTCATCCGTAGTCCTGACACCGTAAAGTGAACCATCGGCATAATACCCCGTACTTTTCAGAGCATCACCCGAATACCCATACATACGTACTGACAGTTGAGCAACATCACCCACATTCGTCACATAATCCGTCGTGACAGCTTTATCCGCTGTATGCCAGTCATTACCCACGCCGGTCTGCTTGACAACCCTGCCAAGTTCAGACCCATCATACGACGTCTCACTGTAAGGGCGCCCGTCATTCCCATAAAGTTCCGTAGACTGAGCAGCCCGTTTCACCACCGACGGATGAACATAAGCTCCAAAATCATCTGCAACCGGTGCAGGCAGCCACTCCCGAAGCTCACGCCCCATACCGTCATATTCCTGGATAGTGACCAGATTATTCCTCCCCGGAGTAATCCCCCGCTGAATCCTCTCCGTCGGCTCTCCCAAATGGTCAAAGTACCGGATTTCAAGAAGCTGCTCATCCTCTTTTAAAGAGGAAATGGAGGAAGTCTTCTTCAAAGGCGTCAGACTAATGACATGGGGCTGCCCCTCTGTAGTCACAATATCCCCACCGGCACCACGAATTCGGATATTGGTGGTGATGGAACCGTTAAGGCTGATACCTTCCGATACCACATAATAAGTACCCACCGCCAACTCCTGTAACTCCAACTGCGCATGTCCCTTCGTGTTGCCACTGTTACGCAGCAGCTTCCCGTCCTTATCCAGCAGGCTCATATACGTATCCGAAAGCGAAGAGCCCTCGTGGTCAATCGTGACAGCCAGCGCCTTCTCCATCGTGAACTTATAATAAACGTCATTGGTCGTCTTCCCCTGATATCGGTTCGTATATCCCGAAGCGGTATTACGGATATCGGAGAAAGAAAAGCCCTTGCTATGCGGGCCCAGATCAATGGCCATCTCCGAAGAATCCCCCGGATTATCGACCACTGTTCCCGTAAGGGAAGTAGTAAGACTCCCATTACCTGCACCGTCCGTAACCACATAATATGTTCCCGGCATGAGCAATGGAATATGAATACAAGCGCTTTTCGTATTGCTACAAGCACCACTGCCCGAATAATCATCATTGAAGTACAACACCCGTTGCCTGTCCGAGG
>NZ_BAKK01000118.1 GCF_000614145.1 Bacteroides faecichinchillae JCM 17102 | reverse complement strand
TTGCTGGGCCGAGACTTCCGGATCTGCCATGTTTACTTTTGCTTTTATTGTAGGTGTGAAGAATGGCTGGCTGGATGCAGAGGTATACGGTCCTGCTGCACGTAAAGCATGGATGGCTTTGGTGTCCTATATTAATGATAAGGGAGCTGTGAGAGAAGTATGTGTCGGAACAAACAAAAAAAATAGTAAGCAGTACTACTATGACCGTCCCCGCAATACGGGGGATTATCATGGACAGGCTCCTTATCTGTGGTGTACAGTTGCACTACTGGAAAAGTAATTAATATACAAGAAAAAGTGCTCTAACAGATACAACTTAAGAGATAAAAATTCTATTAGTATTTCAGTTATATGATACGTATAAATAAAATCAAATAGATGTTCATAGTTAATTCACATATAGATTATCTGTCTAAGCAAGCTTGTCGAAGAATCCTATCTCTCAATAAACGCTAAAAAGGAGATACTTTGACAAGCCAAGGATACCAGAACGTACTAATTAATTATGAATACTTATTTATCAATCTTATTCAACAAACAGAAGACCATGACTAAAAATATATTTATATTATTGTTATTTCCTTTTCAACTATTGTTTGCTCAAACTGATATGCTGAATAACTTTCCAAAAGGGTGTACTCCGGAAGAAGTGGGTGAACGTTTGGCCTACCGTTTTGAGACAGAGTATATACTTCAAAACAGAAAATGGGTTAGTTATTCTGATATATTTACTTGGAGTGGTGCTGTTCAATATGCAGCAGTAACCAAAGATAAAAAATTGGCTAAACTTTTACAAAATAAGTTTGATTCTTTATTCACAGTAAAAAAGAATCTTCTGCCTACCATGCGTCATGTAGATTGGAATATGTTCGGAAGCCTACCTCTGAACCTGTATCAGAAGACAAAGAAAAAGAAGTACCTGAAACTGGGACTACCTTACGCTGATACTCAATGGGAGGTTCCTGAGAATGCGAAACCTTCGGAAAAGGAATGGGCCGGCAAAGGCTACTCCTGGCAGACACGTCTTTGGATTGATGATATGTATATGATTACCATCGTACAGACTCAAGCTTACAAATCAACCAAAGATCGT
>NZ_BAKK01000119.1 GCF_000614145.1 Bacteroides faecichinchillae JCM 17102 | reverse complement strand
TTAAAAGTATAATGGTATGATAAAAACAGTGAAGTTAAGCGATAGTAGTGTGATGAAAGAACTCATGGAGAATATTCCAGTGGCAACAAATGGGAATAAAGGATTGATGCCTGTTATAACTGAATTCGTTCCTTATAAGAGGTTTATAAATTTAAAAGAAGGGGATACTATTTCTCTTGATTATAGTTATGGTCAAATAAATATTACTTCCAGTTCAAAAGGATTCTCAGCTATTATTTTATTGAGCGCAGGACATGTTAATATTATAAAACAATTAAATTACGAGCTTATGACAACGGTAAAGGATACTGTTGGTAAAGTTAATGTATACAAAGCTGAAGAATATAAAACAGAAATACAAAATAAAACTGATCATGAGTTCCTTTTTAATATATCTTATTTGGGTAAATAATCAGAATATATTGCACTGTGGTTAGATGTTAAACTATTATGATTAAAGTTTGAATCAAATCATACTTTTAGTATATTATATTTTGATAAGCAATAAGTGGAGTAACTTGGAGTGAATGGGGATGATATAATAATTGCTCCTGAAGCACAATTTCTTCAGGAGCGATTATTACTTAATTGAAATAAAACATACGAAAGCCGTCCGATCAAAATTCGAATTGTTTTTAACATATAACTCTCCATTTATTGTTTTTCTATAGACCACAAGTTTATCGGATGTTTCATTAGTATTGACTGAAACGCCTTTAGACGGATAAACAACGTAATTACCCCCACTAGCAAAAAATAGAATTAAAGATATGTCATGTTCTATGCTGGCATTTTGTATAAAAAGTAATCCTCCTTTTGATGAGTTCTTTATTTCGTATTCTTTTCCTGATTTTATTATTGTTTCAACTCTTATTATACCACCCTTATTAAGTACTGCTGCAATTGTTGCAAGAGAAATGTTACTTTGTGAATTTAATCCTAACAATTGTGATATATCATTCATTTGTGGTAATGCCCCAATCATAGTTTCAAATGTTATTGTCTTCATGACCATTGTATTTTTAAGGGAC
>NZ_BAKK01000120.1 GCF_000614145.1 Bacteroides faecichinchillae JCM 17102 | reverse complement strand
TGATGCTTTTTGTTCATGTCGATCTTCAGGAACAGAAAGAAGTCCTGACCCTGTCAGCCATCACTCGATACATGGTACTCCGCGGTGAGAGTACTCCAGCTGTGATTCCCGATGAACAAATGTTACGCTTTAAGTTCATGCTCGATTATTCGGAAGAAACAATCAGTATGAGTTCTTCACCGTTATCACCGGGCGAGAAATTCGTGTAATCAAAGGTCCTTTGGCAGGATTGGAAGGAGAGTTGGTGACAGTTAATGGTAAATCAAAAGTTGCCGTTCGTTTAACGATGTTGGGATGCGCTTTTGTCGATATGCCTGTAGGCTGTGTGGAGCCTATTGATTAAGAATCCGAATAGGATATATAGAAAAATAATTGGGTATGGGGAATATATTACTACAAGAGAAAATTGAAACTCTGAGAAATTTGGCAGACACCTTGCTACACATCGGTGATAGACAGGATAATGTGTTTGTCGATGATTTCACTCTGCTTAATAAAAGCATTTATGATCTGATCAATGAATTGTATTCTCAAAGAGGCAAAACATTAGAGCAAGAAGCCACTTTATGTTTAGCTCTTTTAATGGGATATAGTGTGTCGATGTACGCTAATCCGGATGACGAATTCAAAAAACAATCAGTTCTAAAGCGCTCTCGGAAAATTCTTCCAACTCTTCCCCCTTCTTCTGTAAAAGAACAACTACTTGTATTTTGTAATGAATTGAATAACTCATTTGAAATCAATTGATATTTATTAATTAGTAAATGAAAATACGAAAACTATTTAGTGTATTTCTCTTCTTTTTGATGTTAGGAAGTACCTCTTCACTAATGGCACAGACCATGAGTGATCCACAAGTACTTGAATATGTAAAAGAGGGCATCAAACAAGGAAAAGAGCAAAAGCAGATAGCTTCTGAACTAGCACGCAAAGGTGTGACCAAAGAACAAGCGATTCGCGTTAAAGAATTGTATGAGAAGCAGAATAATGTAAATACTT
>NZ_BAKK01000121.1 GCF_000614145.1 Bacteroides faecichinchillae JCM 17102 | reverse complement strand
AATAACGACTGCTTTTGGAGATGTATCGCATATATAGAATATGGTGGCTGTTACACTAATTCTGACGTTGAGGGCTATGCGGAAGGTTATTTTGGTTCTGGTGTGGATCTGAATACAAGAAAAGACGGTGCAGCAGTGGATACCAGCCAAATGCACGATTATGCTACAAAAACGTATGGTTCCGGTAGCGGTTACAGCAACATTGATCCCGGTAATCTTAGTGAAAATCAACATTTAATTATTCAGTTTGACCTCAAAAAGGCAGGTATGGAGGTAGAAAGTACTGATACACATGCGGTACTATTCCGGAAAGAATATGAAGAAGATGGTATAACATACATCCAAGTTTATGATCCTCAACAAGATACTACGTATGAGATTCCAAAGAGCGCTCAGGTAGCGTCCATTCTTATTGACAAAAACAGTAATAGTGGAGGTAGTGGAAGCAGTAGCGGCTATGGAAGCAGCAGCGACTATGGAAGCAGTAGCGACTATGGAAGCAGCAGCGACTATGGAAGCAGCAGCGACTATGGAAGCAGCAGCGACTATGGAAGCAGCAGCGACTATGGAAGCAGCAGCGACTATGGAAGCAGCAGTTATTACGGAAGCAGTAGCTATTACGGTTAATGCAATAAATGACAAAAAAGATACTTACTACAACTAGAAGGTTATTTTTTAGTTATGTATGCAAGTAAGCTTATAACGAGCTAATTATATTTGTAGCAGCAATATTCTAAATAATAAAATTTCAACATTCTATAAAGTATGAATAATATAAAAAGATTATTTTCAATAATATGCGTCATTGTATACTTAATCCCTGTATACGGACAGAAAGATACAATCACAGCAGAGGGATTATATCTTAAATATAATATTCCAAGTTATCATAAAAGTAACCTTACAACGCGAGATACAGTAAAAATATTAGATGGAGAAATGGATTCCCCTGCTCCTAAGGATTCTGATATGGAAAGAGGAGAATTAGCTCGAATAAC
>NZ_BAKK01000122.1 GCF_000614145.1 Bacteroides faecichinchillae JCM 17102 | reverse complement strand
AAGCAATTGAAAAGGAAAAAAAGATAATAGTATAAATATCTTCTTTAGCATAATGATAGATTTTTATTTATTAATCAATAGGGATATAAATATTATCAGAAAGAGTATAAGCTTAGTATTGAAAGAAAAATATTTTCCTCCCAATATTATATTTATGATCTCGTTACTCAATAATCACGAAATTCATACTTGTCTGATTTAGGATTTTATCGATACTTCATTCCACTATTCAAGAAATAAAGGTAATTATATGAGTATTTTGATTACTCACTTTCAAACATAAACATGGATAGTGATTGTATATTTTATCCAGATAAATAAACGACACTTGGAATCAACTCCAATCAATCTGTTGGTAATCTTTATATCCCTATCTTAAATTTTACATCTAGTGTATATCATCCAAAACTATTATATTCTGTCTTTTTTACACATATTACATAGATTATACTATTCTATATCTTTAGAGAATATCAAAATATGGTATTCAAAAAAGATATAGAATAAGTCTTTCAATTCAACATTTACAACTTATAAAATTCATCCCATCCTTTACGCGGTGGTAATCCCGCCAACATCGAATTGGCAAATTCATTGTTAGTAATCTGTTTTGTACGAGGGTCAAAGAATAACTGTGTATTCAAACGTTGCGCCATTACTCCCAATGAGAATACCTGACTCAACACTCCATTGATTTCAAACGGTGAACGTGTTTTCTCAACCCCCTGACAGGCAAGTAAGAAGTTTTCAAAGTGGTTCGAAGGACTCTTCGGTACTTCCGGTAGCTTGTCAGCCATTTCCTTTGCCTTTTCCTCGGGAATGATCGACAATGTACTGCCATGACTACCGCCCTTAAAGATTAAATCCTTCGTATAAATAATCTTTCCGGGATTCAATTTAGCAGCCGGAGCAGTTCCCTGGTTCGTTGTAGGGATATTCGGATCCAGGCCGGAAACGCCATAACCTGCCGGAATAGGAGGAAGGTTATCCAAACCA
>NZ_BAKK01000123.1 GCF_000614145.1 Bacteroides faecichinchillae JCM 17102 | reverse complement strand
AGTCTGGCGCATGATACTTATTATGTTTATGATGAATATGGTAATGTACGTTTTGTATTGCCTCCGCTGGCGGCGGATAATCTGAACAGTATTGCTACCTGGAGTGAGACGAATGATGCCTTAAAGAAGTATGTGTATGTCTACCGTTATGACAGGCTGAACCGTTGTATTTATAAGAAGCTGCCGGGTTGCGATCCTGTTTATACGGTATATGACGCTGCGGACCGCCCTGTTTTTACCCAGGATGGGGAGCAGCGCACTAAAGGGGAATGGGCGTTCAGTATACCGGATGCTTTTAATCGTGTTGTGCTGACGGGGATTTGTAAGAACAATCCTGATTATACGGCTGAGCCGTTGAAGGATGTTGTGGTGAAAGGTACTTTGAAACAGGCAGCAGGTTCGGTGAAGGGGTACAGTATTTCGGGTATAACGTTGAATACTCCTACGGTTCTCTCGGCGGTTTATTACGATAGTTATGGCTTTATGGGTAAAAGTAACAGTATTCCTAATGATGCTACTACGGCTTATGCGGAAGTTCCGGGTTACGACCAACGTTACCCGGGCGGATGCCGGGGACAGCAGACGGGATCATACACAGCTAAGCTCTCGAAGACAGGTACAGTAACAGGATATGTTTATCACTGTGATGTATTATGACGACCGTTACCGGATTGTTCAGCAGAGGGGTAACAATGAGTTGGGTGGAACGGACCTGACGTGTACCCTGTACAGTTTTACCGGTAAACCGACACAGGTAAAACAGGTACACACTGTTCCCGGAAAAGAAACGATCACTGAAGTCAGGCAGCATACGTATGACCATGCGGACCGCTTGCTCAGGACGAGTTATCAGTTGAATACTGATGCTCCGGTTACGCTGGTGGATCATGTGTATGATGAGTTGGGGCGTTTGAAATCTGACCGCAGGAATGGGAACGGTAAGTTGAGGAGTGATTATGCGTATAATGTCCGTTCGTGGATGAAGAGTGTCAGTGG
>NZ_BAKK01000124.1 GCF_000614145.1 Bacteroides faecichinchillae JCM 17102 | reverse complement strand
TCATACCAGGTGATATCTACCGGTGGCATTCCCTTGCGGGCAGGGAAACGGAAAAGGATGGTGGAAGAGTAAGGGAAGAAGTAATCATTATGGCCTTCCTGGTGAGTCAAGGTAATTTCATAAGGCAATCCCAATTCCAGGAACTCATGAACCGTATCCAGAATATGTGCTCCCCAGTCACCTAAGGCACCCATACCGAAGTCATACCAGCAACGCCATTCACCTTGATGATACTTTTCATTATATTCATGATAAGGAACCGCTCCCAGCCATGTATCCCAGTCCATATCTTTGGGTAATTGTTGCCCGGAAGGGAGCTTATAAATGTTAGTATCCCACTTGTGCCAACGGCGAACATTATTCATGTGTGCGGACACGGCAGTAACGTCTTTAATAATTCCTGCGTCCATCCACGCTTTAAATTGGAAGTAATTCGCTTCCGAATGTCCCTGATTACCGACTTGAGTTGCCAAGTTAGGACGCTTCAATGCAGCCTGCATCAACAGTTCGGCTTCATAAAATGTACGTGCCAGTGGTTTTTCCACATATACATGTTTGCCTGAAGCCAGAGCCAGCATACTGATAGGAAAGTGGGAGTGGTCGGGAACAGCGATTGCCACAGCATCAAATTCATTTCCTGCCTTGTCAAACATCTGACGGAAGTCTCTGAACTGTTTTGCTTTGGGATACATACCAATTACCTTTTGAGTATGTTTGGCTCCCATGTCCACATCACACAATGCAACGACTTCAACCATACCGGTACGTGCAAAATCGCCGATGATTTGTTCACCGCGGTTTCCAATACCGATATACGCGATCTTCACTTTTCCATTTTTACCTCTCTTGGACGCTAGATTATGGGCGTTCAATACTTCACCGCTTCCAAGGGCCAGGCCGGCGGAAGCCATTGTCATTGTCTTGAGAAAGTCTCTTCGTGTTACCATAATTTGTTCATTGATATTGATTAAGTATTTCCTTTT
>NZ_BAKK01000125.1 GCF_000614145.1 Bacteroides faecichinchillae JCM 17102 | reverse complement strand
ATACTTTTTATCCGGGAAACTCACATACCCCGCCTCATTGAGCAACATCTTCAGCACACCATTCTCATAGACCGCATTCCCACAGTAATCCGTTGTCAAGGTAGTAGACCCCGTCGTATGTACAGTGCGAAGCTTCGTCCCGTCCGCCCCATAATCATATAGGATACTGTTACCATTACCAAAGATCACCTGGTCAGGCAAATTTAAACAATTATATCCAATACTACTAATATTCTTGTTCAAATCCTTAATCAGATTACCGTTTTTATCATAAGTATACTCTGTCGTCTGATTGGCACCATCCTTAAAATCAGTCCCATTACCATAAACACCGCTTGTCGCAATATCCTTTGCAGCAAGCAACTGATTACCATTATAAGTCAAACTCAGGTCATCAACCAATCCGTAAGCTGCTGAAGAAATCTGTCCGTAACGTTTCAGTTTCAGGATATTACCCATCTTGTCATAACCGGTAATCTGTTCATTAAAACGGTTGGGGTTAGTCGTAAGATCGTTACCTTCCCCATAAGTGGCATCCTTCAGTCTGGAAAGACCGTCATACGTAAAACGATAACCCCGGTCTGTTGTTTCACTTCCCGCCTTCCAGGACATACTGCTGATGTTACCATTGTAACAAAGAATAGTACCGGCCATTGATTCCTGATAATTAAGCGTCTGACTGAACAACGGGCCACTGACACTCTTCATCCACGAACGGACATTATACGCATAATCACTCCTCAACTTACCATTCCCATTCCTGCGGTCCGACTTCAACCGTCCCAACTCATCATACACATGATCCACCAGCGTAACCGGAGCATCAGTATTCAACTGATAACTCGTCCTGAGCAAGCGGTCCGCATGGTCATACGTATGCTGCCTGACTTCAGTGATCGTTTCTTTTCCGGGAACAGTGTGTACCTGTTTTACCTGTGTCGGTTTACCGGTAAAACTGTACAGGGTACACGTCAGGTCC
>NZ_BAKK01000126.1 GCF_000614145.1 Bacteroides faecichinchillae JCM 17102 | reverse complement strand
CGATATCTGGGGCGCCAGCCAGAATACCATCCGTCAAGCTATCTCTCCAGACGGAACGATTAATATCCAGAAGATCGGTCCTGTCTATCTGAGTGGTCTGACAGTCTCTGAAGCTAACGATTACCTTAAAAAATCGTTGAATAAAATCTATAATGGTCTTAATAACGCAACCGATCCGAGTTCCGATATTCGCCTGACCCTGGGTAATATCCGCACCATCCAGATAAATGTGATGGGAGAAGTAGTTCAGCCGGGTACCTACGCCCTTTCCGCTTTCTCAACCGTCTTTCATGCCCTTTATCGTGCAGGTGGAGTCAGTGACATCGGTAGTCTGCGTAATGTCCAACTAGTACGTAATGGTAAAAAACTTACCACTATCGACGTTTACGAATTCATCATGAAAGGTAACGCCCAGGATGACATTCGTCTTCAGGAAGGTGATGTTGTCATCGTTCCTGCCTATGACGTTCTGGTAAAGATCAGCGGTAAAGTAAAACGCCCGATGCGTTTTGAAATGAAGAAAGACGAATCCCTTTCCACCTTAATCAAATATGCCGGTGGGTTCGATGCGGATGCCTATACCCGTTCCTTGCGTGTTGTTCGCCAGAACGGTGAGGAGTACGAAGTGAATACAGTGAAAGACATTGATTATAGCGTCTATAAAATGCGTAACGGTGATGTCGTGACAGCGGAAGCCATTCTGAACCGCTTCACCAACAAATTGGAGATTCGTGGTGCAGTTTATCGTCCGGGTATCTACCAGCTGAGCGGTACACTGAATACCGTTCGTGAACTGGTGAATGAAGCCCAGGGCCTGACCGGTGATGCTTTCCTGAACCGTTCCGTTTTATACCGTCAGCAT
>NZ_BAKK01000127.1 GCF_000614145.1 Bacteroides faecichinchillae JCM 17102 | reverse complement strand
CAATAAGTTTCCTGTTTTTCCCTCAATGTTTTCCCAGTGGAGAAACTGAATTATCTAGTACTTGAAACTCATAGTTTCCTTTTTTTGCATCAGCTTTATCCTTGTATAGAATAGACAAGTATGTACCTTCCTTCTAAATATAAAATATATATTTAATAAATTGTTTGATTTCACACATTCCCTCCATGTGACGTCAAGTCTTTTCTTCACACCTCCTTCACCTATTGCCATCACGTTTTTACATGCTGATATACAGTATTCTATACCTTCATATGTGACGTGTGATGAATAAATAAGCTTTTCATTCTATATGAGTGCTGACTGCCAAGCTCCATCCTTCCCCTTTTCATTTTTTCCTCGCGCGCTTCAGTCGCTCCCGCGCGCAATATAATTAATGAGTCCCCTTTCTCCCTTCCCCTTTCCCCTCTGAAAAAAAAATAGTTCCACCGGTCTATCCCTCAGGCATTTATCCCACATTATAAAAAAACACGTATAAAAATTCCCCCTAAAATTAGGATCATATCTCAAAAGTCCCTACTTTTGCACCCGCTTTCCAAGAGAAGAAAGCCTTAGTTAGTTGACAAACTGCAAAAGCGTAAATCAGGTTAAGACAAAGAACAAAAAAACTTCCTAAAAGTTTTGGAAGCAATAGCATAAAGTTCTTATCTTTGCACTCCAATTCGCAAAGAAACCGGTTTATCCCAGTTTCTTCATCTTGTTCCTTCTTTCCCTTTCGATAAGAGAGCCTTAGAAAGAGCCAAGAGAAAAACTGAAAAAAAACTTCTCCAAATATTTGGTGGTTTCAAATAAACCGTTTACCTTTGCACCCGCTTTTGAAAACGAAGCGATT
>NZ_BAKK01000128.1 GCF_000614145.1 Bacteroides faecichinchillae JCM 17102 | reverse complement strand
GCAGTATCACATCTGTAAAAAGATTGCGTCCTGCAAAAAAACTTCCGGAAGTAATATCGAGGGAAACAATAAAAGTCTTATTTGCATCAATGGATACAGGTTCTATGACGGGCAAGAGAGATTTTGCCTTGTTCAATGTCATGTACAGTACTGCAACACGTGTGGATGAAGTGCTTTCACTAAAAATAGCCGACGTCGCTCTTGGCAGTAAAAGTCCATGTATAAAGGTGACAGGAAAGGGAAGCAAACTCCGTTGCATATATCTTCTGAAAAGCGTGGCAAAAATTATCGGGCATTATATATCCGTGTTCCATGGGAACGCCCCTGTTCCATCGGACTTCCTGTTCTTCCCGATTAATGGTCGGAGAAATACGAAGTTATGTCAGGAGGCGGTGTCAAAACGGCTTAAGCTATATGCGTCTAAATCACCAATGATACCGGACAGTTTCCATTGTCATAGCTTGCGGCATGCAAGGGCGACCCACTGGCTGGAAGATGGTGTAAACATCGTACAAATCCAACGGTTGCTCGGACATGAAGGTATCGAAACAACCATGAGGTATGTCGGCATATCTAAAGAACAAATGATCAAAGCTCTTGCAGTAATGGATGATGCGACTACAAAAAACATTGAAAAGCATTATAAATCCCCCAAAGTAAAGAAATCTCTTGCCGCTGTCTTTGGTCTGAAGTAGCAAAAGCACAACAAAGTATGATTGGACAATCAAATTATTATCCCAACCTTAATTGCATATAAAAATCTGTTTTACAGGATATACGTTTCTTTGGTTGGGATAATAATGAAGTCGGGAT
>NZ_BAKK01000129.1 GCF_000614145.1 Bacteroides faecichinchillae JCM 17102 | reverse complement strand
AGTAGAGAGCAAGTTTTCTATTAATGGACAACAGACTATCCATTAATGAAATAGCGACAGGAACTAAATTCATGTTATCTTAGCCTTTTTCTGTTTCCATGGATTTCTTCAAGGTTCTCTTCTGCCCTCTTCGTCCATGTTCTTTCCGTAGCTCTTTCCGCTTTTCCTGAGTGAGAGTAATGGTGAGGTAAAACCTCTGCCCACTCCCCCCAAAAAGCAAGTAATGCAAAGATAGCAAGACTATGATTTTCCCAAAAACGCGTGGAATGGTACAATATGCCCTAATCCCCCTATTCTTATAATAGCATCTTAAACACATGACAGCCAGAGTATTCTGTTGCTAAACAGCAAAATGAAAGTGACAATAGAAATGCTGCAGATGTGTATTGTCACTCTATTGTCACCAGCCTATTGTCATCATATTACAACTGATTCTCAGATGTATAACACGTAAAAGTGACAAATGACAATAAAATAACCGTTTTGTAATACTTAGCAGTCGTAGTTAATTGTTGCGGCATAGTAAGATGTCCCCTCCTCCAATCATTCAATATCCTGTCTAGGCTTTAAAAACTTATTCTCACCCTTCGGTCCATTTACAATTGTTAGTCTTTCTGTTAGTAATCATCTTATCGTGATTACAATCCCTTTAGATTTGCTGGCGTATCATACTTACATATGCTACCGTTTAGCTAATAGTTATTAGTTAAATAGTATAAAATACTAATATTATGTTTGATATTTATAATATAGTTAGTATATTTGCATTGTGATAACGCGTATGGTTAGTGCATAT
>NZ_BAKK01000130.1 GCF_000614145.1 Bacteroides faecichinchillae JCM 17102 | reverse complement strand
CTCTCGGCTGGTCAAGGCATAAGTACCACCAAACAATATTTCACCTTCAATTCCTACATTCTGCTGGGCCTGGTAACCCGGACTGCGACGGACATAGACTTCATCATAGGGGTGAAGAACAAAACCGGGCTGACCGTCGATGACAAAACCGTCTTTCAATGCGAAAGAGAACATCTGACCGATGGTGTCGTTATCGGCCGTACTACGGGGATTCTTGATCCGACGTGAAACATCCACACGAATTGTAGAGGCGGCTTCACGTAAACCACCTGCCTGTATAATCAAGTCTTCCAATGTCATGTTATCTGCATAAGGATAAGAATCAGGTTTAGTAACTTCACCATGAACGGTTACATTGCCTCTATCTTCCAGATCATGAATACTAGGAATATAAAGAATGTCATTCTTCATCAATGCAATATTCGGAGATGTCCCATCCATTATTGTTTTTATATCTACAGGAAGAACCTCAGTCGTTAAGTCTTCACGCTGACGGTATAGAACAGCACGATTCAGGAAAGCATCACCGGTCAGGCCCTGAGCCTCGTTCACAAGTTCGCGTACTGTATTCAGTTTGCCACTTAACTGGTAAATACCCGGACGATAAACAGCACCACGAACTTCCAATTTATTAGTGAAGCGGTTCAGAATAGCTTCGGCTGTGACAACATCACCATTACGCATCTGATAAACACTATAATCGATATCTCTCACTGTATTGACCTCATACTCTTCACCATTCTGACGAACAACACGCAAGGAACGGGTG
>NZ_BAKK01000131.1 GCF_000614145.1 Bacteroides faecichinchillae JCM 17102 | reverse complement strand
ATTTCCGGCTTATTTTCAGTTGTTTATAATTTGCTTTTTTAATGTTTTTGTAATCGTGTTCAGTAAGTATCTTATTTACATGTACTCTATCCTGTAGGGATACTTCTAATTAAAATCTTCTGAAACCACGATAAACAAAGCATATCGAAGAACGAACTTTATCTTTTTTGCTACCTCTGATGATAACAATACGCAAATATAAACATTTTTTTGAGATGTTGTCAATCTGTTTGTATGTTTAAAAACATAGTCTGAAAATTTCTTTTCTAGTTTAAAATGGATTTTTTTGCAATAAAAAAGATCACACAATGAAATTAACAGCTTTTCCTCACGAATATCAGATGGATGCCAAGGATTGCGGACCTGCTTGTTTAAAAATTATCGCTAAGTACTACGGCAAATACTACTCCCTGCAATATCTGCGTGATTTATGTGGCATTACTCGTGAAGGCGTTTCATTTCACGATATTAGCTATGCAGCCGATAAGATCGGGCTGCGATCAATATCCGTCACCGCTTCTATTGATGAACTCCTTTTTAAGTTACCCCTTCCTTGTATTGCCCATTGGAATGATGACCATTTTATTGTTGTATATAAAACTTCAAAGACTAAAATATATGTTTCCGATCCGGGAAAAGGTCTGATTTCATATCCCCACGATGAATTCAAAGCTAAATGGTATAAAAAAGATAAAACAGTTGGCATACTAATGGCATTGAGTCCGATGGCCAATTTTCATCAGATAGAAGCCCATGAAAAGATCGA
>NZ_BAKK01000132.1 GCF_000614145.1 Bacteroides faecichinchillae JCM 17102 | reverse complement strand
CGATCTTTCAGATAAAAATGAAACTTCCTATCCGGAAAACTCACATACCCCGCCTCATTGAGCAACATCTTCAGCACACCATTCTCATAGACCGCATTACCACAATAATCCGTTGTCAAGGCACTAGACCCCGTCGTATGTACAGTGCGAAGCTTCGTCCCGTCCGCCCCATAATCATATAGGATACTGTTACCATTACCAAAGATCACCTGGTCAGGCAAATTTAAACAATTATATCCAATACTACTAATATTCTTGTTCAAATCCTTAATCAGATTACCGTTTTTATCATAAGCATACTCTGTCGGCTGATTGGCACCATCCTTAAAATCAGTCCCATTACCATAAACACCGCTTGTCGCAATATCCTTTACAGCAAGCAACTGATTACCATTATAAGTCAAACTCAGGTCATCAACCAATCCGTAAGCTGCTGAAGAAATCTGTCCGTAACGTTTCAGTTTCAGGATATTACCCATCTTGTCATAACCGGTAATCTGTTCATTAAAACGGTTGGGATTAGTCGTAAGATCGTTACCTTCACCATAAGTGGCATCCTTCAGTCTGGAAAGACCGTCATACGTAAAACGATAACCCCGGTCTGTTGTTTCACTTCCCGCCTTCCAGGACATACTGCTGATATTACCGTTGTAACAAAGAATAGTACCGGCCATCGATTCCTGATAATTAAGCGTCTGACTGAACAACGGG
>NZ_BAKK01000133.1 GCF_000614145.1 Bacteroides faecichinchillae JCM 17102 | reverse complement strand
AAACTTCCTATCCGGAAAACTCACATACCCCACCTCATTGAGCAACATCTTCAGCACACCATTCTCATAGACCGCATTACCACAATAATCCGTAGTCAAGGTAGTAGCCCCCGTTGTATGTACAGTGCGAAGCTTCGTCCCGTCCGCCCCATAATTATATAGGATACTGTTACCATTACCAAAGATCACCTGGTCAGGCAAATTTAAACAATTATATCCAATACTACTAATATTCTTGTTCAAATCTTTAATCAGATTACCGTTTTTATCATAAACATACTCTGCTGTCTGATTGGCACCATCCTTAAAATCAGTCCCATTACCATAAACACCGCTTGTTGCAATATCCTTTCCAGCAAGCAACTGGTTACCATTATAAGTCAAACTCAGGTCATCAACCAATCCGTAAGCCGCTGCAGAAATCTGTCCGTGACGTTTCAATTTCAGGATATTACCCATTTTATCATAACCGGTAATCTGTTCATTAAAACGGTTGGGGTTAGTCGTAAGATCGTTACCTTCCCCATAAGTGGCATCCTTCAGTCTGGAAAGACAGTCATACGTAAAACGATAACCCCGGTCTGCAGTTTCACTTCCCGCCTTCCAGGACATACTGCTGATATTACCGTTGTAACAAGGAATAGTACCGGCCATTGATTCCTGATAATTAAGCGTCTGACTGAACAACGGC
>NZ_BAKK01000134.1 GCF_000614145.1 Bacteroides faecichinchillae JCM 17102 | reverse complement strand
ACCGCATCTGCTTCTCACTCAGTCCGGCAAGTCCGGAGGTCTTTACCCGCGGAGTCACAGTGATGATGTGGGGCTGTCCGGCACTGGTGTGCATGTACAGGGTGTCCCGGGATTGGGCGGAAGTACCGCCGGGATACAGGGACAGGACCAGGAACGATAGAAGGGTTCCCAATGTCCGCATATTTTTGATAGTTCGTAGCGTTTTCATAATGATTCGTTATTTTATGCTGTTATTTTATACTATTTTGATTCTCTTTTTGGTTCTTGTATTACTCTTATATACTCTTGTTACAGGTTTTCTTTATCAGCCATCCCAGAAGCCGCAGTCGCGTCTGGTAAAACCGTCAGCCGGTATCCGTTACAGGCATATCCGCCTTCGGCATACCCGATCCCCGTTATTTCTCTCCCAGGTGGTAGAGATACTGCTGCAGCAGTACCTTGTTCGAGCCCGGATCCAGGTAATAGCTCCTTGTCAGCCTGTTGAAGCCGTCGTACTCATACCGGGTGGTGATTCCATTGGGATCGGTGATGGCTATCACCCCCTGCAACGGTTCGTATTCGCAGGTGTACACGTTCGCTTCCGGTAAAGAAGTACGCAAAAGCTGCAGGGCTTGCAGCAGGGCCGGAGTAGGCACCATGTCTCCGGCCCAACCGTCTGCCCGGCCGGCGTCCACTCCCATGGC
>NZ_BAKK01000135.1 GCF_000614145.1 Bacteroides faecichinchillae JCM 17102 | reverse complement strand
ACCATGGGAGTGGACGCCGGCCGGGCAGACGGTTGGGCCGGAGACATGGTGCCTACTCCGGCCCTGCTGCAGGCCCTGCAGCTTTTGCGTACTTCTTTACCGGAAGCGAACGTGTACACCTGCGAATACGAACCGTTGCAGGGGGTGATAGCCATCACCGATCCCAATGGAATCACCACCCGGTATGAGTACGACGGCTTCAACAGGCTGACAAGGAGCTATTACCTGGATTCGGACTCGGACTCGAACAAGGTACTGCTGCAGCAGTATCTCTACCACCTGGGGGAGAAATAACGGGGATCGGGTATGCCGAAGGCCGGATATGCCTGTAACGGATACCGGCTGACGGTTTTGCCAAATTGGCACTGCGGCTTCTGAGATGGCTGATAAAGAAAACCTGTAACAAGAGTAAAATAAGAATAAGATAAAAGTAATACAAGAATAAAACAAGAATCAGAAATAGAATCAAATAACGAAGAATTATGAAAACGCTACGAACTATCAAAAATATGCGGACATTGGGAACCCTTCTATCGTTCCTGGTCCTGTCCCTGTATCCCGGCGGTACTTCCGCCCAGTCCCGGGACACCCTGTACATGCACACCAGTGCCGGGCACCCCCACATCATCACTGTGACTCCGCGGGTAAAGACCTCCGGACTTGCCGGA
>NZ_BAKK01000136.1 GCF_000614145.1 Bacteroides faecichinchillae JCM 17102 | reverse complement strand
TGTGGTCAGTATCGATATTCCGGTACGCCGTATCTCTGTCAGCCGGGAAGTTTGCGAAAACAATCCGGGAGTATATTCGTGGGATAACGTATTCAATACCGGCAGCTTCTATCCTGCCCAAGACGGTGTTCCTGCCCAGTCCACCTTCTATCTGGATCCCGGATCGTATACATTCCTTACAAGGGAATATACCGTAGAGACTCGTGAACAGGTCCCTCATGACCAGCCTCCTTATGAGTTTGAGTCTTACAAGGAAACCAAGACATTCGAGTATGAATTCTCTCAGCTGCCGGGAGTTTCTCTGGAACCTCGCAGGATAACCACCGTCCGCAGTGACGAAGGCTTGTCCGTTGACGAGTACGATTATCTGGACGGGCAGTTTCCGGGAATTCTCTCGATGCACCGGCATACGGAAGGGGATAGCTGGAAAGAGAACCGTATCCTCTTCAGGGAAGGGACAATCCTGCCCGATAGGGTGGTTTCAGCGACGGACCGGGAAACGGAATTTCGGGATGAGGTGGTCTATACGGCTTACGACTTATATAACAATGTGGCTGAGGTGCTGGGAAAGGACGGAACTCCCATTACGTATCTCTGGGGATACCGGGGCCGTTTCCCGGTTGCATGATAGAGAATGCCACACGATCGGAGGTACTGGCC
>NZ_BAKK01000137.1 GCF_000614145.1 Bacteroides faecichinchillae JCM 17102 | reverse complement strand
CGTCTGCCTAGCTAATTCTCCTCTTTCCATATCAGAATCCTTAGGAGCAGGGGAATCCATTTCTCCATCTAATATTTTTTTATATCCTGCATTGTAAGGTTACTTCTATGATAACTTGGAATATTATATTTAAGATATAATCCATCTGCTGTGATTGTATCTTTCTGTCCGTATACAGGGATTAAGTATACAATGACGCATATTATTGATAATAATCTTTTTATATTATTCATGTTTGTAAATTGTTTTATGCGACATTATTATCACCCATCAATCTTCAAACCAAAATGCTTCCTCCACATCCTTAATATATTTCTCAATATTCTTATTCCCTTTTTTAGTAACCAGAAATGAGACAGTCAGATGCTCTCCCCATTTTGTCATCATCAAGTCCATCTTATGTGTATATTTACCCATATATACGGATTTCTTGCTTTTAATCGGATAGGTAATCACATACTGTGCGTTAAACGTTTCCTTTGCCTTTTCCGGCGGCCACATGGTTATTTTCTTTTTAATCTCTTGTATTTCTTCCTCTGTTATTTCTTTAAATGACATAGGGGTTACATTTAGCCTTTCCCTGATCCTACCAAACACATTTATTGGCAATCTATCGATAGACTTGTTTGGTTTCATTTCCTTCCCTTTTA
>NZ_BAKK01000138.1 GCF_000614145.1 Bacteroides faecichinchillae JCM 17102 | reverse complement strand
TGTTACGTTCTGTGCGTCGGTTACTTCCTGTTGGGAGTGACGTTTGTTACTTATATTCCGATGATTTTTCTCAACTGCACCAAAGCATTCGTAATCAGCTTAATGAATTGTATCCCTTGCGGGGTGAGACAATGGAGCAGGATGCTTCTCTATGTTTAGCTTTATTGTTGGGATACAGTGTTTCTATGTATGCCAATCCGGAAGAAGAGTCGAAGAAATATAATACTCTTGTTCGTTCCCGGCATGTCCTCCAAACGCTTTCCGCTTCTTCTTTAAAAGAACAGCTATTGACCGTCTACCATGAATTGACCGAATCGTTTGAACCAATTGAAAATTTCTAAATAATAAATGAAAATACAAAATTTATTTCGCATATTTCTATTTTCTTTACTGCTGTGTAGTAGTTCTTCTCTGTTGGCTCAGAGCATGAGCGACCAGCAAGTCCTCGAGTACGTTAAAGAGGGTATCAAACAAGGCAAGGAACAGAAACAAATGGCCGCAGAATTGGCTCGTAAAGGTGTAACCAAGGAACAAGCCATTCGTGTAAAAGAATTATACGAGAAACAGAATAATGTAAATACTTCCAATGCTACCGGTACAGAT
>NZ_BAKK01000139.1 GCF_000614145.1 Bacteroides faecichinchillae JCM 17102 | reverse complement strand
GAACGTCTCTCTGATCTGGTGAACAAAGCTGGCGGTGCTACAAATTATGCTTATCTGCGTGGTGCCAAACTGACTCGTATAGCCAATGCCGATGAAAAGAAACGTATGGCCGATGTCATTCGTCTGATGCGCCGTCAGTTGGGAGAAGAGATGATGGATTCTTTGGGAATCGAAGTTGAAAATTCTTTTACCGTAGGTATTGATTTGGAGAAAGCCCTTCGTAATCCTAAAAGCAGTTCCAATATCGTTTTACGTGAAGGTGATGTCATTTCCATTCCGAAGAATACAAATACAGTCACTATCAACGGTGCTGTCATGGTTCCTAATACCGTTTCTTATTTGGAAGGTAAAGATATTGATTATTATTTGAATCAAGCTGGCGGCTATTCGGATAATGCAAAGAAGAGTAAGAAGTTCATTGTATACATGAACGGAGAGGTGACCCGGGTAAAGGGTAATGCTAAGAAACAGATTGAGCCTGGTTGTGAGATCATAGTTCCGAGTAAATCGAAGAAACGTACTAATGTAGGGGAAATACTGGGTTATGCCACTTCTTTCAGTTCTCTGGGCATGATGATTGCTTCC
>NZ_BAKK01000140.1 GCF_000614145.1 Bacteroides faecichinchillae JCM 17102 | reverse complement strand
TGCAGCTGTTCCATCGCTCCCCCTTGCCAAGCGTCCATGAAGGGCGAAAGGTAGTTCTCCAGTTCGGGATAGCTCGTCAGGATGGGAAACACATCCTCGTAGCGGCGGTTGAGCAGTTCGATGGCATGGGGAAAGGTGCAATACCTGCCGCCCTGATAGATGCGCAGGAACCAGATGATGGCAGCGAAGAGGATGATGGGCGATTCCACGAAGAAGTCGCCCTGCTTCTGCACCCACGTGCGGTTGAGGTTGAGCATGATGGTGTAGGCACTCTCGTAGGCATCCGAAATGTCGGTCATGAAGTCCGGGTGGATGGGGTTGCAGCGGTGGCTGCGGCGAGGGTCATCGAAGTTGATGACGTAGAACTGCGGCTTCACCTTGTACCCCTCCGGGTGGTTGAGCAGATGGTTGTAGGCAATCATGGAGAGGTCGGGAAACTTGAAGTGTAGGCTAAGTAGCCGACGCCGTGCCATATTACTATGGTCGGTTTCCGAAAACTCGCCTCCGAACCGGACGTACACCTTCCAGCGTATCCGGCTCTCCGT
>NZ_BAKK01000141.1 GCF_000614145.1 Bacteroides faecichinchillae JCM 17102 | reverse complement strand
TGGCGGGCAACGTTCCAAAGGGGAATGGTCCTTCAGTATACCGGACGCTTTTGGAAGGATCGTCCTGACGGGGACCTGCAGGAATACACTGGATTATACAAATGATCCGTTGAAGAACATCGTATTAAAGGCTACCCGGCTCAAGGGAACGAGTCAGACCAATGACCTGAAAGGATATACGCTTCCCTCACAAGTCACCCTGACTACCCCAACGGTATTGAGTGCGAATTATTATGACCGCTATGACTTTATCGGTTCCAATGGTATCCCTTCGGGTACTGCCACTGCTTACGAAAAAGTAGCAGGATATGATGAACTCAGGACAGTGGGAGTCAAAGGATTGCTAACCGGAACGCTGACGGCGAAACTGAACAGCAGCGGAGCAGTATCAGGTTATCTTTATTCTGTGATGTATTATGATGAGCGGGGACGTGTGATCCAGCAGCGGGGAAACAACTCTTTGGGAGGAGAGGATAAGATATTTACCGCCTACGACTTCCCGGGGAATCCCACGCAAGTCAGGAAAG
>NZ_BAKK01000142.1 GCF_000614145.1 Bacteroides faecichinchillae JCM 17102 | reverse complement strand
GCCGGCTTCATTCAGCAACATCCTCAACACCCCATTCTTATAGACCGCATTGCCACAGTAATCCGTTGTCAAAGTAGCAGCACCCGTCTTATGTACCGTACGAAGTTTCGTTCCGTCAGCAGTATACTCATACCGGATACTGTTACCATTCGCAAAGGTTACCTCATCAGGCAAATTTAAACAATTATATCCGATATTACTAATATTCTTGTTTAAATCTTTAATCAAATTCCCATTCTTATCATAAGTATACTCCACCATCTGACTGGAATTGTCTTTAAATTCCGTACCATTCCCATAGACAGAGTTTGTGCAGGCATCCCTGACCGCCTGCAACCGGTTACCGTTATACGTCAGAGTCAGATGATCGATCATCCGTAACTGCCTGCAGCCGTCTGCCCGTAACGCTTCAAACCCAGAATATTTCCCATCTTGTCATAAGCGGTAACCTGCTCATTGAACCGGTCCGTATTAGCGGCAAGCGTAGCGCCTTCCCCGTAGAGAGCATCCTCAACCTGGAAA
>NZ_BAKK01000143.1 GCF_000614145.1 Bacteroides faecichinchillae JCM 17102 | reverse complement strand
GGCACAGTCGCCGGGAAAGCTTCCGTTGGTTCGGGCGGACATTATTAAGCAGGGTATTTGCGGCATCGCACGAATACGTTTGAACGGGTAGCGCTTCTGGTTGATTTGTGCCGGCAGCCTGCAAGGCTACCGTTTCCTTTTTGAAGAAGGGGTACTTTGTTGTTCTATGAATAGTTAATGTGTTCATGGTATAATTGTTATCAGGGTGTTTATACTTTATAATATCTGTTTTATTTCCGGCTGTTGTCACATGCTGTTACGCATAAGCCGGTGCAGGCCGTAAGAATATGGAAGCCTTCTGTCAGGTATTACTAACGGGGCCGTAAAAAATCCGATGGGAACAGGTTTTCTAACAAAATTTATTCTTCGTGCTGTCAAACAACTCTAAGACGCCGGTGGATGATGTGCCATGTTTCATAGGAATTCCTCCTTTCTTAATGATTAAAATAGTTAGTATATTAGTGCATAGAACCCGTATGCCGGTTTGCAGACAACAAATATATTTATT
>NZ_BAKK01000144.1 GCF_000614145.1 Bacteroides faecichinchillae JCM 17102 | reverse complement strand
GCGATCTTTGGTTACCTTGTAAGCTTGAGTCTGTACGATGGTAATCATATACATATCATCAATCCAAAGACGTGTCTGCCAGGAGTAGCCTTTGCCGGCCCATTCCTTTTCCGAAGGTTTCGCATTCTCAGGAACCTCCCATTGAGTATCAGCGTAAGGTAGTCCCAGTTTCAGGTACTTCTTTTTCTTTGTCATCTGATACAGGTTCAGAGGCAGGCTTCCGAACATATTCAAATCGACATGATTCATGATAGGTAGTAACTTCTTTTCCATGGTAAACAAAGGCTCGAATTTATTTTCCAGGAGTTTGAAGAGCTTTTTGTCCTTGGTTATTTTAGCCAATTGAAGGGCACCGTTCCAGTTAAAAGTCTCCGGATAACTAATCCATTTACCGGCATGCAGTGCGTGTTTACCATCTACAAAACGGTAGGCTAAACGTTTACCAACTTCTTCCGGAGTGTAACCTTCCGGGAAATCAGTCAATTGACTAGATTGAGCCAA